>CALRVT010000069.1:0-3320 GCA_943371675.1 Chitinophaga pinensis | reverse complement strand
GTCATCAATAGATTCTGTATACAAATACATACAAAATCAGGAAGAGCATCATAAAAAGCAGACTTTTAGACAGGAGTACCTTGATTTTCTGTTGGCATTTAAAATTGAGTATGATGAGAAGTATATTTTTCAGGATCTTGAATAAATATGTTTCGTGCCTACGGCACTTTATATTTCTATGAGATTGCAAATTCCACGGATTGAAATCCGTGGTTACAATATTAACCGAACCGATGGCTCTACAATTAAAATTAGAATGAAAATGATCTTCCAGCCTTTCTTTTCCACCAAATCCACTGGCCAAGCTTATCCGCCGTTATTTATTAGGTGGAGAACAGGGTTGGGGTTGAGTTTGAGTTATGATATTGTGAAGGAGCATGAAGGGGACTTCAAGGTGGAGACTAAGGAAGGAGAAGGGTCTACGTTTATTATTCAATTACCAATCTAAATAACTGTATGAAGTCAATTAAAATATTCCTCTTGCTTTTATTGATTGGTATTCGTTTGTGTAATGCACAGGATACAACATTGCTGCTAAAACCAAGTATGTATGACAAGGATACCTTGTATATAAATATCGACAAAATGAAGGGTTGGATCTTTAAACAGGGGAATGATACTGGTTGGAAAAAAAAGGATTTTGATATTACTGGTTGGGAAAGGCTAATGCCTACCGAGCTTTCTGAAAAATTGGCAGACAAGGATGGTAGGGTGGAAGGATGGTTCAGGATTAATATAAAACTAGATAGTAGTTTTGGGGAAATTCCATTTGGTTTAAATAACAGGACATGGGCAGCTTCTGATATTTATATTAATGGCAATCGAGTTGCTTCTTTTGGCAACACAGGGATTAACGGAGCCCCGTATATTGAAAACAGGTATCTAAATAATTTACTTCCGGTACCTGTTAATTTAAAACCGGGGAACGAATATACAATTGCCTTACATGTGGTTGATTATTTATCGACCATTCCTCCGCATCAGTTAAAATCGAAGGTCTTCTCAACTAGTATTGATTATTTGTTGATTATCACAGGACCTAAATACATTGAGAAAAAAGTTAACGATTCAATTGATGATGTCTATTCTATTCTAATTGTTGCAATAATAAGTGGAGTTTTAAGTCTTTTATTCTGGTTATTATTTTTACAAAATAGAAGTGAAAAGAATCTCCTTTTGTTTGCCTTAGCTTCAACATTTCTTTCCATTTTTTTAATTAGTGGTACTTTACAAAATTATATTGGTGCAGCATTGTTAGATTTATCTTACAATTGGATTTGGATAAATTCTAATTTCGGTACTTTTTGTTTTTCATTTTTCTTTATAACATTTCCATTTATTCTGGCCCATGTTTTTAAGCGCCGCATTTCCCGAATACTTAAAATAATATTTATTTTCTTTTTAATATTTCAAGTAAATACTGTTGTCCCTATTTATGATTTTAATGAAAAAATTTCAAATATCATCGAGTCATTACTTGTTTTATCAATAATAATTTCCTGTATCTATTATGTAGTTTCTTCTTGGAAAACCCTGCAAGGACCCCAATGGGCAATTGTATTTGGCTTAATGCTTATGGTATCCATTTTTTTGTTACTTTTTACTTTTCAACTACTAAACATAAATGCCTCATCTCAGGTATTTTCATTCGTAATATTTCTTTCCTTTCCCATGTCTTTGATGGTATATGTAGCCATGCGATTTAAAGAAATCATAAAAGAAGAAAGGAAAAATGCCATGCAAGTGGTGCAGTTGTCTGAAGAAAAAAAGGAAAAGGCTTTACACCAGCAAGAGATTTTGCAGGAAGAAGTGAACAGGCAAACTGCAGAAATAAGAACAACGCTAGAAAATTTAAAATCTGCCCAACATCAACTGATCCAATCCGAAAAAATGGCCAGCCTTGGTGAACTTACTGCCGGCATTGCACATGAAATTCAAAACCCACTCAATTTCGTCAATAATTTTTCTGAGGTTAATACTGAATTGATTGAAGAAGCAGGGGAAGAAATAGACAAAGGAAATTTTTCAGAAGTGAAAATAATTTTGAATGATATCAAAGAAAACGAACAAAAAATAAACCACCACGGCAAACGTGCCGATGTCATTGTAAAAGGCATGCTGCAACACAGTCGCAGCAGCAGTGGTGTAAAAGAACCCACAGATATTAATGCCCTCGCAGATGAGTATTTGCGTTTGGCTTATCATGGCCTTAGGGCAAAAGACAAATCTTTCAATGCCACAACGGTAACTGATTTTTATGAAAGTATTGGTAAAGTCAACATTGTTCCGCAGGATGTAGGCAGAGCGATATTGAATTTGATCACCAATGCCTTCTATGCCGTTGCTGAGAAGAAAAAAATTATAGGTGAGGGTTATGAGCCAACCGTTACAGTAGCGACAAAGAAATCAGCCGGAAAAATACTGATCTCAGTTGCAGATAATGGCAATGGTATTCCACAAAAAGTAGTAGATAAGATCTTCCAGCCTTTCTTCACCACTAAGCCGACTGGGCAGGGAACGGGATTGGGATTGAGTTTGAGTTATGATATTGTAAAAGCACATGGGGGGGAATTGAAAGTGGAGACGAAGGAGGGGGTGGGCAGTGTATTTACTATCTTATTGTCAACATAAAAATCAATAAATTTATTTGATTACATGAAATCAATACAGACCAAATCGAACTATAACAAATTAATTTCCAATATCGGCTATACTATTGAAGCCGCTAGACAACATACGGTTAAAGCAATCAATCTTGCACTGATAAAAGCCAATTGGGAAATTGGCAGGCATATTGTAGAATTTGAGCAACAAGGTAATGAAAGAGCCGAGTACGGAAGTTCTTTACTGTCAAGACTTTCAAAAGATTTAAGGTTACAGTTTGGTAAGGGATTTGGCAGGCGCAATATTCTTGATATGCGACGATTTTATCTCTGCTTTCAAAAATGGCAGGCAGTGCCTGCCAAATTGAGTTGGACACATATTTTACTCTCAGCTAATGTTATCTTGAGTAAAGAGGCGTAGCCTCGATAAATATTGTAACAACGGATTTCAATCCGTTGAAAAAGGACAGATAAAATGAAGAGAGAACCGTAGGTTCGGCTAATATAATTTTTGATTAAAACCGTAAGTAAAATGGCCAATACTTATCATCAAATCTACTTGCAAACAGTTTTTGCTGTTAAATATCGTCATGCTGTTATTGATAAAGAATGGAGCAGTAAATTATTTGGTGTAATCGGAAACCTGATCAATGAATCAAATTGCAAGACCATCATTGTTAATGGTGTAGAGGACCATGTACATTGTTTTTTTGGATT
>CALRVT010000068.1:0-5531 GCA_943371675.1 Chitinophaga pinensis | reverse complement strand
TGTACTCGTTTTTCTTGCAATAAATGAAATGGTTTCTTTTCCAAATGGGGTAAAGTCTATAACCGCTTTATCTTTTGCAAACATCCAGGTACTATCCTTTGTTAAAACAAATTCCTGAACGATACTCATTCTGTTTACATAATTGATATTGGCAGACTTGGCAATGTTCAGGTTGATGCGGTAAATTCCCCAATTACCGCCATGTATCCAGCAATCGCCACTAAAAGTATTCTCACCCTCTCTTTTGGGATTAAAAAGCAGGTGCAAATATCTTTGACCGCCTATGTATTGGGTGTCTGCTCCTTTATAGTGATAATATTTATCACCTACATCACTCAAGGGACTAATGAATTCTTTACCCAAAGCATTGGTGATATTTTGGTACACATTTATTTTCTGGTTCATACCACCAATGAATTGAAGGATGCTTTCATTTTTCATTCCTTCGGTTTTGGCTGCTTTTACTTCCTCTCTTACTTTAAAGGGGTCATTGGAATAATAATAATCTGAAATGGATTCTGTAATGTAAATTGGTAGGAAGGGAGTATGATCTGAAACGCTGTCAATATTGTCTAATAAAAAGGTAAAGGGTCTTAATAACTTCTTTTCCGTGAAATACTTTCTGTTAACATTATTCATGTCGAGTTCCAACTTATTGTATAGCTCGTATGAATAATTTTGGTATTGATAGGGGTTGTTCTTTTCCTTATTGGCAATAATTTGTTTCCACCACCTGAGCCCCTTGTTGAATTTAGATTTTACGGTTACGTCATTTGATAGTTTCAGTTTATTGAGTACCAATTCAATTTGCGAAGTATGCGATGTTGTGTCCTGAAAATATTTCATTACTTCTTCAAAGCCTACATAACTGGCAATAAGTGTGTCAATTGGGAACTGACTTCTTCTCAGCGAAAAGTTTCCAGCACTGTCTGAAATAGTGCCATACCCTGCTTTTTTCCAGAAAACACTGGCAAAGGGTACAAATTCTTTGGTAAAATCGTTCATCACTTTACCCTGTACCCATACAGGCTGACCCCATAAAGGGTCGCTTAATAGACAAATGCAAATCAACAAAACTACCTTTTGTGGTAAATGATCAAATTTCTTCACACAGTTTACATACGGGGTTAGATAAACAGTTGGCTTATTAGGTATTGGGTCTTAATCATGCCAATTCAATTCAGAGAGTGTCTGAACCTGCGTTTTGGCTTGGTTTAAAGCTATGGAAAACGAAGTAAAATCACAAATAAACTGACAGAAAGCCTATCAGACCAATTTAAGGCTGCAATAACAAGCTAATAACTGCTTTTTTGGCTGACATTTTTACACATTTTAGCTCAATGGCATGGTGATTGACATTAGAAACCTGATTATTAAACAGAAAACTTATTTTATGGGTAAGATAATTGGAATTGACCTCGGAACCACCAATAGTTGTGTGGCCGTAATGGAAGGTAATGAGTCAGTAGTAATTGCTAATGACGAAGGTCGCAGAACCACACCTTCTGTAGTAGCTTTTCTTAAAAATGGAGAGCGTAAGGTTGGTGACCCGGCCAAAAGACAGGCTATTACCAATCCTCAAAATACGATTAGCAGTGTAAAGCGTTTCATGGGTCGCCGTTTTGACGAAGTGACCGAAGAAATCAGCCATTGGAGTTATAAAGTAGCGAAGGGTGACAATAATACAGTTCGTGTTGCTATTGAAGACAGGATGTATACCCCACAGGAAATTTCTGCGATGATCTTGCAGAAAATGAAAAAAACTGCGGAAGATTACCTGGGCCATGAAGTATCTGAGGCGGTGATTACCGTTCCTGCTTATTTTAATGATGCACAACGTCAGGCTACCAAAGAAGCCGGTGAAATTGCCGGTTTAAATGTAAGACGTATCGTAAATGAGCCTACTGCTGCTGCACTGGCTTATGGTTTGGATAAAAAGCATGCCGACCAGAAGATAGCTGTTTTTGACCTGGGTGGTGGTACTTTCGATATTTCTATCCTCGAATTGGGAGATGGTGTTTTTGAAGTAAAATCAACCAATGGTGATACGCACCTGGGAGGTGATGATTTTGATAAAGTGATCATGGACTGGCTGGCTGATGCATTTAAAGAACAGGAAGCAATTGACTTGCGTAAGGATCCAATGGCTTTACAGCGTTTGAAGGAAGCATCAGAAAAAGCAAAAGTTGAATTAAGTTCTTCATCAGAAACAGAGATCAACCTTCCCTATATCACAGCGGTGGATGGCGTTCCCAAACACCTTGTTTTAAAATTAAGTCGCGCAAAATTTGAACAACTAGCCGATAAATTATTTGCCCGTTGTTTAAAACCTTGCGAAGAAGCATTGAAAGATGCAGGTTATAATATTTCTCAGATCGATGAAGTGATCCTGGTGGGTGGTTCAAGCCGAATCCCTAAGGTGCAGGAAATTGTTGAAAAATTCTTTGGCAGAAAGCCTAATAAAAGTGTGAATCCGGATGAGGTTGTAGCATTAGGTGCTGCTATTCAAGGTGCGGTTTTAACCGGTGAAGTGAAAGATGTATTGTTATTGGATGTTACGCCACTTGGATTGGGTATTGAAACAATGGGTGGCGTTATGACTACCATGATCCCTTCCAATACCACCATTCCTACCAAGAAGATGGAAGTGTACTCTACTGCCAGCGATAACCAACCTGGTGTTCAAATTCATGTATTGCAAGGTGAAAGACCCATGGCTAATCAGAACAAGAGTCTGGGCATGTTCAACCTTGATGGTATACCACCAGCACCGCGCGGCGTTCCTCAGATTGAAGTAACTTTTGATATTGATGCCAATGGTATGTTGCATGTAAGTGCAAAAGACAAAGGCACTGGAAAAGAACAGAAGATCAGAATTGAAGCGGGTAGTGGTTTAAGTAAGGAAGAAGTAGAGAAAATGAAGGCTGAAGCAAAAGCCAATGAAGCATCTGATAAAGAGGCCAGGGAAAAAGTTGAAAAACTGAACGCCGCAGATAGTATGATCTTCCAAACTGAAAAGCAATTTAAAGAGTTTGGTGAAAAGATTTCTGAAGATAAAAAAGCACCAATAGAAGCTGCTCTTGCTAAATTGAAAGAAGCACACAAAAACCAGGACATAGCAGGAATTGATGCTGCCATGGCTGAAATGAATACCGCATGGACCGCAGCCAGTGAAGAAATTTACAAAGCACAGGCCGAAGCAGGATCTAATGGTAATGCACAGCCAGGAGCAGATGCATCAAATAGCCAAGCAAACACAGGTTCTCAAGCAGGTAGTGAAACTGTTACAGACGCTGAGTTTGAAGAAGTGAAATAAATTTATTTTAAATAGCAAGCAATAGCCCTCACTATCAAGTGGGGGCTTTCTATTTTACCTGGTATAAGTTACTTTATTGCCGGTAAATGCATAAGGCATACAGCTACAATCGCAATTCCTTTTTTCTGCTGATAAAGTATTGGCATTGTCTAAACGGATAATAATAGAAGTAGCGGGAATAGTTGAATTACCATTAAAAGGAAAATTAGGTATGCCCAGATTATAACAATAGAAATTTAAATCGGGCTTTACTTCAGCAAAATTTCTGTTTACAAATCCACTCGACTGTGGGATAAAATAATACACATTAGGTGGTAATCCTGGTAAGGTGATCCCTGCTGAAAATGCCTGTTTAGATGGATCTATATTGTCTTTCACAAGTGCGATATTATTGTCTTCCGGTGTTCTTTGTGAACCTTGTTTGATCCAGTTACCCTGTGCAGTACCAACAATATCCTGGTTAATTTCACCACTTAATGGCAGGGCAGTCCTTTTTACTTTGCCATCATACCTGCCTATTTTTGGTTCTAAAAGGTTTCGGCATTTGGCATCAAAATATTGTAAAGGGTCGACTCCATTTCCATTTACGGTTGCACCAAAATCCATTCCTGCAAATCCACCCTTAGCAATAGCAAAGCCTAAAACCTCACCTGGCTTTGCGTCTAACGATACATCGGCATAACACTGTTGAAAGTTAGCACCACCTGTACTGTAGGAGGGCTGGCATGGAATACCGTTAAAATTATTCACCGCCGACAATAATCGGTCAGAAAGTTTGCTCACATGGCCCCAATATAGGTGACTATTAAAGGTTCCCATTGCGATATTATAATCAAAATACTCGCTCGACAAACCCGCATTGTATCGGGTTCTGCCTATCCTGAATATTTTTACATTTCCCGGTGATTTGATATTTAGCGAAGGAGCACTGGTGTAACAATAAAAATACATATGGTCTGTTGGAAATGTATGTGCTGGGGGATTCAAGTTACCAAGTGGCACCAGTCCGGTAATATCTGCGGTATCAAAAGGGATTACGGTAAATGCACCACGAACCAGATCATTTATGGGGTTATTATTGCTGGGTGCCATAGTTTCTTCCCCTGTTTTTTTACAGGCAATGCCATAAAAAAACAGTAGGATAAGCCATTTTAGCGTGGTTTGTTTCATATAGCCAGCATGTTTCTCCTTTAAAGCTAAACATTACCAACAAAACCAGGTAATAAAATGGAGGGGAATTTTCCCGTATTTCACAAAAGCAGAAACCCTACAAAACTGTCATTAAGTTATTTAGGATACCATTCTGATATACAGTTCTTCCACTTTTTTTCTGGCCCAGGGTGTTTTACGTAGAAAACTAAGACTCGATTTGATACTTGGGTTTTTGTTAAAGCAATTAATCGGAATGTGCTGACCAAGATCTTCCCAACCAAAATGTGTTACAAGTTCAGTAACGATGGCTTCTAAGGTTTTGCCGTGTAATGGGTCATTGGGATGATTTTCCATCTTAGTCATTTAGTATTCAGTTACAACATGCAACTTATCAGGTTAAAGGTAAAGACAGTTTCCTTTGAATGAAACAATAGTGCAGGTATTTGAATATTCATATTGTGGAAGTGGTTAATTTTCCTGAATGGATATGCACCGGTACTTTGTTTTGAACAAGCCCTACAATATGGTTTCGCAATTTATCAGCACCCATGATGTGGTATTGTTAAACAAGATACATTTTGATTTTCCGGAAGGTACACATGCCATTGGTAGACTTGATAATCATTCTGAAGGTTTGTTATTGCTCACCACGAATAAAAAAATTACCAGGCTCTTATTTCAGGGATCTGTTCCGCATAAGCGAACCTATCTGGTGCAAGTAAAAAACCAGGTAAGCAAAGAAAGCTTGTCACTTTTACAAAATGGGATTCCTATAAAGATAAAAGAAGGTAAGACCTATATCACACATCCTTGTGAGGTGAAAATTGTTCAAAAGCCCGAAAAATTATGTTCATCAGGTTATGAGATGAGGGATGATCTTCCGCATACCTGGCTGGAGATTAGTTTAACAGAAGGTAAGTTTCACCAGGTAAGAAAAATGGTTGCTGCCATTCATCATCGTTGTAAAAGATTGATAAGGATTGCTATAGAAGATGTCCGTTTAGAAAATTTACATCCAGGAGAAGTTAGAGAAATGACAGAGTTAGATTTTTTTCAAAAACTA
>CALRVT010000067.1:0-6620 GCA_943371675.1 Chitinophaga pinensis | reverse complement strand
GAGCACAATAAATATTATCCGGAACAAAATAATATACAGGATGTTTGCTGTTATTAAGAGACAATTACCTTTTGTTCAAGATTATTTACAAGCAGCATAAAATAAATTTGCTACTTCCTTAGTCTTAGAATACACGGAGGTACAGAGGTACACGGAGTTAGAGGAGGATTACTTGTATACGCTCATTAATTTCGAGATCGGAGAGGGTGGTGTGAGCGTAAATGGTGAGATCATTCATTAAAAGCTCTAGTTCATAATAGCTGCCTAAGTAAGCAATATGCTTGATTGTTGCATTTTGATATTGCTCTTCTACTCTTGCTACATGAAACTGTTCGGGTCTGAGTAATAGATTGCAAGTCCGGTCTCCTTTCCATTCAGGGAAATAGGCGAGATGATTGGGTTGAAGCAATGTGTAGTTACCTAATAATGCAGCCACATATTCATTGATCGGGTGTACATACACTTCTCTCGGACTTCCCTGTTGAACGATCTGTCCATCTTTCATGATCCAGATCTCATCGGCCCAGGAGAGGATATCACTTGGTTCATGAGACACCATCATGATGGTGGTGCCAAATGCATCACTGATATCGCGGATCACTTTTTTGAGGATGCGCTTATGGATATTATCGAGGTTGGAATAAGGCTCATCCAGTAATAATAATTTGGGGGATGTGGTTAGTAGTCGCGCGAGGGCAATTCTTTGTCGCTCACCACCCGACAATTGATCCGTTTTTCTTTTCACCAGATGCGCAATATCGCAGACCTTGTAAATGGCTGCTGCTTTCTTCGGGTCGATCTTATTAGCATATTCCAATAATTCTTCCACCCGATAATTATTACGCAGTTCAAAATGTTGGGAGAGATAAGCGATACCGGGATGTCCGGGCACCAATTGATAATCAGGACCCATTACTTTCTCTTCTTGAAAGAGGATGGTGCCACTATCGGGTTGCATTAGTCCTGCGATCATTTTCAGCAGGCTGCTTTTTCCGGAACCGGTCTCACCGGCAATGGCCACTTTTTTACCTGCTTCCAGTTCCAGATGGGTTTCCACCAGGGTAAAATCACTGCCTACTTTTTTTGAAACGCCTGAAAGCTGTAAGAATCTCATTCCACCAAAATTCGGGATTGTAGTTTGGATAGCCAATTTCATTTCTTTGTGGAAGGGATTGGAGATATGGAAGCCAATCTTTCTAACAATTCGGTACCTTTAAACCCTCCGAATTATTTAACCTTGCCTATATGAAAAACATCCTCACCATTTTATTTGCTTGTGCTTTGCTCACTGTTTCGGCACAGCAAAAAACAGTTGCCGTGTACACCACTGCAGAGAATAGCAGTTTGCGTTTAACCAAATCCGAATCACTCAATTTCAAACCATTGGCACAACCAGTGGAAGGTGAAGTAAGTGTATTTGTTGATCCCGGAAAATCTTACCAAAGCTTTATGGGTATTGGCGCTGCCTTAACAGACGCCAGTGCGGAAACATTCGCCAAAATGTCGAAGCCACAGCAGGAAGCTTTTCTGCAGGCTTATTTCAGTAAAGACAAGGGGATCGGTTATACCATTGCCCGTACCAATATCCATAGCTGCGATTTTAGTAGTGGCAGTTATACTTATGTTACTGATGGTGATAAAACTCTCAGTTCTTTTTCTATTGATCATGACCGGAAATATCGCATCCCATTCATTAAACAAGCGATTGCGGCTGCGGGTGGTCAGCTTACATTGTATGCCAGTCCCTGGAGCCCGCCGGGATATATGAAGACGAATAAAGAAATGTTGCATGGTGGAAAACTAGATCCTTTATTTGCCAAATCATGGGCATTGTATTATACCAAATTCATCAAAGCTTATGAGAAAGAAGGGATTCCTATTTGGGGTATCACTGTGCAGAATGAACCGATGGCCACACAGCGTTGGGAGTCATGCATTTTTACGGCTGAAGAAGAAAGGGATTTTTTAAAAAATAATTTGGGACCCACCATGAAACAACAAGGACTTGGTTCCAAAAAAATCATTGTATGGGATCATAACCGCGATCTGATGTACCATCGTGCCAATGTGATCTTTGATGATCCGGAAGCTTCCAAATATGCATGGGGTATGGGTTTCCATTGGTATGAGGATTGGAGTGGGGGTACACAAATGTTCCAGAATGTAGGACTCGTACACCAGAATTATCCTACTAAAAATTTAATGTTTACAGAAGGTTGTGCAGAGAGTTTTAAACTTAGCAATATGCAATCATGGGCTTTGGGTGAGAAATATGGTCGGTCTATGATCAATGATTTCAACAATGGTTCTGTGGGTTGGACTGATTGGAATATTTTGTTGGATGAAACTGGTGGACCAAACCATGTAGGCAATTTCTGTTTTGCGCCTGTGCATGCGGATACACGTACTAGTGAAATGACTTTTACCAATTCTTATTATTATATCGGACATTTTTCAAAATTCATTCGTCCGGGTGCGAAGCGTATTGGTTGTGCATCCAGTAGGAGTCAGTTATTATCAACAGCCTTTAAAAACAAAGATGGAAAGATCGTAGTAGTGGTGATGAACCAAACTGATAAGGGCACAGATTATAATTTGTGTATTGGAGGTAAGGCTGCGGTTGTAAAAATTCAGGCGCATGCCATTCAAACATTGATCCTGTAAATAGTTGCACATGAAATGTATCTCTTTGCTGATTGCTTGCACATGTTTTGGTGCGGTGATGGGTCAGACCAAAAAACTATTGGTTGATCAACAGCCGATCGTTCTTTCCACAAATGTTTTGAAGGATAAGATCAAAGGCGGATGGGCCGGACAGACCATTGGTGTTACTTATGGTGGTCCTTATGAATTTCGCTATCTCGGAAAAATGATCCCGGATACCCTTGCTTTAAAATGGCCGGAGGGTACCATTAAAAGATATTTTGATCAGGAGCCTGGTTTGTATGATGATATTTATATGGACCTGAGTTTTGTGGATGTGATAGAAAAATATGGGGTGGATGCGCCGGTTGATTCTTTCGCGAATGCCTTTGCCAGAGCGGATTATCCATTATGGCATGCCAATCAGGCGGGGCGTTATAATATTTTACATGGCATCAAAGCGCCATTGTCGGGACATTGGTCGATGAACCCACATGCCGATGATATCGATTTTCAGATAGAAGCAGATTTTGCGGGCTTGATGCATCCAGGGATGGCGAATAGTTCTTCGAAATTGTGCGATAAGGTTGGGCATATCATGAATTATGGGGATGGATATTTTGGTGGTGTATTCATGGCAGCTTTGTACACGCAGGCTTTTGTAATGAATGATATTTCTATGATCATTAGTCAGGCATTGAAAACAATTCCTAAGCAAAGTGATTATTATAGATGCATGCAAGATGTGATCGATTGGCATAAAATGTATCCGAATGATTGGCAAAAGACCTGGGCCTTGCTTGAAAAAAAATGGATCATCGATTATGTATGCACGGATGGGGCATTGGCGCCATTTGATATCAGTGCCAGGATCAATTCGGCTTATGTGATCATGGGTTTACTATATGGTAAGGGAGATTTTGCGAAGACGATGGAGATAGCGATACGTTGCGGACAGGATGCGGATTGCAATCCATCTTCTGCAGCAGGTGTATTGGGAACGATTATTGGGTATGATAAGATTCCGGAACTATGGAAACAAAATTTGAAAGCAGTAGAAGACCGCGACTTTGTGTATACAAATATCTCATTGAATAAAATGTATGCATTGGGTTTCAAGCATACAACAGATATGATAAGAAGAAATGGAGGATCTGTAAAGGATGCGGAAGTGCGGATCTTGTACCAGGAACCGAAACCAGTAAAAATGGAACTATCATTTCCTAATTATCAACCGGTGGAGCGCAAACGTTTTACCAAGGGTGATCTATTCCTGAAAGATACAGCCAGTATGGTTTTTGAAGGAACGGGCATCACGGTGAATTCCGGTATGACCAATGAATGGAATGCCAGAACTGATCATGTTTTTAAAGTGCAGGTAGATCTGGATGGAAAGCAACAGATCATTGAATTGCCGTATCATTTTTTACAAAGAAAAAATGAGTTATTGTCCGTGAATGGATTAAAGCAGGGTAAACATGTATTAAAATTAAAACTCCTGAATCCTGATAATCGTTCAGATGTAGTTTTGAAGGATGCAATTATTTATGCTGCCCAGAAAAAGTAATTTAAGTTTAGTAACTCCTCTGCGAAAACTCCCTGTCCTCCCTGCCTCTGCGGTGAAAAATGCTTCTAAACGCAGCGTCGCAGAGAGCGGGGAGGTTTCGCAGAGGTGTGGATGGGAGGATATTATATAATTGTAAAAAATCGCCGATTCTCTAAAGCCCTCTAAGTATTTTCGGTAATTTTACATTTGCTAATTGATTCAATGAAGAAGTTTTTCCTGCTATTTTCTTTTCCACTTTTTTCTTATGCACAAGAGCATGAGAAATTAGCTGTGGATACTGTGTTGCAAGAAGTGGTTGTTACGGCTAACAGGCAAGCAACCTTATTATTGAACACCCCCTATTCAGTAAACATCATCCAAGAAAAGTCGATCAAGGAATTTGGATTTAGAACTGCACCTGAGTCGCTCACAGGATCAACAGGTGTTTATGTGCAGAAAACAAATCATGGTGGTGGCTCTCCATTTGTACGGGGACTAACCGGCAATCAGAACCTGATTTTGATTGATGGGATCAGATTAAACAATAGCACATTCCGTTACGGTCCTAACCAGTATTTCAATACCATAGATGTTTTTAATATCGACAAACTGGAAGTGGTGCGTGGTACAGGTTCGGTTCAATATGGTTCAGATGCGATGGGGGGTGTGATACAAGTGCTAACTAAAGAAAAACCCTTTACAACAAATGCAC
Source organism: Chitinophaga pinensis (assembly GCA_943371675.1). Taxonomy (GTDB): domain Bacteria; phylum Bacteroidota; class Bacteroidia; order Chitinophagales; family Chitinophagaceae; genus Sediminibacterium; species Sediminibacterium pinensis_I. The sequence continues at coordinate 1,719 of CALRVT010000067.1, read as the reverse complement.
AATGGCATGGTGCTTTGTATGGAAGAATGTTAAGCGCTGATATGGAATATTCCGGTAGAGCAGAATTGTCTTATCAATCGGCCAAACTCAGCATCAATGGCGGAATTAGTAGTAGAAAATTTGGCGATTTAGTGGGAGGCGAAACAACAGGGGTTCAATCACCATCCGGTTATAAGGACAATGCCTATGACCTGAAACTCAGGTGGCAACTGCATTCCAGCGCTGTGCTTACTTTGGCCAGTCAGCAATCACTGCAAAAAAATGTACCTCTATACCATCGCATAAAGCTGGAGAACTATCAGTATTATACCTATTCTCCCCAACAAAGAAATTTGCATTATGCTAAATTAGAGATCAATTGCAAAAAGGATTGGGCAGAAAAAATAATCCTCACTGCTTCTATGCAACAAAGCAAGGAAGTGAGAAGCTATTATAGAAATGGTGCAACGAATAAATTTGTAGAATCGGATCTGGTAAAAACCTTTGGTCTTACAGCAGAATTGGTTTCTACTATTACAAATAACTGGTCAGCCAATAGTGGGATTGAATATTATCATGATAAAGTAGGTAGTAGTAAAGAGCAGATCAGTATCAGTACTGGTAATACAATCGCACAACGTGGATTGTACCCTGACCAGTCAACCAATGGCAATTTTTCGGTGTATAGCTTGCATCAGTTTGATCTAAAAAATCTACAATTCAATGCTGGATTGCGTTTCAACAGTTTCGCCATCAGCATGCAAGACACGACTGCAGGATCTAATCAATTGGGAAAAGTAACTGTTAAACCCAATTCATTGGTGGCTAATGTTGGTGCACTATTGCATATTTCCAGATCGCAAAGTATTTATGCAACATTCAGCACCGGTTATCGCGCACCCAATATTGATGATATGGGTTCTTTGGGTTTAGTAGATTTTCGTTATGAAATACCGGCTTATGGATTGAAACCTGAAAAATCATATAATACAGAAATAGGCTATCGTTTACAAAGCAAAAAATGGCAGGCTGCTTTTGCTTTTTATTATATGCATTTAACCAATCTGGTGAACCGAGTGCAATTAGCCGGACAAACAATCGGAGGCTACAATGTATACATCAAAGAAAACAACCAGGAATCATTTATCCGTGGTTTTGAAATGGATTTGAGATACCATTTTTCTCCTGCCTTATCAGCTGAAATGGGCGCTGCCTATACATTTGGACAGAACACCACCCGCAATGAACCCATGCGTAGAATACCACCCTTTAATGGTCGTGCCTTGTTGAAATACCAAAAAAATAATTGGAGCTTTTATGTAGAAAACCTTTTTGCAAGTAAACAAAGTAGGCTTGCACAGGGTGATAAGGATGATAACAGAATTGCTGCAGGCGGAACTCCTGGTTATGTTCTACTCAATTTATATGGTGGCTATCAACTGAAAAATCTAGCCATTCGCGGAGGTCTTGGAAATATTTTCAATACAGATTACCGCATACATGGAAGTGGTATGAATGGCATGGGCAGAAATCTTTCTCTAACTATATCCTACTCTCTGTGACCTTTGTGTCTTCGTGACCTTTGTGTCTTCGTGTATTCTAAGACTAAGGAAGTAGCAAATTTATTTTATGCTGCTTGTAAATAATCTTGAACAAAAGGTAATTGTCTCTTAATAACAGCAAACATCCTGTATATTATTTTGTTCCGGATAATATTTATTGTGCTCATTTTCGATTTAC
>CALRVT010000066.1:0-7635 GCA_943371675.1 Chitinophaga pinensis | reverse complement strand
GTTGGAAATAATTTCCAGATTGGGATCACTATTCACCAAATTATTAACAGATTGATATCCCGCTGGCGTGCCACCTACCCTTCGCGAATAGAATAATCCTGATTTATTGAACAACTCAATGCCTTCTGTAAAAAAAGGTCGGTTTTCCTGAAATTGTACTTCAAAGGGTGTGAGATTAAGTACCACATTGTCAGATACAACCTGACCAAAATCTGGAATTACGGTAGCATCTAAAGTAAAGCTTTCATTGATGCCATATTTCACATCCATTCCTCCATTGCGCAAGAATTCTGTTTTTGTTTTGCTGTTCGCATAAGGCACAGATCTTACACCTGCCGTTATATAGGGTAAGAATGATAAGCGTAAGGGAGGGTCAATATTTTCAACACCAGTAAGGTTTCCAAACTGGTTCACAAAACCGTTTTGGTTAGGATCTACTTTATTCCAGAATGCGCTTTCATTGGTTCTGCGCATGTAGCGTTGAAAATTAATACCCCAATCCTGTTTATCCTTTTTAGAAAAACGCAAAGCAGAATAAGGAATCTTCATTTCAAGGCTCCAGCCATCTTCGTGAATTTTTACATTACTCTCCCAAACAGCATCCCAGGTATAATCTGTAGGTAAACCGAATTGTGTTGCTAAATTGGCCACCAATCTTCCATCTGTTTGTACATTACGGGAAGTGACCAGAAATTGAAAGCCATTCTGGTCATCATTGTAGGTGTCGAAAAAAACGCTGAAATAATCTACATCCTTTCTCTGTTCCCCATCACGGGATGTAAGCTGTTTCCTTATTTTTCCGGGGAGGTCTTTAAGATAAGCCCCAATATACACAGCCTGATCATCATACAAAACATGCACTATCGTATTTTGCGAACAGGGTTCTCCAAAGCGGGGACTATTCTGTACAAACTGGTCGGCAATAACTGATTCCTTCCAAATAGGTTCATCCAGTAAGCCATCAATTTTAATGGCAGTCTTTATCCTAAGTGCAGGCAATTGTTTCTCCTGTGCATCAAGTGCAAGTACAATCAACAAACAAAACAGCCAAGAAATTCTTTTCATGCACTTAATAAATGCCGCAAAAATAGCTGTTTGGTATCTGTGGAGCACAAAAATTATTAGGGCAGAATTTAATAGTCAATAGGGATAAAGCATAACCACCATATGCATAAACGTATAGCTTAATCCCTAGCATTTAATGGCCCCCTTAATTGATCTTCTTCTTCAAACTACTTACCTGTGCCTGCAAATTATTAACCATGCCAGCCAGTTGGTTCACATCCCATCTGGGACCTGTATTGGCTTTCTGCATAATGTATACGGCTTTCCATACTTCCAATACATCTTCAGAACTAACATGGTAAGGCTCGTATTGGGGATTATCGCTGATGAGGGTGAGCTTATTTTTTAAGCGGTTATTCTTCATCAATCGCTTATATACCACACCTTCATTTTTAGACAATACCACATAGGTATTACTATTCTTCACATCTTCCAGATCCTCTACTTTTTCGCCAACAATTACGCTGCCACTGGGAGTGGGCAACATACTATCGCCTATTATTTCAAATGCGCGGTACTGGCCAGGCCCCAACATAGGCAGGGTAAATGTATTCAGCTCATCCACAAATTCAGGATCACCATAGCCTGCTAAATAACCGGCTGCTGCTTTTACAGGTACAAAACGCACTTCAGCCACTTCTGCCACCATCTTCATCTGACGGCGCTTTTCGAGATAGCTGATGGCTTTGGGTTCGGATATATCTTTAAATAAAAAGTCTTCCAGACTCAATTTAAAAATATTACAGATCTGCTCCATCACTTCTAACCTTGGCTCTGCACGCTCTTCTTCATAAGCCCCAACCAGGGATCTTTTGATCTTGAGTTTGTTGGCAAATTCTTCCTGTGTCCAGCCCCGCAGCTTGCGCAGGTAGCGTAAATTTTTTCCGGCGTTTGACATGGCTAACTGATTTAGTTAGCAAATTACTAATAATTTTAGTTAAAACAAAAATATTTTTTATTTTTTGCCACAGATGACACAGATTAGCACAGAAAAATATTCTATTAAATACCCCCGCATAACGTACTTTCCTTTTCCAAATCAAGTCTTATGAAAATAGTTATTGGCGCATTTTTTACCCTTATTACATTTCTATCTGTTGCACAAACCAAATCAATATGGCCAGAGGATTTAATCCTCACCCCCGAAAAATCGAATTTCGAAAAAACATCTACCTATGGCGAGGTGATGAATTTTATCAATGCCATCAAAATAAAATCACCTTATATACAAGTTTCCAGTATTGGTAAAAGCACCCTAGGAAAAGAGATCCCGCTTGTGATACTTGCCAACCCTATGATCAGCTCACCTGCCGAGGCAAAAGCATCTGGTAAAATTGTGACTTATATACAGGGCAATATTCACGGGGGTGAAGTAGAAGGCAAAGAAGTAGTGATGATGCTGATGCGTGATATTCTTTTAGGAACAAAATCTTCCTTGCTCAACAATCAAATCATACTATTTGTACCCATATACAATACGGATGGTAATGATAAAATGGCCAAGGGATTAAGACCATCACAAGAAAATAGTCCCTTAGAAACTGGCGAAAGAGAAAATGGGCAAGGCCTTGATTTAAACCGTGATGCCATCAAGATGGAAACCCCGGAAACACAGGGTTTGATACAAAATGTTATCACAGCCTGGGATCCACAAATGAGTGTAGATCTGCATACAACCAATGGCACCTGGCATGGGTATTCACTTACATGGGCACCCAGTTATCTTTCTGCGGGTGAACCTGCTACCTATCAATATAACAATGATGTGATCTTACCTTTTATCACCAAAAAAGTAAAAGAAAAAAATGGTCTTCACTTTGGCCCCTTTGGAGATTTTAGTACACGTGAAGGCTGGCCTCTTAAAAATTTTTATACCTATAACCACCATCCCCGATATGTAGTTAACCAGTTTGGCTTGCGCAATAGAATGGCCATTTTAAGTGAATCCTTTGCGCATGAAAGATTTTATCAGCGCATCAACAGCACCTATGTTTTTGTGCAGGAAATTTTGGACTACTGTAACCAACATGCCAAAGAGATCATACAGATCAACCAGGAAGCGGAATTGGCGGCTATTAAAAATGTAACAGAAAATGCAGGTAAGGCGAGAAAAGGTGTTCGATTTAAAATGGTGCCAACAGCCAATCCCCTCAATGGTTTCAGAACCTATGACTATGAAAGTTTTTTAAAAGCGGATGGCAGTAAACAGTTGTTGAAAACTGGTCGCATAGTTACCTATGACAATATAGCTTATTATGGTGCATTTAAAGATACCGTTCAAAGTACTGTTCCTAAAGGCTATATTATTCCCGCGGCAATGAAAAAAATTGCCGACCATCTCATCAAACAGGGTGTAACCGTTACCGAAATAACTAAGGATGAAAAACTTTCCGGAGAAATATTTCAAATAGAGAAATACAATCGTTCTCCTCGTAAATTTGAAGGGCATAATATGGCTTCGGCAGAAGGTAAATTTGAAGCGTCAACTATTACTGCAGTAAAAGGAGATTTTAAAGTGGAGATGGCACAACCTTTCACCAACCTTATTTTTTATATGCTCGAACCGCAATCGGATGATGGCTTGTTGAACTGGAACTTCTTTGATGAATACCTGGATCAGAATGGAGTGAATACAAAAACAGTTGCGTTTCCGATTTTTAAATATTTTTCTGGCATTGTAACAGAAAAAGGAAAAGCGAAAAAGAAATAGTTTTTTAGCCGCAGATTCGCAGATTAAACAACTAATCTGCGAATCTGCGGCTTTTCTTTTATTCCATTAACAAAACACAAAGATTGATAATCGTATCTTGCATATATGGCAAAAATGAAAAAGAACAAGGTTCCGGTTATTTTAATCACGAATGATGACGGCGTTACAGCTCCTGGCATTAGAGCTTTGGTTGAGTCAGTGAAAGGCTTAGGCAAGATCATAGTAGTTGCTCCAGATAAGCCACAAAGCGGCATGGGGCATGCGATAACGATCGGGCAACCCTTACGCATGAGTAAGGTAAATGTATTTGAAGGTGTGGAAGCCTATAGTTGCAGCGGCACCCCGGTGGATTGTGTGAAACTGGCGGTTGATAAAATAATTCACGACAAACCCGCTATCTGTTTGAGTGGTATTAACCATGGCGCTAACCATTCGATCAATGTTATTTATTCCGGCACCATGTCGGCAGCATTGGAAGCATCAATTGAAAGCATTCCCAGTATTGGTTTTAGCTTACTGGATCTGAGTATTGAAGCCGACTTTACCGCAGCCAAAAAATTTGCCAGAATTTTAGTGGAACATGTTTTGAATAGCAAGCAGGCAGACAAGCATCTTTGCCTCAATGTAAATATTCCTAAAGGAGAAGAGAAACTCATTAAAGGTATTAAGATCTGCAGACAGGCATATGCAAAATACCAGGAAGAATTTGATGAAAGAAAGGATCCACATGGAAGGAAATATTATTGGCTCACGGGAGAATTTCTGAATTTTGATAAAGGGAAGGATACCGATGTTTGGGCATTAGAGCATAATTATGTTAGTGTAGTGCCTGTTCAATTTGACCTTACCAACCATGCACTGAAAAAGAAATTGGAAACCAACTGGAAATTCTGATGCTGCAAAAAGATAATTTAATTTTTGGATTGATACTAGGCTTCCTGGCGCCGGTGATAGGCTTTGTGGCATATTATTTCATCAAATTTCGATTGTTCAAGTTCAGGGAATTTGTGGAAGTGCTGATGATGCAGAAATCATTGATCTCGGGTATCATTAGTATTAGCTTGCTGGCTGATGCTATACTTTTCACCATTTATATTAATAAACAAAAGGATAAAACTTCAGCGGGAATTTTTATAGCTACTTGTACGTATGCGATTGTGGCATTGGTGTTTAAATGGTTTGGTTAGATAGTGTGTATCGGTTTGATGGGTGTTTTTTTTCAACACAGAGGCACGAAGGAACGGAGGTTCACAGAGGGCGTGTAGATTTACTTGGAGGGTGGAATGGTGCCGTTTGCTTGGGCTTCGAGGGAGAATTTGTAGCGTCTGATGGCTTTGGTGATGGCCATGGCTGTTTGAAGCTGACCATCTTCACTTGTGATAAAAGTTTCTTCTTCGGGATTAGATAAGAAACCTACTTCAATTAAAATAGCGGGCATGGCAACAGCCTGCAAAACCCAGATTCCTTTTTCATCTCTTTGCTTGGCGCCCCTACTTACTCGACCGGAGTTTACAAATTCTTCTTCTACGGTTTCTGCCAGTTTCCTGCTTTTATTGGCAAATTCCTGGGTACGTAAGGAATTGATCATCTTCATGGCAGGGTTATCGTTGGTGGTCAATACCAGGATAGCCGTATCACTGAAATTATTCTCCATCAAAGCTTCTTCCTTGTCTTTTGTTTTGCCCACACCCCATATATAGGTTTCTGTACCCATGGCAGGGTTGGGGCTTGTCCAGTAGCGATAAACAGGCACTTTTTTCTTGACTGATTTGCCCTTTCTTTTTACCGTTTTGGTAGTGTATCCGGTAATCTCTGAATGACGGATCGGGTTTACATCATTACAATGTATCGAAATAAACAGATCCCCTTTGGCGGCATTGGCTTTATTGGCTTTTACAACGGGGCTATTGAATTCATCAGTGGTGCGTGTCATGATCACCGTAACATCCGGGATCTGCTCATGTATCACTGCTTCTAATTTGAGGGCGATGGCCAGCGAAATATCTTTTTCTTCTCCATGTGTACCGGATGCACCATAAAATTTACCGGCTTCAGATGATGGACCACCATGACCCGCATCTATCACAATTCTTTTGAGGGGTTGTTTAAGTGTTTTGGTTTGTGCAAGATTTACGGATGCAACAAGGCAACTAACTATTAAAAGAAGTCCTGGTATCATTGCCCGAAATCTTAGCATAATGGCGACCGTTTAAAATCAACTATCTGCTAAGTTAGGGAAGAATTTTCTTTTAAAATTCTTCCCTACTTTAATCTATACAGGAACTTGTTAATTTTTTGGGATTGTTTTATTCTTCGGTAATCACCCAAGTAATGGTTTTTTTATTTCTATACACCACTTCCTTACCATTCTGTGAAGCAGGATTCCATTTAGGACCTTTGGCTATCATACGAATGGCTTCTTCCTTTGTACCATAACCCGGATTATTTTCTGCTTGAACATCACTGATATTTCCTGTCTTATCAACGATAAAAGAAAGATTTACTTTGTAAGTGCCCGGAGGTGCGCCTTTGTCAACTATCATATCACGGTTTAAATCAGTTGTGAGATATTGTTGCCACCCTTTTTCGCCACCAGGGAATGAAGCAGGAACTTGCGTTTGCGTAAATACTTTGTCCGATTCTTTTTCTTTAACAAAATCTCTTTTTACAGTAACATCTGAATTCACATCTACTTTGGTATCTAATTTAACACCTACCAAATATGCATGGGATTCGTTTACATTTACCTGTGGCTTTAATGCATAGCCTTGCACTTTTATAGGTTTACTTTGATCATTTGGAAATGAAATAGGCTGCCCTTTTCTAAGTAATGGCGGTGGTGGTGGCGGTGGTGCTACTGGCAGTTTACCGTATTTGGCTTCTGCTTTTTTCTTGCTTTCAGGCTTTGTTAGATCATAGGTTTCTTCAGTTCCGTCTTTCAGTTCCACCTGCATTTTTAAGGATTGGTAAGACCACCAATATATTTTTTTAACAGATGGATTTCTGGCCAGAAATTCTTTCATCACCGGATCCGTACTGCCTTTATATCCAATAACAGAAGCCTGTCCAAGATCTCTGTCAGTTCCCGCTGCTTTATCTAAAACTGTTACCTGTGGTTTATCTATAACTGTTACTTGGTTGGCTTTACCCTTTGTTGTGATAACGATAACACCATCTGCACCTTCTTCACCATACAATGCCTTCGCAGATTCATTCTTCAATACATTAATTGATTGGATCTGGTTAGGTTCAATTTTATTAAAAAAGGTACTATCCACTTTTACACCATCTACTATATATAACGCTTTTTGCATGGAGCCAGGCTTTACTTCTTTTGCCTTATGTGCTTTGGCATATTCTTTTGTAGTAATTACAATCACACCATTCTTTCCTTCCTCTCCATAAATAGCCGTTGCCTTTTCATTTTTATATACATCCACCGAAGCTATCTGGTTGGGATCTATTTTATCAGCCTCTGATTTGGTTACTTTTTTAAAATCGATCAACATCATTGGAGCATTTGCAGTATCTGATAAAGTCTTGTATCCGATCACTTTTATTTCGCCATAAAGCTTGCCTTTGAGGGTATCCCCTGTTTTGATTCTTACCGTATCGGGTTTTGTATTTTCTAAAAACTCTTTTCCTTCTGTAACCACATTTTCCATCAATGATGCCACTGAAATAGTTGTGGCTGTTTGTTGATCCTTGTTCCTGAATGCGAAAAGAACGATCACGATTGCCAGCAAAGGCAATACCACCAAGCGTCTCATATAACTGAATTTTGGGTTTTTTCTATTGGTTAACATTTGAATACGTCTTTTAATAGGTGAGAAAAAGAAGGGATGGGTTAAAGCAAAATT
>CALRVT010000065.1:0-8437 GCA_943371675.1 Chitinophaga pinensis | reverse complement strand
ACTGGATACTGGATACTGGATACTGGATACTGGATACTGGATACTGGATACTGGATACTGGATACTGGATACTGGATACTGGATACTGGATACTGGATACTGGATACTGGATACTGGATACTGGATACTGGATACTGGAATTGCAAGTTAACAATTACATTTATCCATCTAGTAAAGCACCATTGAATTATACCAAATTTTAAAATCTAGCATCCAGTATCTAGCATCTAGAATCTAGCATCCAGCATCTCAACCCCCTGTCCCACAAGCCCTTATGTCATATTTAGGTTAACTCTTTGCCCTCCCGATGTAATGATGTACCTTTGCAGCCTTAAAAATTTACATGGAAATAAGAAATATTGCCATTATCGCACACGTAGATCATGGTAAAACAACACTGGTTGACAGGATTTTGCAAACAACCAAAGTATTCAGAGATAACCAGGATACAGGTGAACTGATTATGGATAGTAATGACCTGGAAAGAGAAAGGGGTATTACGATCTTCAGTAAGAATGCTGCTGTTATTTATAAGGATTATAAGATCAATGTTATTGATACACCCGGCCACAGTGACTTTGGCGGGGAAGTTGAAAGGGTATTGAAAATGGCAGACGGTGTTATTTTGTTGGTGGATGCTTTTGAAGGTCCTATGCCACAAACGCGTTTTGTATTACAAAAAGCGTTGCACCTTAACCTGCATCCTATTGTGGTGATCAATAAGGTAGATAAACCCAATTGTCGCCCTGATGAAGTACATGATGCCGTATTTGAACTATTCTTTAACCTGGATGCCACAGAAGAGCAGCTGAATTTTCCTACTTTTTATGGTAGTGGTAAAAACGGCTGGTTCAATGATAGCTTAACGCAAACAGAAGATATCCTTCCTTTGATGGATGGTATCATCAAATATGTTCCTGCTCCAAAAGTAAATGAAGGTCCTATTCAGATGCAGATTACCTCTCTGGATTATTCCTCTTTCTTAGGTCGTATTGCTATTGGTAAAGTACACCGTGGTGTGATCAAAGAAAGCCAGCAGATTGCTTTGGTTCAAGCAGATGGTTCTATTAAAAAGAGTCGTGTAAAAGAATTATATGTGTTTGAAGGAATGGGCAAAAGAAAGGTAAGTGAAGTAATTGCCGGTGACCTTTGTGCTGTTGTGGGTCTGGATGATTTTAATATTGGAGATACCATTGCAGATATCGAGAATCCGGAAGGATTACCGATCATCAGTGTGGATGAGCCAACGATGAGCATGACTTTCAGCATCAATAACTCACCATTCTTTGGTAAAGACGGAAAGTTTGTAACATCACGTCACCTGCGCGACCGATTGATGAAAGAAACTGAAAAGAACCTTGCTTTAAGGGTAGAAGATACAGATAGTGCGGATAGTTTTCTGGTATTTGGTCGTGGTATTTTGCACTTGGGTATCCTGGTAGAAACCATGCGCCGTGAAGGTTATGAGCTAACTGTAGGTAATCCACAGGTTTTAGTAAAGACCATCGATGGTAAGAAGCATGAACCATATGAGAACTTAGTAGTAGATGTTCCTGCTGATTTTAGTGGAAAGGTAATTGACTTGGTTACGCAGCGTAAAGGCGAAATGCAGATCATGGAAAGCAAAGGCGAAATGCAGCACCTTGAATTTGAAATCCCTTCCAGAGGGTTGATCGGTTTGCGTTCACAAATGTTAACGAATACTGCCGGTGAAGCTGTGATGGCGCACCGATTCATTGATTATAAACCATGGAAGGGCCCAATTCCTGGAAGAAGCAATGGTGTGTTGATCGCAAAGTTTGGCGGTACTACCACGGCTTATTCTATTGATAAATTGCAGGACAGAGGTGCTTTCTTTGTTGATCCGGGTGATGAAGTATATGTAGGCCAGGTCATTGCCGAGCATATTAAGCCAGGTGATCTCTTGGTAAATGCAGTGGAAATGAAAAAGCTGACCAACCACCGTGCAAGCGGAAGTGATGATGCAGTTCGTATCGTTCCAAAATTGCAGTTCACTTTGGAAGAGTGTATGGAATATATTCAACAGGACGAGTGTATAGAAGTTACACCAAAGAATATCCGTATGCGTAAAGTGGTATTGAATGAAGATGATAGAAAGAAGAGCAGTAAGAGTATGCAAAGTGAAGCGGTTGGAGGATAAGAAGATTAATTATGTAATTTGTATAAAAAAGCATCATAGCAATATGATGCTTTTTTTATATTTTGAAGTGTATGGATAAATTGAAATACGTTTTGTTTACATGCATAGTTTTTTACCTGTGTTTCTGTACTTCAGAAGCATTTGGCTGTTCTTGTATAAATCAGGAAAAACCTTTGGAAACGTATGTTAAAGAAAATAGTTTTATTGCCCATGTAAAAATCATACGGATTGAAATTCTTTCTGACGAAGAACAAAAAAAGATCTCGGAATTTGAAGGATTCGGACAGGTAGCAAAATTAGTATACCAAGTGAAAGAAATGTTTAAGGGAGATAGCGCAACGATGCTGTATGAAGGTTCTATAAACACATCTTGCGATATGGGTATACGTGCAGGCTCTGAGTGGATATTCTTCACTACACAAAATAAAAAGGGCGCAAATTTAACGGATTTTTGCGGCAAATGGTTTTTTATGCGCGAAGCGGATGGTAAACAAGCTTTTGGATATGATTACGGAATGGATGCAATTAGGAACATGCGAAAAATTTTGCATTTGTCTAGTGATGTTAAACTTAATGGAAACAAACTGAACTACTATATTACAGGAGAAAAAGAATCGCTGACACATTATAAAAAGGGCTTTTTAGATGGAGAAAGAATTCTATTTTATACAAATGGTAAGATTCGCGAGCAGGTAAGATTCAGGGAAGGTTTGAAACAAGGGCAAGAAAAAATATTTTCTGATAACGGCCAATTGATACGTAGCTGTTTATATGTAAAGAATACAAGGATACAAAGTAAAGAGTGGTATGATACTTCCATGGATGAAAAAAGAAGGTATATGATCTTTGAAATGGATCATTTGCCACATGTGCATGAAAGTGTTGATGATATGCTTAAACTTTATCCACTTGGCGTTCAATTAAAATATGAAAGCTATGAGGATCCTGTTCGCAGAAGGGATAGTATAAGAACATACAGATGGAATGGATCGCTGCTGAGTTATGAGATCTATGATGTTGAAAACGGAATTCATAAGCGATATGAGTATCACTACAACGGAAAAACTGCCGTAGAAATATTCGGTCGAAAATCTGATCAATGGGAGGAGGAGAGAAGATGGGATGCCGAAGGAAAACTAATCTCGCATAAAACCTGGTCAAAACATAAATATTTAGGAGAGCATGTATTGAAAGAAAATCAATAATTGTTCTCGTTATTATTTTCGTTTAATTCCACATTCTCAATAGATGCGAGCAGTTGATTGGTACTGCAGTTATCTCCATCGCAGCAAGGCAAAGCATTGGTAAAACAAACCGGGCATTGGTAATGTCCATGCACATGTACCAATAATACCTGATGACCGCAGAATAAACAGATTTGAGCTTGCATAAGATTGAAATTAAATTTCCTATTGCAAAAAAGGTAATTCTTTTTTCAACAGGATGTGCAAAGCAAAAAAACCAAACCCAAACGGAATTATTATGTATGAAATTGACCTTAAAGAGTCAGTTCTAGTATGATTAAGTTTTTGTATATTAATAGTATGAATAAATATTTTACATTACAAAAAATCCGAACACTATATAGAGCAGTTTTTCTGTTCTATAAAAGTTTTATGTTTTTTGCAATTGTAATTTCTTTATGGTGCGCTTATCTAATAAGCAAAGATGGTTTATTCGCAATTAATGTAATTTTCTGGTTAAAAATCAGTACTTCATTTATTATCTATTTTTTCATTAAACAGTATAAAAAAAATGAGTTTTATTATTACAGAAATTTAGGGTTTTCAATAACTGTTCTGTGGATTATTACATTCGGAATCGATTTCATTATTCTCATTCTGTTTTTAAAACAGGCATATGCAATTAAATGAATCATAAAATTGAAGCGGATAGTATCACTTTTCATAATGGGCAAAGAAATATATTGTCAGATATTTATATTGGGTGTAAAACCGGTCAAGTAAATGCATTATTAGGGAGAAACGGAGTGGGTAAAACCTGTTTATTCAACATCATTTATGGAATTTTGAAAGCAGAAAGCAAATCAGTAAGGATTGATAATAAATTTTTAGCAAATCCCTATTTACATTCAGATATAATTACATTCCTGCCTCAAAATAACTTTATTCCAAAATCACAATCAGCAAAAAAAGTATTTACAGATTTTGGTATTCATTTTTCCGAATTGGAAAAAGATCTTCCAGAACTTGTTCCTTTATATAATTTGCCATTAGTGCAATTGTCTGTTGGACAACTCAGGCTATTCGAAATCTATTTAATCATTAAATCCAGATCATATTTTTCTTTATTAGACGAGCCTTTTTCTTATTTATCTCCATTGCATATTCAACAAGTCAAATCATTAATTGTATCAGAAAGAAAAAACAAAGGTTTTTTAATCACAGATCATATGTATAATGAAATTCTCGATATCAGTAATGATGTCTATGTTTTAGTTAATGGTAAAACACATTTAGCCAAGGGCTTAGCAGATATTGAAAACTATGGATACATCTCACGTTAAATTACCTTTAAATTAATCTGGTTTATCGAAAAGTAAAAAACCGCTGTTGCAGGGCAACAGCGGTTGGATTAAAATACGAAGGGATAATTATCCTTTGCTTACAGTTACGTCTTCAGTAACATTGGTAACGATGTTCACGTCAAATTTTTCTTTTAAAGACTCTTTACCATTTTCGATCAGGAAGGTAAGTTTGCTCACTTCTGATTTTGGTAATTTGAAAGTCTTGTCAAATTGTTTGTCGCCATAGTAACCTTTAAAAATTTGCTCACCAGATTCGTCCAGTACAGACAGGCTAAATGTAGAACCGGTTGGGTTACTATACTTTACTTTGAAAGACAGCAGATTAAATCTGTCAAGCCCAATATACTTCACTTCTACTTTGTTAACATCTACCATATAGGCAGGTTTGTTGTTAGAAGCAGGTGTTGCAGCATTGGCCGATAAAAATAATGTGGCGGCTAATAGGTTACCAAGAAATAATTTTTTGGCAACGATTTGGATAGATTGTTTTTTCATAATAATGTTTGTTTTTTTAGATTTAATAATAGTATGCCAGTACGCTTGGGCGCACCATTTGCTCACAGGCTCACAAAAGAATTTTTATAGGCAAAGGCAATCAGCAGATCAATACGGAAACCGAAACGGTTAGGGTGAATGGTTATCATTCAGATGTACATCAACAATCCCGTATGTATACACTTAATACTGAGATCGAAGAAAGGTAACCCGCATTATTTTGGATTTTATGTTAAGGAAACATTAACACAGAGGTGAAAACAACCTAAAAAAGCGGAATTGAAAAATATTTTAGTGTATAGGAAAAATCGTAATTCGTAAATTCTCCTTTAATAAATAAGGGTTACCAAAAAATAATTATTGAACTGCAGGCTTATTTAATGTTTCCCATAGCAGGTCTTTTAATGGGGTAAGTCCAGAATTGGTAATGGATGAAATATAAAGATGTGGGATACCAGCAGGTAATTCTTTGCTGATAGCTTCTTTTAATTCATCATCCAGCATATCGCTTTTACTAATGGCGATAATGAAATCTTTTTGTAACAGTTCTGGGTTATAGGCAGAAAGTTCGTTGCGTAAAATTTCAAATTCTTTGCGGTGGTCTGTACTATCTGCGGGTATGAGAAATAATAAAATGGAATTGCGTTCGATATGCCTTAGAAAACGATGACCCAGGCCCTTGCCTTCTGCAGCACCTTCTATGATTCCAGGAAGATCTGCGATACAAAAAGATTTTTGTTCTCGGTATTCCACCATACCTAATTGAGGTATCAAAGTGGTAAAAGCATAATTTGCGATCTTGGGTTTTGCCGCGGTAATCACGGATAAGAGCGTTGATTTTCCTGCATTGGGAAATCCTACCAAACCCACGTCTGCCAACACTTTCAGCTCCAGGTTCTTCCAGCCTTCGATACCTGGTTCACCTGGTTGTGAATGTTCCGGAACCTGATTGGTTGGGGTAGCGAAATTGCTATTTCCCAATCCACCCCGTCCGCCTTTCATCCAGATGATCTCCTGACCATCTTCTAAAATTTCAATTTCTATTTTGCCTGTTTCTTCGTCTCTTGCTACGGTACCAAGGGGTACATCAATAATGATGTCTTTTCCATCTTTGCCGGTACAATTATTTTTACTTCCATTCTCTCCATTATCTGCCAGTACATTTTTAAAATAACGCAAGTGCAAAAGCGTCCATAAATTGCTGTTACCTCTCAGAATAATATGACCACCACGGCCACCATCGCCACCGTCTGGTCCGCCCATGGCAGTGAGTTTGTTGCGCATCAAGTGGGTAATACCTGCCCCACCATGCCCACTACGGGCAAAAATGCGGATATAATCTATGAAGTTGTTTCTTTCAGACACGTTATCTTATATATAAAGCTAATTACACGAATTAGGCGCAAAGGTAAGAGAATGTTATTTGTTAGATGATTTTCCTGATTCCTTCCATATTTTATAGCCTGATTCCTGTAAGGAGCGATTGGCAGGAATTTCTCTTAGTGGAGCAGTTTCATAACTGTATTGTTGCATCTTAGCAGGTAATTGCTGGTATAATAATGTGCCTTCTGTTTTCCATTGCATCATTTCATCACTAACCTCTTTGATTTTTTTTGCCGGGTTACCTACTATCAAACTTCTGTTTTCAAAAACATCATTGGCCTTTAAAAAACTAAGCGCCCCTACTATACATTCATCACCCAGTTGAACATTGTCCATCACCACACTGTTCATACCTATCAAGCAGTTCCTCCCTATGGATGCACCGTGAATGATGGCGCCATGTCCGATATGTGCCCCTTCTTTCAAAATAACGGTGATACCCGGAAACATATGTATGGTACAGTTTTCCTGCACATTACAGCCATCTTCTATAATGATGCCACCCCAGTCGCCACGAATGGCTGCACCCGGTCCGATATAAACATTTTTTCCAATGATCACGTTTCCGGTAACGGCAGCCTGCGGATGCACAAAAGCAGATTCGTGTATGACAGGAATTAAATCTTTGAAAGCGTAGATCATGGATTAATTAAAGTTTTACCGGTTCTGAAGCAAGTGCCTTTGAAATGTGCTACCGTTTCATTTTTTTGATTGCTGATCGTGATATGGTAGAGACCGGTGCTGCGACCATTATGCAATTCTGTTGCTTCAGCAAAGATGGTATCGCCCACATGAATGGGTTTTGTAAAGTTGATGGAAGTATCCAGTGCCACAGAAAGATTATTTCTGTTATTACAGGCAAAAGCAAAAGCCGAATCTGCCAGCGAAAAGGCAATACCCCCATGCACAATGCCAAAGCCATTGATCATTTCAGGTTTAACCTTCATTTTAATTTTGCTGTAACCTTCTCTTATTTCCAGTACTTCAATACCTAACCATTGAGAAAAAAGGTCATTCGCCATCATGTGTGTCACCACATCTTTTGCTAATTCATCGGGATGATTCATCATTTATAAACCTTTAAAATTGGGCAATCTTTTTTCCAGAAAAGCATCTACACCTTCTTTGAAATCTGCAGTGGCTGCTGCTTTTTGCTGGTACTGGTCTTCCAGTAATAATTGTTCTTCCAGGTTATTATTGCTGGAAAGATTCAATGTATGTTTGATATAAGCCAAAGCTTTGGTTGGCATTTGCGAAAGTGTTAGGGCAATTTTTTTGCTTTCTTCTGTAAATGTAACATCCGGAAATACTTTGTAAAGCATTCCCATTTCTAATGCATCTGTTGCATTTATTTTATCTCCCAACATCATCAGGGCACTGGCTCTTTGGAATCCGATAAGGCGTGGCAAATGAAATGTTCCGCCACTATCCGGTATCAAACCTATTTTTGAAAATGCCTGAATAAAAGAAGCAGATTCTGCCGCTACCACAATATCGCAGGCCAGTGCAATATTGGCACCTGCACCAGCAGCTACTCCATTAACTGCTGCAACAACAGGCTTTGGCAAATTTCTGATCCTTGTTACAATAGGATTATAATGTTCGCGTAATATAGTATCCATGCCCGGTCCTTCCGGGTCTACAACTTCTGCCAGGTCCTGACCTGCACAAAATCCTTTTCCTGCTCCTGTAATATAAATACATCGGATAGAATCATTAACGGCACATTCATCTAATTGGGATTGTAATAACAAAGCCATTTCACGGTTGAAAGAATTGAGCTTATCTGGCCTGTTCAGGGTGATGAAAGCTATATTGTTTTGGATGTTGCAAATGATAGACGACATGGT
>CALRVT010000064.1:0-10145 GCA_943371675.1 Chitinophaga pinensis | reverse complement strand
GTAAATCGAAAATGAGCACAATAAATATTATCCGGAACAAAATAATATACAGGATGTTTGCTGTTATTAAGAGACAATTACCTTTTGTTCAAGATTATTTACAAGCAGCATAAAATAAATTTGCTACTTCCTTAGTCTTAGAATACACAGAGAATACGGAGTTTCACAGAGGGGGTTAGTGGCATTTGAAATAATCGAAGGGTTCTTTGCAATCATTGCATTGATAGAGTGCTTTACATGCGGTACTTCCAAATTGCGATACTAATCTAGTGTGAACAGAATTGCATAGGGGACAAGCGATAACTTCATCATCTTGAAACGAATCCTGACTGGCATTTGTTTTTTGTAAATGAGGTGGTGCAATACCATAAGCTTTTAGTTTTTCCTTTCCTTTTTTACTCATCCAGTCTGTTGTCCATGCAGGCGATAAGATCTGATCGATGCGGATATTTTTAAAACCGGCTTCCAGTAAAGCCATTCTTATTTGAATGTTCATCATATCAATTGCAGGACAGCCCGAGTAAGTAGGTGTGATAAACAGTGAAACAAGGACTTCAGGAGCTTCTGCTATAACGGCAACTTTTCGAATGATTCCTAGATCAACAACAGATAAAACTGGCACTTCAGGATCGGAAACTGTTTCGAGTATTTCCCATACTGCTGTTTCCAATTCACTGGTAGAAAATTCGGCAGTATTGATTTTTTTTAATTGGCCATCCATCATGATGATTGATTCAGGTAGTTATAATAATTACCATTCTGCTCCCGGGTAGGCTCTTTGCAGAAATTGCATTTCTGCTAAAATAAATCCAAGGTGTTCGGTATGAATGCCTTTTTTTCCTCCGGTTTGCATCCATACATCTTCATGAATAGGCAGGGTTGCTTCAAATAAAACCGATGCGATCTTTTCATCCCATTCATTGCGCACTTTAATCAGATCAACGCCAATACCTGCAAGCGCTGCTTCTGTTTCATAATCGCAGGCTTCAAACATTTCGCCGGTAAATGACCAGGTGTTTTCCAATGCATCCAACATTCTTTGTTTGCTTTCACCTGTTCCGTCACCTAAACGTATCACCCATTCACTGCTCCATCGAAGATGATAGGTTACTTCTTTCAATGATTTTTCAGCAATGGCTGCGAGTTGAGGATCCTTGCTGTTCTGTAATTGTTGGTATAGATAATATTGATAGGTGCTGAAAAAAAAGAGACGAAGAACGGTTTGTGCCCAATCCCCATTAGGTAATTCTACTAATAGACAGTTTTTGAAATCGATGGCATCGCGCAAGAAAGCCAATGAGTCTTCAGTGGAACCATTATTTTGTAGGGATGCAGCATATTGGTAAAAGTTTCTGGCCTGGCCAATATGATCCAATGCAATATTAGAAAGGGCAATATCCTGTTCCAATACCGGTCCATGGCCGCACCATTCACTGTTGCGATGTCCCATTATCAAAGCGTTATCAGCTAAATGCAGGGTATAGTTGGTTAAAGAAATATTATTCATAACAGTTTCCCTTTTTGGGATGGGTATTACATATGTTTTACTTCATCGGGTAAATCATAAAAAGTAGGATGCCTGTAAGCTTTATCATTTGCAGGATCATACAAAGAAGCGGCTTCATCCGGATTAGATGCATGGATATGTTTACTTTCAACAACCCAAATACTTACGCCTTCCATTCTTCTTGTGTACACATCACGGGCATTTTCCATGGCCATTTGTGCATCTGCAGCATGCAAACTGCCGGCATGTTTGTGATCAAGACCTTGTTTACTTCGGATGAATACTTCCCAAAGTGGCCAGGATTGATTCTCGTTTGACATCATTTATTTTTTTACTGAATTATTATGCGGCACTTAGTGATTCTCTTTGTTTTCTTTTTTCTGCATAAGCTGATGCAGCTTCTCTCACCCATGCGCCATTTTCCCAGGCTTTTTTGCGTGTTTCCAATCTTTCTTTGTTGCAAGGTCCATTTCCTTTTACTACTTCCCAGAACTCATCCCAGTTGATCTTTCCAAAATCATAATGGCCTCTGGCTTCATTCCATTTGAGATCATTATCAGGTATGTGGAGGTCTAGCAATTTGATTTGTTCGGCACAAACATCTACGAATTTTTGTCGGAGTTCATCATTGGAAAAACGTTTGATTTTCCATTTCATGCTTTGCAGGGTATTTGGACTTTCATCATCCTTTGGACCAAACATCATGATACTGGGCCACCACCAGCGGTTTATGGCATCTTGTGCCATTCGCTTTTGTGCAACTGTGCCCTTACTAAGCACCAATAAAATTTCAAATCCCTGGCGTTGGTGAAAACTTTCTTCTTTACATACCCTAACCATAGCTCTCGCATAGGGGCCAAAACTGGTTCTGCATAATGGCACCTGGTTCATGATAGCAGCGCCATCTACCAGCCAGCCTATGGCACCAATATCAGCCCATGATAAGGTTGGGTAATTAAAAATGGAAGAATATTTTGCCTTACCGGAATGTAATTGATTGTACATCTCGTCTCTGGTGATACCCAAAGTTTCAGCTGCAGAATAAAGATATAAGCCATGTCCTGCTTCATCCTGCACTTTAGCGATCAGTATGGATTTTCTTTTTAAACTTGGGGCTCTGGAAATCCAATTGCCTTCTGGCAACATGCCTACAATTTCACTATGTGCATGCTGACTGATCTGGCGAATCAGTGTTTGACGGTATTTTTCTGGCATCCAGTCGCGTGGTTCTATCTTGATCTCTTTATCCACCTTATCCTGAAATACATCTTCCAAGCTATTTTCCATGAAACATTTTTATCTGTCAAAAGTAAGGAAAGAAATGTAATACTAACGAATGTTAGCCTTTGAAATTATCTATATTTGCTGCGTACTTTAATAGGTGATTAAGTTTGAAAATGAATCGAATACTTTTATATCTGAAAGAACACTTTCTTTTTTGTAATTACATTGATTTATGAAAAAACTGCTATTAATACTTTTTATCTGCATCCTTGGGGTTTTAGCCTACAAGAAATTTTTTAAACAGCCTTATTTTATTGAGGAAATCAGGGCTTTTGAAAAAATAGACCAAACGAATACACCTCCTAAAAATGCTATTGTTTTTGCCGGAAGTTCTTCTATTACCAAATGGGTGGGTATTCGGGATTCTTTCCCGGGTTATCCCATTATAGCCAGAGGAATAGGAGGGGCCAGTTATCCGGATATTATTGGATTTGCAAATGAAATGATTGTGAAGTACCAACCTAAACAGGTATTTATATATTGTGGCGATAACGATTTTGCTTTTTATAATGATATCACTCCGGAAAAAGTTGCAGAAAATTTTCAAAAACTTTTTGTCAAACTACGCAAAGAATTGCCCAATGCTAAAATTGCCAGTATTTCTATCAAACCAAGTCCATCCAGGTGGAATTTGGAACAGAAATTTATAGAAACGAATAAACTCATCAAAGCATACCTGGAAAAGGAGCCCAATACTATTTTTATAGATATTCATAGTAAAATGCTGCTAACTGATGGACAAATTGATAGTACTTTATTTCAGTCAGATAATTTGCACATGAATGAAAAGGGATATGCTGTTTGGGGAACTGAAATAAAAAAATACCTCTTGCCTTAATAATACTAGACCTTTATTTTGAATGCTCTAAATGTTGATGATTTTAAATAGTAAACATGTCTATTTAGCATCAAAATCAATAAACACTTTTGAAGTTCTAGGATGTGATTGGCAGGTAAGAATATAACCTTGTTCAATCTCATCTGGTTCCAGTCCATAGTTTACATCCATCTCAACTTCACCTCCCAGTAATTTGGCTTTGCATGTACAGCAAACTCCTCCTTTACAGGCAAAGGGAAGGTCTGCGCCATTTTGGAGTGCAGCATCTAATATGGACTGGCCATCAAAGCCTAACCTAAACTCGAAACTGATGCCGTCGAGTTTGATATTGATTTCACTTGTTGTAGAGGTGCTGTTATTTACGATCTGCCTACTTACCTTTTTTTCAGTGTTCAATTGTGTGGTAAATAACTCTATATGTATTTTTTGAAGAGGTACCTGTTTGGCGAGGAGCTCATTTTTTATAGTGAGTACCATCTCTTCTGGTCCGCAAAGAAAATAAGCATCTGTTGAGGGAATATCAATGAGATGTTTGCTTAGGATATTTAATTTTTCGGCATCTATCCTTCCATGATTGATGGGGGTGTCTGTTTTTTCTCTGGAAAGCAGGTGAATTATTTTAAACCGGTCCAGGTAACGGTTTTTTAGTGTTTCTAATTCTTCCTTAAAAATGATAGAATGCCTGTTTTTGTTGCCATAAACAAGCGTAAAAAAACTATTGGGTTCTGTGGCCAATGTGGTTTTGATGATTGATAAAACAGGCGTAATACCACTGCCTGCCGCAAAAGCAACATAAGCATTTTTGTTCTTAGGATTCAAATCAGTATGGAACCTGCCAATTGGCGGCATCACATCCAATCTGTCACCTATTTGTAACTGTTCATTCGCAAAAGTTGAAAATAGGCCACCTGCTACTTTTTTAACAGCTACCCTCAGTTCATTTTCTAGTGGACTACTGCAGATAGAATAACTCCTGCGCACATCAGCTCCCAGAATATTTGTTCTGAGTGTAATGTATTGTCCTTGTTTGAATACAAAATGACTACTAAGATTGGCTGGGATCTGGAAAGCAATGGAAACACAATCTGCTGTTTCTTTCCTGATATCTTTTACAGTAAGTTTTTCAAAATGAATTGACATGGATCTGTTTTAATAGCGTGCTTACTTATGAACCAATCCTCCAACCAGTATGGTGATCATATTTTCTTCCAGTTCTGTAGCACTGATTTTTTGTGTGGATCGGTGCCAGCTTTCAATGCCACTAATAGCATGTAGCATAATGAGGACAGCGGTAGGGGCATCAATTTTTTTGATTTCCTTGTTTCGTATGCCCGTTTCAATGATGGCAGCAAATCTTTTACGGTAAATTCTGCGTTGATTCTGAAAGTTTGATAAATAAGGATCTGCCAGATGTTTCCATTCCCTGTCGCTCACATACACTTCTTCATAGTGGTGTATCATTTCATTGATATGAAATTTCAAGAGTTTCTCTACTTTTTCAATAGATGAGATCTGCTCAGTTTCTATGGTATCAATTTTATGCATAAAACGATTCGCTACACTGAAACACAATTCGTGTAACAATTCCGTTTTAGATTTGATATGGTTATATAAACTGGCGGCTTCTACGCCCACTGACTCAGCCAGATCTCGCATGCTGGCTGCTTTGAAACCTTTTTCACGAAAGAGGATGGCGGCCTTGTTTACGATCACATCTTTGCGTGAAATATTCTTATCCGTTTTAATCCTTGCCATAAAGCGAAGATAAGAAGCTAACGCGTGTTAGCAAGACTTAGGGATTAAAAATATTTAACTGTTAGTATTTATAGTGAATTTACCTAAATAAAGGCTGCTCAAGATGCCCCTTTTCATCACCAATACCCTAATTTCGCCTCCCGATAACAAAACCTAATCTATGTCTTTAGTTGTAGTAGGATCCATGGCCTTTGATGCCATCGAAACCCCATTTGGAAAGAGTGATAAAATTGTTGGTGGTGCAGGTACCTATATTGCCTGGTGTGCTTCCAATTTTACAAAAGTTAAGCAGATCTCTGTTGTAGGTGGCGATTTTCCTCAAGAAGAACTGGATGCCCTTACCAACAGAAATGTGGATCTGGAAGGAGTGCAAATCAAGAAGGATGAAAAAACCTTTTTCTGGAGTGGCCGCTACCATATGGATATGAATAGTCGCGATACTTTGGAAACCCAGTTGAACGTTTTAGAAAATTTTCAGCCTGTAGTACCAGAAAGTTTTCAGGACTGTGAATACCTGATGTTAGGGAACCTGGTTCCGGCAGTTCAGGCTAGCGTTATCACGCAACTAAGAACCAGACCGAAGCTGATCGTAATGGATACCATGAACTTCTGGATGGAGATCGCAATGGATGATTTGAAGAAGACCATATCCATGGTAGATGTGTTAATGGTAAATGATAGTGAAGCCCGCCAGTTAAGTGGTGATTTCTCATTGGTAAGAGCAGCCAGTACCATTATGAAAATGGGACCTAAATACCTGATCATTAAGAAAGGGGAACATGGAGCTTTATTGTTTCATGAAAACAAAGTATTCTTTGCACCTGCTTTGCCACTGGAAGAAGTGTTCGATCCAACTGGAGCTGGTGATACTTTTGCCGGAGGCTTTATGGGACATATTGCCAAAACAGGAGACATATCTTTTGAAAACATGAAAACGGCTATTATTGTAGGAAGTGCCATGGCTTCATTTTGTGTTGAAAAATTTGGTACGGAGAGATTAAGAGAAATCAGCAGACCAGATATAGACGCCAGGTTGAACGAATTTGTTCAATTGGTTAATTTTGATATTTCTTTAGTTTGATAGAACAAAACAAAAAAATCCTTATTTTCGCTAGGCAATGATGACAATAAAACATACAAAACGTATTAAGAAACCTCTCTAACGGGAAGTGCTGATCGTTTGTGTATGATAGAATATACTAAGAAGCCTTCCCAATTTGGGAAGGCTTTTTTAATACCCATGAACCCTGAAAAAGGTAAATGGGTTGGATGTTTTTTTATTTATTAATTTTTAAAAACACTCCCTTTGGGGAGAAGGAGGCTAAAATGAAAGTAGCTGTTGTAGGCGCCACCGGATTGGTAGGCACAAAAATGTTGCAAGTATTAGCTGAAAGGAATTTTCCAGTTACCGAACTTATTCCGGTAGCATCAGAAAGATCTGTAGGCAAGGAAGTAACTTTTAAAGGCAAACCCTATAAAGTAGTGAGTATGCAGGATGGTATTGCAGCTAAACCTGCTGTGGCTATTTTTTCTGCAGGAGGCGGTACATCCCTGGAATGGGCACCCAAATACGCTGAAGCCGGCATCCGTGTCATTGACAATTCATCCGCATGGAGAATGGACCCTTCTAAAAAATTAGTAGTGCCGGAAGTGAATGCAGGTGTATTAACCAAAGATGATTTTATCATTGCCAATCCCAACTGCTCTACTATTCAAATGGTGGTGGCATTGCAACCTCTTCACCAAAAATACCAGATCAAGCGGATCGTAGTGAGTACTTACCAAAGTGTAACAGGTACAGGTAAGAAAGCTGTTGACCAATTATTTAATGAAAGAAAAGGTGTAGAAGGAGAAATGGCTTATAAGTATCCCATTGACCTCAATGTTATTCCCCAGATCGATGTGTTTCTTGACAATGGATATACCAAAGAAGAAATGAAAATGGTGAAAGAAACCAACAAGATCATGCAGGATGATTCTATCAGGGTAACAGCTACAACCGTTCGTATTCCTGTGGTTGGTGGACATAGTGAAAGTGTGAATGTGGAATTTGCCCGTGACTTTGACCTAGCAGAACTGAAAGAAATATTAACACAGGCGCCAGGCGTAATTGTGCAGGATGATCCGTCTCAGGCTCTTTACCCTATGCCATTATGGGCACATGAAAAAGATGCAGTTTTTGTTGGCAGACTAAGAAGAGATGAAACCCAACCCAATACCCTGAATATGTGGATAGTAAGCGATAATTTACGCAAAGGGGCTGCTACCAATGCGGTTCAGATTGCAGAATATTTGATGGCAGAGGGTATTATTTAATAGATAAGATCAGTTACCCGTTCATGTTTGCCTGATACATAGATAATGTATGTAATCAGCAAACATGAACGATGGTTGTAATTGTGTAACTTTACAACACCATGAAACTCTTCTCAACCGATCAGATCAGGCAATGGGATGCATCAACCATACAAAACGAACCCATCAGTTCTCTTCAATTAATGGAAAGGGCAGCCAAAGCTTGTTATGGATGGCTGGAAGAAAAAGGATTTACGGATTTGCCTACTAAAATATTTTGTGGAAAGGGCAATAATGGTGGTGATGGTTTGGTGATAGCCCGCTTATTAATAGAAAACGGAAAAGATCCCTCGATATACATACTTGAGTTTGGCCATTTGGGCACACCTGAGTTTCAGGAAAACCTACATCAGCTGCACCAGCTTACCCATAATATCCATTTCATACAATCAGCTTCTTTTTTCCCGGTTATTGATTCGGATGATGTGGTTATTGATGCAATATTCGGTACCGGGCTCAATCGTGCATTACCCCCGCTTACAAAAGATATCATCCAGCACATGAATGCATCTGCTGCAAAAATTATTGCGATAGATGTGCCCAGTGGTATGATGATTGACCAATCCTGCAAGCAGTTTTCGGTTATTAAGGCAAGCCATACACTTAGTCTTGAATCATTAAAACGTAGCTTTTTTTTGGCAGAGAATGCTGCGTTCTTTGGTGAGATATCTGTGATACCCATTGGTCTCAACCCAGACTATTCCAAAAATATTGATGTGGTTTACCAAATGCTAACAATTGCATCTATCCATAAGCTGATAAAACCCAGGAAAGCTTTTTCACATAAAGGTTCCCATGGCCATGCATTGTTAATTGCCGGTAATAAAAGCAAAATTGGTGCAGCCATTTTAGCTTCAAAAGCTTGTCTTCGTTCGGGTGTGGGCTTATTAACGGTTAGTATTCCAGAATCTTTCACACCTGTTTTACATACTGCACTGGCAGAAACCATGGTTCAATCAAGGGAGATAGCAATTGATAAGCTTTCAAATTTTCAAAGTATCGGCATTGGTCCAGGTATGGGAATAGAAATGGCTGACGCAAGTTTGCTGCACAGTGTTTTGCTGCACTACAAAGCTCCCATGGTGATAGATGCAGATGCTTTAACTATCCTGTCAAAAAATACAAACTGGCTGCAGTTAATACCGGAAGATTCTATCCTTACACCTCATCCCAAAGAATTTGACAGGTTATTCGGCATTTGTGACAATGATTATGAACGAGCCGATAAAGCTATTGCCTTAAGCTTGCAATATTCTATTGTTATTGTTTTAAAAGGTCACCACACACTGATTGCATCAAAAGGAAATGGTTGGTATAATATCACCGGTAATGCCGGTATGGCTAAAGGAGGAACAGGTGATGTATTAACTGGTATGCTCACAGCATTACTTGCGCAACAATACCTGCCGGAAGATGCTGCAAAAATTGGGGTTTTCTTGCATGGACTGGCAGCAGATCTGGCTTTAATTGATCAATCTATGGAAAGCCTACTGGCTTCGGATATCATAGAAAATATAGGGAATGCATTTAAAAAGATCAATCAACAATAATTCTTTACAATTCTTGATCAATTACTTTACTCACTCAAAGCCCTGTTGATAAACAAAACCATTGGTTGTAAGGTTTCAAAAGCTTTTACGATCTTCTTTGCCAGGTTTTTATCTGTTAAGTCGGCATCTGTAATAGCAGCGGTTGCTATCCAGCTTTTCAGCTTGATATATTCAATGGCTGGATTGTCTTTTTCATAGCCCTTGGGTTCTCTGCTCAATGACATCCCTTCACCTTTTTCTAAATCACCATACAGAGAAGTGAATTTTTTATGCTTGATTATTTTATGAAATTCCTGCCAGGAATAATCTATTTCCTGCCTGATTTTTTTAATAGAATCGGGCTCTCCCATATATTTTCCGCCACCTACAAAACTTTTTCCTCCTGGCTCCAGGTGAAAATAGTAGCCTGACAATATCGATTTTTTTCCACCCTGAACAATACTTGCACCCATATTGGTTTTATAGGGATCTTTATTCTTGCTAAATCGCACGTCTCTATTGATTCTGAATAAACAATCCTTTGAAGTGAGGGTTGCTATGGTACTGTCACTTTTGCTGAATTGCACAATAACGCCATTGATAAGGTTGGCAAAATCTTCTTTTGCCAGTTCATAGGATTTCCTGTTTTTATCAAACCATTCTTTGGAATTATTTTTCTTGAGTTCTTTTAAAAATTTTAGTGTGCTTGGTGCTAGCATATGTTATTTTTATTTTTTGAAAGATGCATTAATCACTGATCAATTGTAAGAATTCATCTTCTGAGATGATCTTGATCGTATTTATTTTTTTTGCTTTCTCAAGTTTGCTACCTGCATCTTCTCCTACTACCAGATAATTCAATTTGGCACTAACACCA
>CALRVT010000063.1:0-11634 GCA_943371675.1 Chitinophaga pinensis | reverse complement strand
CCATAATCAACAAAAAAGGAAGCAAGTAGTCCGGCAACAATTTCCAATACCCCTAAATAGCGGATATCGTTAATGGTATATTTACTTGCATTGAGCAAAGCAAATCCGTAGAATATTAATGTGGCAGGTAAGGCAAGTGCAAAATGCCCCTGATTGATTAGTATCCAACAATAGATGGCTCCTGTAAGTAATGGAATGGCAAAATTTACCAGTAAGCGTTTGGCTGTGGTATCCCAGATGGGGAGCCCCATTTTTTTCACTTTCCTCATCGACATATAGATGCCGGTTAGTACAGAAACCAATAAAACTGATCCAAATATTGCCAGCAGGGAGAGAAGGGTATCTGCGTTCATTTGGCCATTTTCCGTTTGAACCAAACTATGGTAAGGCGTTTCGCTTGAATCAAGGTCTAAAAAAAGGTACACCAAAATGGTACAGGTAATAGCAATAAAGCCTACAATAATGCCTGCAAGCCCACTTAATCCTAAAAATCTCGAAGACCGCTCCATGAGGTTTCGGATATCGTGGATGGCTTCTAGTTGTTCCTGGTGCATGTTCATATGAAAATATTAAAAGTACTTTGAAATTCAAAGTTAATAGAAAAATCTATCAAATACCTATTCAAGACAACTTTATTATTTCTTTAAGACTAGTGATAGGGTTTGGATAATCCTAAAATCCTGATTAATGGCAAAACATCTATTTCTGTTAAGTTGCTCATTTCTGTTTTGATCAGTAAATGCTTAAGGAACTCTTCGGGTCTTTTTAAATGCGTTAACTTTAGTGTTCGAATAAAACATTTTCTAAATTCCTCCTTCCTGTTAATTGTTAATACCGATCATATGAAATACGCAATTCGTTTTTTACTGGGATGCTTAGTATTGTTGCAAAATCTTAGTGCACAGGAACTACAATCGCCCAATGGTAAATTAAGTATGGGTTTCACCCTGCAGAATGATGGCACACCTACTTACACTTTAAGCTATCAGGATAAATTGGTGATCAAAACAAGTAAGTTAGGGTTTGACCTGGAAAAAGAGCCGCAATCATTATTGAATGGTTTTACCATAGCAGCAACCAAAACAAGTAGTTATGATGAAAGCTGGAAACCGGTTTGGGGTGAACAATCTTCTATACGTAATCATTACAATGAATTAGCTGTTACCCTCAACCAAACAAAATCTAACCGCCAAATTATCATACGCTTCCGGTTATTTGATGATGGTTTGGGTTTTCGGTACGAATTTCCAACACAAAAAAACCTGATCTATTTCACCATCAAGGAAGAGCGCACACAGTTTGCCATGACGGGCAACCACACTGCTTATTGGATTCCCGGTGATTATGATACACAGGAATATGATTATACTATTTCTAAATTATCAGAGATCAAGGGCTTGTTCAAAGGAGCAGTAACCGACAATGCATCCCAAACATCTTTTTCAAACACGGCTGTACAAACAGCGCTGATGCTAAAAACAGCAGATGGTTTATATATCAATTTACACGAAGCAGCATTGATCAATTATGCCTGCATGCATTTGAATTTGGATGATAAGAACATGGTCTTTGAATCATGGTTAACGCCCAATATCAATGGTGGCAAGGGCAATATGCAGGCACCTTGTACAACACCCTGGAGAACCATTATGGTGAGTAATGATGCGAGAGATATTCTGGCATCTAAAATGACCCTCAACTTAAACGAACCCAGTAAAATTAAAGACCCAAGCTGGATCAAACCCGTAAAATATATGGGTGTGTGGTGGGAGATGATCACCGGAAAAAGTAGCTGGTCGTACACGAATGAATTTCCTTCCATACAATTAGGTATCACCGATTATACCAAGGCCAAACCCAATGGCACACATGGTGCCACAACAGCTAATGTAAAAAAGTATATTGACTTTGCTGCCAAACATGGTTTTGGTGGTGTGTTGGTAGAAGGATGGAATATAGGCTGGGAGGATTGGTTTGGTCATGGAAAGGACCAGGTATTTGATTTTGTAACACCCTATCCCGATTTTGATGTAAAGGGAATTTATGCTTATGCGAAATCAAAAGGCATTAAAATGATCATGCACCACGAAACCTCGGGTTCCGTAAGAAACTACGAGCGGCAATTGGATAAGGCGTTTCGTTTCATGAAAACCAATGGCTACGATGCAGTAAAAACAGGCTATGTGGGCAATATACTTCCTCAAGGAGATTACCATTACAGTCAGTGGGCGATCAATCATTACCAATATGTAGTAGAGAAAGCAGCGGAATACAAGATCATGGTAAACGCACATGAATCAGTACGTCCCACCGGACTTTACAGAACCTATCCCAATATGATAGGTAATGAAGCCGCCAGGGGAACCGAGTTTCAGGCTTTTGGTGGATCTAAACCCAATCACGTAACCATACTTCCCTTTACGCGGTTAATTGGCGGTCCGATGGATTATACGCCCGGGATCTTTGAAATGGATATTAGTAAACTGAATCCATCTAATAATTCTCATGTAAACAGCACTTTGGCCAATCAACTGGCTTTGTATGTAACGATGTACAGTCCTTTACAAATGGCTGCCGACTTACCTGAGAACTATAATCGGTTTTTGGATGCTTTTCAATTCATTAAAGATGTAGCGATTGATTGGAGTGATAGTAAATACCTGGATGCAGAACCCGGTGAATACATCACGGTTGCCAGAAAAGCGAAGGGAACTAATAATTGGTTTGTAGGTAATGTGAATGGTGAGAAAGCACGTACGGCAAGTATTCCCCTAAACTTCTTAGACAAGGGCGTATCCTATGAAGCCACTATCTATGCAGATAAATCTGATGCCCATTACAAAACAAATCCCCAAGCTTATACTATCAAGAAGATGAAGGTAAATAGTGATACAAAGCTTGAACAATTTTCAGCACCTGGTGGGGGTTATGCGATAAGTATTATAAGGAAATAATTTGGTGACTTCATAAGATCGAGAGAGATAGATTAACCGCAAAGGCGCGAAGACGCTAAGGATCGCAAGGAATTTGTTGTTGGTGTTTTCACCAACAACCATAGCATGAAAATTTATTTATCATTCAACCCGATCCCAAACCCAAACATCGCACCAACCAATGCTAAATTAACAATCAACAAGGCTTTCTGCCATTTTGGTCTTTCATTCCATTTTTGTTCCGGATTGAACGGGTCGAAGGCAAGTCCAATACCTAAAGATGCGGCAGCCTGCATATAGTCTTTAGAAACAATCGCCTGGTAAATACCTAATAATAAAAAACCGATATAGAGTATTTTGTTGAAGGGTGTTTGCATGATAAAAATTATAACATCTAAAATAAGAAAAATAATATTATCAATATCAATGATTCATTTTAGCATCTACAGAAATATGTTAGGAGCATATTTATCACTCATCTTTTTCAATACCTAAAGCAGTTTGCTTATTCTGATATCACCTGTTTTATGGATGCGCATTATTTCATCTCTCGCTGCTCCAATACATACAAGCAGATGATCCATTACTTGTGTAGTGATATGTACATTAAGGGGGAATATTTTTAATGCAAAGATCATTGCATCACTATCATTCAGATCTCTGTTGTATTCTGTTGGTCGAAATCTGGAAGTGAAACTAAGATAAGGTGTACACTGTCCATTGATCCTTTTGCCTGAACGAAACCATTCAAAGAGTAGATCACCAATCGCATGCGTAAGTTGGTTATGGTTTAACAGATCTTCTTTATGATTTTTGTCCTTCAACTCAAGCTCATATTGTTTGGTTGCATCAACACCGGAAGGATATATTTTTAAAAGCGTTACAAACCCATAATCAAAAGGGTTTACGCAAACAATGGATGGGTCTGTTTTTATTTTTTGCAACAAATAAACTTTGTTTTCTAATATGCCTCCTAGAACAGACTGGAATCCTTCATGGCCAAAGAATTTAAGTGTTGCCCATCCTGCCATAGAACCCGTGCCTGTTCTGGAAACTTCTAATGTATAATTCAAAGGATTGTAAGGAGAGCGTGGTTGTAGATAGGAGGATGCTTTGCGAGAAAGTAAAGATTCAAATGCAGCAGCATCTTTATAAATGAAAGCGCTACTGATATAAGGAGAGAATCCTGTTTTGTGAAAATCTGCACCAAAAGCATCTGCAAAATAAATACCCTTTACTGCATTGTAATTTTCTTCGAGATAGGGTAACACCGCTTCTGAAAAACCCAGTGGATTTATTTTGAAGTCGTAATTTTTAAATGTAAGCCATGACCATCCAATCACTGAATCGCAATAGAGAAATATTTTTCCAAAACCTTTCGGGTTAGGGTATTGATTAATTAGCTTATATACTTTTTCTACGGGATCATAGGCATTGGCATCAGTGGTTCCCATGGTACAAACAACAGAGGCAACGGGTATTTGTTTTGCTACGCAGTCCTTTAATACTTCTTCCAAATGCACCATATCCATCGCATTCGTATCAACATCCGTTCTTATTTGGATAATATTATCCATGCCTAATCCCATCCAGTCTGTACTGTTCAACATGGTGTAATGTGCCTGTTGTGAACAGATCACTTTGGCATCGGTACGGATCCCTTTATTTCTAGAATCGGGGAGTACACTTGTTAAAGCATATTTTAAATGATAGGTCCAGCAGCCCGAACCGCCATAAGTATAAACACAACCTGATTTTTTTGATTCCCATCCTGCCAGGTTGGCCAGAATTCCGCCTGACTCTAATTCTGCCTGATGAATATTCCAGGCATATTCACCTTCGAGGATATTGGGAGCAAATATTTCGGTTAGAATTGAAGCAACAACGGCCGCAGTGTTTGCTTGCGGATTCACATTATTCATAGTTAAAGGATGACCCCAATTCGGAAGGCCTTCAAATAGTTTAATGGCTTGTTGAATAACATCACCAGAAGATTGCATGCCATTTTCTAGAACTGCTTCCTTTACATGATCAAAATCAATCACCAATTTTGGATCCGTTCCTAAAAATGCAGAGCCGCCAATTTTTTCAGGTTTTAGTTGGTCCAATGCACGTATGGCTTTGGTGATCTCATCTGCTAATGGATCCTTATCTCCTTTGAATGGCGACGGAAAGGATTTAAGCATATCACTTCTATACTTTGCCCATCGAGGAACAGAAATTTCTTGATTAGTTTCATTTTCTACTTGTGCTTCTGTTATATCACTCATATTGATTTAAATGACAGTGTTAAAAAGTCATTTATACAACTAAATTGAGCTGTTTTATTAGGTTCATTGTTACACAACTTCAAGAAAGAGTTGTAAGAAGCACTTATGATTTATTAGATATTTCTTCTGCCAATGTTGTTCGAGGGACAACATCTTACAATTAATAATTTGCAACCCAACGAATATTCAATCATTAATTAGAAAAGGTCAATTTTCCTTGACAACTTTTAAATCAGCGAAAAATCCTTCCGTTCCGATATCAACAAAAAGTCCTAAAGCGCCCTTTGTATTTGCACCATGCTTCAAATCATTTACAACCAATGAAGGCTGGAGATTATCATTTAAGAAGAGTATGGCTTGTGAATCTTTAATAACAATTTTCATTTTGATCCATTCGTTCAATCCCATATCAGCATAAGTTTCATATTCACCGGCTGCTTCTTTTCTTAAACGTTCAAATTTGTAATCGGGGTATGAGAAATATTGAATGGAGCGATTTCTGCGTAATTGTTGCATAGCTCGGCCATTGGTAGGACGAATATAAATAGATTCAAACCTGGTATTGTCTTCATTTATTCTAAAAGCCATACCAATAAAACCTCTGGCATAATCAGGAGCATTGGGTAATAGCTTGCTTAATACACTCACTTCAATTACACCATTTTTAAAATCAAAATTGTCTAGTTTAACAAATGTAGGTTCGTCAAATTCTTTGATAGTATCGTTCTTGGTAACCCTTACTACTTTCTTTCCCTCTAATTTTGTGAATGACATAGATACATGTACAGGTTTCAGACTATTTTTTTCGAGATCTATGGATTGAGAAAAAATGGGATGTACAAAAGCCAAGAATATAAAAAACAATAATAGTTTTTTCATTTTACTCTTTTAAGAATGGAGGGATAGAAATCCATGCAGCAGCGAAATTATCATTAAATTAAGAATTAAAGGAATTAGTGATGATCAAATTTGTGAATTAGCTTAAACATTTAAATGTAAAAGTTTATGCAAATAATGGATAGCTCTTTACTTTTATAACGCCACTAATTGGAACTTATCGTTATTTTACCATACCAATACTTTACTATGCTTACAAATCAAGAAATCGAATTATTAGACACTAATGGGTATCTTAATCTGGGACAGTTATTGTCTCCAGAACAAGTTAAACAAGTTAATGATCGTATTGATGAATTGATGCATTCGGAAGGCGAGCATGCGGGTGCAGAATTGAAAGATTCAAAATATATTCGACATCCGAAAGAAGAAGGTGCAGATCGCTTGGCTGATCTGGTGAATAAGGGAAAGGTGTTCGATATTTTTTACACGCATCCTCGAGTATTGGCAGGCATAGAGGCGGTCTTAGGTATGCATTACAAATTGTCTTCTCTCAATTACAGAGCGGCCAAGTCTGGAATGGGTCTTCAAAAATTACATGTAGATTGGAAAAATACGGTGGTGGGTGGATCCTATCAGGTTTGCAATAGTATCTGGCTTTTAGATGATTTTACAGAGAACAATGGTTCAACCCGTATTGTACCCAAATCGCATAAACTAGCTATATTGCCCGATGATGCTATGGCAAACCCAACTGATAAACATCCCGACGAAATCCGCATCATAGCACCTGCAGGGTCTGTGTTTATTTTTAACTCGCATGTATGGCATGGCGGCACAACCAATCTAACAGATAAAGACCGCAGGAGTATACACAGTTATTTTTGTACAAGGGAACAGCCTCAACAAATTGATCAGAAAAAGTATATCACTCCAGAAACCTTAAGCCGTATAGGTGAGAAAGGACGGCATATTTTGGATGTGTAAGAATGGAGAATAACTTTTGGAAAGTTCTAAAACTTTCCAAAAGTTTACCCGTATTGGAGAAAAAGGAAAGCATGTTTTGGATGTGAAAGAATGGAAAATAACTTTTGGAAAGTTCTAAAACTTTCCAAAAGTTTACCCGCCGGTCCTTGTTATAAATAGAAAAACCATGAAAAATAAAATCCTATCCATTTTGTCGATACATCTTATTATTCTTGCCACTTACATCGGGATAACGGGTTGGATGTTTATAAAATACCGAGAACCCGATCCGATAGGAACTGGCCTACAACAATTGCTATGTATGATTGTTCATTTTATTTTGACTGCAATTATTTGCATCGTAATACGGATGAATGCAGCTGAGAAAAAAGCGGCTACCATATCACTCTTTTTAAATCTTGGAGCGGTGGTCTTCTCGATGATCATGTATCTTTTGCTATCAAATATTTTGTCGAATTTCTTTTGGTCTATGCGGAGATAAAGATATAATTGTAAGAAAAAACAATTGGGTTGAACCGGTCTATTTTGATGATCCTGCTTTATCTTTTTATTGATCGCTTAATTATAACTTTTGGAAAGTTCTAAAACTTTCCAAAAGTTTACCGACATCTAAGATCGAATTACTTTAATTTTCTTTCCGTCTTCGTCCATTTAATGGATGGAAATTGATTGGCGATTTGCGCTTTTGAAGGATTTCTAACCTTGCTTAATTTACCTTCCATAAATAGTTTTTCAGAAACAGTTTGCCAATCGGGTAATTCCATTCCTTCTTGCATCCAATGGTGATAAGAAGCTTCATTACACCAATTTGGAAGATGTTGCATAGCGTTTCTGTGTGATGGAGATCCCCTAAATCCTTTCATGGAAGCTTCATCTTCCCAAATGGTTAAAGTCCAGAAGGTGAGTTTCTTATCAATTAATTCCACCCCCTTGATAAGTCCTTCTGCATTTTTTAATTCTTTTACAGAAGCTTCATTTGCTCTCATGAAAGAAATTATATAAAGTAGGGATTTAACGCGAAGTCTGGTTACTGAAACGAAAGGCATACCAAAATTTAATTTGCTTAAAAATAATTAGAAAGATGCAACTATCATTCGTTGATTGAGTATGTGACTATAAAATGAATTAATGATTAGTCTTTTTTAATAGACTTAAATCTAACAATATCTAAATACATTATTCCCCATATATAGCCATCTATATCTTCTATACTTCTTAAAAACATAAAATCTTCACTTATGGTAGAAACCGGTTCTACACCTCCGGCTTTAAGTCCATTTTCCATCATTGCATTTACTAATTCGATACTTTCTACCGGTAAGGTAAATGAGGGTATCTGATGTTTTCTGGCATCAATCATTTGTTTTTCCAAATACGAATTTGAAAATTGTCGCGACTGCAACATAAGATAAATGGAATCAGACCAAATCAAACACTTTTGCCCTTCATCTGTGAACAAAGGATTTATTGTAAAACCTAATGCGAGATAAAATTGCATTGATTTTTCTAAATCACTAACCGGTAGGTTGATGAAAAGTTGTTTCATGCTATTTCAGAATTTACTATTTAAAACTAAAATAATCAAAAGATGCAACCACATTACTTGGATGGAGTATGTGACCTTCAGGAAATTAATGGATCGTGTTATTGAACAATTATACTAAGTGACATAAATTAAAAATCATCTTTATGTACTCTTGCAATCAAATCTGCATCAATTAACTCTAAAGACAAAACCATATCCTTGACAGTATCCTTATATTTTTTAAAATGAGCTGTCAAAATGTGGGATTGATATGCTTCCAAATTCGCATACACCTCCATTATCGTTATCAAACTTGCGTCTTTTTTGTCTGCTACAACCGTATACGATAATACGCCAGGCTCCACTTTTATTGCTGTAGACATTTGTTCTTTAAGGGCAACTTTGTATTGTTCTAATTGGTTTCCATCAACTTTAATTTTTGCAATTCGGTACATATTATTCTTGAATTGAGCATTTGAAGTAAATGAAATAAGCGTGCAGATGCCCAAAAATAGAGCAGGGAGAATAATTCGATTCATATGATAATAAAAAGGTTATACTTTAAAAGTATAACCTTTTTATTATTATCGCTCCCCTTACAGACGAAAGATGCAACTATAATGCGATGATTGAGTATGTGACTATCAGGAAATTGAAGGGTTGAACTACCTATAATTTTACTTTTTTATTTTTTTTAAGACATATGGTTGACCGGGTGCGAGTACAATGATACGTTCAGGATTTTTAACTAATTTTTTCAAATTTTCAGGGTCTCCATTAAATGGAATAAAATCAGGGGCATCCACAAACCCCCAATGTCCCAATAACAAAGGAGTATTTGGATAAGCATTTGCAATCTTCACGGCACCGTCTAATCCTGAATGAAAAGCAGCATCTTCTGAATAATCAAAAAGTATTAAGTCAGGTGTTGGCATGTGGAGTTGCTCTTCCATAAATCTTGAATCTCCTGGAGCCCAAATTGTACCATCAAGAGTGGTAAACCAAAAACCGCAGGCATCGCCAGGTGAGTAATACCTTTGGCCGGGTTTTGGAAAATTATTTTGCCAAGCATGGTCAGCAAGAGTCATCTGTACATTTACTTTCCCTACCTTAAAAGACTCGCCTATATAATGTCCATAGGACTTTAATCCGTCATTTCGCATCAAAGAATCTACATAAATAGTGGAATGAAATTCTTTAACATTGGCAGACATGTCTTTGCACGTTTCTACACTATAATGGTCATTATCGCTATGAGTGGCAAATACAGCATCGATTTGAGGTACAGACTTTGGTTTAATAGGAAAGTCCATCAATAACGGCATATCATATCCTTCTAATAGAGGGTCAATCATAAAATTAGTGCCCCTACTATTTACATGAAATCCTGCCATGCCTAGCCACCTTATTGTGGTTGAACTAGAACTAGTAAATGCTTCTTTACCAAATTGTATTGTTTTTGGCGCTTTAGCTTGATACATCTTTTTGTTGGCGCTATCTACAATTGATTGTGCATTTGACGATATGCAAATAAGAATAAGTAATGTTGTAACTATTACGTTTTTCATAAAACAAATATAACCAAAAGATGCAACTACCCTAACTCACTGATAGACAAAGAAAAAGCCATCATTTCTGATGGCTTGTCCAGTGTGGCTCCCCTTACAGACGAAAGATGCAACTATAATACGATGATTGAGTATATGACTATAACGAAAGTTATGAGTTAAAAATTATTTTAACCCTTTCTTGATTGCTAGCCCAATTTGGCCTGAATGATAGGAATTATGATATAGAATGTGGGCAAACAATTTTGCTTTGGACACAGCTCCAAAAAATGGTGTTTCAATTATTTCTGACCATCCTGAGTTAGGAGTACTATCTATAATCTCTTCCAGCAATTTATATCCTTTTTCAATTAGCATTTTACTTTCCTCAAAATCTTTGCCTTGGCCCTCATCTTGCTTCCCCATTGTGGTATTTTGAATCTCACTTGGCTTACCGAAAAAATACCCAAACATTAGCATTGTCTCACCGATATGCCTATAAATGAATCCAACAGAAGATGTGTTTTCATTTAACGTTTTAGAAACATTCTCATGATTAACCATATTCAACGAAAAACTACAAGAGAGAATATTTTGTGCCAAAAGGTCTTTAAAGATTTCTTTTCCCATTTTTAATAATCCAGAGGTTACTTTTATCAAATAAAAAAAGGTTACACTTTAAAAATATAACCTTTTTATCATTTTTGCTCCCACTCACAGACGAAAGATGCAACTATAAACCGATGGTTGAGTATATCACAATCAGGAAATTAAAGGTTTGAACTTCCTACAGTTTTACAAGAAGGACTTAATTACATCTTTGAAAATCAAAAAGAGAAACACAAGTACGCCCACGATCACTTCATTTCGGTACTTTTTAAGGAATTGAGCTAGCTTATTCATAAAACATTAAAAAGGTTACACTATAAAAGTATAACCCTTTTATCATTATTGCCCCCCTTGTAAACAGAAAATGCAACATTTCTTCCTTTATTGAATACATAACTTTCAGAAAATTAATGAGTTAGATTTCTTTTGTAAATCAGACAAGAATGTTTTTTCAAATCCCACTTAGGAAAATTACATTTTATATGTAAAGTTGACTTTACATATAAAAAATCTACTTACATTTATAAAAAAAATGAAAAAGGCAATCCTACTTCCATACTATTTTAAAAAAATTGGAATAATATTATTCCCTTTTGGGTTATTTATTTGGTGTTTAACTCAATTAGGTTATTTAAATGGTATTGTGAGAAATCAAAATGGTAATGCTAATTTTCTTTATTCGCCAATACTCATTATTTCATTTTTTAGTTTCATTGCAGGACTATATTTTTTAGTCTTTGTTAAAGAGAAAATCGAAGATGAATTTATTGCTAATATTCGGCTCCAATCCTTTCAAAGAGCTTCATTTTTACAATTTGTATATTTTCTTGTTGCATTCCTTTTCATGTTAATATTTAAGAAAGAACCATCTGGAGATGCAGGGTTAGAATTTTTTCTAATCTTTTCTATACTATTGTTTTGGTTAT
>CALRVT010000062.1:0-14057 GCA_943371675.1 Chitinophaga pinensis | reverse complement strand
GCATACTTCTTCATATATTTCATAGATTAATTCTCTGTATTGCATTACGTACATGAAACCTGTGTAAGCACCGGTATCTACACCCACTATAGAGTTACAAATAAGGTGATCAGAAATTCTGGCGAGCTCCATGATGATCACCCGCAGGTAATCTACTCGTTTAGGGGTTTGAACCCCCAAAAGTTTTTCGCAGGTAAGGTGCCAGCCCATGTTGTTTATGGGACTGCTGCAATAATTTAACCTGTCGGTTAATGTAGTGATCTGATAAAGCGGTCTGCGTTCTGCAATTTTTTCAAAAGCGCGGTGAATAAATCCAACGCTGGCTTCTGAAGAAACAATTCGCTCACCATCCAACTCCATGATATTCTGGAATACCCCATGCGTTGCAGGATGGGTTGGTCCCATATTCAGGGTTGTTGTTTGTTTCTCGATAGAGCCTTCCGGCAATTTTATATGATGATGGTGCTCTGTCATACCAAAACCCAAAGGGTTTAATTTATTTTAATTAATCGAATGCTTTAATTAGTATCGGATTTGCGCATTTACTATTGAATATCAATCCACAATCCGTCAATCCACAATTTATCACTCCCTCATATCACACATTTTCAAATTCTCAAATTTTCAAATTCTCCCCCTACCCTCTTCCAAACATTTCATCATCCTTATCAACCCTTGTTTGATCTTCCAATGGAAACTCTTTCCTTAATGGGAAATAGTCCATCTCATCCACATTTAAAATTCTCTTCAATTTTGGATGGCCTACAAAATTGATACCATAGAAATCATAGGTTTCCCTTTCCATCCAGTTTGCTGCTGCAAATAATTTAGAAGCTGTGTAAATATCAGGTGTTGTGATATCTGTAAATACTTTAAAACGCAGGCGCACATTTTCGGGTAGATTATGCATATGGTAAACTACAGCCAGTTCTCTTCCTATTTGGTCCGGAAAATTCACTGCACAAAGGTCTGTCATAAACCGAAAGCCCAATTCCTCGTCATCATGCAAAAATTGCAAAACTTTGAGGTTGTTTTCTTTAGCCGATTCAAAACTGAGCATACCATAGGTTTCCTCAAAATGAAAGACAGCGTCTCCAAATTTTTCTGCTAATTTCTCTTGAATTCTATCGTTAGTTAATGCCATAACCCAAACCTCCATAGAGGCTTTTATATTTTTATAATAATACGATACCCAATTCCCCCTTTAGGGGCTAGGGGGTTATCTATTCAATTCCATAACCATTCATCAGCAATTTATATTGCTCACTATTTCTTCTTCTGATACTTTCCTGACCCACCAGTTCCTGCACCTTCATAAAACCATCTAAAATGGCTTCTGGTCTGGGCGGACAGCCCGGCACATAAACATCAACAGGTATGATTTGATCTATTCCCTGCAATACACTATAAGAATCGAAGATCCCGCCACTGGAAGCGCAGGCACCCACAGCAATCACCCATCTTGGCTCGGCCATTTGCAGGTAAACCTGGCGTAATACCGGACCCATTTTTTTAGCAATAGTACCCATAACCATAAGCAGGTCGCACTGACGGGGTGAAAACCCTACCCTTTCAGAACCAAATCGTGCCAGATCATAATGCGATCCCATGGTTGCCATGAATTCTATCCCACAACAGGATGTGGCGAAAGGCAGGGGCCATAATGAGTTTTTTCTTGCTAATCCTACTACATCACTTAACCTGGCGGTGAAAAATCCTTCTCCGGCATAGCCTTCCGGTGCTTCGGCAACAGCTACAGCATCGTTTATTTTTGCTTCAATGGGATGTATGTTAAATCGAACCGGACGTGACATAGTAATAAGTAATTAATAATTTATAAGAAGTAATGAATCAGGATTAATAACCATTGAACCTGTGATTGTGTTCAAATGAGTTGATTAATTAAAAACAATTCATTCCTAATTGTATCTAGTCTTCCCACTTTAATGCCCCTTTCTTGATAATGTATATAAACCCTACCAGAAAAAATCCTACAAACATCAATACTGCTCCAAAACCATTCCATCCTAATTCCCGAAAATTAACGGCATAGGGATAAAAAAAGATGACTTCCACATCAAATAATACAAACAAAATAGCCACCAGAAAATATTTGATGGCCATCGGTTGACGTGCATTACCATGAGATGCGATACCACTGGTGAAGTTTTCCAGTTTATCTCCTGTTTTACGTTTGGGGCCTACCCAGGCAGATAAACCCAGCATAGTAGCCACAAAGCCTGCAGCAAATATCAATTGAACCCCTATAGGTAAATAGTTTGTGGAAGAATTTGATGCATTGGCATCTGCCAAAATTGAAATCCAGCTCATGAAAAAGCATTAATGTGCAGCAAAAATAAGCTTGTGAAGCATATAAAAGAAAAACTCCCCAAAATGAGGAGCTTTTTCTTTAAAATCGTTTATCCTTTACCAGCCGTTCCACCCCCTGCTTTTTTTGCAGGAGCCTGGGGTTTGCTGTAATAATCTATCGTTTTTACGATACTTGCCTTTGTGTCTGCAGCAAATTTATTGTTTTCATCCGCTACATCCGGGAACAAGGTCATCATTTGATCTGTGATATCAACAGCTTTTTGACAAGTAGCCAAAAACTCATCCACCACAGGTGTTCTGCTTCCATCCGACTTTACTTTGAAATCAGGGTCTTTTTTAAGGTTATTAAACTTATTATTATAATATACCAGTCTGTAATACAGGTTATTAAATAATTCTTTTTTGTATTTGTCTTTGCCAATTGCCATATAAACCGAATCCAAATAATTCAAATGCTCGATCACTTTTGCTGAATCAGGATCACTATTCAGTGCCGCTCTTTTATAAAATGTATAAGGCTGTGGTTTATCAGGGTGAGCAGCCATGTATCTTTTTGCATAACCCAATGCTCGCTGATACTCTTTAGCTGTGATGGCAGTATTGGTTATTTTGTAATAATCTGCTTCACTGGTAGTTCCTTTCAAAATCAACACTCTTTCTATCCATTTTAGTTGTTCGGTAGAATTTTTGGCCCTTGCA
Organism: Chitinophaga pinensis; assembly: GCA_943371675.1. Classification (GTDB taxonomy): domain Bacteria; phylum Bacteroidota; class Bacteroidia; order Chitinophagales; family Chitinophagaceae; genus Sediminibacterium; species Sediminibacterium pinensis_I. The sequence goes on along the minus strand of CALRVT010000062.1, from coordinate 11,027 downwards.
AACATATCAGCAGCCTGATTTAGGTAATTGATCTTGTTTACTTTGGAAGTGTCATTATTAAGCGCTTTTTCCAGATAATTTACTGCCTGGGCTTCACTTCCAGGAAATTTAGACAAGACTTTTACCGCCAGTTCATAATCTGTTGGCTGTACGATATCCAAGGGTGCATTGGCGAAGAATTTATTGATATTCTCTTTGGCAGCTACAGAATCTCCAGTTCTATCATAGTTATAAGCATACAAAATATTCAATCTTGGCAAAACAGTAGTACCCACAGCAGCTTCCAGTTCTTTGGCTTTGGCTATGGATTCGGGATACCTTGCAGCCCTGAAAAGATAGTCAGCCAAAAAATATTCATTTATCGGATCCTTATCAGCATTGGCAACAAATTTATCCAGGTACTCTTTGGCTTTATTAACGTCTTTGTTTGAATAATAATCGTAATAAGCATAGTAAACAGATGGAAAATTTGGATCGGCAGCAATGGCGCTGTTGAAAAACTGTTCCATCTGCTCCTTATTATTCTGGCTCTGGTAGATCTTTCCAATGCGGTAATTAGCTTTCGCATTTTTAGGGTCTCTATTGATGGCATCCTGGTAAGATTTAACGGCATCTCCGCCATTTTCGCCACCCAATTTCAAGTAATTGATCCCCATGTTGATCATGATATCCGGGTTAGTAAGATCAATCTCTGCCGCCTGTTTTAATTTATCGATGGCATAAGTATGATCACCCATATTACTGCTTACATAAGCATTGGCACGGCCTATCGCATTTAAAATTGATGCATTGGGTTTTCCTTTGTTTCTACCTTTGGTTTCAGTTGTTGCTGTTATGGCCTGTTCAAATTTTTGCTTTACAGAATTCATGTCACCACCTTCCAATATTTCTACATGTCCCATTCCCACCAGCAGGTAAGCATCACTGCCCACCTCCTGTAATCCTTTCTGGTAAAGGGCTTTAGCAGCCTGCACCTGTGCTTTGGAAGGTTCTCCCCCATCAGTTGCCATCATTGCCTGCCCCAACCAATAGATAGTTTGCGGATCTTTTGGATTGGCGTCATAAGCTTTTTGAAATGCTTCTTTAGCACTTTTTACTTTGTCATAATTCAAGTATTTGATCCCCTCCGAAAGCTGGGCCATCAAACATTGTGCAGCAAGCATCGCTGTAAACATCAAAGCAACTGTTTTCTTCATTTTTCTTTTTTTATTATTAGCGTGTCAATCTTCTTCTTTTATTTTTCCCTGCCGCATGTTAAACCCCATTTTGGCCGGAACTAAAAATGATCGCCTGAAAATCAGTTGACCTCTTTCCAAACTCATAAAATTCATAAACCCTGTTCCTAAACCTGCCGAATTCTCTTTTAAAATATAGTACATCGGTCGGGTTAAAGGATATTGGCCATAAGTTATAGAAGCCTGTGTGGGCTTCGCAAAAAATCCTTTCTCTTCACATTTCACACATTCCAGCAACGCCAATCTGATCTTCTTTTGATAAGCTTTTTGTTTGGGATCATAACTATCACCCACCCAGCTAATACCCACAAAGCCAATCATTCCAGGATTGTTTGAAACTACTTCAACCACTCTTTCACTGCTTTCGGTAGCTACCACATTCTTACCAAATGGCTCGCCCCTTAAAACACTATCCTGCAAAAACCTTACCGTACTGGTTGCATTCTTCCCATCCATCACTGCTGTCACATTCCGTTTACCACTTAAAATATCTTTCAATTCTGCAATGGTAAAAACACTGTCCTTAGATGATCTGTTAACAATCACTGCAACAGCATCATATGCTAAAATACCATATTGTGGTTTAAAAGAAAGGGCTTTGTCAAATGCCATCTCTTCTTTTTCATTAAGCCCTTTAGCTACAATGATCATTCGGGTACTATCAGACTGCAAATCCCTGAAACAGGCTGCTTCTGATTGGTAAGTTACATGAATGGTGGTATTGGGAAAAGACGAACGATGCACCATTAGCTGTTCTTCGATAACAGGCTTGAAACTCTCATCTACACTGATATTGATAGACCCTTTTACAGGCGTATCTCTGGTATCTGCCTTTTTACCGGAATCGCTACAGGAAACAAAGAACATCATTAACAAAGGCACCCAACTTACTATTTGCCTTTTCATTTGCTTAATTTTCACGCTTTACCCCCCTATACAATCTGAATCCGCCATATAACAAACAGATCCCTCCAAAAAAATACCTGAAAAACTCATTATCCTCAGTAGCCAATTGTTCTATGCCCAACTTGTCTGCAAATAACATAAGCACAGACATCCCTAATAATAAAATAGCAATGGTGATGTCATACGACATCCGCATTAAGTTATAACTTTTCTTCTGCCTCTCTTTAAATTCGGTTTCCATTTAACAAACTATTAAAACAGGGATGGGCAATTTAGGTAATAATTTTATTCTGACCCTACAAATGTGTTAAGCAATTTGGAATAAAAAATCCTTTAAAGGCTAAGATGCACCTGCTGGCTAAATTCCATAATAGGAATACAGCAATGCTAATGTTTGTTAGTTAATAGATTCCTAATGTATTCTTAATCTAGATGTACCTGATAATTACCTTTGTATTCATGAATATTTTAATGGTTTGTTTAGGTAATATTTGTAGAAGCCCATTAGCAGAAGGTATTCTAAGGCATCAACTGGCTTTATCGGGGATTGATTGTTTGGTAGAAAGTGCCGGCACAAATGGCATACATATCGGTGAATCACCACATCAGCTTTCTCAAAAAATTGCATGGTTACATCAGATAGATATCAGTCAACAAAAATCTTCCCTGTTTACAGCTACAGATATCAATAAGTTTAACAAAGTATATGTTATGGATAGGGAGAATTATACAGAAGTAAAAAGAATCTCTGGTGCACTTTGGAACCCGCAGAAAGTGTCCCTACTTCTAGATCTTATTCATCCTGGCAAAAACGAGGAAGTGCCAGATCCCTGGTATGGAACGGAAAAGGATTACCGGGAAGTATTTGACCTGATTCAAAAAGCCTGTACCGTTTTAGTGGAACGTATCAAAACGCAACAACCTTTATAAATGTAGATAAGAACGCATTGATTACTTTTACCTTTCTATAAATAACAAGCATCACTTTTATTATAACGATAACATGAGTAAACCAGCCATACCGCAAGGAACCAGAGATTTTAACGCAACAGTAGTTCGGAAACGGAACCATATTTTCCATACTATTCGTTCAGTTTTTGAACTATATGGCTTTCAACCATTAGAAACCCCTTCCATGGAAAACCTGGATACCTTAATGGGTAAATATGGGGAAGAAGGTGATAAACTAATATTTAAAATCCTGAACAATGGCCTGGATAATCCAGACAAGCAAACACAAATAAGGGAAGATTTTGAAAAGGTTTTAACAGGCAAATCTACCAAAGGCATTACTGAAAGGGCTTTGCGTTACGACCTAACCATCCCCTTTGCCAGGTATGTGGCCATGAATTACCAACAATTAACCCTGCCTTTCAAACGCTACCAAATTCAACCGGTTTGGCGTGCCGACAGACCACAAAAGGGGCGCTACCGTGAGTTTTACCAATGTGATGCAGATATTGTGGGCAGTAAAACCTTATTGAACGAACTGGAATTGGTATGCATCTATAGCACTGTATTTGAAAAATTACAAATACCTGTAGATATAAGAATGAATAGTCGCAAAATTTTAGCAGGCCTCGCTGAAATATGTGGTGGTGCTGAAAAGATGATGGACATTACCATTGCCATCGACAAGCTTGATAAAATTGGTTTAGACAAAGTAAAAGAAGAACTGGAGAAAAAAGGCCTAACTGCAAACCAGGTTTCGATCATTGAAAAGTACCTGAGCATTACCGGAGACAACGAAGAAAAATTAGCAACCCTTCAATCACTTTTTGGCGAAAACGAAACAGGAAATCTGGGTATCGCAGAATTAAGGTACTTACTTCAAACACCTAATGTAAAACTGCAAACCGACTTTACCCTTGCCCGTGGCCTAAACTATTATACTGGCGTTATTTTTGAAGTAAAAGCATTGGATGTACAAATGGGCAGTATTGGCGGCGGTGGCAGGTATGATGATCTAACAGGATTATTTGGCGTTCCGGATGTGCCGGGTGTAGGCATTAGTTTTGGGGTAGACAGGATATATGATGTAATGGAAGAACTCAAACTGTTTCCCGAAAATGTAGGATTGGGCACACAGGTTCTTTTTTTTAATCTGGGAGAAGCCGAAAGCAAACAGGCATTTTTACGCATGCAAGAACTCAGAAGCAATAATATCCGATGCGAACTATTTCATGAAAATGCAAAATTTGATAAGCAGTTCAAATATGCAGAGAAAAAACTAATCCCTTATATCATCATATTGGGTAGTGAAGAACTTGCATCCGGAACCTGTATCATAAAAGACTTGAAGAAAAGTGTACAGCAAATTATTCCACAAACTGATCTGGTTCAATTTCATTTTGACTAACCTTATAAAAGCAAAAGGTGGAAAAATTTCCACCTTTTGCTTTTTGCATCCTTATCAGAATAAGGTTATTTTTTTACAACATTTACATCACCATTTTTCTTACGGTAGGTCCATGCCCACTGGTTTAAAGCACTTGCAGCATCCTTGGTTCCTTCCAGTTCATAACCCATTGCTTTGATACTAACACCAATCACTACCTTATCAGCATTTCTGTTAAACTTAGCAGTGCCCTGAAACTGTACGATGTTATATAAATCTTCTTCGATCTTTTCCAATGCAGAAGTGCCTGCAGAAGAAGACATCGTAATGGATGTATCCTCTATAGATACCACTACTTCCGGTACCACACTACCGTCGGGAAATTTATACTTACCTACATAATCACGCAATCCTGCCGTATCTGTTAATTTGGTTTCATGGGCAAATGCCATAGAAAACATACCAAAACATAGTCCCAAAAACAATAATCCCTTTTTCATATTTGACTTTTAATTTGAAGCAATTTACTATTTTTTGCCAAACCATTCCAACTTGTTAAACATTAATAGAAGTGCGGACAATTGAATATTTTTTTTGTTTTAAATATGTAAGATCATCACAACTTTTATGAAGGAATGTCTATAAACCTTCATAGATCATAGCAGCCCCCTGACCAACACCCACGCACATGGTAGCTAATCCGTATCGAATTTTTTCTCTGTTCATTTCGTGTAATAATGTTGCAGAAATTCTAACACCGCTGCAACCCAGTGGATGGCCTAAAGCAATAGAACCACCATTAACATTTACCCTTGAAGGGTCGAGGGAAAGATCTTTTATACAAGCAATACTTTGAGATGCAAAAGCTTCATTTAATTCTATTCTACCCAGATCATTTACGGTGATACCAGCTCTTTTCATTGCTTTTTGGGAAGCAGGCACAGGACCCATTCCCATAATAGATGGATCAACACCTGCTATACCCATACTCACCACACGCGCTATTGGTTGGAGATTAAAAATTTTCACAGCTTCTTCACTTGCCAATAACATAGCGGCTGCACCATCATTGATGCCGGATGAATTGCCTGCTGTTACTGAACCATCTTTGGCAAATGCGGGTTTCAATGCAGCTAATTTTTCAAGGGAGGTTTGACGGGGATGTTCATCCTGGTTAAACCAGGTTATCAACCGATCATTGATCATTTCAATGGCCACAATTTCATCCTCCCATTTTGAGGCTTCCAGTGCTGCAAAATATTTCTGTTGTGATTGAAAAGCGAATTGATCCTGCTCCTCCCGACTGATCTGCCATTTCCTGGCTACATTTTCTGCTGTTTCACCCATACTAAAAGGATGATACATTTCTGCAAGCTTGGGGTTAGTGAATCGCCAGCCAATGGTAGTATCATATGTCTCCATTTTCCTATTCCAGGCACCCTCACTTTTAGCAGTAACAAATGGGGCACGTGTCATACTTTCCACACCCGCAGCGATGTACAACATTCCTTCCTTACACATGATGGCCCTGGAAGCATCCATAATGGCTTGTAAACCACTGGCACATAAACGATTTACGGTATTACCCCCCACTTTTGCTGGCAAACCAGCCAATAAAGCAGCCATCCGCGCTACATTACGGTTATCTTCTCCCGCCTGATTGGCTGCACCGGCAATCACATCTTCAATAGCTTCCGGATCAATATCCTGGTTTCGTTGCATGAGGGCGCTGATGGCATAGGCCAGCAAGTCATCCGGCCGGATACTGCTAAGTTTTCCACCATAACGGCCAATCGGGGTTCTTACAGCATCAATGATATAACAAGTGTTCATATGATTTTTTCGGTAATTAGATGATAAAAGCAAACGCAAGATATAGTTTGTAACACAAAAATTTCGCCTTAGTGGGTTAGGAGGTATCTTTGCCATATGAGCACTCCATTACCAAATATCCGTCACAAAAGCCTGACGGAACTGGAAGACTACTTTTTATCCATCAACGAAAAGAAATTCCGTGTAAAACAAGTTCACGAATGGATCTGGCAAAAGCATGCCCACAGTTTTGATGATATGACCAACCTGAGTAAAGAGCTGAGGGCTAAATTGGCTTCCAATTTTTCTTTTCCGGCATTAACTGTTAATGCCACGCAATTTAGTGATGACGGCACAGTAAAAAGTAGATTCAAAACTTTTGATGGCCACATGATAGAGGGTGTTTTAATACCTACAGATGAAAGAAAAACTGCCTGTGTATCCTCACAAATTGGCTGCAGTTTGAGTTGCAAGTTTTGTGCAACAGGGTATATGGATAGAAAACGCAACCTTACCTATGATGAAATTTACGACCAGGTAGTACTGATCAACCAGCAAAGCGAAACTTCTTTTGATAAGAAGCTGACCAATATTGTTTTCATGGGAATGGGCGAACCATTGATGAACTATTCGAATGTGTTGAAAGCCATTGAAAGGATTTCTGCAGAAGATGGCTTATTCATGAGCCCTAAAAGGATCACCGTTTCTACAGCTGGTGTTGCCAAGCAGATCAGGATGTTGGGCGACGATAAGGTAAGGTTTAAACTGGCCCTTTCCTTACATGCACCAACCGATGCGAAAAGGAATGAGATCATGCCTATCAATGAAACCAACAATATCAAAGTGCTCACAGAAGCATTGAATTATTTTTACAAACAAACAGGTAATGAGATCACACTGGAATATATCTTATTCAAAAATCTGAACGATTCGGAAAAAGATGCAGAAGACCTCACCCGTATTTACAGGCAAATACCAGCCGACCTGATCAATATCATCGAATACAACCCCATCGATGCATTCCGATTTGCGAAACCGGATGAAGAAGGTATCCAACATTTTATGGAGATATTAGATAAGAACAAGGTAAATGCTCGCTTACGCAGAAGCAGGGGGAAGGATATTGATGCTGCTTGTGGGCAGCTGGCGAATAAAGGGAAATAAGGAATGAATGTCGAATATCGAACGCCGAATGTAGAATGATGAAGTGATTTTCTATTTCTACATTCGGCGTTCGACATTCGATATTCGAAATTCTAGGTTTTAAATGAAAGAGTCATTAAATTAATAAAACCTACCTTCGCAGTCCTGTTGTAAAACAGCAAATACACAAACATGAAAAAAAATCGTACCGACAACTTCGACAAGTTTGCCAACCAGAAAAAAGGCAGTGCCGTTAAAGAAGCTTTCCGCCAGGAAAAGAAAAAAATAAAACTCGAAGCCCGCGCCGCTGGTGAAGAAATGCGGAAGAAAAAAATTGAGAAAATAAGGGGGATCGTTAAGCCTGTGGATGAAGAAGCTAGAGGTAAGGTACTAGATACTAGATCCAAGACGCAAGATTCAAGAGACAAGAAACAAGATACAAGACCCAAGTTTCAAGATTCACGGTCCAGGAAACAAGATCCACGGAAGAAGGGTCAGGGTACTAGTGGCAAGGGTGAAGTGGAAGGTCAAAAAAAGAATTTCAGGAATAAAAAACCAGACACCAGAACGCCAAACGCCCAAACCCCAAACCCTAAACCCCAAACGCCAAACGCCAGTCTCCAGTCTCCAGACTCCGAAAAAATGCCTCTGAATAAATTCATTGCGCACTCCGGCGTATGTGGCAGAAGAGAAGCGGCTGAATTGGTGAAAGAAGGAAAGGTTACCGTTAATGGTGATAAAATATTTGAACCAGGTTATAAGGTAAGCCATGCCGATAAGGTTACTGTGAAAGGAAAAGGCGTTTACCTGCAAAAGAATTCAGTATATATCTTACTCAATAAACCCAAGGATTTTCTTACCACTTCCAATGACCCACAGGGAAGAAAAACAGTTTTGGATCTGATCAAACACGCAACTACAGAAAGGGTTTATCCAATTGGCCGACTGGACAGAAATACAACAGGGGTTCTTTTATTGACCAATGATGGGGAACTGGCGCAAAAGCTTACCCATCCTTCATTTGAAGTGAAAAAGATCTATGAAGTTACCCTCGACAAAGCGGTTACCAAAAAAGATATGGAATCAATACTGGAAGGTATTACGCTGGAAGATGGACTGGTAAAAGCGGATGCAGTAGGTTATCCGGATATCAAAGATAAAACAGTAGTAGGCATTGAAATACATAGTGGCCGCAACAGAATTGTAAGAAGAATTTTTGAACACCTGGGTTACGATGTAAAATCGCTCGATAGGGTCATGTTTGCCAACCTCACCAAAAAAAATGTAGAGCGTGGCAAATGGCGTTTATTGCATGAAAAAGAAGTTCGGTTATTAAAATTCATGAATAAATCATTTCTAAGAAAAAATAAAGACAACGCGTAAACAGTTTCCATGCAGCTCGACATTATTTTTGAAAACGATCTTTTTATTGCCATCAATAAACCTTCTGGTCTTTTAAGTATTCCCGACAGGATGGGCCAGGAAATTTCTTTAAAAGATATCCTGAGAGAAAAATTTGGCAATATTTATACGGTTCATCGCATTGATAGGGATACCAGTGGTATTATTGTTTTTGCTAAAACAGAGGAAGCACACAAACTTTTATCGCAATTGTTTGAAGGCAGGGATATGGAAAAATATTACCTGGGACTGGTGTATGGACAAATGGTGCATACTGCAGGAAATATAGATGCCCCGATCATGGAACATCCTGGTAAGACAACTAAGATGATGACACATGCAAAGGGAAAAGCTTCTTCAACGGACTATGAAGTAGTTGAATCCTTCCGTTTATTTTCTTGGGTAAGTTTCAGAATTCATACAGGCAGAACACACCAGATCAGGGTACATATGCAGCATATTGGTCACTCAATAGTTTGTGATGATATATATGGCGAGGCAAAACCCATTTTGCTATCCTCCCTAAAAAAGAATTTCAAATTGGCTAAAGTAGCCGAGGAAGAAAAACCCATACTGGCAAGACTGGCGTTACATTCTCACCGATTGAAGTTTACTTTAGAAGAGGAGGAATTTGACCTGGAAGCCCCCGTACCAAAGGATTTGCGGGCTGTATTACAACAGTTGCGAAAATGGAAAGGGTAAGTTTAACAATCTTAGAAAAGAATGTACCTGCTTGCTATTCTCTAGTATTTATCAATCCAGCTAAAATGTTCCTTATTGATACTTGCTTTATGCATTCTAACATATTCAAGAAAGGTTTGGGCTACTAATGAGAACTTTTTTTTCTTCAACCAGATCAGCATCCATTGAGAATGAACCGGAAATCCTTTAACAGGAATAATTTGTATTTCATTATTCTTCAATTCATTCCTGATACTAACAATCGACAATACAGAACAGCCTAGTCCGGCGAGTACAGCCTGTTTAACAGCTTCACTGGAGGTAAGTTGCAGTTTTACCTTTGGCATGAGCTTGGCATTGTTAAAGAATTGTTGCATTTTAACCCTTGTACCGGAACCTTCCTCGCGAAAAATAAGGGGCAATTGGTTAAAAAGTGATTTGTTATGCACTTTATTTAAAGCAAATTTTTCGTCAACCGCAGCAGTAAGGAATAATTTATTAGGCATCAGAATTTCTTTATTCACCTGCAAGTTATCCGGCAACAAAGAAACCAGTGAAAAATCTACTTCATTGTTTTCAAGGCTTTGGATCACTTTAGCACGGTTGGTTACATCCATTATAATTTCAATATTTGGATGTGTTTTGATAAAATTTTTAAGGTAATAAGGAATAACATATTTTCCTGTAGAAACCACTGCCAGCTTAAGTTTCCCGGATAGCATGCCACTAAATCTTTCTGATTTATATTGAATCGCATCCACATCTTCCAGGATCTTGATCGCCATCAGATTTAGCTCCTTACCAAAATCGGTAACAAAAAGTTGTCTGCCAATAACTTCTGTTAAAGGAAAATCAAACTGATCCTGTAATTTTTTTAATTGGATTGACACGGCTGGTTGCGTCATATTTAATATCACTGAAGCTTTGGTGATACTCTTGTATTCGGCTACAACCGTAAACACTTTTAGTTGGTGTAAAGTAAAATGCATTAATATTTTTTATGTATTATATAATAAATATAAATAAATATTAATGATTTGTATACAGCATTTTTGTTCCTCTAAAAAAAGAAAATGCACACAATCACTATCGCAAGAGGCAATGGCATTGGTCCGGAAATCATGGATGCTACCCTGCATATCATGCAAGCAGCAGGCGCCCAATTAAATTATGAAGAAATTGAAATAGGCGAAAACATCTACCTGCAGGGCAACGAATCGGGCATTGAGCAGTCATCCTGGGACTCTTTAAGAAAAACAAAAGTATTTCTCAAAGCCCCCATTACAACACCACAGGGAGGTGGATTTAAAAGTTTGAATGTAACCATACGTAAGGTTTTGGGGCTTTATGCCAATGTGAGACCCTGTCTCGTCCTAAAATAAATTTACAGGTTTGCTGTTAATCCTGCTATTGCTTTACAATGTTAACGTTTACTCTCGATTTACCCCATCTTCTGTTGACTAAAAAGTGATTTTCATGTACTGTATCTGGTGTTAGCATATTAATACTTT
>CALRVT010000061.1:0-14156 GCA_943371675.1 Chitinophaga pinensis | reverse complement strand
TGAGAAAGCTCCCCACTCTCAACTTCTTCTACAACCTGAAGTTTAAATGCTAATGTGTAGTCTTTTTGAGTCCGCTTAGTAACTCTGAATTGTCCTTTGTTCATAATGGTGACATTGTTTTTGTGTCAACCTATTCTAGGACGAGGCACAATTTTTATACAAAAAAAAGAGTTCCGCACATTGCGGGACTTTTTTTTGAGTGCATTTGTCCCGTCCTGAAATAGCGTTACATAAATAGTCGTTATGCCAGAAAACACAATTAACAAATTCCATTGCAAATTCAAAAACCAATGCGGACCGGCTCCTGTAACTTTACACAAAGAATGTTTATGAGATATGTTTTCTTTTTGTTGTTTTTGATTTGTGTACAATTTGTAAGTGCCCAAAAGAAATGGGAGAGATGGGGCTATCTGAGAGATAGTTTAACGCATGAAGTAATTGTATTAGCAAGTGTAACCAATATCAATACCAAGAATACGGTGATGACCAGTGCGGCCGGTAAATTCAGAATAGAATTAAAAGAAAACCAGGTGCTTTCTTTTGCTGCCGTAGGATATTATTTCGACACTATTCATTACAATAAAGAATTTCTGCTGCAGGATACCCTGGAATTATTTCTCTCGCCCCTTGCACACAATTTGGGCAATGTTACAGTTACTGCACGAGGGATGAGCAGGTATCAATTGGATAGTATAGAAAGAAGAAAGGAATTTTTACAAGATATCGTAAATTATACCATCCCCACTTTTGCGCTTTCCAATACTGGTGCAGGTTTGGGCATCAATATCGACCGCTATTCAAAGCATGAAAAAAACAAACGCAAACGATTTGAATTTTTTGAAAGCTTCGAAAATGAAGCCTATATCAACTACCGATTTCCACCATCATTGGTAACACAATACGCAGGTTTAAAAGGAGATGATTTGCAAAATTTTATGCAAGCATACCGACCAACAGCAGCCTGGCTTAGAAAAAACAAAGAGGAGGAAGATATCCTGTATTATATCAATGATAAATTGAAACTATTCTTTAACAGATAAGAGAAGTGAGGGGGGAGATTGGAGTCTGGAGTTTGGAGTTTGGAGTTTGGAGTTAAAAGTTAATAGTTAATAGTCTTGAAACTTGATACCTGCATTTTCAATTGCATCTTGTTCCTTGATTCTTGCTCCTTGATTCTTGTTCCTTGATTCTTGTTCCTTGATTCTTGTTTCTTACATTACTCATACCTCAACGCCACAATTGGATTCAATTTAGCCGCTTTCATGGCCGGATAAATACCGGCTGCTAATCCAACAACTGAACAAATCACAATACCAATAATCACCCATGCCCACGGAACTACAAAACCTGTATTGAGAACTATTGAGAAAAGGTTACCTACTAAAACACCCAGGATAATTCCGAATAGTGCACCTAATAAGCTGATGATCATACTTTCGAACAAAAATTGCTGACGAACATTTTTGCTCTTTCCGCCGATTGCTTTGATCAATCCTACTTCCTTGGTTCTTTCATTAACCGCTACCAGCATGATATTCATCAAACCAATTGCAGCACCAATTAAAGTAATGAGACCGATAGCACCGGCAGAACCTGTAATACTGCTTAAAAAGCCTATAAATAGTTCGGCGAATTTATCACTGCGTTCAATCACAAAATTTACTTCTTCAATAGGTTCCAGTTTTCTTACTGCCCTGAATACGGATGTTGCTTCATCAGAAGCCACATCTAGCTCTTTTACATTACTCACCATCACTCCTAATAAGTAAGATGCAGTTGCATTATCAAAGCGGCGAACATTGGTATAAGAGGTCAGGAGCATATCATCCTGGCGCATCATAGCACTAGATCCTTTGCTTTTTAAAAGCCCTACAACACGGTAAGGAAGGCTACCGATTTTGATGATCTTGTCTATACATTTTTCTGGTCTGCTGCCGAATAATTTTACAGCCACATTACTACCCATCAAACAAACATTCCTGCCACTTTGGATGTCGAGACTATTCAAATTTCTACCTATATTGATGCTGTAGCCATTTACTGACAAATAGTTTTCATCGCCCCCCCAAACAGTGATTTGCGGATTGGTTTTCTTTTCCAGGTAATGTATTTCCTGTGCACCCGGACCGCGCCTGTAAACAGAAATCATGGCACCGGGAAACTGGTAATTTTCTTTAAAATATTCTGCCTCTTCTCTGCGAATAGGTTTACCCAAACTGGACTTTTTTACCTTCAACCCACGCTTCTTTTTGCCAAACTCATCATTATTACCACCACCACCAAACCGAACCCTTGATTCTTTAAAACGAATACTGAATGCATTGGCACCCATAGAAGAAAAGCTTTCTTTCAGGCTCTGGTTCATTGCTTCAATGGCCGTAATAATACCAATCAGCGCCATGATACCAAACGCAATAATAGCAACAGTTATACTGGTTCGCAGTTTATTGCTTCGCACTGTACGCCAGGCTAGTGAAAGGGAGTCTAAAGTGGTCATGCCGCTCTTGTTCATTAGGGTAAAGATAATTGAGAAAAAGGTAGTACCCCAAAGGCGGTAAAGAAATGTGAAGAGCGGTTAAAAATAGAACCAATTGAGCACCAGAGAAGGGTAAACACCAATTATTAGGATCAATGCAGCCAAAATAACAAGACCCACCCTGAATCTTCCGGATATTTCAGCAGTTGCAGATTCCCCCTCCTTAAAGTACATAGCTTGTATTACCCTGAAATAATAGTAAACACTAACTGCAGCAAATAGCACAGCTATGATTACCAGCCAAACGGAACCGCCTGCTTTTACCATGGAAGCCAGCATATAGTACTTAGCAAAGAAACCGGCTGTTAATGGAATACCCGCCAATGACAATAAGAAAACAGTATTGGCAAAAGCCAGAACGGGCTCTTTTTTCGCCAGTCCATTATAGCCATCAAAAGTATAATCATTCATTTTTATCAAAACCGCAAAAACGCCGATGGTAGCCAAACTATAGGCAACCCCATACAAAAGGATTCCCTCTTTACCCAGATCGTTCATACCATATAAAGCAAATAACATAAAGCCAGCCTGGGCAATACTTGAATAAGCCAGCATGCGTTTTACACTTTGTTGAAATACGGCTGTGATGTTACCAATCAATAAGGTTGCTACAATAACAAAGCCCAATAGGATATGCCAGCTTGGACCAAGGATGTTGATATGCGTATCAAACAAACGGATAAATGCAAAGAATCCGGCCGACTTAACGATAGTGGCCATGAATGATGTAAATACTGCTGGAGCACCATCGTAAACATCCGGCGTCCAAAAATGAAAAGGTGCGGCAGATACTTTAAAGCACATGGCAACAAATAATAGTATAACACCAGCCACTTCCAGGTAAGACGCCATCACCATACCTGTAGAAGGAGCAACTGAAGCACCTGTTATAGCAAACTGGCCAGTAGCACCATATATAAGTGTGATACCCATTAGCAGAATACCTGTTGAAAAAGAACCCATTAAAAAATATTTCAGTGCTGCTTCATTACTTTTCAGGTTTCTTTTATCAGCTCCTGTTAAAATGTATAAGGGTATGGATAGAATTTCAATACCCAAAAACAACATCAATAATCCATTAAATGAAGAGAGAATTCCCACACCACATAACACAAAAAATATCAGTGCATAATAATCGGCAACATTATTGCCCACTTTTTCAATTTCTTTTCCAGTAAGTAAAACAAAAACGAGTGTGGTTGCAATAGCGATGGTATTTACGAACATACCAAACTTATCAAAATGCAGTAAATCATGGGTATCCACCTGAATAGACCAGATGGCATAGGTGTTAAGCAGGTTTGCAGCCAGTAAAATAAACAGACTGATAACTGCCACATTTGTAATGGCAGATTTGTTTTTAATCAGGATGCCGCTAAACATCATAACAACACCTAAAACAGCAGAAAAAATAATTGCATTCATAAACTTATCTTGAACCTATCAACCTGCATAGGTTTTTTTTCCAATTTTTATTTTACCAAAATTGCCTCGATGGTATCCTTAGTTAGATCTATGATCGGTTGTGGATACACACCCAACAGAATAATGCCTATAGCCAGCAATGACAAAGTCCACTGCACATTTCCGGAAATTTCTTTTGCGTTTGCTGTTACTGTTGACTGCTCTCCATATAAAACTTTCTGAACCATATTTAAGGTATACACTGCTGCCAGGATTACACTAACACCGGCTATCGCAGCCATCCAAATATTGTAACGGAACAAGCCGTTGAACATAAGGAATTCTCCAATAAAAGCATTGGTTAATGGCAAAGCAATATTGGCGAGCGCCATCAAAACCAATAATATGGCAAGTACCGGCGCTTTTTGTGCCAGTCCACCCAATTCACTGAATTTTCTGGTGCCCAATTGTTGCTCAATAGTATCTGCAACAATCCATAAACCTATCACATTGATACCATGGTTGAACATTTGTATCATCACTCCTTCCCATCCAATTTGATTCTTGGTAAATAAAGCTGCACACATTAACCCGATATGCGCAATGGAAGAATAGGCGATCAACCTTTTGATATCATCCTGTTTGATAGCTATCAAAGAAGCGTATAACATTCCTATGATAGAAAGTATAATGACCAGATTGGCAAAATTGCCTGAGGCATTAGGGAACACGGGAATCAGCCAACGTATTACTGCAAATATGCCCATCTTTACCATGATCCCACTCATCACCATGGTGGTAGCTGTAGGTGATTGCTCATAAGCATCCGGCTGCCATGTATGAAATGGAAAAATCGGCATTTTGATGGCAAATGCAATAAAGAACAGCCAGAATAAAAGATTTTCCTGTTTAGCGTTAAGTGCAATATGGTAAAATGATTTCAGTGCGAATGAATGATCGGTTGACTGGAAATAAAGAAACAATATACCTGCCAACATCAATAAGGAACCCAGGAAAGTGTATATGAAGAATTTAAAGGTAACGGCGATTCTTTTGTTACCTCCCCAAATAGAACAAAGGAAATAAATAGGTACCAATGCCAGTTCCCAGAAAAAATAAAATACCAATGCATCTGCTGCAAGAAATACACCTAATAAGCCCGCCTGACTTAACAGCATCAATCCATAAAAACTACCTGGCTGTTTGTAATCATTTTTATTGGTAGCGATAAAAATTAAGGGAAATGAAATGGCTGTTAGCAAACACAACATCTTGCCCATGCCATCTGTCATTAAAGTAAACCTGCTACCCAAAGCTGGAAGCCATGGGGCATCAAAAGCCAAATTGTTTGCAGGGAGAAAATAGATTCCAGCAATTGCTACAACCAATGTTAGCAGGGACGATAATAAAGCCCAGTTTCTGGCAGCAGAAGCTTGTTTCATAAAGAAACCAATCATGCCGGTTACCAGGGGGATTATAATGAGTAAAACAGGGATCATAAACTTTCTTTATCTCAGCAAAATCTTTTTAAAATATTTTATTCAGGAAACGTGTGATACTAGCATCGTTGAACCAAATGAGTATGAACACCACTATAGCCAATACCATCACCAATATATAATTACCTACCTGTCCACTTTGCAGTAATCTTAATTGGCGGGAACCGTATCCAACCAATTTTCCCACACCATTTACCATACCATCAATGCCACTTTTTTCAACAATATTTTTAAAGAACCCGGCCAATGCATCAAGTGGTTTAACAATTACCGCATCATACAGCTCATCAACATACCATTTCTGTTCTAGTAATTTAGAAAGACCGCCAGCTGAATCTTCAACCATTTTGTAATGCTTGTGTTTGCGGATAGCAAAAAGAATGACCAGGATAATTGCCAAAGTAGCTACACCCATCATGATATATTCCTGCGAAGCAGCTATATGGTGTTTTTCGGAAAGCTTTGCAGATTCTGCAAATATGGGTGCAAGAAAATGTTCCAGGCTATGAGCATTCGCTGCAAAAACTTCGGGGATTCCTAACCAGCCGCCAACTACAGACAAAATAGCCAGTATGATCAAAGGCAGGGTCATTTGCCAAGGACTTTCTTGCAGTTTTTCTTCCTGGTGTGCTGTGCCACGGAATTGACCCAGAAATGTTAGTGTATATAAACGGAACATATAAAAAGCCGTCATCAAGGCACCAGCCATCCCAATAAAATAATACAGTGGGTTCTTTGAAAATGCGGCCATCAATATTTCATCCTTAGAAAAGAAACCTGAGAAAGGCGGAATACCTGCAATAGCCAAACAGGCTAATAAAAAAGTAAGATGGGTAATAGGTAAATAGGTTTTTAAGCCACCCATTTTTCTGATATCCTGCTCATGATGCATGGCATGAATAACAGATCCGGCACCAAGAAATAAAAGTGCTTTGAAAAATGCATGTGTCATCACATGAAACACAGCTCCGGTATAAGCTCCAACGCCCAAACCTAAAAACATATATCCTAGCTGACTTACCGTTGAATAAGCCAATACTTTTTTAATATCATTCTGTTTCAATGCAATGGTTGCTGCAAAAATGGCGGTTACTAATCCAGTAATAGCCACCACTGATTGTGTTAGAGGCGCCATTGTATATAGGATATTACTCCTGGCAATCATATAAATACCAGCAGTAACCATGGTTGCCGCATGTATCAATGCTGATACGGGTGTGGGACCTGCCATTGCATCTGGTAACCAGGTATACAAAGGGATCTGTGCACTCTTACCCATAGCACCTACAAATAAGAGGAGTGTGATGGCTGTAATATCGAAACTGCTCAAATTGGCTACAGTTGCAAAAACCTCTGAATAGCTTGCTGTGCCTAATTTGTATAAGATCCAGAAAACGGCCAGTAAGAATCCAAGATCACCAATGCGGTTCATCACAAAAGCCTTTCTCGCAGCGTAATTGTAAGTATTGTTTTTAAACCAGAAGCCTATAAGCAGGTAAGAACACAAACCTACTCCTTCCCATCCGATGAACATGATCACATAGTTAGCGCCCAGTATGAGCAGTAACATAGAGAATACAAAAAGATTGAGGTAGGCAAAATAACGGGCATAATGCTGTGCTTCCTCATCCTTCATATAAGAAGATGAATAAAGATGTATCAAAAAACCAATACCAGTAATGATCAAAAGAAACAATGATGAAAGTGCATCAACCTGAAATGCAAAGGGAATTTTAAAACTTGCTACACGGATAAAGTCGAACAGGGTAACTATAGTTGTACCACCTGCTTTTACATCGAAGAAAATAGCCACACTCAGGATGAAAGAAAGCAATATAGAAGTACAGCCAATTGCTGCGATCATAGACTTAGACAAATTCTTCCTGCCCAATCCATTGATCAGAAATCCCAGCAAGGGAAATAAAGGAACCAGGTAAACAAATTTACTCATACCCAAACCCCATGAAGGGCTTTATCTTAGATTTCTAAGAAATCTAAGCTGTTATTAAATATCATTCAACACCCTAAATACTCCTCCTTATGGAGGCAGTCAGGTGTTTAATTTTTTAATCTGTTCAAAAAGTTGATGTCAACTGAATGTGTATTTCTGTATAACATCACTATGATGGCCAGTCCCACACTCACTTCTGCTGCAGCTACTACCATGATAAAAAAAACAAATAATTGTGCATCGATACCCGCTGTTGTTGCCGGGTCTGTTGCCAGTGCAGCGCCATGCCATTTCTTGGAAAAAGTAACCAATAAAAGATTCACGGCATTCAACATCAGCTCAATGCACATAAATACAATGATCGCATTCCTTCTTGTTAGTACACCAATGATACCGATGCTAAACAAGGCCAAACAGAGATAGATATAATATTGTACCGGCATATCCCAACCCCTTGCGGGTTTTATCTTAAATCCTGTTGTGGACTTAAGTTGTGATTAATATTTTCAAACGCTTCTTTTACGATCGATCTTATAAAAGAAACTTAGTCTTTTTTACCTATAACTACTGCACCCACCATGGCACTTAAAAACAAAACACTGGTAATTTCAAAAGGCACCACATAATCACTGAATAAAGCTTTTCCCAAATTTTGGATCAACCCTATATTTCCTTCTTTCATTTGTACCATCTTGCCTGTCATATCATTTGCCTGCCTGATCAAAGAAACAAATACCAGAAAAAAGCAACCGCCCGAAACCACGCCGGCCAGTTTCATCCACAAATGCTTTTGTGTTTCAGATTCTGAATTAAGATTCATCAACATGATCACAAAAAGGAATAATACCATGATGGCACCTGCATACACAATCATATTAACAATAGCGAGGAATTGTGCATTCAATAAAATATAATGTCCTGAAATAGCAAAGAATACAGCTATCAACCACAAAACACTATGCACCGGGTTCTTGCTCAGCACTACCATGATGGCACTAAAAATGGCCATGGCACTTAGGATGAAAAATAATATTTCTGTTACACTCATATAGTCAGTTAGTAATAAGTAATTAATAGTTAGTCTTAAAAGGTTTACCCTTTTGGTAAGACCAATAAATAATTAAGTATTAGGTGAAGCCGTTGTAGGCTCATTTAATCCTCTTGCTTTTGCATACCCTTCCGGATCTTGTTTGGCATCAGGAATCAACAAAGCATCTTTGCCATATACAAACCCTTTTCTTGTAAAGTTAGCAGGCGCAAAAGTTTCACTAAGGTAGATAGCATCTTTTGGACAGGCTTCTTCACATAAACCACAAAATATACAGCGCAGCATATTGATCTCGTATTTGGCTGCATATTTCTCTTCACGGTATAAATTTTCTTCTCCGGGTAAACGTTCTGCCGCTTCCATGGTAATGGCTTCTGCAGGACAAGCAACGGCACATAAACCACAGGCGGTGCATCTTTCTCTGCCTTCTTCATCCCTGTTGAGCACATGCAGACCACGGAAAACAGGACTAAATGGTCTTTTTTGTTCCGGGTATCTAATGGTGGGTTGCTTTTTAAAGATATGGCTAAAGGTTATAGCCATACCCTTGGCAATAGCAGGCAAGAAAAGTTTTTCCATGATCGACATGGGCTTTCTACTTACTTCTTTTGACCTTGTTGTTAGTGCTTGCATGTTATTTTCTTCTCTTGGCAAAAATATTTTCTTGTTAGTATGATTCCAATTTTATCACCCCTGCTGCCACAATATAAAAGCGCCCGTTAGTAACATATTCACCAAAGCCAGTGGTATCAATGTTTTCCAGCCGAGGTTCATTAACTGATCGTAACGGAATCTCGGAATGGTCCAGCGTATCCACATGAATACAAAAATAAATATCACAACCTTGGTTAACAATGCTGCCACACCCAGGATTGCTGCAATATTAGGCGCTACTGAATTTTCATCGAAAAAAGGAATATCATAGCCGCCAAAATACAATGAGGCCATAATGGCACTACTCATGATCATGTTTACATATTCAGCAAACAGGTAAAAACCCAGTTTCATGGATGAGTATTCCTGGTGATAACCAAAATTCAATTCATTCTCGGCTTCTGGCAAGTCGAACGGGGTTCTGTTACATTCTGCCATAGCACAAATAAAGAAGATCAGGAAACCCAAAGGCTGGTATGCAAAATTCCATAAATGACCGGGGCCTATTTGTTGTTCTACTATTGTTTTCAAACTCAAAGAACCTGAAATCATCAATACCGCAATCAGCGCCAATCCCATGGCTAATTCATAACTGATAGCCTGAGACGCACCGCGCAATGCAGCCATCAAAGAAAATTTATTATTTGAAGCCCAGCCACCGATCATGATTCCATAAACACCCAAACTCACCACGCCAAATACATACAGGATCCCGATATTGATATCAGCTATTTGTAAATCAATGGATCTGCCAAATGCTTCTATATGGCTGCTCCAGGGAATAACGGCACAGGTCATTAAAGCTGCCGTCATAGCCAAACCCGGACCAAGTATGAAAAGAAATTTACTGCTGCTGTTAGGAATGATCTCTTCTTTCATGATCAACTTAAGGCCATCTGCCAAAGGTTGAAACAAGCCAAAAGGCCCAACACGACTGGGTCCTGGCCTATCTTGCAAAATAGCCGCCACCTTGCGCTCTGCAAAAGTGGTATATAAGGCAATGCCCAAGCTCGCAAAAACAATGATTACGATGAGGATCAGTTTTTCGATCAGTATAACCCAGTCTATAGACAATAGTGCCATGATATATCTTTCAATTATTCTTTATCGGATGTAAAATTGTTGGAATGTGCCGGCCCTTCAATCAAACTCAGATGCCTGTCATTCTTATTCACCTCACTTACCGTATGTATATCCATCAATAATTTAGGTTGTCTGCCACCATGCACCGCAGAAAAAGTTTCATTGGGTTTATGGGTTCCTACGGTTCCTGCATAATGCCCCTGAGAGATCACTGATTGGCGACTGATCAATCTAGGACCTTCTATTACCCAATCACTGGTATTTTTCTTTTCAAATCTGCAGGTATTGCAGATCCAGGCAGGTTTACCATTTTCCAAACTCTCCACTTCGCCCCATTCATCTTTTCTTGCTGTAACACGGAATACTTCATCGCCCCTGTTCCATAAAGTTACCTTACCACTGCAACTTGGGCAATCGCGGTGTGCATCCATGGGTTTGAGGAACCAGACACGGTTTTTAAAACGGAATGTTTTATCTGTTAAAGCACCAACCGGACAAACATCGATCACATTACCAATAAAATCATTGTCGAGACTTTTTTCAATGAATGTGGCTATTTCAGAATGGTCGCCCCTATCGAGAATACCATGCTCGCGTGTATTGGTAAGTTGATCAGCTACATAAACACAACGATAGCAAAGTATGCAGCGTGTCATGTGTAACTGTATAAATGGACCTATATCGTGCTTCTTGAATGTTCTGCGTTGAAACTCATATCGGGTACCTTCTTTACCATGATCGTAACTGAGATCCTGTAAATGACATTCTCCAGCCTGGTCGCAAATAGGGCAATCCAATGGGTGATTCAGTAATAAAAATTCAACTACACCAGCACGGGCATCCAGTACTTTGGGACTGGTAATATTTTTTACTTCCATACCATCCATTACGGTTGTTCTGCAGGATGCCACCAGCTTGGGCATGGGTCGGGGGTCTTTATCAGAGCCCTTACTAACTTCTACCAGACAGGTGCGGCATTTACCACCACTGCCCTGAAGTTTGCTGTAATAGCACATTGCAGGCGGCGCCACATCTCCTCCAATCTTACGTGCAGCATTCAGAACAGTAGTTCCTGCAGGCACTTCAATGGTGATATTGTCGATGGTTACTTTAAATAATGTTTCCATACCCCCTACCCCCCTAAAGGGGGAATTATTATTTTATTTGTTAGAATATCTATTTTTCATTTCGATTACTACTAATTAACCTCCTTTTTAATTCCCCCTTTAGGGGGCTAGGGGGTTAAACCGGCACATGAATAGCATCTGCATAATGTGCCAATCCATAATTCCGTTTTTGCGCTTCGTCCGCATGTGTTACATGCCACTCAAATTCATCCCTGAAATGCCTGATAGCGGCTGCAACCGGCCAGGCCGCTGCATCGCCTAATGGGCAAATGGTATTGCCTTCAATTTTCCTTTGTATGTCCCAAAGCAAATCAATATCACTTGATTTACCCTGACCTTTTTCCAAACGGTATAAAAGTTTTTCCATCCAACCGGTTCCTTCTCTGCAGGGTGAACATTGTCCACAGCTTTCATGCCTGTAGAATCGGGCAAATGTATAGGTATTTTTAACTACACACTGATCTTCATCCAATACAATAAAACCTCCTGAACCCATCATGGTACCAGTAGCAAATCCACCATCACTCAAACTTTCGTAGTTCATGTAACGTGTTTCGCCTTTGGCCGTTTTTAATAAGAGATTAGCGGGCAGTATAGGAACAGATGAACCGCCGGGAATACAGGCTTTTAATCTTTTTCCATTAGCAATACCACCACAGTATTCATCACTATAAATAAACTCTTCCACCGAAATGGTCATATCAATTTCATAAACACCAGGCTTGCTGATATTGCCGCATGCAGAAATCAACTTAGTACCCGTTGATTTACCTACACCAATTTTAGCATATTCTTCCCCACCCATATTGATGATGGGAACTACGGATGCCAGAGTTTCTACATTATTTACAACTGTAGGACGCATCCAAACACCTTGTATTGCAGGGAATGGTGGCTTGATGCGGGGATTACCTCTTTTACCTTCCAATGATTCTATCAATGCTGTTTCTTCTCCACAGATATAGGCACCGGCTCCACGTTGAACATATATTTCACAATCAAAGCCGCTTCCAAGAATATTTTTACCCAGGAAACCATTGGCTTTTGCTTCTTCAATTGCCTGTTCCAGAATACCAACGATCCAGGCATATTCACCACGGATATAAATATAAGTTGCATTACTGCCCAGTGCAAAGGAGGAAACGATCAGTCCTTCAATTAATAAATGCGGAATAAATTCCATCAGATACCTGTCTTTGAAAGTACCCGGTTCACTTTCATCTGCATTACAAACCAGGTGGCGAGGAATGCCTTCGGGCTTGGCAATAAAACCCCATTTCATACCAGCAGGAAATCCAGCGCCGCCCCTTCCCCTCAATCCACTCTTCTTCACTTCTTCAACGATGGCTTCGGGACCCATTGTTTTGATGGCTTTTTCCACACTTCGGTAACCACCTTCACGGCGATAGACCTCATAAGTGCGGATACCTTCCACATGTGCTTTTTCTAATAATAATTTTACACCCATACTATCGATTAGCGAATCAGCTTAATGGCTGATTACGGATTTCTTTTAATTATTCTTTGCTGCGTTTGTTCTGCATTCAGTGATGATGGCATCTACTTTTTCTTTAGTAAGATGTTCCCGATAATTTTTTCCCAATTGCATCATGGGCGCATAACCACAGGCTCCCAGGCACTCCACTGTTTTTAAAGTAAACAAACCATCGGTTGTTGTTTCGCCTGGTTTGATACCCAATTTTTCGCCAATATAAGCTACTATATCATCGCTGCCACTGATCATGCAAGGACCTGTTTGACAAACTTCAAACATATACCTGCCAACGGGTTTCATGTTATACATGCTGTAAAATGTAGCTACCTCATACACTTCAATGGGTGTAAGCTGCAATAGTTCTGCCACATAATCCATGGTATCGCTGCTTAACCAGCCACCAAAACTATCCTGAGCCAGGTGCAGCACAGGCAGCAAAGCACTCTTTTGTTTTCCTTCCGGATAGCGTGCTACCAGTCGGTTAAACTCTGCCAGTTGTGTTTCTGAAAATTTTACCATACCCCAAACCCCTAAAAGGGGCTCTATTTATTTTATTTAATAATATTTTTCGCTTCCATCTTCCTAAGCATTGCAACTTCAATCCCCCTTTAGGGGGCCAGGGGTTATGCATCCATCTCCCCTGCGATCAAATTCAAACTACTCATGGTTACTATCGCATCGCTCAACATTCCACCAGTAACCAATTCTTCATAGGCCTGGTAATAAATAAAACAAGGCCTCCTAAAATGCAAACGGAAGGGAGTTCTACCGCCATCACTGATCAGGTAAAAACCCAGTTCCCCATTTCCACCTTCAACGGAGTGGTAAACTTCGCCTTTAGGCATATCCACTTCTCCCATGATGATCTTGAAATGCCAAATCAGGGCTTCCATTTTAGTATATACATCTTCTTTTTTAGGCAGATAATATTCGGGTACATTGGCATGAAACACTTCTGCTTCCTCACCTTTGAATTCCTGTATTTTTCTGTACGCCTGTTGTATAATACCTAAGCTCTGCCACATTTCTTCGTTACGCACCAGGAAGCGATCATAACTATCTCCGGTTTTACCAACAGGAATGGTAAAATCAAAATCCTGGTAACTACTGTAAGGATTGTGTACTCGTAAATCATAATCCACTCCTGCAGCACGCAGGTTGGGACCGGTAAATCCATAATTCAAGGCACGCTCTGCACTTATACCTCCGGTACCTATGGTGCGGTCCATGAAGATGCGGTTACGTGCAAACAATGTTTCAAATTCCTTTAAAACAGATGGATATTCTTTTAAGAATTTCTCGAGTTTCGTAAATGCTGTATTTGAGAAATTCCTTTCAAAACCGCCAATACGCCCAATA
>CALRVT010000060.1:0-14362 GCA_943371675.1 Chitinophaga pinensis | reverse complement strand
TTACTTCATCAAACAATACCCTTTTGCCATAAGCTAGGGTGATATTTCTTGCACTGATCATTGGTTTGCACTGTTTTTCGGCGGCAAAAGTAAGCTATGGCAGTGGATTTTAGGGATGATGTTTCAGAACTATCCCTTTTTTTGTACCTTATTCTTACATTCAACAAAAACAGACTTATGCATAAATTTCCGCTAACCCTTATTTTCCTCCTGAGTATCAATATACTTTTCAGTCAAACCAGGGATTCTGCAGCCGCTGCCAGAAGAGATAGCCTTCTTAATGCAAAAATGGATAAAGCTATCTATCCCCTGATTAAAATAGCTAAAATGGGGGGTGTTATTCCCATCAATGATCTGGAATCAATACCCGATCCCCGCATGAAATACAAACTCATGTTCAATTTTACCCAAGCGGCCACTTCTGCTGTAAAAAAGAAAGTGCTCAATAGCGCATTGGCTGAAGCTGCTAGAATCATCAATTTACATATTGCCGCAGGTGTTCCTAAAAAAAATCTGGAAATAGTATTGGTTGGACATGCCAGCGGTTTGTTTTCCTTGATCAAAAATGAGCCCTATCAAAAAAAGTTCAAAATTGATAACCCCAATATCCCACTCGTCAATGAATTACAGGAAGCTGGTGTAACATTTATTGTTTGTGGTCAGGCCATGAATTTTCTGGATATTGAAAAAGAGTCATTGTTACCAGGCATTAAATTGGCTTATTCAGCCAAAACAACTTTTAGTAATTATGGTATGAAAGGCTTTCTGTTAATGGATATCAATGAATAATTACCATTCTTTATTTAATGATAAATTGATAATAGGAAAAAGATAATCCATTCGATTTATGTACATTGTTAAGAATAAAAAAGGTAACTATGAAAGATTCAAAAATGAATGAAGGATCCAGAAGAAACTTTATCAAACAGGTTTCTTTTGCATCAGCCTTTCTATTGAGTGGTCAACTTAAAAATCTATCCGCAGCAGAAGTACTTGCTTTTGACTCGAAAGTAAGCCTCCGGTTTGCAGTTGCATCTGATGCGCATTATGGGCAGCCAAAAACAGAATTTGATGCCATGATAGAAAAAGTAACCGGACAGATCAACCTCTTTCACCAAACGAATCCCCTAGATTTCTGTGTGATCAATGGTGATATCATCCACAACGAAAAATCATTTTTACCTAAAGTAAAAACTAAGCTGGATGCATTAACCATGCCCTGGCATGTAACCAGAGGTAACCATGATATGGTGTCTGAAGCATACTGGAATGAGGTTTGGAGCAAACCATTAAATTATGATGCGGTTATCAAAAAACAAGCTTTGATCTTTGGCGATACTTCCAATGAAAAAGGAGAATACCTTTCACCGGATTTAACTTGGATGAAAACAACATTGGAAGAACATAAAAAACGCAAACAGGTTTTTATCTTCTTACACATTCCGCAGGCAAAATGGACAAAGAACGGAATTGACACTCCGGCTTTTTTTGAATTGCTACAACAATACCCTAATGTAAAAGCTGTTTTTCATGGTCATGAACACGACCAGGATGGGGTTAGGATGCAAGGCAATACACCTTTTCTTTTTGATGCACATATTGGCGGTAATTGGGGAACAGATTATAAAGGATTTCGGATAGTAGAAATTTTGGAAGATGAAACCATGCTTACCTATATGCTGAACCCCACAGAAAAACTCAATGAAATGAGGTACAAATAATCGTACATTTTTTTACCATTCTGCCCTGGCATTAGGACCGATATCCAGAGAACTGAAATTTCCAGCCAGGTATTTATAGTAAGCTGTGATGGCGATCATGGCAGCATTATCAGTGCAGTATTCAAATTTGGGGATATAGGTTTTCCACCCATGCCTATCCCCCATTTGCTGCAAACCCATACGGAGTGCACTATTAGCACTTACACCACCTGCAATGCACACATTTTTTATGCCTGTTTGTGTAACTGCCTTCATCATTTTTTTAAGCAAAATATTGATGATAGTAAATTGAATGGAAGCACAGAGATCATTCAGATTGGCTTCAATGAAACCTTTATCCTGTTTCTGAAGAAAGTATAAAACGGAAGTTTTTAATCCGCTAAATGAAAAATCAAGGTCAGCAATTTGAGGTTCAGCAAATTTAAATGCCAAAGGATTGCCTTCTTTGCCATTCTTATCGATCAATGGTCCGCCCGGATAAGGAAGCCCTAATAGTTTGGCCGATTTATCAAAAGCCTCGCCAGCTGCATCATCAATGGTTTGACCAATAACCTCCATTTGTAAGGGAGATCTTGCCAAAACAATTTGTGTATGTCCACCACTAACCGTTAAACATAAAAAGGGGAAAGCAGGTTGTACTTCTTCGATCAAATTAGCGAGTACATGTGCTTGCATATGGTGCACGGCTATTAGGGGTTTATCCAATGAAAGCGCCAATGATTTGGCAAATTGTGCACCCACCAGCAAACTGCCTATAAGACCGGGAGATTGTGTAAAGGCAATGGCTGAGATAGTTTGGAGTCTGGAGACTGAAGTCTGAAGTTCGGGGAATGCTTTTGCCAATGCCGCATCTACAACTGGTACAATATTCTGCATATGCGCCCTGCTGGCAAGTTCGGGCACAACCCCACCATATTGTTCATGAATGGTTTGATTAGCGATAAAATTGGATAAGATCTTACCATCAACACAAATGGAAGCAGAGGTTTCATCACAAGAGGATTCAATAGCCAGAATGGTGACGCCCTTATTTTGTGAGCTTCCTTTTTGCTCCATCATTTCCTGATCTTCTTTCGCCTGTATCATCTTGTAAAACTAAAGAAAACATGGGATGGATCTGGCACCGATCGCTGAACTATTTTGTACGGATGGCCACAACAGGATCCATCTTTGCTGCTATCGAAGCAGGAATAATTCCGGAAATGATCCCCAAAATGATACAGATACTCAATGCTAGTATGATGATATTGGGCGCGATATAAATTGGGAAAGGCAAAATAGTACTTAGCACCATAGATAATAAGCCAACAAGCCCCAATCCAAACAACCCACCTAAAATACATAGGAAAGCGCTTTCCAGTAGAAACTCAGTGAGAATGGTACTCCGCTTCGCACCCAGGGCTTTTTTCAATCCGATCTGACTGGTTCTTTCTCTTACCGTTACAAACATGATATTAGCAACACCAAAAGCACCTACGATCAAACTTAAACCGGCAATGGCCCAGCCACCGGCACTTACCTGGCCAAAAAATCCTTTTACTTGTTCACTGAACATAGCCACATCATTGCAAGAAAAATTGTCTTCAGATGTTGGACTCAGGCGCCTGCTCTGACGCATCACGCCTACCAGTTCGTCCTGCAAAGCTGCTGAGGCAATGGTTGGTTTACCCTGCACCATAATGAATGGGTTACTATTATCAGGGTTATAAACTCCGGCAAAATAACGGTATGGTACAATCAGCGACTGGTCATAATCGAATCCACCAACAAAACTTTGTCCCTGCTTTTTAATTACACCCACCACGATCACTCTTTTGCCATTATAAGAAACTTCTTTGCCAATGGCGATCTCGGGATTCATAAATAGTTCTTCCGCAACCTTGTAGCCAATGATACCGGTAGTAGTACCTCTCAGGAACTCAGACTCATTCAGGTATCTGCCATAATCAATATCTATGGTTTGGATGGAGTTGAATTCTTCTGTAACGCCATAAAGATTGGTATTACTGAGGATAAGGTCTTTATAAGAGAGGTTTACATTATTGGAAACAAAGAAAGCAGCATTGGAAGCCAGTTGACTTTTGGTTTTGATAAATTTCATTTCCTCGTAACGGATGGGCGGTCTTTTCATGTATTTCCACCAGGGATAATCGTT
Source organism: Chitinophaga pinensis (assembly GCA_943371675.1). Lineage (GTDB taxonomy): Bacteria > Bacteroidota > Bacteroidia > Chitinophagales > Chitinophagaceae > Sediminibacterium > Sediminibacterium pinensis_I. Next base: position 10,486 of record CALRVT010000060.1, on the reverse strand, counting down.
GCCACCGCCATAGTTCCATTTATCTACATAAATGGTATTGTTACCAAAAGATTTGATATCGTTCTGCACCTTTCTTTCCAAACTGTCAACAGTTGCTAAAACACCAATTATACAGAAGATACCGATGGTGATCCCGAATAGCGACAGAAAAGTGCGTAATTTATTAACCCGCAATTCCTGCATGGCCATCCTAAAACTATTCCATAAGATTCCTAATAGCTTGAACATAATTCAAATGTAGTATTGAAATAGGTTGTAGCATAGGAAAATTATTTAAACGGTCTAGATAGCAGTTTATCAAAGCAAGCTTCTGCATTAAAATTGGTTTAATCATTCCACTGATTTCTGCGATGTTTACTGAACAAATCAACCCCATTTTCCTTTTAAAATGCAGCAACAGTATGGGTTTGAAAAAAAGATATTGCTTCAAAACGCATAGCATCACTTCCTGTGCTATTTTTGCACCGAATTCTTCAACTATAAACTTGCAATATGACCTGGAAACAAGTCTTCACTTCATCGGTAGGAAGGAAACTAGTGATGGGATTAACCGGAATTTTTCTGATTCTTTTCCTGATTGTTCATGCCGGCCTCAATGCCTGTATCTGGGCCAACGATGGCGGTGAAATGTTCAATAAAGGCGCCCATTTCATGGGTAGCAACTGGGTTCCACGTATTCTGGAACTGGGCCTTTTTGCGGGTCTTTTTCTGCATATTATCCAGGGCTTACTACTCACCTTATCAAACAAAAGCAAAAGATCGGTAGGCTATGAAATAAATTATGCCAGCGGCAGTAAATGGTATAGCAGAAGTATGGGCTTATTGGGTACTTTGATCTTATTATTCCTTGTATTACACCTCTACCATTTCTGGTTACCCAACAGATCCAGCCAGGGATTCTTATTAGGAGAAGAAATTAATTTGTATGATAAGATGAAGCTTGAATTCAGTGTATTGTGGGTGGTGATCGTATATGTATTAGGTTGCTTATCCCTTGGCTATCACTTGGCCCATGGTTTTCAAAGTGCTTTCCGCACAATGGGCATCCATAACCCAAGATACAATGCGCTCATTACTACCATCGGTTTTGGATTCTCCATCATTGTGCCTTTGTTATTTGCTTTGATGCCGGTTAGTTTTTATATGGGATGGGTGAATTAATATAGGATTAGCGGATATTGGTAGATGTAACACGATTTGGGGAAGGATGATTGTTGTGAAAATACTAGTTGACAAACAAAAAATACAAACTTCAAATAGCAGCATATGTTAGATGCAAAAATTCCAGCCGGATCCTTAGATGATAAGTGGACGGATTATAAAGGGCATTGTAAATTGGTGAACCCCACCAATAAGCGCAAATTAGAAGTGATTATTGTAGGTACCGGACTGGCAGGAGCCTCCGCTGCCGCATCTTTGGGCGAACTGGGCTATAAAGTAAAAGCTTTCTGTTTCCAGGATTCCCCACGTAGAGCCCACTCCATTGCGGCACAAGGTGGTATCAATGCTGCGAAGAATTACCAAAATGATGGCGATAGTGTATTTCGTCTATTTTATGATACGATCAAGGGTGGTGATTACCGTGCCCGTGAAGCCAATGTGCACCGCTTAGCTGAAGTAAGTACCAATATTATCGACCAATGTGTGGCACAAGGTGTTCCTTTTGCACGTGAATATGGTGGCTTATTAAGTAACCGTTCTTTTGGTGGCACGCAGGTTCAAAGAACATTTTATGCTGCGGGTCAAACAGGTCAGCAACTTTTAATAGGTGCTTACCAGGCTTTGGAAAGACAGGTAGCATTAGGTAATGTAAAAATGTATAGCCGTCATGAAATGCTGGACATTGTAAAAATTGATGGTAAGGCTCGAGGCATTATTGCACGAGACCTGATCAGCGGTCAATTAGAAAGACATTTTGGACATGCAGTTCTTTTATGTTCTGGTGGCTATGGCAATGTATTTTATTTATCTACCAATGCGATGGGCAGCAATGTAACCGCCGCCTGGAAAGCACATAAGCAGGGAGCAACTTTTGCCAACCCTTGCTTTACACAAATCCATCCTACTTGTATTCCTGTAAGTGGCGATCACCAATCGAAACTGACTTTGATGTCGGAATCTTTACGCAATGATGGTAGGATCTGGGTTCCTAAAAAAGCAGGTGATAATAGAAAAGCAACAGATATACCGGAAGAAGAAAGGGACTATTACTTGGAAAGAAGGTACCCGGCTTTTGGTAACCTTGTTCCACGCGATGTGGCATCAAGGGCAGCTAAAGAAAGATGTGATGAAGGATTTGGTGTAGGAACCAGCAAACAAGCGGTTTACCTTGACTTTGGTGCGGCTATTATTCGATACGGCAAAATAGAAGCCGGTAAAGAAGGTAATGATCATGCATCAGAAGCAGAAATCATCAAATTGGGTAAAGAAGTAGTGAAAGAAAAATATGGTAACCTTTTTGATATGTACGAAAAGATTACCGGAGAAAATCCATACGAAATACCTATGCGCATCTACCCTGCCGTGCATTACACGATGGGTGGCTTATGGGTAGATTATGAATTACAAACCAATGTTCCGGGACTATATGCTTTAGGCGAAGCCAATTTCTCAGATCATGGTGCCAATCGTTTAGGAGCTTCAGCATTGATGCAGGGACTGGCGGATGGTTATTTTGTGATCCCCTATACTTTAGGCAATAACCTGGCAGATGATATTTACAGTAAAGCTATTGAAACCTCTCACCCTGCATTTGTAGAAGCAGAAAAACAGGTAGCCGAAAGGATTCAAAAATTGATGAATATCAAAGGCACACAAACTGTTGAGAGTTTTCATAAACGTTTAGGAAAAATCATTTGGGATAAATGCGGAATGGCAAGAAATGAAGCGGGATTGAAACAAGCAATTGCAGAAGTGCAGGCGCTGAAAAAAGAGTTTTGGTCTGATGTTAGAATTCCCGGAGCTATAGATGAAATGAATCCTGAACTTGACAAAGCCAATCGTGTTGCGGATTTCATTGAATTGGGCGAACTGATGTGTATTGATGCATTGAACAGAAATGAAAGTTGTGGTGGACATTTTAGGGAAGAATTCCAAACGCCGGATGGTGAAGCATTGAGAGATGATGACAACTTTATGTATGTAGCTGCCTGGGAATTTAAAGGAGAACACCAGTGGGAACTGCATAAGGAAGCTTTGAATTATGAAATGATCAAACCAACACAGAGAAATTATAAGTAACCCCCAACCCCCTGAAGGGGGCTTAGGGATACTTATAACAGAATATTTTATTAACCTTAAAATTCCCCCTTCAGGGGGCTAGGGGGTAAATATGGAACATTACCACATGAATCTGAATCTAAAAGTCTGGAGACAGCAGAACACTAAATCGCAGGGTGCTTTTAAAATGTACCGTGTTGAAAATATTTCTTCGGAAATGAGTTTTCTGGAAATGTTTGATGTACTCAACGAGCAATTAATCAAAACTGGTGACGACCCGATAACCTTCGATCATGACTGTCGTGAAGGCATCTGTGGTTCCTGCTCTATGTATATCAATGGCAAACCGCATGGTCCCTGGCAAGCCAATACTACCTGTCAGCTTCACATGCGAGCCTTTAAAGACGGCGATACGATTGTAGTGGAACCCTGGAGAGCCAATTCTTTCCCTGTTATCAAGGATTTGATGGTTGACAGAACTGCTTTTGACAGAATTATACAAGCTGGTGGATTTATCAGTGTAAATACCGGTAATGCCGTTGATGGTAATGCCCTCCCTATTCCTAAAGACGAAGCTGATGCTTCATTTGCAGCAGCCATGTGTATTGGTTGCGGGGCATGTGTGGCTGCTTGTAAAAACAGCAGTGCTATGCTTTTCTTAAGTGCCAAAGTATCGCATCTGGCCTTATTACCACAAGGTGCGCCGGAAAGAAAAACACGTGTAATGAATATGGTGGCTCAGATGGATAAGGAAGGATTTGGCGCTTGTACCAATACCGGAGCATGTGAAGCAACCTGTCCTAAAGAAATTTCTTTAACCAATATTGCACGGTTGAATAAAGAGTATTTGATGGCGGGGATTACAGCCGAATAATCCAAGGGAATATCGAATATTGAATGTCGAACAAGAAATGTCGAAGTGAATGTGGAATTTTGAATGATGAAGTAAAGGTGTAATTTTGCAAAACCCGAAACTCAAAATCCAAAACTCTAAATGATTTACCAAATCCCTGCAAACACAAGCATTGGTCATGTTCATTTAAAGGTTTCCAATTTAGAGAAGTCGCTGGATTTTTACAAAGGTCTATTAGGGTTTGAATTGATGCAGCAATACGGAACGCAAGCGGCTTTTATTTCAGCAGGTGGGTATCACCACCATATTGGTTTAAATACCTGGCATAGTAAGGATAAGGGGCCGGCACCTGTAAATATGCCTGGCTTATACCATACCGCAATTCTTTATCCAACCCGGAAAGATCTGGCTGCCATCCTCCAAAGATTATTAGATGCAAAATATCCGCTAACAGGTGCCTCCGATCATGGGGTTTCCGAAGCTTTGTACCTGGATGATCCCGATGGAAATGGTGTGGAATTGTATTGTGACAAGCCAAAAGAACAATGGCCCATCGATGCAGCAGGGAATCTTCAGATGGTAACAGAAAGACTCGATCTAAACAACCTCTTGGAAGAACTCAAATAGCCTTGTAGTAAATACATGCCCAACGATTATTTCCAATTCAAACAATTTACGGTGTATCAGGAGCATTGTGCCATGAAGGTTTGCACGGATGCCTGTTTGTTTGGCGCATGGTTAGCCAACAAAATAAACAGCTTCCCTTCACATAACATGCATGCTTTGGATATAGGCACAGGAACAGGTTTACTGAGTTTGATGCTGGCACAAGAATTCAATGGAACCATTGATGCCATTGAGCTAGACGAAAATGCAGCTGAACAGGCAGCTGAAAACTTTTCTCGATCTCCATGGTCTGAAAAACTTACGGTGTTAAAAGGAGATGTAAGAGAATTATCGGAAAAATATCGTTATGACTTTATTTTTTCTAACCCACCTTTTTTCAAAGATGACCTGAAAAGTGAAGATGCCAATAGAAACCTGGCACTGCATAGTAGCATGCTGACGCTAACAGATTTGATCAAGGTCATAAAAAAACACTTACATACAAATGGAAAATTCGCCTTGCTACTCCCTTACCATAGAATGCAGGAATTCATACAAATAGCCGAAGCAGGTGGATTTTATGTAGAAGAGATAGTTCAGGTAAAACAAACGCCCAAACATGGTTATTTCAGGGCCATGTTGTTATTCAATACAGTACCCGTTTCTCTCGCAACTGCTGATATCATTATTAAAGAGGCTGACCAATATACCAGTGCATTTACATCTTTGCTGAAGAATTATTATTTAGCCATGTAAGAACCCTTCAGCCTTATTTTTTGCTGAAAATAAATTTAATGTTTCGCATAATCTTCTAAGTAGTTGAATGATGCCGTGAGTTCGCCATTCTTTAAAATTGTGGCTCTTTCAATGGTGGCACTCCCACCCTTTCTGATATCATCCAGCACATATTTAATCAATTGTTCTCCAAAAAAACGACTGGCATCGCGGGGTAACTCATTGGGCAAATTACTTACTGCCATGATATCAATGCTACCGGGTAAATAGGCATCCGTTTTAGAAAAATTAAGTTTATCAACGCCATAAACAGGATCAGCAATGGTAGAATCACCTAAATTACAGGGTACACTTCCGTTCATATCATCAGAAATATCTGCAATGGTTTGAATACTGAAATCCTTGTCCTCTATGTCTTTCAGCTCAAATAACCTCGGAACCTTTGCATCCCAGTAGATCCCATTCATGAGAATATCGGTATGTGAACAGTATTGATGGAACAAACATTCATATTCCGAAGCATTTTCATGAAAATCTTCCCTGCTGTATTTGAAACTTGTTTTATTACGGTAGAGGTTATTTCCTTTTAAATGAACGTACACCGGATAATCAAACTTTCTGGAGAGGTATTCGTCGGGTTCAACTTCTTGCACATCCATGAGGTTCATGATCTCTAAAATACCATGGGCTACCCTGCCACTGCCTGTTACCGCTATTTTAATAGGAGGCAATTTTAAACCGAAATAGGTATGAATCAGTTCGCGGTAGTCTTTAACACCTGAAACCCTTTCCAAATTGAATGAGCCCGTTCTTTTTCCATAAGCCATGATCCCATTGTGCGCACCAACGATCCCTGCAAAAAATCCAAATCCAATGATACGTTGTCCATCTTTGTGTTCCAGGCATTCATAATCAACCAGGGTAATTCCCTTGTCCATTAAAGCTTGCATCAATTTTTGGTTATAGGATTGTTTTTTCTTGGTATGCGAGAAAAAAAGATAAGTTTTCTGTTCTAATAAATAATCAACAGGCACTTCTTTAATGCCTAATAAAAGATTACATCTGTTCAAGTCTTCTGAAAGCTCCATACCCGCCTGCATATATTCCTTATCGCTAAAACACCGGTGTGGTGAGGGTTGTACAATGATCCGGATATCTTCAAACTCGCGCATCAGCCATTTACATTGCGCCGGTGTAAGCGCCACACGATTATCTGCCGGAACTTTTCCCTCTCTAATAAGTCCTATAACAAGCATTACTGTAATTTTAGGCAAGATACGATAATGTGGAGTGGTTTAATTTGAGTTAAAAGTGAATAGTTAATAGTTAAAAGTGACTATAACGACTATTAACTTTTAACTATTAACTATTAACTTTTAACTTCCTTTCTAATTATGAATTTCTTCGAACTATACCAATTGCCCATCACCTTCTCACCTGATGCATCCTGGGTTAAAAGCAAATACTATTCCTTAAGCAGGGAATACCATCCAGACTTTATGAGTCAGGACTCTGAAGAAGTACAGGAAAAGGGATTGGAAATGTCTGCCTTGGTTAACCAGGGATACAAGCTACTCCTGAACCCTGAAGCAACAATTCAATATGTGTTGAAATTGAAAGGCTTACTGGAAGAAGATGAAAAATACCAGTTATCGCCCGATTTTTTAATGGAGATGATGGAATTGAATGAGCAGGCTATGGAAATAACAGAAAGCTCGGAAAAGGAGACTCTTACAAAAACCATTGAAAACCTACAAAATGAACTTTATGCCGCTGTGGAACCGATTATTACAAATTATCAGGAAGGTATTAGTACCGAAAAAGAGCTGTTGCAGGTAAAAGAGTACTATTTCCGTAAAAAATACCTGAACAGGATTTTGGAGGGTTTGCGCTGATACTGTAATATTGCAACCCGTTAGAGACGGGAGTTAGAAGTCTGGAGACTGGAATGTATTTTTCAACTCCAAACCCCAAACTACAAACGCTTTTGCCCAGATGGCGGAATTGGTAGACGCGCTAGACTCAAAATCTGGTTATCGCAAGGTAGTGCAGGTTCGATTCCTGTTCTGGGCACACTGAAAATCAATCAGTTAGGAAGACTCACTTTGGTGGGTCTTTTTTATTTGCAGGTGATTTGCAGGTGACAAATTTTGTTATCCTTTTTGCAATTATTGATACGAGTGTGAAAGAGCTTTTAATTAATTATTTGCATTATAAATTTAAGGTCAATTTTTCAATACACATAAAAAACCTACCAATTGATCGCAGATTATTCACCAGAAAAATAAAGTCGTTGATTCATTCAATTCGGATTCTATTTGCAAAAGATCCCATTCGGGTCGCTGTATATGGGTTTATGAAGTACAACATAAATAGAATTTTTCCAGACTACTTAAATATAAATTACACAATTATTAAAACTTTTTTTACCTATTTAAAAATAGTATCAAGTTCAATTGGATTATTATCAGCCAAATTTCTATCTGAAATCCGCTTTCTGAATTTGTCTACCCCATTAGAAAATTTTACACCTCGCAACAAAATCATCTCAAACTCATTTTTTTTATAATAATCGAGCGACGAATAAAATATACCTTTATCAACCCTTGTTATTTTTTTTGCAATAACTAATACTTTACCCACTCGTCTTTCCATAGAGGTCAAAATAAAAGTATATTGGTTCATACTATCACTTACCATTATAATTAAACCTGGCAACCCGCCAAATTTATAAGGGCCGTCATTTACTGAAATATCAAGTGCAAACCATGCATCCCACTTTCTGCCAAAACTATAGGTAGTTGCTTTTTGACATAAAAACCCATTAATAGTAGCAGTATCTGATAATAATTTCCAATCAAATTTATTTCGTGTCTCTATATATTCAAACCTATCATTTCCAATAAAATCAACATATAATATACTATTTGACGAATCTTTCTCAATACTATAACGGAAATTTGTAGGAATTGAATTAAGATAGGTGAAAACACTCAAATCAATGCTGGAATTCGAAAATATAGAATCTGACAAATAACAGTTTTTGCTTTTAAAAATTGAATTTCTGTCATTCAACAATAGGAGCATCTCTTCGGTTTTCCTACTTTTAACATCTGTAGAATTAGGCTGATATTCTAAACTATAGGTACATAAAATATCATAATTAAAAGTTTGTGCAAATAATTTGAATGTAAATACAAATGAAATAAATATGCAAAATAAAATAATGACATACCGAAAAATGCAAATTTTATAATATTTCATTTATAACAATTTAATAATTTGGTCCTGTATTTATTACATTACCCAAAAAAGCTTTATTGAAAATAAATGTTGATTTAAGAATTAAATTCCATTCAGTTTTGATAGCATAAATGTAGCGATTCATAGGTTATTTTTCATGATATTTTCACAATAAAAAATCGATATTAAATAAATTTACAATTTTTATAAACCTATATAATAATGTTATAAAAAACAAATGCTAAACTATAAATAAATATTTATAAAAAAATATGACCTCTTTTATATTTAAGAGGTCATATTTTTATCAAAACCTAAATAATATGATCATTTAGATTGGAGAACATAAAAGACCAGTAGGAGGGTTTCCACACAAGGCAAGAGCATCTTGCAACATATCTATAGGATTATCATAATATTGTTCCCATTGTCCCCATTCAGGATGCCAAGAAAAACCACAGTCACAGTAATACATACCAGGATTAAAAGGCAATAAACCACCATTAACTTGTTTAAGTTCATTTCTAGATAGTGTTTTCATTTTTATTTGTCACTGTTTATATTTTTAAAACGTGACCAAAAACTAATTGTAAAAAATATTAAAATTTATGTAAACCGAATCCGAATTAGAAATATATCTCAAAATATTATGGTATAAATTTAATAAAACTATCATTTTTAAAAATGGGGAAAAACCCCCAAGGCTATTTGTCTATTTAAACTCAAGTAAGATTGTTTACGCTCACTTCAAATTAGATGTTTTTTATTTATTGCATAAATTTATACTCCATTTTGCATTGCATATACAGCAATACCAGTACTGCAAATACCTTCACTTATTAAACTGATTTTCTCGGTACCTATCTGTATTTTGGGGACACTTACACATTATTTCAATTAGCGAGGCTTTCTAATAATAATTAATACATTTATGAATGCTTTCCAAAACTAGATAGAGAATTAGAAACTTCCAATTTAGCTTGCAAATACAGAGAAAATAGAAATTACAATTTGAAAGAAATTTGAATATTATTCTTTTTTAACCAGGAATAGCTCTATTGGATTATTATTCTTTTTCCTTTGATCCGCCATTCTCTGACGAATTGATGCCTCCCCAGAAGTAACCTTAACACCTCTCAATGCCATCATTTCAAATCGGTTATCCAAATAATATTCTAGTGAGGAATTATATTTTTCCTTACTAATTTTTTCAATATGCTTCTGTGTATTATAGAGTGCACATGATTTATTTAATAATTCAGTTAAAGTGAAAGTATAATAGTTAGAATCATCATTTGTCTTGATGATCAACCCAGGCAAGCCACCGAATTTATAAGGACCTTCACTAATAGGAATTTCATTAGTAAACCACGCTGTCCATCTTCTTCCGCCATAAATTGTTGTTGCCTTTTGGCAATGATATCCATTAAGGGTAGCCGAATCTCCTGATATTTCCCATTTAAAACTGTTTTTGGGTTCGGTATATTCATAAACATTGATGTCAATATAATCCATATACCTTACTTCACTTGTAGAATCCTTAGTAATTGTGAATCTAAAATTGGCTCTATTGGAATTCATTAGCTTAAGCATACCATTTAAGTCACCAGTACCAAATGGAATAAGATCTATCGAATCAATTACATTTTTATTCTGGCTTTTAAATACAGAATTACCACCATCAATCAGTAATAGCATATTTTCAGATTTCGCACTAGTCTTATCTGTAGAATCTGGTTGGTAATCAAGTTTATAAATACATTGTATTTTAAATACTTTATCCTGCGCTTGAATATTCGTACCCAAGGCAAAAACACAAAAAGTTAAAAG
>CALRVT010000059.1:0-14473 GCA_943371675.1 Chitinophaga pinensis | reverse complement strand
TAAAAATTATTTGACAGCAGGGATAGAATTGGTCAGACAAGATTAGAGAGCGGCCACAATGGGCCGCTACTCTAAACAGGCTAGCTTATGCCGCCTAAAGAACAAAAATAAATAATTTGAATTACTTGGTATTTAACACAGAATCTGCGGAGTACGTCAACGAATGAATCTATCTCCATCCAAAGCCATAGAACACCTAAGATAGACATCTCATGCCTTTCTTGGTCGCCCGACCAGCAACCACAGTAATATTTGTTGTTAGTCAGGCAACAAACAAAGGTGGAGTGACTAAAGTTCCAAAATGATTTTTATATTATTTCTGCCATGCGCCGAAGCGCATGGCATTTTTTTGGTAACAGAAGGAATTTACCGTTCGTATAAGTTGTTTTATCCTTTCAGGAAATTTCTTACATTTAGTTATACCTTTTCCTACACCTCAAAACACAAAACATGAACGCCAAAATGAGTGCTGCCACCAATGCCATTAATTGGTTTGAAATTGCCGTAAGTGATATGACCAGAGCAAAAAAATTCTACGAAACCCTTTTTGAGATCTCCATGGAACAAATGGAAATGCCCGGTATGAAGTATGCCATGTTTCCTTTTGATCCCCAAAATGCAAAAGTGGCCGGTGGCCTGGCAGAAAGCTCCTGGCATACACCTGGTGCAACAGGATCCATTCTGTATTTGAATGCCAACCCGGATCTTCAGATCGTATTAGACAGAGTGGAAGCCGCAGGCGGCAAAATGGTCATGCCCAAAACATCTATTGGGCACAATGGATTTATGGCTATGATCAATGACACAGAGGGTAATATTGTGGCACTGCATTCAAATACTTAATCTCTTGCCTTGATTGTTCGCAAATTCAACAATAAATATTTTCAAGTCACTTTCAAAAACCCACACGCGGGACTAAAGTCCCAATATGATTATTTATTAACTTTTATTCCATGCTCTAAAGAGCATGGCAAAGTTTTCTTGCGCCATGCCGTTGTTGGTCGCCTGACCAAAGACAACAAGTTTAGTAAAAAAAGATTGATCACAATAATCTACACAATGTCTAATGCAAATTTTCTAATTGTAAACGCCAATGACAAAGTGTTTCCGATTCATCCATTTTAAGAAACCCATTTTTTTCCAATACCCTGAAAGAAGCAGTATTGGATTTCTCAGTGGAAGCGATGATTGCGTGAACAGATGACTGTGTTTTAGCCCATTCAATAATGCCGCTCACTATTTCTGTCATAAAGCCCTTGTTCTGAAATTCGTCGTAAGTGCCATAACCAATTTCTATTTCGCCAGCTTCATTGGGTTCTCCAACAATACATAGATCACCTACCATGACATTTTCTGATTTTGCAATAGCCGTCCAGAGTGTGGAATACAAATAGTTTTTGTTTTTATCTGCTACGTTGGGCAAAATTGTTTGTTCAAACGCTTCCTTTAGTTCTGGTGAAATTTTTCTATTAGATGGTTGAATATTTAATTCCTGTTCCAACGAATGGTCACAGGCAATATATTTAAACAACTGATCGTAGTTGAGCGGTTTTAAAATGAGCCTATTTGTTTCTACCATTATTGGTTTGTTGAATGAATACTATTTACAATTTCTCCTCTTGCCCCTGTTGTTAGCCTGAACTACATTATCTGAGGATTAGACGCTCTGTAATGAATATCAAATTTAACCAGAGGTTTATGGGAAGATTTTATAAATATCCTTTCGATGAACAAATCTGGCTATTAATATCGTTTCATTTTCAAAGAAAAAACCTAACCGGTATTCTCCGATTCTCACACGATAGGCAGATCTGTGGCCCTTTAATTTCTTTGTATTTGGAATTTCTTCTAGTGTTTTGACAGTCTCCATCAATTCAATCAATTTCAAAAGATTTGATTTAACAGACATTGGGCCAACTCCATCAAGATCTTTCGAAAATTTCTTTAGAAACTCAACTTTCATTAGGAGTTAAGTTTTTTTACAATTTCTGAGCGGCTGGATTTTTTGGTCTTATCAACATTACGCATCATTTTAGAAAGACCAATATCTTCCAATTCTTCTTTTGAGAGCGAAGACATCCCTACCCCTAATTTGGTGAGTAGGTTTGACAAGAACTTGTATTCATTGTCACTTTTGGGTGTAATCACTAATGCTTTCATAATTCTAAGGTACAAAAAAACATAAATTTTTAATCAAATACATTTTCCTTCACAGTAAGCATATCCTTATCAGGAGCTTACATATGATTGTTTAGCATTTGAATAAGTTATTTAGTGTTAACAATCCAAAGAGGATTGTTAACACTAATAAAGATTCTTGAAACTAAATAGAAGACAAATCAATCACAAAGCGATACTTCACATCAGATTTGATCACCCTTTCATAAGCATCGTTGATATACGACATTGGAATCACTTCCACATCCGATACAATATTGTGTGCAGCACAGAAATCAAGCATTTCCTGGGTTTCTTTCATGCCACCGATCATAGAACCGATGATACTTCTTCTTTTGGTGATCAATGAAAAAGGCGACAGTGATGGTTGTTGGGATGGTAAGCCTACGATCAGCAATTTCCCTTCCAGGTCAAGCATATCCAGTAAATAGGTATAATCATGGTTAGCAGAAACCGTGTCCAGAATTACATCAAAATGACTGGCATGCTTTTTCATGGCTTCTTTATCTGTTGACAATAAAAAATGTGCCGCACCCAATCTTTTGGCATCTGCCTCTTTGGAAGGAGAAGTACTAATCACAGTCACTTCCGCACCAAATGCTACAGCAAATTTTACACCCATATGTCCCAATCCGCCCAAACCTAATACGCCTACTTTCTGTCCTGCTTTAACACCCGCAAAACGTAATGGAGAATAGGTGGTGATACCCGCACATAATAAAGGCGCAGCACCTGCCAGGTCTAATTTTTCTGAAATACTTACCACAAATCTTTCTTTCACTACTATCTGCGTTGAATAACCACCTTGGGCGATGGTAACCCCATCACGCTCTTTGGTATTATAAGTGCCCGTCATTCCCTCTTCACAATATTGTTCCTGGTCATTGTTACAGTTCTTACAAGAACAGCAGGAATCGATCATCACGCCCACCCCTACTGTATCACCGGCTTTGTATTTTGTTACGGAGGAACCAACACTTACCACTTTACCTACAATTTCATGTCCGGGTACCATTGGATAGATAGAACCACCACCCCACTCATTTCTAGCCTGGTGAATATCACTGTGACAAACACCACAAAATAAGATCTGAAGATGCACATCATCATTGCGTAAATCTCTTCTATCAAATGAAAATGGTTCTAAAGGTGTTTTTGCGTCTAATGCGGCATAAGCTTTTGCTGGGATCATTGTTTATTTTTTAAGTTTTTAAAATCTGTTTTTCTGATAACAAATTAATAGGTGTAATGGTTGCATCTTTCCCTAATATGATGCAAGGTATTGCCAATAAGGGTTTAGATGGATTTTATCTTAAGATTATTATCGCAACAATGCGGTAACACACCATAATACAGGCGCCTGACCATGCAGATCCCCTATATTTCTTTTTCTATCGAGGTAATATTGGTGGTCATTTTTCTTGTTGGTGCCTTCGCAAACTTCCTTTACATCTCCATCTTCATTGATATAACCCACTAAAGCAATCCATGCTTTACGGGCAGCGGGGGTGAATTTTTTCTTATCAAGCCACCCTTCTTTTACACCAGTGATCATGGCATAGGTAAACATGCCTGTGCAGGATGTTTCTTCCCAACTATTGGGGTCATCCAGTAACTGAAGCCACATGCCATTGCTTTTTTGAAAATTTAATAAGGAAGCCATCATGATTTGATAGCCTTTCATAATTCTTGCCCTATCTGCATGTTGTTTGGGTAAGGTGCGCAATAATTCTGCCATCCCAACCGCAAACCAACCACAGCCGCGCCCCCAGAAATAGGGCACATCAGGCGCATGGAAGAATAAGCCATTGGGTTGTTGCAAAGAATCCAAATACATCACTGCTTCTTTTGCTGCACGGTTTAGGTATTTACTGTCATTGGTTGCCCGATAAGCTTGTAATTGCAACATGGTGATCATAAACATATCATCCACCCATAAACGCGTTTGCCAGGTATACCCTTCATCAAAAAATTGATACTGAGCTGGTGAAATCCTGCTTTTGTTGGCAGGCATCGTCCATTGTTCGTCTGCAAATTTTTGTCCCATGCTTAGGTATTTCTCCTTTGCTGTTTGCATATACAATTCAAGGGGGATAGCGCCAAACACACTATAATCTACATTTAATGCTTGTGGAATAATTACAGAATCCTTACCAAAGAAGGGTTCGAAATGGTTGATCAATCTATCCGTAAGCGCCTTGTTCTTACTGATCTTGGCAAAGCCTAGAGAGCCATACCAGGTGCACACTTCGGGATAGATCACAATTTTCTGGGTAATGGGTTTACCAGCATTCATACGCGGCGTAGCGATGAATCGGTTCACCAAAAAATTGCCCACTTTAATGGGATCTGCTTCCGGAGGCAGGTTCTTAAATCCTGCTGATGCTTTTTGTGCAACTGCATTAAAATGCCCAATGCTTAAACAAAGCAAGCATACATTGATCAACATGAATTTTGTGGTACGCATTTTATACATTTTATAGCCAGATCAGTGGATGCCTGACCGGCAGGTTTCTGATGATTTCTGTTTCTATGGGTGAATGCTCCAATAGTTCCCAGGTATCGAGCCATTTTTTTTCTGAAAAGGCATTGGCGCCCATCACTAAAAACGGTTGCGCCACCGGCCATTGATCCCAATACATCACATCTTTTGCAAAAGGCCAGCTTTCTTTGTCTTTGATATAGGGATACAAATAAGCAATGCCTTGTTTGATCGACTTGCCATCAGGCGTTGTGTAAAGCCAGAGATCATCATCTTTGGTAGACAGGATCTGACAAACCATGGTCATCGCATCCAGGTTAAAAATGGAATAACCATAAGGTTTGGTTCTTTTCAACTCACGCGGAAAGCTGCCATCCTTTTCCATCTGCTGAGGCAAGAGTTTATTTTTAAAACGGTCGCGACAGAATTGCATGATTTTTTCATTACGCGTAAATTTTGCAAAACAAGCAACCTGCATCACCCAGCAGACACCGTGGTTATTTTCTGCATTCATTTCATCCAGGCCATATTGATGGGTGGTTAACCAATTCAGGTATTGGGCAAACCATTGTTTGTAGGATGCGGTTTCTTCTTTAGATAGGGCATCTTCCATCAGAGCCAATGCCTGAGCCACTTCCATTAATTGAATCGTATCGATGATGCCAATGCCCCTACCGGTAAATCTGCCTTTGATAGCTTGCGCAAATAGTAAACTAGGATTCATGCTTGTTTCGGAATCTACAAACCAGGCATTGCAATGTTTGCGTGCATGCTGTATAAATTTTTGATCCTTGGTTAGCATATAGGCAGTAGCCAATGCCCCCATAATTTTACTGAACCGAATCATCGCCATTCGATGTGCAACAAAGTTTTGCGGATTGGTTAAACCATCTTTTTGAATATACGGACTATCCGCATGTTGGGGATTGGGCCACCAATAATCCCCTTCTGAAAAGAAATCATGTTTGCCTCCTGCACTTCTGGGTGAGCTTTCAGCAGTTACGGTTATTGGCTCCTGTTGCAATGCCCATGCAGCTTCTGAGAGAATTTGTGTTCTTAAAGTTGTAATAAGTACTTGCTTTACCTGTAGAGAATCTTGTAGAAGAGGTGCTGTAAAATTGAAATTCGCAAAAGGAAATAAACAAATGATATAGGCTGTTAAAAATTTCATGGTTCAATTTTTAATCAGCAATTTTTTAGTTATTCAATTTAATGAAACCTCCATCTATGGGATAATCATTACCAGTAATGAAAGAGGCTTCATCACTGCATAGATACAAACACAAGGCAGCTACTTCGTCTGTAGAGCCCATTCTGCCGATGGGTTGTGATTGAGAAAGTTTGTGAAACATCTCTTCTTCCTGTCCCGGATAATTTTTTGCGATAAATCCATCTACAAAAGGCGTATGCACCCTTGCCGGTGAAATGGAATTACAACGGATATTTTCTTTCATATAATCTTTAGCCACACTAAGCGTCATGGAATAAACGGCCCCCTTGCTCATACTATAGGCAAATCTGTCTGGAATACCCACCAATGCTGCGATAGATGCAATATTCAGGATAACACCCCCACCCCTTTTTTGCATCAAAGGAATGGCTGCATGTAAACAATGATAAGTGCCCTGCACATTTACCTTGAATACTTTTTCAAAATCTTCAGAACTGGTGGTTGCCGCTTTGCCTATATGGGCGATACCTGCACTATTTACCAAAATAGATATCTCATTGATTGTAGAGAAAATTGTATCAACCTGCTCCTGATTACTAATATCACAGGTATAAGAAAATGCATTGCCGCCCTGCTGTTTGATTTCAATGGCAACAGCCGATCCAGCGGTTTCCTGCAGATCGAGTATGTGAACAGTAGCTCCCTGCTTGGCAAATAATAATGCAATAGACCTACCAATACCACTTCCACCGCCTGTGATAATAGCCTGCTTATTTTGTAATGAAAACATCATAGCCTTAGCTTTTAACTTTGAGTTGATTCTGTAGATCAAATATTTTATCCATGAGCACCCATTTTTCTCCCGGCTTTGCAAAGGGCATCGGCTGCTGGAATTTCCACATGAGTTTTTCCCATTCCTGCACTTTGGGATTACTGCTATCAGCCTGTGACTTTTCTTCAAACCTAAATCCCTCATTCACTTCCATGATCATAAAAAGACGGTTAGCTACCCGATAAATTTCCATTTGTGTAATGCCAGAAGATGCAATACTGTTCAGTATTTCAGGCCAAACAGCCTGGTGCCATTCTTCATATTCGGCAATCAATTTTTCATCATCAACCAGATCAAGTGCTAAACAATATCTTTTCATAATCTAATTTTTAACCACATGTCCTTTCCAGCCAAAAAAGAAAACAACAGCAAAACAGAGTAATGGAATAATATATCCCAATTGAATATTACCCGTCATATCACTGATCTGCGCCATGATTGGCGGCATGATGGCACCACCTACAATAGACATAATGATCAGGCTGCTGCCAAATTTGGCATCTGCCCCCAGGTCTTTAATACCCAATGAAAAAATAGTGGGGAACATAACAGACATAAAAAATGCGATCCCTATCACTGCATACACCGCTATCATTCCTTCACTAAACATGGCCACGCCACATAAAAGCACATTTATGATGGAATAGAGTGCCAGCAATTTGGCTGGCTGAATATATTTCATAAAAAAAGTACCCGCAAAACGACCAATCATGAAAGCCATACCACATCCCCATCCCAGGTAGTCAGCGGCTTTGATCTTATCAATACCAGCGGCATCCACTGCATACAAAATGAAAAAACTAAATACACATACCTGTGCACCCACATAAAAAAACTGTGCGGCTACCGCCCAGCGTAAATGACTGTGTTTAAGTGTATGAAAAATATTTTTAACGGCACCTTCGTCTGCATCCTCTTTGATCTCAGGCAGTTTAATGAAAACAAATAAAATAGCGATCACCAGTATCAGGCTACCTAAAATTAAATAAGGCGTTTTTACGGTGGATGCTTCTGATGCCAGTGCCACTTGTTTGGCAGCATCCGTCATAACACTTAATTCTTCATCCGAAAAACCTTTGGTGAGGATAATTCTTGCACCAATGATGGGCGCCAGTGTTGCGGCTAAGCCATTAAATGATTGTGCAAAATTCAAACGCTGAGTAGCTGTTGCCGGATCTCCCAACAAGGAAGCATAGGGATTAGCAGCGGTTTCTAATATGGTTAACCCACAGGCAATGATGAACAATGCCATTAGAAAAAAAGTATAGGATTGTGTATTGGCCGCAGGAACAAAAAGAAAAGATCCTGTAGCAAACAAAATGAGTCCGCAAATAATACCGGCTTTATAGCCATATTTCTTCATGATAAAGCCTGCAGGCAAAGCCATCAGGAAATAAGCGATGAATACGGCGGAATCAACCAGGGATGATTGAAGGGTACTGAGACTGAATGATTTTTTCAGATGGGGAATCAGAATGGGATCTAGGTTATGAACAAAACCCCACATAAAAAATAAGCTGGTCACCAAAATAAATGGGTATAGCATTGACCTCTCAGCTGTTTGATCAGTTTTTATAGGCATGGCAATCGTTGATTAATGGCATTCCACATGGTGGAATTGTCTGACTAAATATCTGATGAAACTACCGAATTTCATTTTGAAAAGAATAGATTTGTTCTTGAATTTTTACAAAATATATTTTCTGCATGATACAGGTAATACACAGGTCATTTGATATCATAGAATTTGTTGCCAGAGACCCCGACAGGCCCAAATTGATGAGTGAGATAGCTATTGGTTTGCAACTAAAGCCTGGCACTTGTGCCAATATCGTAAAAACGCTTACGCTCAGAGGATACCTGCTCAAACTGGGGGCACAAAAAGGCTACCTGTTGGGTAAACAATTTTATACGCTGGCGGGTGATACGGGTTACTGGCGTGATCTGGTAGCTGCTTCCAATTCTGAAATGCAGAAGATCAGTGCGGCTTTGAATGAAAACACCTTACTTTCTTCTTTAAATGGCGAAAACCGCGTGGTGATCCATCGTACACAAAGTAACCAGATCGTGCAGGCGCATACCCCTGATGAGAAAAAAGCCTACGATTCCTCTTCGGGCAGAATCTTGATCGCCATGTTATCCGACGAAGAACTGGAAAAATTCATTTTCAGATTTGGACTGCCTCCTGCCCAGATCTGGCATGATGCCAATAACAAGAAAAAGTTTTTTGAACAGATAGAACAGATGCGTAAAAATGGCTATGCGCTTGTTGAAGACAGTATTCAAATTGTTGGCTTTGCCGCACCTGTTTACAAAGAAAACAATGTGGTAGCCAGCTTGAGTATCTATATGCCAGCTTTCCGCTTTGACGAAAAAATAAAAAAGAAGATGATCAAAATGGGATTGGAAGCAGCGCGGAGGATTTCGAAGAATTTGGGATAGGGGCTAGTAACTGGATGCTGGGTGCTGGATTCTATATACTTGATACTGGCATTTGTTAGACTTATGTTTAAAAGTATACAGAATAGATTTTAAATAAAATATTCCTTTTTTAATCACCCCTCTTAGGCAAGCCTCATATTGCTCATGTCGAATGGTCTCGTCTTTGCGATGACGTTGATTTTTATCTTCAAATCTTTGCCATGCTCTTCAGAGCATGGAATAAATGGTAAAATAAATTATTTTGGGACTTTAGTCCCCTGTGTGGGTATTTGATAGTACATGGAAAATTTAGGATAAAATCTTCCAAATACCTGTGGACTTATGTCCAACATTTATTGATAATCTTTAGTTGATTATTGCATCACCCTTTTAATAAATGCATCCATACATTGCACCATCGGCTCAAACCATGTATCGAAAAGGGGGAAGGAATGTGGGGCATCTGCAAAGATTTTTACTTCGGTGTAGATATTGTATTGTTTAAGAACATTTCTGTAGTCATCCCTTCCTGCATGCATTCTATCCACACTACTATTGATAAATAAAGTAGGTGGTGTATGAGGGCCGATATAACTCAATGTGGATGCGGCTTCCCATAATTTGGGTTGTTCCTTTTTGCTATATCCAAACCAATATGTAGCTGCAGAGGTTCTTTTACTATCATCGCCTTCACCAGATTCGGGATGCACAAAAGATAAGATGCCATCCATATCTATCACAGCTTTTACGGTAGTACTGATCTTAGAATCATAAACTGTTCCTTCAAATAAAGGCATATTGCCAGTGGCTCCTAAAAATGCAGCCAGCTCCCCTCCTGCTGAAAATCCCGCTACCACAAATTGAGAGGAATCTATCTGGTATTTGCCGGCATTTTTTTTCACCCATCTGATGGCTTCTTTTAAATCATACACAGCAGCAGGGAAAAGCGCTTCCGTAGATAAGCGATAAGCAGGCGTAAAACATACATAGCCCAGGTCAGCCAATTTTTCGGCTAATGCATGGTGTTGTGTCCTGTTTCCGGAACGCCATCCGCCTCCATGGATCATCAAAATGGGGATTCTTTTATTGGATGCTTTAGCGATAGGATAAAAAACATCCAACTGACAATTTTGATTGGCTGTTTTTGTATAAATAATATTTTTATCCACTTGAATATGCTTCAAACCCAATACAGGCTTAAGTTTCACAAATGGATGCGTTTGTAATGTACTTTTTAGGGCACTATAATTTGAATAGGAACTGTCCTGCTGGTTAGTAATGCCCAGAAAGGATTGGGCAATCATTATATTAGGTAGTAAAAAAACAAAAAGCCATACACCTAACAATTTTATTAAAGCATTAAGGTGTTTTCTTTTTATGCGCATTGCTTAAATTTACTAATAATTTATCCTTCATGATAAATAATGTTGATTAGGCATCCACAGGTGTTCGGAAGATTTTTATCTTAAACTTTAAATGCACTTTCAAAAACCCACACAAGGGACTAAAGTCCCAAAATTGTATATTTTACCATTTATTCCAAGCTCTATAGAGCATAGCAAAGTTTTGAAGATAAAAATCAGCTAAGTTATTATTTACAACTCTTATACCTACTTAACTATCACCAGTCTTTGCAGAGACGCCTCTTTGGATGCGGTGCCCAGCGAAGCGTAGGCAGTAAAAATGATGCGTAGCACATTTTTACAGAAGCCAAAGCAGCGTCGGCGCAAAGACGAGGCCATGCGGCCTGAGCAATATGGGGTGAGCCTTAGCGGAGTGATAGAAAAAAGAAAGATGTATTTTAAATTTGTTCCAAACACCTAAAGTCAGGCGTCCAACATTGGCAGAAGCCTCTATTGGGAAATAATTTTACCCATAGCTTTAATTTGTTCCGGGCCAATGCCACAGCAACCACCAATCATATCTGCACCCAAATCCATCCACTCCTTTACCATGATTTCACAAGATGAGAGCTCTGAAAGACCCGTCCAGGTTTTAGTTTCAGCATGATATACAGCTCCTGAATTGGGATAGACAACTATTTTTTTATTTCCGGAACTTTTTTTGATCGCTTGAATTAAGGAAGAAATATATTCAGGCGAAGTGCAGTTTACACCAATCGCAAAAACAGTTGGGTGATACGCAAAATATGCTGCACAATCCTCGATGGGTGTTCCATCATGGATATGTTTACCATCCTTGCAAGAAAAAGATACCCAAGCAGGTTTTTTAGCCGTTTCTAAAATTTTCGATAACACCCTGGCTTCCTGAAAACAAGGAATTGTTTCACAAGCAAGCATATCAGCATTTGAATGATCCAATAAATTAATTCTGGGTACATGAAAGTCTGTCAAGTCCTGATCAGAGATCACATAATCACCCCTATATTCAGAGCCATCGGCCAGATAAGCACCATAAGGACCAATACTAGCAGCGATCAAAGGAGTTACTGTATCCGGGTTTAATAATAGGAAACGGTTTCTTGCTTCTTCTGCTAATTGAACTGATTTAACCATCAGTTCGCTGGCTGTTTCCTTATCATATCCAATTGCCATAAAACCTGTTATGGTGGCCTGGTAACTGGATGTGATCATACATACAGCACCAGCTTCAAGATAACTGAGATGGGCTTGAATGATCGCTTCAGGATTAGATTCCAGCAATTGTGCACTCCATAATTTTTGATTAAGATCACATCCTTGTCTTTCCAATTCATTAGAAAGACCGCCATCGATCAGGAGTGGATAGGTAATAGTCATTGAATGAAATTAAGAAAACTTAAATTTTCAGTCCCTTTAATTTCTCAACAATAACTGTTTGTGTTCTTCAAAAAAAGTTTGCAGATTGAGTTAACGTATGGGTTAAAATGGGGCATTTGAAAACAAGGATTGTTATCTCACCACAATTTCATCTACAAAAAACCAAGAACCACCCCCTGCCGAAGGATGCCAATTGAATAGTTTTTTCGTGCTTTTTATTTCAAACTTGATATACCTGCAAGCACCCAAATTTTTATCAAAAAGGAAATTATGGGTCACATTTTCTTTGCGTTGATCTCCTTCAATGGTTTGTGTTTCGAGTAATCGATAATTGATCCCATCTTCTGAAACAGAACAGGTCACTGATCTTGGATGCAAGATCCAGCTTTTAGGATCATACAATGTTGAGATTTGGATGGATCGAGCTTGCAGGCTTGTTTGAAGGTCGAGTAAGAGTTCCGCATCCTGTGCTTCCCAACCAAGCCAATGGGCTTTGTAATCGTTTGCTCCTTGCACACCGTTGGTCAAAATCGACAAGTCTGCGTGACTGTATTTAGGCGAAGGCATTGGATTTGCCGTTATTTTTTTGCGAAAAGCCATATTCCCATCCACCTGCACATTGATAAATCGCTTAGTTGATTGGTAGTATTCTTCGGGTGTAAGACCAGCTTCATTTACATTTAACACCCTATTTTGCTTGCTAACAGTGTAAAAATCTTCTACTAATTGCAGCATGTCATTTTTTAAAATAAATTTTCCATTGTCTTCTGTATAAAAACCATTCGAACCAAACATATCACTTTTGCCAATTTCCATCATCGCATATTGGATCTGTAAACGACAGAGTTTTACACGTTGTAAAATAGATGGCGTCTCTTTTACAGCATTTTCAGCAGCATCAAAATATTGGTTGTATTGCGCCATATTTTCAGGAGATAAAAAAGTTCGGGCATGTGCCATGGGGTGCCCATAAATATCCAGCCACTCCCCCGTTTTTATAATTTCAGTTGTCAAATGGTTGATGTACTTTTTAATAAACACGCCACCCGCGCCATAATAGCCATTCAAAAAATCTGTCATTACAGAATCCGCATTGATATTGGGATTCCACAACAAACGGGCTATCAAATAGGCTTTTAATTCTGAAAACTCATGCCCCAGGCTCGCATTGGTCTGTTGAAAATGGGCATTAACATTGTTCTTTGTAAAAAATTGTATATTTTTTTGAAGTGTATGCAGATTGGGAAAAGGTGTGATATGGTGCGAAAAATTAACTGTATAATCCCATAAATAAATGTTTGTACTGATTTTCCCCCAGTCTGTAATGTCTTTGAGGAAGGAAATACTAAGGCTGTCATTTTCAATTTCTTTACTGCGATTGAGTTCGATCGTACATAACATTATTTGAACATTGCTGGCAGGCTTGATTTTCTTGGGGGCTCGTCGTGAATATTGATAAGCCAAAGTAGAGATCACTTTATCGGGAAATTGCGCAGCTACCCTATTTACAAAATGGATGATCGGACCCGCTGCAGAGCCTTCCTCAGCAATGATCTTAGCACATTGATCACATTGGCAATAAGAAAAATTATCGCCTTGACTAACAGACCATAATTTTTTATCGGGCTGTATGGCCATTTCTTCCTTCAACTTTTTAATGGTTAAATCAAAAACATCGGGATTGGTTAAGCACAATTGATCAATGATGCGTTTGTTACCCATCAAAGCAAAATATTCAGTGTGCTTATCAAAATAAGTTTCCCATGGCACCAGGCGGTTGAAAGTGTGTACATAGTAGCCTTTTGCAAACTCTTCATTATGGTCGTTCAGTCTTTGCCAGTTGCGATAATCTTCATTTTGTTGTGTCATAACCCCATTCACGATGCGAATACTGTTCACAGGCTTATCCATTTCGCATAATACTGGTAAAGCAATAGTGTTTTTTGGTGGCATCACTTCCACTTGGGGGGCATACATACGACAACCCAAACATTTTTCAAGTAGTTGTACAACCCCGTAGATGGCACCTTTCTTTCCACCGGATACTAATAAAATATTGTCTTCTTGAATGGAAATCAAAAAAGCATCTTCTATTAAATCCTTCTTTTTTGCTTCAAAATCAGCTGTAAAATGTTTGTTAAGTTCTTTTGGAAGATTAGTTACAGTTCTGCCTAGTCCTAATGAATCTGAATGCAGCAAGGAGGTAATGCGAATTGATTTTTTAATATTAGGTTTATCAGTTTTTATTATTGACAATTCACAACCTGCAATTTTTTTAATGGCCGATTGTAGTAAAATAGCGGCCTTTTCTTCAGCTTCAGTGGGCTTTTCAGACAGATTAATTGAAAATTGTGGTATCCCATTTTTAACTAAAACAGCTTGTTTTTGAGCAGCAATATTGAGGGATATGCTTAGGATAAATAAGAGTAAGATTGGTTTAGTTGCCATTTTTGATTTTGCATTTAAAATGTTTTTGGTCAGGCGACCACAGGTGTTCGGAACAAATTTAAAATACATCTTTCTTTATTCTATCACTCCGCTAAGGCTAGCCCCATTTTGCTCAGGCCGCATGGCCTCGTCTTTGCGCCGACGCTGCTTTGGCTTCTGTAAAAATGTGCTGCGCATCATTT
>CALRVT010000058.1:0-15104 GCA_943371675.1 Chitinophaga pinensis | reverse complement strand
GGCAGAGGCTGTTGAATTATACAACAGTAAAAGGCCTCACTTAGCTTTAAATTTTTTAACCCCAAATAAAGTACATTTACAAAAATCCCGGCTACCAGAGGCAACCGGGAATATTTTTTAATCTGTCAACTTATTTAAGGACGATTCATGGGTATAAAAGAGTTGATCATTGTTTTACCATCCGCCGCCGGCACCACCTCCGCCAGAACTTCCGCCTCCAAAACCACCGAAGCCTCCACCGCCGCCGCCAAAACCACCGCCGCCGCCCCATCCACTGCTACTTCCACCACCACGACCTCCATTTAAGAGTGAGGATAAGATAACTGCTTCGGCAATACTGCCCAAACCGCTTCTGCGTCCACCACCCCATCCGCCACCGCCGCCTCTACCTCCTCTGGCAAGGGCTATAATAACAAAAGCTACCAGGATAAGAAAGGTAAAAATAGAACCACCTTTACCTTTACCCGTATTGCTGCGTTCTCTTTTTACTTTGTATTCACCTGCCGCCGCTTTGGATAAAGCATTGATGGCATTGTCTATTCCTCTATAATAATTCTGGTTTTTAAATTCCGGAACCATTTCATTCCGGTAGATACTGGATGCAGTAATGTCGGGGATAGCACCTTCCAGTCCATACCCTACTGCGATCCACATTTTCCTATCGTCTATGGCTGCCAAGATCAGCACACCATTATTCGTTTTCGCATTGCCTATTCCCCATTCGCGAAAAAGTTTTGTAGCATAATCTTCAATGGCATCATCGCCGAGAGATTTTATCAGCACAACAGCAATCTGGTTGGATGTACTATCATCCAATGCCACCAGTTTACGCTCCAATATATCAACCTGCTCTGCTGAAAGAACACCTGCCGCATCATTCACCAATCTGGGTGGATTGGGTTTGGGCAATACATTCTGTGCAAATAGCAGGCTACTATATACAACCGTTATCAGTATGAGAAATATTCTCTTCATTCCATTCATTTATGCCAGTCTATCGTTTGACTGTTATTTTCCAAAAACGATTTCATTGGATAGTTCATTCTTATCACCAGCAGCATCATAAGGAAAATGAAGGGTTAATGCCTCTCCTATTTCTTCGATAATGGTGGCAATGCCCAAAGCATAATCATGCTTATTGAAAAGCTGTAACATTTTGCTTACCTCCGCATTCCAGAAATCGGCACCAACTTTTTGGTGAATGCCTTCATCTCCGTAGATAGCCAATTGTTTGTCTTTCATGGCCACATAAACCAACACCCCATTGCGTTCTGCTGTTTCAAACATGTTCAATGCCTGAAACAGTTCCTTAGCACGCATAACAGGGTTAACATATTTGCAACGGCTCTCTACATAGATACGTACTTCACCGCTAGTTCGCTGTTCTGCTTTTTGTATGGCCAGCGCAATTGAATCCTTTTCCGTTTGGGAAAAGAATTCAACCGGCTTTGGCTTAAAGAATCCAAACATGTTGGGAATTTAGAATTTTACATCAGGTGCTTTCTCTGCTCCAGCATCTGCCTTGAAACCTTCTTTGGCTTTGAAACCAAACATACCTGCAAAAATGTTCATCGGAAATGAACGAACTTTTACATTGTACGACTGAACGGCGTCATTAAAGTCGTTACGAGCCACTTTGATGCGGTTCTCTGTGCCTTCCAATTGTGCCTGTAGGCCACGGAATGCATCATTTGCACGCAGGTTAGGATATTGCTCAGATACCACCAATAAGCGGCCTAAAGCCTGAGATAATTGGCCCTGACTAGCCTGAAACTGTTGTAATTTTTCAGGAGTAAGGTCTTTCGCGTCCACTTTCATTTGTGTAGCGCTTGCCCTTGCTTCAATTACTTTGGTTAGGGTTGACTGCTCAAAATTGGCTTCCCCTTTTACGGTATTCACCAGATTTGGAATCAGGTCAGAACGGCGCTGGTAATCACTTTGCACTTTATTCCAGGCATTGGTTACGCTTTCGTCCTGTTTGATCAATCCGTTATAACCATTGCAGCCCGAAAAGCCTAAGAAGACTACTAAGGCTAAAATAACAATCAGTGTAATGTTTTTGGTACTCATACAAAATTTGATTTAGATGTAATTTACTTGTTTGTCGTAATACAGGTAGAAATATTACAAAAGGGATGCCATGGCGGGATGGATGGCATTTTGGCGGGAATGCTGGGGGCTGGATGCTGGGTGCTGGATGCTGGATACTGGATACTAGATGATGGATACTGGGGGCTGGATAATGGTAAAACAATTTGGGTATTTCCATCATCCAATATCTAGTATCCAGTATCCAAAATCTAGCATCCAGTATCCAGTATCTAGCATCTACTCATTAATCGCCGCAATACCAGGAAGCACTTTCCCTTCAAAATATTCTAACAATGCTCCACCGCCTGTAGATACATAGCTTACCTTATCTGTATAGCCGAACTGGTTGATGGCTGCAACGCTATCGCCGCCGCCTACCAAGGAGAAAGCGCCTGACTGGGTGGCTTCTGCAATGGCCGTTGCGATCATTTTGGTGCCGTGCTGGAATTTTTCCATTTCAAAAACACCCATCGGACCATTCCAAAGGATGGTTTTGGATTGTTTGATGCAGTTGGCGAAATGAAGACAGGCATGGGTGCCGATATCTAGACCCATCCATCCTGCAGGAATTTCATTACTGGGGGCTGATGAGATATTTGCGTCGGCTGCAAATTTGTCTGCTATTACAGAATCTGAGGGCAATAAAATACATACGCCTTTCGCTTCTGCTTTTTTTAAGAGTTCGAGAGCTGTATCCAAGCGGTCTTCTTCGCAAAGAGAACTGCCGATATGGCCACCTTGTGCTTTCATGAAGGTGTAAGCCATGCCGCCACCGATAATGATATTATCAGCTCGTTCCAATAGATTTTCGATGATCAGGATCTTATCACTCACTTTGGCACCGCCAATGATAGCAGTAAAAGGTTTCTCGCTTTTATGCATTACTTTTTCTGCACTGGCCACTTCACCATCCATCACCATGCCGAACATTTTTTTATCGCCTGGAAAAAATTGCGCAATCACTGCTGTTGATGCATGTGCACGGTGTGCGGTTCCAAATGCATCATTCACATACACATCGCCCAGCTTACTGAGTTTTTCTGCAAAGTCTTTATCGCCTTTTTCTTCTTCTTTGTAAAAGCGAAGGTTTTCAAGTAACAAAACTTCACCTGCTTGCAATGCTTTGGATTTATCGATCGCCTCCTGACCTATACAATCATCTGCAAATTTTACATTGGCACCATCCAGCAAAGCAATCAAATGTTTTACGAGGTGTTGCAATGAATATTTATTGGTAGGCCCGTCTTTCGGACGACCCAGATGGCTCATTAATATGACACTTCCACCATCTGCAAGAATTTTCTGAATAGTGGGGATAGTAGCACGCATGCGTGTATCATCCGTTATATTAAACTCTGCATCTAAGGGCACGTTGAAGTCTACACGGATCAGGGCTTTTTGGCCAGCGAAATTGTGGGAAGTAAATTTACTCATGGGAGAAATTTGAAAATTTGAAAATGTGCAAATTTGAAAATGAATGATTTAATGAAAAATGTGGTAATTCAATCATGCTTTAGCATTTTCAAATTACCACATTTTCTCCCGCCTAAGCGGGATCAAATTTATTAAGAAATCAAACCTGCGAAATATTTCACTGTACGAACAAGCTGACTAACATAGCTCATTTCATTATCATACCAGCTAACGGTTTTCACCATTTGAGTATCGCCAACAGTCATTACTTTGGTTTGTGTTGCATCGAATAAGGATCCGAAATGGGTACCGATGATATCAGTGCTTACAATTTCGTCTTCATTGTAGCCGAAGCTTTCGTTGCTGGCCGCTTTCATGGCAGCATTGATCTCTGTATCGGTTACTTTTTTACCCAGGATAACGGTAAGTTCTGTAAGTGAACCAGTAATGGTTGGTACACGCTGTGCAGAACCATCCAGTTTGCCTTTTAATTCAGGCAGTACTAATCCAATTGCTTTAGCTGCACCGGTGCTATTGGGAACAATATTAGCTGCAGCAGCCCTTGCACGACGAAGATCGCCCTTAGGGTGCGGTGCATCCAATGTGTTCTGATCGTTGGTATAAGCGTGAATGGTGGTCATGATACCTGTTACAATACCATAATTATCGTTCAATACTTTGGCCATCGGTGCCAAACAGTTGGTGGTACATGATGCGCAAGAAATAATGGTTTCAGAACCATCCAAAATAGCGTGGTTCACATTGAACACTACTGTTTTAAGGTCGCCTGTTGCCGGAGCAGAGATAACTACTCTTTTAGCACCTGCTGTAATATGTGCTGCTGCTTTGTCTTTGTCTGTAAAGAAACCTGTTGATTCGATCACCACATCTACTCCATGGGCACCCCAAGGAATTTGTGAAGGATCTTTTTGTGCATATATTTTAACAGTTTCACCATTTACAACTATGGCATCATCTGTTGAAGTAACTGTAGCGCCTTCAAAACGGCCCTGTGCTGAATCGTACTTTAAAAGGTGTGCTAAAACTTTAGGACTAGTCAGGTCGTTAATGGCCACTACTTCAATACCTTCCATATTGTAGATCTGACGAAAAACCAAACGACCGATACGTCCGAAACCGTTGATGGCTACTTTAACTGTGCTCATGAATACTGCGTTTTAATGATTAAATAGGCAAAACGAGTTGCGAATTTACAAGGATTGAGAAGAAAAACAGTGATATTTTTTGGTTAAGGGCTGAAAGTCTTGCTGGTAAAAGCTTTTATGCTACTTAATTT
Source organism: Chitinophaga pinensis (assembly GCA_943371675.1). GTDB lineage: Bacteria > Bacteroidota > Bacteroidia > Chitinophagales > Chitinophagaceae > Sediminibacterium > Sediminibacterium pinensis_I. Next base: position 10,303 of record CALRVT010000058.1, on the reverse strand, counting down.
CCAAGCTAACCCGCTTAAAACCAGTGTTTTTAAAAATGATTTGGCAGAAAAGTTCCATGCACCTATTTTTGCGTCCCGATAAACAAAAACGGCCGGTTCGTCTATCGGTTAGGACAGCCCCCTTTCACGGGGCAAAGACGGGTTCGATTCCCGTACCGGCTACTACCTAAAAACCCTTCCAAATTTTTACTTTGGAAGGGTTTTTTATAGCAATTACCTGAAAATACAGTTTCAAAAAAAATCTGAAGTTTAAAAAGTGCAGCATCCTTTCGCGAAATTACTAAGAGATGAGAGAATCTTCTCTGCAAAAACGGCTAGTACATATGCAGAAATAAAAAAATATTACGCTTATCAAAACTGAATTTCACTCATTAAAAATTAAATCGATCAAATTTCAACCCTCGAAATTTTTCTTCAAATTATCCAAACTCATCGCTATATCCTTGCCCAACATTTTCTGAATTAAACCGGTAAATAAGCTCATGGGGAATTTGGTGGGTCCACGAAAAGCCCAGCTAACTTTTGTTTGTGCAGCTGCCAATGAAGTAATTGTAAATGTTGAAGTACCTGTATTTTTCATGGGTCTTTCAAATACCAGGTTAAAGGTTATGCTTTCCCCTTCAACTATCTGGGCAATGGTCTGACTACCCGCACCCACACTTTTTTCCTTACTATCCCAGCTATAAAAAAATCCTACAGTACCATCGATTCCTTCGCAATGTGTTTTTTTATTGGGGTCTTTCATATTCCATACACTGAAATATTCTTGGTTTCTGCATATTTTCAGGTATTGAAAAACGTCTGAACTGTTTTTGTTAATGGTAACAGCTCTTTCAACGATCATTTCCTTTGCCATGGTTAGTTTTTGAGTTGGTTTTAAAAATACGTTTTTGTATGGAGGATACAAATGTTGTTCTAAATCTTTTTTTGGATCTGCCAATAATGTCCAAAAGGGTCTTTGATCATGCCCTGACGGTAACCATACTCATAATCAGTTACAGGATCTATTTCCATGGCACCTGCCTGGATGGCCTTTTGCATAACTGCATGCACATCCTCTACAAATAATCCAATGCAACAGGTACAGCCCTGGTAAAGATCAGGTGAGAAAAACTTTTTAGAACTAACCTCGTGTACATGAAAAATGGCACCATTTATATTAAGCTCTGCCACATGAATACTATCATCTTCATTAGTAAAACAAAATGTCTCAGTTGCCTGAAAGGCATACACGTAGAATGAAATATCCTTTATGCCATTGGGTATGATGAGTTCTGGTGCAAAATAAATGGCAGCCTTTTTCTCTGACATTTGCTATTAATTTAAATGGTTGAGCAATAATTTTTAATCACAGTTCTAAACTATTAATATGCATTTTACAAACATTCAACAACATTTTGTAATGCATCAATCAAATCAATGGATTGAAATGATCAACAAAATGCAGAGTAGTAAATTATAAAAAAAATGGAAACATTACTTACCATTTGTCACAAAATCACTTAAATGAGATTTGCTCATTTAATATTATCGCTTACTCAAAAGCCTGGAGATTAAAATATGGATAAAAAATGTAAGTGGAAAGTAATTGAACCGAGGATTATAAGTTCATTTTACAAAAAACAATATTGCAATAGACCCTAATTTTTCATTACTAGGATTTTTTGCAACATTGCTTATTTAATTTCTAATTCCTCTATGAGATTATTGAAAAACAATGAATAGATCCCTTTCCGTTAATGAAAAGTCGCAGTGCTTGGGGGCATTGGTGTAGGTGTTGCCACATGCCGGACAAACAAAATACTTAGATGGCAAACTGTTTAAAGTGTTACCATTCATGTCTCCCAGAGCCTGTTCAAAAAAGTATTTGTGTTTCAATTCTGTTTTCATGGCGTAGGTAAGACTTAAATAGGCGGTTTGGTTATTTGCCTTTTCGGCCGACTTTAAAAAATCGGGGTACATGGTTTTGGCTTCGTAGGCTTCGCCGTTGATATCGTCATCCAAATTCTCTTTGGTGGTTTTTACTTTGTAAACGGGTGTGATGAGTGGTACAGAAGCTCCAGCATCTTCAATCACTGCTTTATGATTGGCTGCGTGAATATTTTCTGCAGCTGAAACAGCATTGTAGAGTAATGCGATATTATGGTAGCCTTCTTCTTCTGCCTTTTTAGAAAAAGCTTCATATTTAGCAGTAGCTGTTTTCTCGCCTTTATAAGCCGATTGCATGTTCTCGATCGTTTTGATGTCGGCATCTATTTGATTTTGGGAACTTTCTTTTGCTTCTGGTTTTGTATTTGTACAGGAACTGATCATTACAACACATACTGATACCATGCATAATGCATAGCACTTGAATAAATTTTTCATAGGTTGATTTTTACTTGAATCTATTCTACGAAGTTAACCAGGGTGCATATCCCTGGTGATACATAAGAAATGTTGAATTTTGCAAAAATCACATATTCATGAAAAGAAGAAATGGAAGCATTAACTGAATTAGCTCTATATCCATTTTACTTCCTATACTTTGCTGGGCAAGAAACAAAATAGAGCTCAGGCGGAAAGCAAAATCTGATATTAAGCACTTAGCTCAAATCTTCGTTTGTACTTTCTTATAGTTATGATAACAAATATTGATACAGCCAATAAAAGAGCTAGACTTAAAACTAAGTTGGAATTTTTGTAAAAAGAACCCAAAGCTTTCGCAACGGTCCAATAATCATTTTCAACTGTAAGTTTTACTGTATGCTCATTGTCTTTACTGAGAATATATTGTTTTTGGGGTATTCCCTTTACTGTAAGAATTATCTCACACAGATTACCGGGCATATCTTTGAACAATGTATTTCTAATAAAAATGGAATTAAGCATATTGGGTGTCATTAACAGTTCTGCAAATAAAGTTGTTTCATGACCCAGTATAACTTTTGGATTACTCAATTTCATCGTATCCTCGTTCATGATAACCAAACAATTATTTTGGAAATGTTTGGTAACTAGTAGCTGAAACTCTTCGGGACTTTTATAAGCATTTTTGCCAAAAAGATAATCAATCTCACCCTCAAATGCTGTTAGAGAACTTTTGATAACGATAAAACATTTACCATTCTGTTCATAAATCATCAGGTTAGATAAATTAGGTTCATGGGCATGAACCAGCTTTACGCATAACAATAATAAAAGCACATAAATCGACTTCATCATTTCTCTTTTTATGATTAGTTAGCGTAAGCGCCTGCTAAACTATTAATGAAATTATTGGAACCGGCTTTGTCTACATGGTAATGGTAACCCCTAACTACATCAGAATGTCCCCTGCTGGCATCTAAATCTGTATATTCAGCACCACTGGCACTCAATCTTTCATACATTCCAAAACCATCTAATGCATACCCAATCATTGCTGCATGACCATCTGTTTGTGTGATTTTTTTAGACAAACCTGTTGCTGCATGATAATGGTAACCAGCTCCTATATTGATATGCCCGCCCGCATCGTCAAATGGGGCAAGTGTATAAGCCGCTAAAATTACATTCACAGGAGCAGGTGCATCAAATACAACACCATTAAAGGCAATGCCTCTTATTGAAGGTCCTGAAGAACCAGGACCGGCGCCAAAACTAATCGGTGATGTTAACTTAATAGGCGTTACCGGTATGTAAATTGTTTTGGTTAGGGTAGATACATAGGAGGGTAAGCATTCTACACAATAATTTTTGTAAGCAACACCCACATTAGGATTTGCTGCTGCCTGACAATCGGCCTGTGTTTGGGTTTTAGTGATAGCACCTGTACTGGTATTATACATTTGCCAGGTGGTGTTATTGTAAAAACTAGCCAGGTTTTTAATAAAGGCGCCATCAACATCATAAACATTGCCCCCTTCTAACCAAATTCCACCTTTGGTTTTATCATCACTAATATTGGAAGGACACCAGGGACCCATAGTATGGTCGCTTGGGGTGCTAGTGGAAACAATTTTGAAACACTCAACTGTTGAGCCATTAGAGAGTGTTCTTGAAACAATACTAATGGGTTCAGCTAATCCTCCAGACAGGAAATTGGCAGATTCTACCTTTATAACACTGGCAGATGTATCGATAGTTTGTGTGCTTTTAGAACATGACTCTACATTAATTGCCAAAAGGATTACCAAACTTGATTGAATAATTTTTGAAAAGTTCATATTTGATCTGATTTTTTGTTCGTCTTTAAGTGTTAGACGACATTTAAAATCAAATCCTTTGTTTAGTCCAAAAAAAAGTGCCAACCAATAAAATACCACGCCATTGTTGGTTTCCAGACCAAAACAAAATGAAAGAAAGAAACATAGTAAAAATTAAACCCCAATTTCGGATCCTCCCGCCTTTTCTTGGTTCCTTTTCGATAACCAGCGATCAATAGGTTTTAAACCGATGTTCACAAATAGGATCAGCACTGTTGCAATAGAAGTTTCTATAAAATAGCCTGCGGCTGCCAAACAGCCTACTGCTGAGCTGGACCAGATGGTTACAGAAGTTGTAAGACCATGCACACTCAAGCCTTCTTTAAAAACAACACCGGCACATAAAAAACCAATACCGGTAACAACCTGACCAATGATCCTGGTTACATCACCGGTGGTTTGTGTGATATTGATGGATAGTAAAACATAGAGTGCAGAACCCAAGGATACCAGGGTTGTAGTTCTTAACCCTACTAATTTATGGTGCCACTGGCGTTCAAAACCAATGGCCATGCCGGCTGCCAGTGCTACCAAAACCCTTATGGTAAATTCTGTGTACCCCATTATTGAAAAAATCTTCTTTTATTTTAAACCTAGCGTGACTTATGTATGTTTTAAAATGCTGCCTTAAGTTTGCAGTTAAACTTTCTTTAGTAGGCAAGCAACAATAAATAAAGCACTAAAAGATAATTCTGCTATTCTGTTTTATCTAATAGTGCCTTTACTTCAAGCCTCACAATTTCAGTATTGCCTATTTGTTAGAATGATCTGTTGGTTTAAAATATAACAGGGTTCTGTATCAAACAGTGATAATACTGATTCAAACAATTCTTATACTGTTATCAATAGATCCCGCATGAATTTTACTTTATCATGGTCAGCTACCAATAGGGTGTGTTGTGCTTTAATAAGGGTTTGCAGTTCCGCACTCAGGTCTTCTGCATGGTGCTTGAGGGCTGATGCATAGGTTTCTTTAGCTACGTCTTCACCGTATTCGCAGGAGTTGAGGATGAATTTGCGGTCTTTGCCGGTGAGGGCAGCTTTAACATCCATCCATACCCGAAAAAATTTACCAGATGTTCTGGTGGCTTCAGATGCTGTACCACCCATTTTTTTTACTTCCGCAATTAATTCCAGGTTACATTGTTTACTGGTTGCTTCAAATTTGGCAAAAGCGATCTTCAGATCCAGTTCCTCGGTTTCTTTTGATGCATTTTCATAACCTTCCATTCTATCGTTGTTGATGGTTATGAGCGTATTCAACAGATCAACCGTTTTTTCATTTTCCATTATTTTGCCTTTTAATTGTAGTTGAAAATGATACCCTAAATATGCAGTAGCATTATTAGCAGGCAAAGGTTTGGTTCTTTATGGCTAAAACTCTTATATAATTAACTGAAAGAGTAGCAAGATTCACAGTTTTTTGGTGGGAGTTGAATGATGGGGAGATGAAAGCTGCATGTATACCAGTTTAATGCCGTTGTTGGTCGCCTAACTTCATGTGTTCGAAACAAATTTAAATACGTCATTCATTTTTCTATCACTCAGCTTAGGCGTGCCCCATTTTGCTCAGGCCGCATGGCCTCGTCTTTGCGCCGAAGCTGCTTTTTATCTTCAAAACTTAGCCATGCTCTTCAGAGCATGGAATAAATAGTATAAGAAATCGTTTTGGGACTTTAGTCCCCCGTGTGGGTATTTGATATTGCATTGAAAAATTAAGATAAAAATCTTCCGAACACCTGTGGTCAGGCGGCCAACAACGGCGTGAGTCGTAATTTCTTGAAACCTATAATAGTGGCAGTTTACTGCGGCTTAATTATCAAATTAAACTTACCAGAGCTAATATATGAACTATCACCACTTTCAGTAGAAGTATAGCCAGTAAACTTCCCAATTAAAATACCTGTTTTCAATGAAAATGTATCTATAGTAATTTTTATTGACGTGTTAGAACCCTTATCGGGCTTGAATATTGCTTTAGGGATATTATTCGCACTTAAATATAAAATGGCACTCGATGAGGTAATATTGAATAAATCTTTATCAAAGACCGCTGTTGGATAAAATGAGCCAACAAGTGATAGAACTGTATCTTTTGAACAATTAGAAGGACCAAAAAATGTAAAACTATTTTTCTCTAAGTTAAGGAAAGCTGTGTCAATTTTTCCGCATAGAAAGGAAGAATAATTATGAAAACTCCAACTATTTTCATTTAGCGAACTAACACTGTCACAGGTTTTGCAATTTGGAAAAATTATACTGCTGTCAATTTTATTATTTTTTTCCGAAGGAACTATAGATATTGGCATATAACCTTCACCACTGTATTCTTTTACACATCCAATTAGGAAAATTGAAGTCAAAAAGAGCCTTGCAATAAAGTTTATTTGTCTTTGTAGCATTTTAAAGAGATAGAGTTCACTTCAATTACCGCAACATTACCGCATTGTCGTTGTGGCTGGATTCCGTGATCCGTCAGCCTGGACTTTTGCAGATTAAAGTTACAAAAGCTGATGATTTATTCTGTAGCTAAATTTATACTGTCCATTTGGAGCAAAAGCTGATTTCTTGATGGCGCTGGGCAACAATCAGTATTATTAAAAAAATAATGTCATAGGTAATCGTTGTTAGTCATCAACGAACAAATGCGAGATGTTCTCGTTATAGGTTCTTCTTGAATATTATTTTAGCATCGGTCCGCCTATAATAACAAACTATTAAAATAGTCAACAATAAAAGTAGGTGGTTTAGTGTCGATATGTTGCAATTTTCGTTGTATATTGAACCTGAGTAAGTTTGAAAATGCCAAGGAAATATTTTGTCAATTATGGGTATACTTAGTCCAAGTTGTTTATTGATAATGCCCGGCGAAAGGTCAACTATGTCGGGAATTATTGAGCCAAGAAAAGAAAGCCCCATAACTAATCGATACTTTTTTTTTGTCAGCCAAATTGTAATCAAGATCATTCCCAACCCTGCAATAGCGTCAAACTTTGAATTTATAGGATAACAATGTGGAATGTAGTCTAAAGCACCATGAGAAATAAGCCCAACTACAAATGCAAAAAAACTTGTCCAATAAGTAATTTCTGAAGTAGTTGATTGCTTAATTCTGTTAGTGTCTGTCAATAAAATTGCGACACTAATTGCAGTTGTGGTATGGAAAATTACGTTCATGTTGGTAAGAACTACAATTAGGCGTAAAGTGTTCACATTAGCGACATGGCGGTATTCTGTGTTCGGTCAGCCAGTTGCCGATAATGATTAAAGATACAAAAGCTCATTGTTTATTCATAGGGACTTTTATGCCCAAATTTTGTAAGCACCTTGATTATTCTAATTCGGTTATGTCGTTGTAAGAAAATTGGGTAGATGTTGGCATACAAGTTAATCAATAAGATAATTGCCCAGTTAAGAGGTGTTATATATTTGAATTTTATTCCAACGATCAAAATGAATATGAATATGAATATCAAATGAATTGTCTCATATTTTCTAGTGTCTCGCTCAACTTTATACAGTTCATTAAATTTGTCGTAGTTCCTAAAACTTATTGGGTTCACTTTTCTCCAACGCCTGACTAAATCTCCATCTGTAATTAAATATTTTTTGAACCATTTAATTCCAAAGTATTCATAAATAGTTTTGTTGTTGTAATACTCGAATACTTTTGGACTAAAATATTGTTTCATAAATCTGTTTATTCGGTCCACAAGCGTTTTTCGTCAATCACGCTCATCACTTTGGTTATTGTCCCAAAGAAATCAAAGGTCGTTAGAAATAATATAAATGTTATTCCTTTTCAGATCGTTTTGAAGGGTGCTATTTACCATTCCAGCTAACACTTAAAAGTACGCGTTTCCTCTAACATCTATTCACTGATCTTCTATAAGTTTCATCAGCTAATTTTTAGGTTGACTGTTTTATTTACCAAAAAAATCTACGGTTGATTTCTTTTGCCGTTGTTGGTTCCTTGGCCATTAAAGAAGAGATTAGCTAAAGCCAAATTACTAAAGTAGATTAGAAATGCCGAAAGTTGAAGGACTAACGGTGAAAGCCCAAATTGTGCAAAGCCTAATGTTGAGTGGTGGTTCTTTTATCTGCAAAAAGATTAGTTATTTCTCTTCTAATTTTTCTATCGTCCTCTTTGCTGACGCTAACCGTATTTTTTTATTTTTTTCAATCATTTTGTGTGTTATCCAGTGCTCTAGTTTGTGGTGCATTGGAATAAGCAGGGCTGCGATGCACATGAGAATCACCAACATCAAAACCGGTGAGTCGTTGGTGAAGTGTGCAAGCTGCGGATGAATTAGCAGGTTAATAAACTCAAATACCGCCAGCAATCCTAAAATACCAAAGAAGCGAATGAATTTTTCGCCTACAACAACACTACGGCTAAAAAGAAAAAATATAATAACAAAAGTGAAGAGTGCCACAGCAATGGCAGCGTATTGAAGATTATGTTTTCGGTCTTCTTCCTCTTTAAACTTATCTGCTTCTTTTTCCTGCTGACGCATTGTTTCTTCAAAAGTCATGCTTTGAATTTCATTTTGCTTTTCCTGACTAAAAATTGAGTCATTCATCGCTTTGGAAATATCCTGGTAATAAAAAGCACTGTCGGCACTAATCTTTCGATAATAATGAGAAAGGAATTGAGCAGCGTTTCTGACCTCTTTCAAGAAATTTCTTTCTTTTGCAAGTAGTAATGATTGTCTGGCATAAAATAATACAGAGTCTTTTTGATGTAATTTTTCAAAAATACCGGCAGTATTTAAGTAGGCCATACAGAGAACATTAATAGCTTGTGCTCTCATCGACAGGGGGAAACTCAATCGGCAATATTCAAGTGCCAGACCATTTTCGCCTTTCAGAAAACTAATTTCTCCAAGGTAAGTTAGGGCTTCCCCTTTTACTCCATCAAGGTTTATTTGTGAGGCTAATAGTTTTGCCTGTTCAGCATAAAGTATTGACGAATCGTATAAACCCATTTGTTTATAGGTTGATGCAATATTGACATTTGTATTAGCTATTCGTTTTTTGTCTCCTATTTGCTCAAAACGCTGTAAGGCTTTAAACTGATATTCTAAGCCCTTTTGAAAGTTTTTTTGCTCAGTATAAACAAGACCTAGGTTTCCCATTACTACATACGATCCAAGCAGACTTTTATTTTTTTCTTTAATCTTTAAAGCATCTAAATATTTTGCCAATGCTTTTGAAAAATCACCGAGTGCAAAATAAACATTGCCCACTAGGATTAGGCTATTAGCTTCTCCCCTTTCAAATCTATTTTTTCTTGACAATGCTAAACCTTCTATACCCAATTTCATGGCTGTGTCGGGATTGCCATTCATAAGACTAGATCCAAGGCTAATCAATCGCAATACGCGTACTGTATCGGTTTTTTCATTTTGTAACAGTTGTTTCCGGCTGTCTATTTCATGGTTTTGAGCGGAAGTTGAAAATGAAACAAAAAAAGATATTAAAATGATGAGGTGATTTTTTTTCACTATCCAAGCCTTTATCATATCAGTTTTGATTTGTGTTTGAAAAAACCTTTGGCTTTAGAATTTATTTGAACAATATTAAAACTATTCAAGTTTATTGAAAAAATTTTGCATGACGCACAACACTTAAAAGTACGCAATACTTCCAACAACCAATAGCTGAACTTCAATAATTTTCATCCGCATATTTTTGGGTTGACTGTTTTATTTACCAAAAAAATCTACGGTTGATTTCTTATGTTTTTGTTGGTCAGGCGAACACAGGTGTTCGGAAGATATTTATCTTAAATTCTCAATACACTAACAAATACCCACACTGGGGACTAAAGTCCCAAAATGACTTTTTTTACTATTTATTCCATGCTCTGAAGAGCATGGCAAAGTTTTGAAGAAAAAAATCAGCTTAGTTTTTTTACAACGCTTATACCTACCTAACTATCACCAGTCTTTGCAGAGACGCCTTTTTGGATGCGGTGCCCAGCGAAGCGCAGGCAGTAAAAATGATGCGCAGCACATTTTTACAGAAGCCAAAGCAGCGTCGGCGCAAAGACGAGGCCATGCGGCCTGAGCAAA
>CALRVT010000057.1:0-16142 GCA_943371675.1 Chitinophaga pinensis | reverse complement strand
GCACAAAAAATAAATACAGATAGCCTATGGAGTTTAGCAACAACTACGAAAAACGATAGCCTAAAATTTGAATTACTAACCCAAAATATAAGATCAAAAAGTAAATCTTTAGAAGAAAGTTTTGCTTTAGCTAAAAAAGAAGTTGAATTTGGTGAAAAGAATAATGACTTGGCCTTTAAGGCATCAGGATATCTGTTATATGCAAGCTTATTTAAAAGCATTGGTGAATATGTTAAAGCACAAGAAGTTATTGTTAAAGCTTCTACGATTGTTGAAGAAATGCCTGAGAGTGGCAATTATCTAGCTGTAATTTACAATTTCAAAGGAACTATTGAAACAGACTTTAATAAACGGCTTGAATACTATAAAAAAGGAATAGCAGCTTGTAAGGATGAATTTTATAAAAGAGTATTGAACTATAATATAGCCATTGGTTTTTTACAAAAAAATCAAGTAGATTCTGCTTTATATTATGCACAAAAGAACAATGAAATTGGTGTAAAATACAATGATACATTGACGGTTTATTTACCAACTTTATTTGGTCGTATTTACTTGAAATTAAACCAAACTGAAATTGCGTATGCCTATTTCAAAAAAGCACTTCGAATTGCACAAAAGTCCAATGAAATTAGAAATTTTACAGTTGCTTACAATGGATTCATCTCGTATTTTACATCACTCGAAAATCTTGACTCTGTTCTAGCTTATAAAAAGAAATTTTTTGTGTTTGAATCACCTGATGCATACCCTTCAAAAGTAGAAGCTTCAAAATTTATTTATGAATATTATTCAAAAAAGGGAATTAAAGATAGTGTCATCAAATATTTACAATTTAATGTACAAGGAAATGATAGTTTAAATAGCCTTAAAAAAATTGAAGAATTTAAACAAGCAAAAATAAATGAAGAACTAAGGCAAAAAGATTTGGAACAAGATGAACTGAAAACTAAGGAATCTCGTAACCATAACATCCAACTCGCCATTACAGCCATTGCCATATTAAGTGCGATTATTTTATTCTTATTATTAAGCAGAAGTATTCTTGTAAGCCATAAAGTGGTAGCGTTCTTAAGTGTATTGGTTTTATTGGTTGTATTTGAGTTCATTAACTTACTCATACATCCATTTTTAGAGAGTATCACACATCATTCACCTGTGCTTATGCTTCTGGGTTTAGTAGCTATTGCAGCATTGATTATTCCATTGCACCATCGATTAGAACATTGGACAACGCAAAAATTAGTTGAGAAAAATAAGGCCATAAGGTTGGCTAATGCCAAGAAAACGATTGAGGAGCTGGAGGCATCTAGAGAAAAAACTGAATCCTAAAATTCAAATTGCTACTTTCAAAGTCTTTACCAATTGGAGATGGTGGCCAACAAATAAATTACTTTTGGGGTATGATGCTTAAATTTAAGTTTTACCCGCTATTTTACAAGAATGTGAAAATCATAGACATTGTTGTATTTTTGTTAAGTGAATCAGTTAAATATACATATCAACGACATAAACAAATTATGCTATAATCATAGCGTAAAGAGCCTTTATGTATTTGGTTCAGTACTTACAGAAAATTTTAATTCCGAAAGCGATATTGATTTTTTAGTTGATTTCCTCCCTGTAAATTCAAAAGAATACGCCGATAATTACTATGACTTAAAATATTCTCTTGAGCTTGTTCTTAATCGCAAGATCGATCTGCTAGAAGAAATAGCAATAAAAAACCCTTACTTCCTTCAATCAATCCAAAATAGAAAGCAAATTATTTATGGAAATTGAAGTAAAAACATGGCTATTTAATGTATTGCGCTCCATAGAAGAAATAGATAGTTTTTTTATTGATAAGCCAATGATTTTTGATGCTTATCAAAATGACCTAAGAACAAGAAGAGCAGTTGAAAGAAATATTGAAATTATTGGCGAAGCTCTAAATCGAATTTTAAGTAAAGAGCCTGAAATTAATATTTCGAATTCTAGAAAAATTGTTGATACTCGAAATCGAATCATTCATGGATACGATACTGTTTCTGATGAAATTATTTGGAGTATAGTAATAAAATATCTACCTCAGTTAAGAAAAGAAGTTCAGTTCCTACTCGGAGAATAAAAATGTGTAAACCATAATATTGAACAAACAGTTTGTGGTTATCAATTTATAGATGAAAGATTTAGGAATTTGAAGGCTTATATTAGGCGGGTTTCGGAATTGTGAAGCAATATCTTAATTTGAAATTTGGCATATCAATTACTCTTAAAATAAAATATATGGGAATATTTTCAGCATTACTCGGAAACGCAGGATCTGTAAATCAGGAAGACCTATTTAAAGAATATGGAAAATTGTTAATTCAGGGAGAAGAAATTGAATTAGGTTTTAAATTGATCCGCGACACTTTCATTTTTACCAATAAGCGTTTGATCCTAATAGATAAACAGGGATTAACTGGAAACAAAATAGAATACAAATCTGTCACCTATAAAAGCATATCGAGATTCAGCATCGAAACTGCCGGAACCTTCGATCTGGATGCAGAACTAAGAATATGGGTATCCAGTGAACAAGTACCCAGCATCAAAAAAACGTTCAATAAATCAGTAAATGTGTATGATGTTCATAAGGTGCTGGCCACTTATGTATTAAATTAATACCTGCTCCACAAAAAGTTAAGTGGTAGATGAAATAGACATGCGTAGTTTTTTAAAATTGAGATTTAAATTCAAAGTGAAGAAAATATTATTTCTTCATCACGTAATTATATACAGAAACTAAAATGCTAAAAAGCAGACCCAGTCAGGCAAAATTATTAAGAACAGCCAGAAAAATTCATAGAACAACCGGTGTTTTGCTCTTTGCATTTTTCTTTATTATTTCCATCACAGGAATTTTATTAGGCTGGAAAAAAAACAGTGGCGGTTTCTTATTGTCCAAAACATATAGCGGCACTTCTACAGACCTTAAAGAGTGGTTGCCCATGGATAGTTTGTATAAAGATGCCTGTCGTATTTTACACGACTCCGTTTCACCAAACCTATCCTTAGACCTTGATAGAATTGACATTCGTAAAAACAAAGGAACAGTCAAATTTGTGTTCACAGATAAGTATTGGGGAATTCAATTGGATGGCGCTACCGGGAAATTATTACATATTGAACGCAGAAGGTCTGATTTTATAGAAAATATACACGATGGTTCTATATTGGATGTGTATTTTGGCACAAATGGTGGTGAGATAAAATTGGTTTATACAAGTATCATGGGCCTAGCCCTTTTAGTATTTACCATTACTGGTTTTTGGCTATGGTATGGACCCAAAAGAATGAAAAAGAGAACAGTCGGCAATGATTAAAATTACTTATCAAAAGAAACTCTAGTTTTATAATGATCAAGAAATAGGCTTTCGATCATCAAATAGAAATTCTTCATTTTTACAAAGTTAACGGCGGCCCCACCATCTTCATCCCATGCTCCTGGTGAATCCTGTCTAGCGTTTCCTGAGATGGACGTTCCTTCATATTATTCATCAATGCAAAAAATTCTTCCATCTTACCTGCGGGCTGTAAAAAATAGATCAGCTTTCCCCTTTCTGTTAATTGGATCCAGGTATGGGGAATTCCCCTAGGTAAAAATATGGTTTCACCTGCTTGTAAGATCTTGGTTTCATCACCCACAACAAAACGATACTCCCCTTCTGCTACATAAAATATCTCATCCTGGTAAAGGTGCACATGCAATGATGGTCCTACTTTACCCAATCCAATATATTCGAATACGGATAATTGACCGCCTGTATCTTTTGAAGAAATTTTCAGGTTATTGGGGTGTACGCCCAGAAATTTGATTTCCTCACCAAATCTTCCTTTTCCGGCAGGTACGATAAAAGATTTTTTAGCACTGTTTTGCTTATTTCCATTCTGCCCCAGCAATAACATGGGCGCTGCGGTAAGTGTGGTTAATAAGAACTCTTTTCTTTTCATAACTGTTGGTTTAGTTAGGCAAAGATCTAAGCTTGACAAAAAGATAAGTGGTAAAAATTAGACATTCTAGGTTTCGGCTTCGCCGAATAATCTTTCGGGTGCCTGGTTGTCGCGTTCAAAAAAACGGGTGGGCGTATAACCTGTAAAAGCTTTATAATCTTTAACCAGGTGCTGGTAATCGTGGTATCCGCAATGTATGGCAATAGTTAGCCAGTCTTTTTCTGGGTATTTGTTTTTCATCCGGAAGGCTTTATCAAACCTGATCAGGCGCAAGAATTCTTTGGGGCCAACACCCATTCTTTCCTGAAATTTTCTATCGAATTGCCTTTGTGATAAAAATGATTTTTTTATGAAGCCGTCTAATGTAACCGCATCTTGTACAGTAAGCATTTCTCTTGAAACAGCATCAACAGAGGAGTCTGTATGGGATCTGGTTTTTAATTGCTTGTTAAGAAATGCCTCTATCACTTCAATCATACTCCGGTAATCCTTTGCCAGATAAAGCTGTTCATTTACGTTTTGCACTTCCTTGCCTAAAACATCTTCCGCATCTGTAAAACGATTGGTGAATTCCTCTGCAGGTACATTTAATAGTTTAAACATACCGCCTGGTTGAAAGACAACTTGTACCGAAAGAAATTTTTTAAATACAATGCGGTCATTGGTAACCGTGTGCATACCTACAATAGCCGCATTTTTGGGTGTGATGAGTTCTGCAGCATCCGGATAACGAATAGCAGTAGGTGTAGGAAAAAACTGCAGGCAATGTTCCGGACGGGGAGGATAAGCTTTACTGGGAATCACCATATGATCCGGAAAGTTGAAATCAATGATCCTGTACAAACGAACATAAGCTTGTAAATGATTACTGGGTATGATCTCATTCAGTAGCATTCCCTTATCTTTTTTTATGGATTTTTGCCAATTCCCAATAAGCTTCGGCAAAACGCTTACCCATCAATCTTTGTCCCTCCGAATTAAAATGCACCGAATCACCCCCATGTTTCAGATCCTGTGTATGAATTAATCTGGCATAGCGGTCTTGTTTGGTATAGGCTGCCAAGGTCTGATTGATTTGCTGCCAATAGTTATTACTATTTGAATAAGCCCCCAGCTCACCTATGATAAAAGGTAGGTTTTTAATTTGTGTTCGATCTCGGAAATGCGAAACTAGTTTATCCATTTGTTCCTGGTGTATGGCTATTCTTGCAGGTTTTGCATCAGATTCTCCCTGGTGCCAAAGAATACCTTTAATGGTTCCGTATTTTTTTCCCATTGCAAGTTTCTCTTCAAAATTTTGCATCAGGTGAACGCCCCTGTACAAAGAATCACCCAACCATTGTTGAATGCTACTGCCACCGATAGCAGTAGGAACTAATAAAATGGAAACATTTTCCGGAATATTTTTTAGCAAGGTTCTGGCAAATGAAACACCACAATCCAGTCCCGTTCTGGTAGGCTCGTAAAAATGAAGGGGTTCTTTGGCATAAATAAGCTGACCCTTTGCATCCATACTCCATATTCTTTTGTTGCTGATGGTATCTTCTGGTTCTACCAGGCCGCGTCCGGCCATATTAGATTGGCCCGCCATTAAAAATACCCAGACATTCTTTTTTGCGGGCATTTCTTGAACGGGCATTATTTCTTTGGGGAAGTTAGTGGTACGGTTATCCTGAATCGGAAACCACGCCAACGAGGTTAGGATAATAAATAGGATCAGTAGTTGTTTCATCTGGTATTAAATATAAGTCCAATTAAAAGAATCTAGCAGCATTTCTACCAATAAGTTCCAATTTATAAACAGTTACCTAACGGGGCTGTAGGTATAAATACGGTTTTAAAACAGGTGTTTAAAATTCTTCTGCAACATAGCTGCCCAGATACCTTCATGTTGTTAAAAATATTTTTTTAAACCAAAATTTTACCAACATGAAAAAGAAAATCATGACCGGAATTTTATCCTTGATGTTGATGACATTTCTTGGATTTTATTCCTGCAAAAAAGATGCAACACAACAAAAAGCAACAGAAACATTTTCGGAGCAATTAGCTGCTGATGAAAACTTCATTCACCTGAATGATGCCATCAATCGTTTTGATCCGCTCTACCTGAAAATCGTTTACCACGACCCCCGAACCACGATGGAAATTTCGAAAGCCAGTATGGTTCTCCTGCAAAAAATTAGCGAAAATCCAAATAACGAATTGTTAATCAAAGAGTTTGCTGATTTTTACCATTTCAGATCCATTGAAGAGCTGAAAGAAAATTCGGGGAAAACCCCGGTAAATATGCAGGAACTGAATCGTAAATTTAATTTATCAGATGAGGTTTTAAAAAATAACAAAGCCAAGGAGTTTGTAGAAGCAAGAATAATCTATGCCAGAAACAGGTACGATGAATTAACTGCAAACAAGAAGTTACAACCAAAAGCTCTTTCAAATTCTAACCCTAAACATAATAGCTGGGAAGAATATATGCTAGAAATGGATATGTATTTTCATGCTTATTTGAATCAATCACTTACAGATGATAATGAAAGTGGAGGCATAGACTGCAAATCAGAAACATGCTGTTTACAAAAAGTGTTATGTGATAATACAGCTCAACAAAATTTAGTTAGGAATATTAACATACATGCTGCTTCTGTAGCAGGCGGGATGGCTATTGCAGTAGGCAGAGCAGGCTTTCTTTATGGAACAGCTTTAATGCCAGGTTTTGCAAATTTAACATTAGGTTTTTTTGGAGGTGCAATAGGCGGATTAATTGGCGGTGCAATAGGGTTAACTTATGCATACAATTTGTATCACCTTGAATTGGAATCATGTAAAACTAAATATGAAATTTGCTTAGCAGAAAAGAAATAAGTTTCTAAAAAAATTATAAACCAATCATTTTATGCTACAAACTATTAAAACAAAATTAGAAAGATTAAACATAAAAAAGCTTTCCGTAATTGGGAATATCTCATTATGCCTTTTAATAGCATTCTGGTTTTTGTCGTTTAAAATAAATTTTAGTTTAAATCAATCAATTTTGATTTTGACTCCCTTAATATGGCTAGGTTGTTCTTTAAACTTTATAATAATGCTAGCAAAAGCTCTTCCATCAATTTCATTAGAAAGATTTCGTAATCGTTTAGTTATAAGTCTTTTTTTATCATTAATAGTTCTTACCTTTTTATTACCATTTATGCCTCTTTTATATCTGAAAATTAAAGGCTTAATCTGATCCTTATCATACAAAAGATGAAAAATTATCTAAGTTATTTATCTATAAAATCTGCTTTTGCAATCAGTGGTATTTGTATTTTATTGATGACTTATATGAGCGATTTTGTCAAGAAGGTGAACCTGCCCTTAGATGCCATCATGCTTTCATACACACCATTGATTTGGCTGGGAGGCACATTGTTTTTTTTAATACTATTCCTTAAAATAAAAGACGGTCCTTTCAGGAGTATTTTTTGGAAAAGGTTTTTCTACGCCATGGGTATATTTATGATTCTTGCCAGTTTTCTATTCCCAATTATTGCTTTTTTTCTCTCCAGGACCAATAATGTATAACCAGAAAAATAATAGACAATATCATTCACTAACATAAGATTGAAATGTTTAGAAGACCATAGATTCTATCTATGGTCTTCTTTCTTAAAAGATGATCTCCTAAAGATTCTGTCAAACTAAAATTTTCGAATCCCGCAAAAACCAACTTTCCAGTTCCATAGCTTAGAATAAGGCAATACATTTACGCCATGAATTCTTTTCAAACCTTACAGAACATCATTCAAAAAAGGCGTACCATCAAGCCTTCTGATATGAATGGACAAATCATTGAAACTTCTCTTATTCAACAATTACTGGCACTGGCCGACTGGGCCCCTACCCATGGCAGAACAGAACCCTGGCGTTTTTTGGTTTATGAGCAGGGTGCCAGAGCCCAATTTTGTGCAGACCACGCCGGTTTATACCAATCAAATACAGAAGCAGATAAATTTAACCAGGGAAAATATGATAAGCTATTGCATATGGGCGATACCGTTTCCCATATCATATTGGTGTATATGAAAAGATCACTTACCAAAACCGTACCTGCTATTGAAGAAATGGCTGCTGTTTCAGCAGCCGTACAAAATATTTTATTGGGAGCCTCAGCATTAGGCATTGGCGCACTCTGGAGCACCGGTGGGATGACACACCATCCTTCTATGAAAAACTATTTGCATTTGGAAGAAGAAGACCAGGTAATGGGCATTCTTTACCTGGGTTATTCAGATTTACCCCTGGTAGAAGGGAAAAGGAATATTCCATTGGAAGCCAAGATCAGCTGGAAATCCTGAAATGAAAACCATTCAGGATAATATCGTTTCTTTGTTCAAATGCCCCACATGCACGGAAAATTAATCATACTAACTGCCCCATCCGGTTCGGGAAAAACTTCTATTACCAGGTTCTTATTACAGAAATACCCCAAACTTTCTTTTTCCATATCAGCAACTACCCGTCATCCCAGAATGAATGAAACCGATGGTGTGGCTTATTATTTTCTTACAGAAAAAGATTTCAGAGATAAGATCGATGCCAACGCTTTTATTGAATGGGAAATGGTTTACGAGGGCAAATACTACGGCACCCTTAAAACAGAACTGGAAAGAATTTGGCAGGAAGGCAAAGTACCCATGCTGGATATAGATGTGCAAGGAGCTATCCATGTGCAACAACAGTTTGCGGGTGATTGTTTGTCCATTTTTATTCAACCCCCCTCTATAGCAGAACTAACCCGTAGACTGGAAGCACGCGGCAGCGAAACGCCCGAAAGTCTGGCAGCAAGGGTAAACAAAGCCAGTTATGAAATGTCGTTCAAGCACCATTTCAAAAAAACCATCCTGAATGATGAACTAGACAAAGCCTGCGCCGAAACCGAAACGGTGATAAAAGAATTCTTAGGTTGGTAAGCTTGTTTTGCTGAAATTTATCCTCTAACAAAATACCTATGCCCTTTAAGAACAGAACCGTATTGATTACCGGCGCTAGTCGCGGTATCGGCAAAGCCATGGCTTTACGTTTGGCCAAAGAAGGTGCCAATATTGTGATAGCTGCAAAAAGTGTGGAAGAAGACCCTCGTTTGGGTGGCACTATTTTTTCTGCAGCCGAAGAAGTGGAAGCGGCAGGTGGTAAAGCTTTGGCAGTGCAGGTAGATATCAGGCAGGAAGATCAGATTCAGGCTGCTGTAGAAAAGGCAGTTGAAAAGTTTGGTGGGATTGATGTGGTGATCAATAATGCATCTGCCATTAATTTAACCCCTACTGATAAAACCGAATCCAAAAGATTTGATCTGATGCATAGCATTAATGTTAGGGGAACTTTTTTGGTGGTTAAGCATTGTTTGCCTTACCTGCAAAAAGGAAAGAACCCACATATAATTACCTTATCACCTCCCATTAACCTGGATCCTAAATGGTTGGCAGGTCATATTGCCTATACCATTACCAAATACAGTATGAGTATGATGGCTTTGGGATGGGCCGCCGAATTGAAAGGAGATGGCATTGCTTCCAACGCATTATGGCCCAGAACAACGATAGATACTGCAGCAGTGCGCAACTTATTAGGTGGTACTATGCTGGCTAATATGAGCCGTACAACAGATATTCTTGCTGATGCAGTGTATTATATCTTAAGCAAACAAGCTGCTTCATGTACCGGACACACTTTTCTGGATGAAGAAGTACTTGCACTGGAAGGTATCACGGATTTAAGTAAGTATTCCGTTGTTCCGGGCGCAGAACTGTACAAGGATCTATTTGTTTAAATGTAAACTTAACCGATGTTTAAAAAAACCTTTCTTGCTGCAACATTTGTTATTGTGTGTACACTTATGTATGCACAAAACGCATCATTAGAAATTAAAAATGCTGCCATAAAAAATCTGGATGCAAATTATGAAGCATACAAAAAAACAGCCCTTCAAATCTGGAACTATGCCGAAGTAGGGTATAAAGAAGTGAAGAGTTCCGCATTACACCAAAAGACCTTACAAGAAAATGGATTTACCATACAAACAGGCGTAGCAGACATTCCAACAGCATTCGTTGCCAGTTATGGCTCAGGTCAGCCAATCATTGTCATCCTTGCAGAATATGATGCTTTACCTGGTTTATCACAGGAAGCGATACCAGAAAAAAAATCAATTGCAGGTACTGATGCCGGACATGGTTGCGGACATCACTTATTTGGCACTGCATCTGTTGCGGCAGGTATTGAATTGAAAAAACTCATCGAAGCAAAAAAACTGAAAGGCACCGTTCGTGTATATGGTTGTCCAGCAGAAGAAGGTGGTAGCGGAAAAGTATTTATGGTACGTGCAGGATTATTTAAGGATGTAGATGCGGTTATTCATTGGCATCCCGATAATGAAAATAGTATTACCATGACGAGTGCCTTGGCCAATAAATCAGCGAAATTTCGTTTTAAGGGTTTATCTGCGCATGCAGCAGGGGCACCCGAAAAAGGCCGTTCTGCACTGGATGGTGTGGAAGCCATGAATAATATGGTAAATATGATGCGCGAACATATTCCGCAGGAAACCCGAATTCATTATGTGATCACCAATGGAGGCAGGGCACCTAACGTGGTTCCTGATTTTGCAGAAGTATATTACTATGTTCGGCACCCCAACAAAGAAGTGGTAAAAGAAATTTTTGAGAGAGTAGCTAAAGCCGCAAATGGCGCAGCCATGGGAACAGAAACAACCGCGGAGTATGGCATCATAGGTGGTACCCATGATCTGCTTTTAAACAAATCATTGGGCGAAATCATGCAAGCCAATTTAGAAAAAGTAGGTGGTGTAACCTATTCACCGGAAGAAATTGCATTTGGTAAAAAAATTCAAGCCTCCTTTAATTTTAAAGTGCCCCCTATTCAATCTGCGGCTTCCATAAAACCTTTTCAACAAGTTCCAGATGCAGGAGGTGGCTCTACAGATGTGGGAGATGTAAGTTATACAGTTCCTACCGTTGGATTAACTGCAGCCACCTGGATACCCGGTACACCAGCTCATAGCTGGCAGGCAGTTGCATGCGGAGGAACGGAAATAGGCACAAAGGGAATGATGGTTGCTGCCAAAACCATGGCACTTACTGCGATTGATCTTTTTTCGAACCCGGCATATATTGAAAAAGCAAAGGCAGAATTCAAAACAGCTAAAGGCGATTATATTTATCAACCATTATTGGGTAATATTAAACCAGCACTCAACTATAGAGATTAAAATTATCAGTGCATAAAGTATTCATTGATTTTAAAAAGAAAATCTCACTGATCAGTGAGATTTTCTTTTATACAAACCTTTATGTAAGTTGTTTTAATCCATTTTCTCCGGGCGCATCTGAGGAAACAACAACACATCCTGTATAGAAACCTGGTTGGTCATCATCATACATAAACGATCAATACCAATTCCAATACCGGATGTTGGTGGCATGCCATATTCTAATGCGCGTAAAAAGTCATGATCAATAAACATGGCCTCATCATCACCCCTCTCCATCAGCTTTACCTGCTCTTCAAATCTTTCACGCTGATCAATAGGATCATTTAATTCGGTATAAGCATTGGCAATTTCCTTTCCATTCACCATCAGCTCAAAACGCTCTACCAGACCGGGTTTGCTGCGGTGCTTTTTGGTTAAAGGACTCATCTCCACCGGATAATCAATGATAAAAGTGGGTTGAATAAAAGTATGTTCACTGGTAGCACCAAAGATCTCATCTATCAATTTTCCCTTACCAATATTTCCGGGTACATCAATTTTAAGTTGTTTACAAACATCTCTTAATCCGGCTTCATCCATCTCGCCCACATCAATACCTGTATTTTCTTTAATGGCATCATGAATGCTGATACGCTTAAAAGGTGCTTTAAAATTGATGATCTTATCACCTAATGGAACATCAGTGGTACCATGTAAGGCCAATGCAATTTTTTCAAAGAGTTGTTCCGTTGTTTCCATCATCCAGAAATAGTCCTTGTAGGCAGTATACCATTCCAACACCGTAAATTCAGGATTATGGGTTCTGTCCATGCCTTCATTCCTAAAATTTCTGCTGAACTCATATACCCAGTCGAAACCTCCCACAATCAATCTTTTCAAATACAGCTCATTGGCAATACGGAGGTAAAAGGGAACATCCAGCGCGTTGTGATGTGTAGCAAAGGGACGGGCAGCTGCACCGCCAGGAATGGCCTGTAATACAGGTGTATCCACTTCCAAAGCTCCCTGACTATTCAGGAAATTGCGGATGGTATTGATCAGTTGGGTTCTTTTTACAAAAGTATCTTTCACTTCAGGATTGATGATCAGGTCTGCATAACGCTGACGATACCTGAATTCGGGATCTGTTACCGCATCAAAAATATTTCCTTCCTCATCCCTTTTTATTACAGGCAGTGGCTTCAATGATTTGGTAAGCAGAGTAAGTGTTTGGGTATGGATAGATGTTTCACCAGTTTTAGTAATGAATGCATAGCCCGTGGCACCAATAATATCGCCCAGGTCTAAACCATGTTTCACCAAATTATCCCAGAATGATTTGTCTTCACCCGGACAAAGGTCATCCCGTTTCACATACAATTGTATGATACCCTTGCTGTCTTGAATTTTGATAAAGAATACCTTACCCTTATCGTTAATACTCATGATTCTTCCGGCAACACATAGGTTAGCAAATTGCTCTTTTGTTTCTTCGGTGTACTGGTCTTTGATATCTGTAGAAAAATGTGTTACAGGATAAAGGGGTGCCGGATAGGGATTGATGCCTGCTTCCTGCAGTTTAACCAGCTTCTCCCTGCGGATCAATTCCTGTTCTGATAAATGTATTTGACTCATAATTGCGCTTTGAACGGCTGCAAAGATAAGTGCTGGAAAAGAAATAGAAGACTATGTAAATGAAGCTTACAGAATATACCAACCAAAACCTGCCCTGATACCGGCATTGTATAAACGATCTTTTGATTCTGACTTACTGTAAAATATTTCCCCCTTTCGCTGATACAATGGCTGAACAAAGAAGGAAAGACTCTTTTCTACGGGATATTTGAACCCGGAACCTGTGGCAACATGTACAGTTGTCTGTTTAAAACCAATTTGCTTACTAGGGTGCGAAAAGCTCGCTACATCGTCTGTTAAAAAGAAATTTCTGATAATGTCCGGACGCTTAATACGTTGAGGAGAAGGAGCAGGACTTTCCATTGAAGCAGTTTCCGCTATAACCGGCGAAAGGATCTCTACAAAATTACGGGCATGAGGTATGGCTAGATCTACACCTGGATCCATATCATATCCATAGGTTTCATTACCTGCATTTTGAGAAAAACAGGTTGAAACAAAGGAAAGAAAGAATATGATCACCAATAATGAACGCATTAAAAGGCTTTTTGGGTAGATACCGCCCTAATAACATACGTTGCCTCTTAAAGTTCGAAAATTGATAAAAAGTATTAAAATAGCATGTCAAACAAAGAATCCCTGTCCATTTGTTGCATCTCACCGGGCAGCATCCCCTTGATATTTAATGAGCCAATTCTGTATCGCACCAGTCTTAAAGTAGGGTAACCAACAGCTGCTGTCATTTTTCTCACCTGCCTGTTCTTACCTTCTGTTAAAGTAATGCTGATCCAAGGTGCGGGAATTTCTTTTCTAAATCTTATGGGAGGTATTCTTTCAGGAAGAGAAGGTTCCTTGTTAAATAAAAAAGCATCGCATGGATTGGTTAGATATTTTTTCCCTTCAACATTTATAGTAACACCTTTTTTTAATTCATTGATGGATGCTTCTTGTATGCGACCATCTACCTGTACCCAATATTCTCTTTCATGTTTAGCGGAAGGATGCAACAAACGATTATTCAAAGTACGGTCGTTGGTTAAAATCAAGAGTCCTTCACTATCAAAATCTAGTCTGCCTACCGGATAAACATCTTTAGGAACATTAAAAAAATCAGCCAGTGTTTGCTTCCCTTCCAAAGAAGAAAATTGGGTAAGTACCTGGTAAGGTTTGTAGATAATAAAGTAAGTATTCATAGAAAAACAAAAGTCCCGCAGAAGCGAGACTTTGTATATGGATGGGTTAGTAAGTACCAGGAAATAAATTTCCTTACACAATATTAAAAATAGTTTTAGCTAATGCAAAAATTTTTTTAAACAATTTTATTAACATTTTGGTTTGAAATGTGAATAGAGGCTGATGTAGGTTTGATTTATGCTATCATTTTAAAGCATTTTTTTAAGCTATTTTATGCGGATGTAAAAAATTGAAATTGAATGAACCATTGATGGATAATAGGTTTCATCAAAATGTAAAAATTTTTTATTTAGCTAAAATCCAAAATAAGTGCGGAAAAAAATCTTGCAAAAATGGATTTCGGAAGGCTTTAAAAGAGATAAAAATAATTTCTGCCGAAAGCTTAATATTACCTTTAATTTTTCTAAAAACACCGCATATGAAGTTTCCAGCACCTGTTTCGGTAAAATGGATAGCAGATTTGATCAATGCAGAAATTGTAGGAAATGCTGCTACAGAGATAAAAGGCATCAATGAAATTCACAAAGTGGAAAGCGGTGATCTTGTTTTTGTAGACCATCCTAAATATTATGAAACCTGTTTGCAAAGTGCTGCAAGTTTTATTATCATCAATACAAAAGAGGTAATTATTCCTGAGGGCAAAAGCATTTTAATTGTTGCTGAACCTTTTGAAGCATACCTAACTATTGTTAACCACTTCCGTCCATTTACTTCATCCAATGAAAGTATCAGCAAAGATTGTGTAGTGGGTAATGGCACTATTATTATGCCTAATGTTTATATAGGTAAAGAGGTTTCAATAGGAGAAAATTGTGTGATTCATCCCAATGTTTCGCTTCTTGATCATTCTATAATAGGTAACAATGTGGTGATACAATCCGGTTCCGTAATTGGCAGTGATGCCTTTTATTATAATACCAAAAAGAACAGGGATGTTTGGTTTAAGAGAATGCAGAGTTGTGGTAATGTGGTGATAGAAGACGATGTAGAAATAGGAGCAGGTTGTACCATCGACAGAGGTGTAACAGCGGAAACAAGAATTGGCAGGGGTACAAAAATGGATAATATGGTACATATTGGCCATGATACTACTGTAGGTAAGAATTGCCTTTTTGCAGCGCAGGTGGGCATTGCCGGCGGAACCATCATTGAAGATGGCGTAACCTTATGGGGTCAGGTTGGTGTAAGTAAAACACTCACAATTGGGGCCAATGCCGTGGTGCTGGCTCAAAGTGGTGTTCCTTCTTCACTGGCCGGTGGCAAAACCTATTTTGGCTACCCTGCAGAAGATGCATCTATTAAAAGAAGGGAACTGGTCTGGATCAAAAGGATCCCTGAATTATGGAAGAAAGTGATGGAATAAAACACTTATCAAAACTATTTGCAAAAAATATAAAAGGTAGATCTCGGTTAACCATCAACCGAAATCTACCTTTACTTTTTTACCCTACTTTACTGCTTCAAGGAAGCAATTTTCATTTTTGCATTTGCATCTGTAGGATTCATAACAAGTACTTTTTCATATGCATTGATCGCTGCTGGTTTATTGCCAATAATTTCAAAAGCCTCTCCCAAACTATCAAAAGTATTTGGCTCATCCGGATACAGTAGTGTATTTAATTTCAATACATTCAAAGCCTCTGTAAAATCTTTGGAAGCTAAAAGTGTGTAACCGTATGCATTAAACTCTCCAGCATGAAGGAACAATGGTTTAATTTGTAATGCCAAACGATTCAGTTCTTCCTCTTGAATAGTTTGCTTTCTCTGTTTTACTTCCTTCGTCCAAAAACTAATGCCTTTATACTTAGGTTGGTAGTTTTCGTTCTTTAAAATAGCCAGCAAATCTTTCTCCAATGATCCAACTGGTGTTTCATTGATCCTTCCTTTTTCTTTTTTGCCATCATAGATAATAAATGTTGGAACATGGTGAACTAGCTTTCCCTTTTCTTCATGCTGCGGACTTTGCTTGTATTGTTTGATAGCATTGTCTACAAAGATCAAAGATATCTGCCCTGTATCCATACCTGCATTTTCCAGTACTTTTAGCATTCTAGGAACTTCACGTTTGCTATCACCACACCAGGAT
>CALRVT010000056.1:0-16950 GCA_943371675.1 Chitinophaga pinensis | reverse complement strand
TGGTTGGAGGGTGGGGACTAATACACAAAGTAGTTCTTGACTATGCCTCTGTTAAGTTCACCCCACTTTCCTTCCACAAAATTTATACTGATTTTCTGCTATTCCAATTGTCAAAGAACTATTTTTAATCTAAAGGCCTCTGTGTTGAAGAAAAACACCAAGTAAAGAGATTTACCCTTCCTTAAGATCAATACCCATAAGTGTATATATCTTATGGATATTGATCTTGAGATGAGTATTTTTTTTCAACACAGAGAAACGGAGAAACGGAGTTTCACAGAGATCATTTAGAGACGGGGATTAGCAGGTTTTAGGGGGCTTTGAAAGGGTAATGCACCTTTTACTTTTAATTGTCTTTTGTACACTTTGTCTCTGCAAGTAATAAAAATGGTATCAAAATTTTCTCCGCCGAAACAAATATTGGAAGGTTCTGCTCCGGGTGATGGCATGATCGCATTAACGCGACCCAGTTGGTCCATAATCTGAATGCCCATACGAGTAGCAACAAATACGCGTCCGTCACGATCGCATTTTAATCCATCGGGCCAGGCATTTTCCTGTGTATCCGGTACATGCAGCCATCCATATTTTTGTTTATTGGCTAATGTTCCATCCGGTAAAATAGAATAGATCCAAACCCAATGGGATGCAGATTCATTCACATAGAGTTGGGTTTGATCTGGTGTAAGTGCAATACCATTGGCATATTTCAATCCTTCATCTACTATTTGCCTGGTACCGTCAGGTTTGATCAAATAGATCTTACTGGGGTTAATATTTCCATCTGGAGCGGTAACATATAGATTGCCATTAAATGCTATTACCAGGTCATTGCCCTGAAGATCATCTGCAAGAATGGTTTCTTTTTCATCTGCTTCATATTTGATGATCTGTTTATTCTTGTTTACCATATACCTTTTACCATCGATGCCAAAACAAGTGCCGCTCCCTCTTTGTGTTTGTTGGTTGATAAGTATTGGTTTCCCTTCTTTGTTGATCTGATAGGTTTTTGAATTGGGAATATCCTGAAAGAAAACTTCTCCCTTGGCATTGGCAACCACGCCTTCTGTGAAAGTATATCCCTCACCCACCAATTCCCATTCTTTTCCAGGAATGAGTATATCATTTAATAGCTGATTCTTTGAAATGCCCGCTACAACTGGTGTTGGCCAGTCTTTCCATAGCCAGCGCATCACGTCAGGAAAGATAGCCGTACCCTGGGCTCCATTGTGTGCGTCTTCGCCCCAAACATGTTTCACTTCATAACCGGAAAAAGTTAAAGCCCGTTCCATGGTTTCATTGGCTTTCCACCAATCGCCTGCATAAATATTCAGGTCATTGGTGCCGTCTTGTAAAAAGATGCGAATGGGTTTGGGTATATTTTTTCTGATCAGGGTTGGATATTCATGTCCGCCTCGCAAACCTACATAAGTGCCTATTGCACTGAATACCCTTGAAAAGGCATCAGGTTTTTCCCATGCAGCTGTAAATGCCGCAATGGCACCGCTACTCGATCCTCCAATAGCACGGTCATTCCCATTTTTGGAGAGATGTATAGCTCTGCCATCTTTTGTTTTTTGTTTTTCTACTTCCGGTAAGATCTCATTTAGAATAAATCTTGCATAAGCATCTCCTAATCCATCATATTCAAAACTTCTATTGAATCTGTCCAAAGCTTTTGCAGGATCCGGCGAAGGGATCTTTCCAGGTGTCACAAAAACGCCAATGGTCACCGGCATTTCTTTGCGATGGATCAGGTTATCAAATACCGTAGGCGCTTTCCATTGTATGCCATCCTGATTCACATAAACACAGGCTGGTTTTTCCTGGTTGTATTGCGCAGGTACATAGATCCAGTAATCACGGCTAGTGCCCGGAAAAATTTTGGATTGTTGGAAAGATAATTTGATGATCTCTCCTTTAGGAACATCGGCATGTTCAATAGAAGCATCGTCTTGCGGGTAGGTTATGGTGGAGGCTTGACCAATTGCAAAAAAATGAAGGAACAAGCCTACAAAGCAAAGAATTGTTTTCATGTAAGACAAGCTTAGTTGTCTTTTAAAGTTAAGGTAAATAAAAGCAGTGCTACGTTTAACATTCACCTCCACCTACGCTAAGCTTCGGCGGACAAGTCTTTCAAAATTCCTTGTTCGTCAATCAAAATTCTCTAGGATCTAATAAGATTAGCCGGCACCCGAATACCTTCTTCCGTGTCCAATACACGTTTCATGAGTTTTTGCAGGCCTGCAGGGATGCCTTTTTTTTCTTCTTCGGTTAATACATGAATGATCTCGAAGAATTCATCTTCATCATCATAGTATCCAAAATAGAGGTCGTATACATCATTCAAATGCAAGCGCAGTGAAATCTCTTTGTCCTCATCATAGATATGCATGGATACGATGGCCCATTGGTCGCCTTCCTCGAAATCATGATGAATTTCTACCGGACCGGCTTCTGTAACAGTAGTGATCAATCTTTCAATCATATCTGGGGCATGGTTTTGAACCAGGTCTTCGTAGCGCTTATCGGTCATGATGATTTTTTTGTGAAGGTAAACTTATTTTTTGGTGTGGATTTTTTTTCAACACAGAGGCTCAGAGACAGGGAGTTGCACAGAGGGGGGGCGAAGAGTTTTACTGGACTTTGAATTTTCTTGAATAGAATGGTTTGTTATCGGGGGTTTTTGATTTTGAGATGTCTCTGTCAAAAACCTTATTCAAGTTATTGCCGGCAAGGTCTTCGAGTTGGGAGGCAATGATCAATTGGTAATTACCAGCCTGCCAGGGATTGTTGGGAATAAATTGTATGACTTGGTCTTCGTTTTGTATTTCCCATTTGCCAGCAAGCTTTTTTTGACTACTGTCCATTATTGTAAGGGTTTCTAACAATAAATAATGATCCAGAGGTTCCTGTAATTGAATAGCAAGGGGAGCTCTCGTATTAATGGGTGGTGATACGATATTCCATTGAAGGATATTTGGAGAAAGGCTATCGCACGTTTTAACCCAAAATGTTTTTGTCACATTTTTGTTCATCGACAGCCCTTGTGCATTTTGCCATTGTTTCGATATGAAAAGGGTGTAAGTGCTATT
This sequence comes from Chitinophaga pinensis, assembly GCA_943371675.1. Taxonomy (GTDB): domain Bacteria; phylum Bacteroidota; class Bacteroidia; order Chitinophagales; family Chitinophagaceae; genus Sediminibacterium; species Sediminibacterium pinensis_I. The sequence continues at coordinate 13,855 of CALRVT010000056.1, read as the reverse complement.
TTTTTGGAGTGGGTTACCCAGTTTTAAATTGGGTTGCAGGTCTCTTTTAATTCTTCCCGGATCAAACCAAAGCGTAAGAACTGTTCTGTCTTCATTCCATAGTTCGGGTTCCATTTTTAAGAATACATCATTTAAGGTATCCTTGTCCGCATGGATTACTCTAACAAAATTTCCTGAAAAGCCTTCTCTCATGGGTGCAGAAAAATGCAGGTACATTTTTAAAATATTTTCCGGAAGCGTATCCTGCTCGGGATAAATAGCAATGATGGATGGGGCATTTTTTTGATCAGCTGATGGAATGCTAAAAGTGGCTACCCTTGATCCATCAAACATAATTTCATAAGTGAACCCTTTGGTAAAGGGCACTAATGGTTCGAATCGGACCGGTTTTTTTAGCGTAAAATTTCCCAGAATGGGTGTATGTGTGCTATCCTTAACGGACCTGATCTGAATGACACCGGGCACTTCATTCATAAAAATGCCGGCCAATATCTTGTCTGATAACTGAATGCTTTTGGCTTGATCCTGAACCCAAATGATCTCCACATCATTTTCTTTTGTATTGCATGCGAAAAGGATGAGCACAAAAAAAAGCAGGTTAAGCATATTGCCTAACCCGCTATTCAAAAAGATATTTCTTTTAGAGTGCTTCATTCTTGGAAGTAAGTAAATGTGTGCTACCATCTTCTTTTTTCTGCATGATCACTACATGGTTATTGTCGAGTTTATCCATCTGAAGCACTTTGGTTAAATTAGGGACTTGCACAAATACTGTTCCTGCAGTTCCGGGTACTCTTTCTGTTAAAGTGCCTTCAAATGCAGCGATGGTGCTATAATTCACTTCCGCCAATGGTTTCGCGGTATTGCCCATGATCAAAAATGTTTCATTTCCTTTGGTGATGGTCGTCATATCAATAGGTGTATTGCCACTACCCATTTCTGCAACCGTTCTACCTTTTACGTGTGTGCCTGCTTTTAATTCGTCCAGCGGATATAATACCAGTGGTGTGCAGGTATAGCTGGCAATCAAGTATTCTTTGCCATTGATTTTTCCGGTGGTAAAAGTTCTGATCGGTGAAGTAGTTTCATAACGACCATGCGATGCATGGTACATTTCTAATGAAGCTTGTTCCTGTTCATTGCCAAAAGGGAAGGGGATGCTGCGGAAAGTGGAACTGAATTCTTTATTGGACAAACCGCTGATCAGTACTTTGCCATTGGCAAAGCCCATATCAGAAATAGTGGAAATACGCAAAGGTCTGCCTCTTGCATCTTTGGCATCTTCTGCATACACATCGTTCAAAGCAATACTGGAAAAGTTCACATCTTTGGTAGCTACTGCTTCTATTTTTTCATTGCTCACTTTCAAGATAGCAGGTGTGCCATCTTTGTATTGAATAGCCACATATAATTTTTTTGAAACGGGGTTAACAGCCATATCGGTAATACTGATATTCTCTTTTTCTGTACCCAAAGCCTCGGCTATTTTCTGGTCAACAGAAGCTATATCAATAGCTGTGGCCTGGGCATTGTTTTTGTTATCCTTTGTTTCCAAAGCAAATACGGTAGCGTTTTTAGAATCGCCAATGAACAGGATGCCATCTTTGCCAAAAGAAAGAGCGCTGATGGATTTGATCTCAGGACTTCCTTTGCTAAAGCCATAGGGCGAAGGAACAAATGGTTTGGTGGCTGCTAGTAAAGCTATACCAGCTATCAGCAGCACGAAGTAGAAGAGATTCTTTTTCATTGTTACTTTTTTTAGGTTTTAGTGTTGGTTGGTAATACGACAGGTTGCTGTCATAGGTTGTCTGTTTAATCTGACTATAAATTACAAAAACAAATGAAAACCCGGCAATCTGGTTGATAAAAAGGGTGACTAATCGGTGAAAGGAATCTAAATGAGGTTGAAAGTCATATTTATTATGAATTATTCTCTGTGAATCTCTGTTTTCTCCAAGCGCAGCGCCCTCTGTGTTGAAAAAAAATATCATTTCAAATGATTCTTTCCAATTTATGACTTAGTAATATAGAAGATACGTAAGTGGTTATTATTCTTTTTGATAAATATTGGTAGAAAAATGGGTGTTTTTTTTCAACACAGAGAAACAGAGAACTCAGAGGTTCACAGAGGTAATTCAGAGTTGAGCTTTCAACATTTCTTGCTCAATTTAGCTTCTTCTTATTTTTTAAATCAGCCAAATGCTTTTTCGCATCATAGTTTTTAGCGATGCCACTTTCTTCTCCTTTCTTAATTGCATTTCGAAGAAGAATAATTTTTTGTTCTTCTTCTTCCAATAATCGAAGCCCTGCTCTGATCACCTCACTCGCATTTTTAAATCTCCCTTCAGTGATTCTGGAGTCGACAAAATCTTCAAAATAGTCCCCGAGAGAAACAGATGTATTCCTTCCCATATAGATTGATTTGTTGTAAAGTTACCAAATATTGGTAACTATGCAAAAAACCTGTTTTTGAGTTTGAAAGCATTACAACTAACTGAAATACAAGTTATTTAGTGCATATTCAGGAATGTTTAGGTATGCGATTCATCCCCCTGGAAAATCTCAAAAAAGTGTTTTTAGTTCAATGACCGATATCCGTTGAGTTTATACCCGGGCTTTTGTTTAAACAATCGCGTAAAGTGTTGCGGGTATTTAAAGCCTAATTGGATGGCAATTTGATTGATGTTTTATTTGAACTAGTGATTAAATTGTTTGTTTTTAGTAATTCACAAGCTCATTATATTGCTTAATTTGGCACAGATTTGAGCAGCTCATCTACAAAGAAATTTAAAATTATGGCGAATATTAAACTTAAGGTTAACGGTAAAACAACCGAAGTAAATGTAGATCCCAGTACCCCGGTTTTATGGGTATTGCGCGACCATCTGGGTATGGTGGGAACTAAATATGGTTGTGGCGTTGGTTCTTGCGGTGCATGTACCATTCTATTAAATGGCAGGGCATTAAAATCCTGTCAGTTACCTGTGTCCGCAATTGGTATACAGGAAATCACCACCATTGAAGGTTTGTCGGAAAATGGAGATCATCCGGTTCAAAAAGCCTGGTTGGATTTAGATGTTGCGCAATGTGGTTATTGCCAAACCGGACAAATGATGGCGGCTGTTTCTTTGTTGAAATCAAAGCCAAAACCCACAGATGAGGATATTGATACATTCATGAGTGGTAATATCTGCAGATGTGGCACTTATCTGAGAATAAAAGAAGCCATCAAAACGGCAGCTAAATCATCCATCAAATAAATTACCCTGGTTTATGAAAAAAATAGAAAATAATTATAGCCGACGTTCCTTTTTAAAAGTCTCTTCACTTACAGGAGGTGGGATGATGGTGGGTTTTAGCTGGTTGGCTAGTATTACGCCCAAAGAGTTGTTGGCAAATGGTACAGCAGCCAATGAAGTGGTAGAACTTACCGGATTTATAAAAATAACAACCGATAACCAGGTAATCATTCTATCGCCAAATCCTGAATTTGGGCAAAATGTGATGACTTCCTTACCCATGCTTGTTGCGGAAGAATTGGAAGTTGACTGGGAAAAAGTAAAAGTTGAACAAGGTGATTATGATACACCCAGGTTTAAAAGCCAGTTTACTGGAGGCAGTCAGGCCATGCGTATGGCTTGGCAGCCATTAAGAACTGCAGGTGCAAAAGCGAAACTAATGTTAATGCAGGCCGCAGCGAATGAGTGGAAAGTTCCTGTTGCAGAATTAATAGCAAGAAAAGGCGTTGTATACCACAAAGCTGGTAATAAAAGTTTAAGCTATGGTGCTTTAGCAACCGCGGCTTCTAAATTAACGCCTCCTGAAAAAGTTACCTTAAAAAAGAATGGCGAGTTTTCTTTGTTGGGCACACCTCAGAAAAATGTGGAAGGCCTTAAAATAGTAAGTGGTAAGTCATTATTTACCATGGATTATCAAGAGAAAGGAATGTTGATTGCCATGGCCATTCATCCACCGGCATTTGGTATGAAATTAGCATCCTTCAATGCAACAGAAGCGCTAAAGATGCCGGGCATCAAAGATGTGTTTGAAATAAAAGTATACAAGGATGGCTACGAAAAAGAAGGATTCGATACCCGGACCTTCAATAATCTAGTGGCAGTTGTGGGAAATTCTACCTGGGAAGTGATGAATGCCCGAAAGAAAGTAGTGATTCAATGGGAACCCATCAAAGAAACACAGGAACCGCTCAGCTCAAGAGGCGGTGCAAAAAGACAAGAAACGATACCTGCAGGCCTAGAAAGTACGGATGAGCATATGAAACAAATGTATGAGATGCAGAAAAAGCCGGGAAAGGTTTTGAGAAAGGATGGTGACCCCGAAGCAGCATTTGCAAAAGCAAAAAAAGTGATTGAAAAAACTTATTCTGCTCCATTCTTGCCCCATAATACCATGGAGCCTATCAGCTGTTTTGCAAACATTACAGATACGAAAGCTTTTTTTGTAGCACCTATTCAGATCCCTGAAATGATGAAAAAAAGCATCACGATGAACCTGGATATCACTGCTGATAAAATTGATATGAAGTTGGCCAGAATGGGCGGTGGCTTTGGCAGAAGGGCTTACGGACATTATATCGTTGAAGCCGGATTGATTTCCAAAAAAATGAAAGCGCCTGTAAAATTAATTTATACAAGGGAAGATGATATGACCAATGGCGTGTATCGTCCATCTTATATGATTACCTACAAAGCAGCGCTGGATGAAAATAACAACGTAACTGCTATTCATGTAAAAGGAGGAGGTGTTCCTGAAAATGCCATTCACCAAAACAGGTTCCCTGCCGGCGCATTTGAAAACTATTTAGCAGAAGGATGGGATATACCTTCCAATATCACCATCGGTGCATTCAGAGCGCCCAGATCTAATTTTAATGCTGCAGCTGAACAATCTTTTCTGGATGAATTGGCGGAAGCTTTGGGTAAGGATCCTATTGACTATAGAATTGAATTATTGAAAAAAGCCAAAGCCAATCCTGTTGGAAAAAATAATGAGTATGATGCCGACAGATATATTGGTGTATTAGAATTGGTGAAACAAAAATCAAACTGGGGATCGGCATCTAACAAAAATGTAAAAAGAGGCGTAGCAGCTTATTTCTGCCACAACTCTTATGCAGCACACGTGGTAGATCTAACTATGAAAAACGGACAACCCATTGTAGAGAAAGTGTATTCTGCCTTGGATTGTGGTTTAGTGGTAAATCCGGAGGGCGCAAAAAATATGGTAGAAGGAGCTGTTGTAGATGGTATTGGGAATGCATTGTACGGAGGCTTACGTTTTGAAAAAGGTGTTCCCATGCAAAAGAATTTTAACCAATATCGAATGATCAGGCTGAAAGAAGCGCCTAAAAAAATCGATGTTCATTTTGTGCAGAATAATGTGGATCCAACCGGTTTAGGTGAGCCACCATTCCCGCCAATCTTTGGTGCTTTGGCAAATGCCTTATATAAAGCCACTGGTAAACGATTCTACCACCAACCATTTATCAATGATTTGAACAAAAGCTAAAGCAAACAAGTTATAATCAAATTTAAAAGATTGCTTTTGGGCAGTCTTTTTTATTAGCAATGAAACCGAATAAAAATGAAAAAAAATCTGAGTCTCTTTTTAATATTAACGATTTCCACAATTGGTCATTCTTTTGCTCAAAATACCGCATCGGTTACTAGCATGCAAAATGGTAAATCCGTATATCAAACTTTTTGTATGTCCTGCCATATGGAAGACGGAAATGGCGTGGAAGGTGCTTTTCCTTCTTTGGTAAAAACGGGTAACCTGAATGACAAGAATAGGATGGTAAAAATTATCTTACAGGGTATGCGCGGACCAATAGTAGTAAAAGGGGTTAATTATAACCTTGAAATGGCTGCCATTAATTTAACGGATAAAGAAACGGCGGATGTGATCAATTATATGAGAAATTCCTGGGGTAATAAGGCGCCCATGATCAAAGCATCAGATATTGCATTGGCTAAGAAGGCCGTGGTGAAAGGGTTTCAGCCATTTTGAATAGAGAATTAATTTGATGAAAGAATTGCAAGAAATAGTAGAGGCTTATGATAATGCTATCCATACTGGAAAGGCTTGTGTATTGGCAACTGTGGTTCATCTGCAAGGCTCCTCATACAGAAGACCAGGTGCAAGGATGTTGGTTTTAGAAGATGGTTTAATGATAGGTGCCATCAGTGGCGGATGCTTAGAAGGAGATGCCTTAAAGAAAGCACTCTTAACTTTTACCGAGCAAAGAAGTAGATTGGTAACTTACGATACCAGCGATGAAGATGACGCTTCAATTGGCGTCCAGCTAGGTTGTGAAGGAATTATTCAGGTATTGTTTGAATATATTGATAGGCTTGACCCTTTAAATCCATTGGAGCTTTTGCGGAAATCTTTTGCAAAAAGACAGCAGGCTGTGATCGTGACTTTGTTTGATCTGACTGATAAAAAAAACAATCAAATCGGTACTTGTTTAATACAAACGAAGGATAGCACATTTACGGAAAGGCATCCACAATTACCGCTCAGATCAATAGTAGCAAATGATATACAAGCTGTTTTTGCCAATGGGCAGTCACAGTTTCGGAATTATGAAATCTTGGGGCGTTTAGTAAATGCATTTATTGAAATGCTAGTGCCACCTATATCACTGGTATTGATTGGTGCCGGAAATGACGCAATACCCATGATGCAAATAGCAAGGATTTTGGGTTGGGAAGTAAAAGTTGTTGATGGCAGAAACACTTATGCAAAAGCTGATCGCTTTATCAGTGCCTGCCAGGTGCTGGTAAGTAAACCCGAATCTGTGTTAAAACAAATAGCTATTGATAACAGAACCTGTTTTGTATTGATGACACATAATTACCAATATGACCTTCAGATGCTCAAAGCTTTGCTTGGTACTGAAGTTTCCTATATCGGAGTGCTGGGTCCCAAAAAGAAACTGGTAAAAATGTTGGATGAACTACAAAACGGTGGATTGGAAATTACTGAACAAATGCTAACCAGAATTTATGGCCCTACCGGTTTGGATATTGGGGCAGAAACGCCTGAAGAAATTGCTACGAGTATTATTGCTGAAATAGTAGCTGTATTTAATGCCAAGGAGGGAAAAATGCTAAAATGGAAAGAGGACCAAATACATAGTGCATGAGCCATTCCATACAACATTGTGGTATCTTGATCATAGCTGCCGGAGAGAGTAAAAGATTGGGAAGCCCTAAACAGCTTTTACTATATGAAGGTAAAACGCTGATCAACCGATTAATTGACATAGCAATGGGTTCTGGTGATTTTCCCATTACACTGGTATTAGGTGCCAATGCTGAAAAAATTCAGGCACAATTAACAACCAAAAATTTGCAGGTAGTCATCAATGAACAATGGCAGCAAGGCATGGCAGGTTCTATTGTAGTCGGGTTAACGAATGTCTTAGAAAAAACACCATTAATAGACGGTATCATGGTTTTGGTATGTGATCAGCCCTTTGTTAATGCTGATAAGATCCAATCGCTGATTAGTTTACAGCAAAATTCAGGTTTACCCATTGCTGCCTGTTATTATGCCAATGAATTAGGTACGCCCGCCCTGTTTCATAAATCTGTATTCACTGACTTACTAGCTTTAAAAGGTGATATTGGTGCCAAAAAAATAATCAAGCAAAGAGAAAACGAAGTTGCTAAATTGCATTTTGATGAAGGCGTAATCGATATTGATACCATGGATGATTATAATGCTTTACGCAAGGAGAAAATTTAAATGATTGTAGATAGGTTTAATAGGATACATGATTACCTGCGTATTTCATTGACGGATCACTGTGATCTAAGGTGTTTCTATTGTATGCCCGATGATGATTATCATGCTGCCCCTTCTGCACATTTGATGCAGGTTGATGAAATTGAAGCGATAGCCAAAATATTTGTACAGGAAGGCGTTAATAAAATAAGACTCACTGGCGGTGAACCATTGGTAAGAAAAGATTTTGGAGAGATCATTCAGCGTTTAGCCAAATTGAATATTCAGTTAACCATGACCACCAATGGTACCCGATTACATGAATATGCAGAACTGATTAAAAATGCAGGTATTAGATCTTTAAATATCAGTTTGGATACCCTGCAAAGAGACCGTTTTATTTTAATGACAAAAAAAGATAAGCAGGAGCAGGTAGTGCGCAATATCCAATTGATGTTGCAGCATAACATTGGTGTGAAAGTGAATGTGGTAGCCATTAAAGGCGTGAATGATGACGAAATTGTTGATTTTGTTCGATGGACAAAAGACGTCCCAGTTCATATCCGATTCATAGAATTTATGCCTTTTGATCAAAATAAATGGAATAGAGAAAAGGTAATTACACTGCAGCAAATTTTAGAAAAGATCGGAACTGAGTTTACTATGGAGCCGATAGAAAGAAAGCCACATGAAACGGCTAAAAACTTCCGGGTGCCCGGATACAAAGGAACTTTTGCCGTGATCAGTACCATGAGTGCGCCATTTTGTGGGGATTGCAATAGAATGCGTTTAACTGCCGATGGGAAAATGAAGAACTGTCTTTTCTCACAATCAGAAACAGACCTTTTAAGTATGTATAGAAAGGGAGAATATATTGTTTCTTTGATTCACCAAAATATCGCAGATAAAAAGCAGGCTTTGGGTGGACAGTTTACTACTGATCTGGAAAAAATTGAAACAAATTCGCTACACAACAGAACCATGATACAAATTGGCGGTTGATCCAATATTTTTTCTTTATGGAAACTTTGATTTCAGTTGAATATGCGAGAAAATTGATTTGCGAAAATATAGTGCCCTTGCCTGCCGTAACATTAGCATTAGAAGAAACGAATCAATTAATACTTGCAGAAGCCATTATTGCGAAGATGGATATGCCCGCTTTTCCGCAATCAAATATGGATGGCTATGCTTTTGTTTATCAGGAAGGAAAAACCAAATATGAATTAAGGGGCGAAGTAGCGGCAGGCGCTGATCAACCATTTACATTTGAAAAAGGATCTGCTATTAGAATATTCACAGGTGCGCCCATTCCAGCTGGAGCAGATACTGTTTTAATGCAAGAAAAAGCAAAGTTAGAATCTGGATATTTGATCTTACCGGAAACGGGTATTCAACAGGGTGATCATGTAAGAAGTGTAGGGGCTGATATCAAAATGGGCCATCAAGTTTTGCCTTCTCAAACAACTGTAACCCCCGCCATTATTGGCTTATTAGCCAGTATCGGCATTCATCAGCTTCCTGTATATCCGATGCCCAAAATAGGCATTCTGGTTACAGGAAATGAATTGCAAAAACCTGGGATGCATTTGGGTTATGGTCAGGTCTACGAATCCAATAGTTATACTTTAGCTGCTGCATTAAATCAATTACAAATAAAGGATATTGCCATTGTTGCTGCAAAGGATGATCTTTCACAACTAACAGCACAATTGAATCATTTATTGGAACTGTCTGATATGGTATTGATCACCGGAGGCGTAAGTGTGGGTGATTATGATTTTACCCTTCAAGCAATGAAGCAATCTGGTGTAACGACTATTTTTCATAAGGTGAAACAAAAACCAGGAAAGCCTTTACTGTTTGGGAAAAGGGGGAATCAAATAGTATTTGGACTTCCCGGAAATCCTGCATCCGTTTTGTCTTGCTTTTACGAATATGTGTTACAGGCAATAGGTTTAATGTCGCAGAGAAATATTGCTTTGAAAGAAAGGGAAGTTCCCCTTTCACACGATTTTAAAAAGCCGGAAGGACTTACGCATTTTTTGAAAGCCATTTATCAGCATGACAAAGTAACCATACTCACTGGTCAAGAATCCTTTAAACTTTCTGCTTTTGTATCTGCTAATTGCTTAGTGGTATTGCCAGAACAGGCAAGTCAATTTAATGCAGGTGATCTAGTTACCATTCATTTACTGTAAAATAAAAATTATCACGATATTTTTTTTCATACTATTATTTCTAGTGGCTTTGCTCTATGCTTCTGTTGGTCATGGAGGAGCTAGCGGCTACCTGGCTTTGATGGCCTTATTTGGTTTTGCACCAGAATTGATGAAGTCAACAGCTTTACTTTTAAATTTATTTGTATCACTCACTTCTTTTCTTCTTTTTTATAAAGGAGGTCATTTTAAATGGAAATTATTTTGGCCTTTTGCATTAGCTTCTATCCCTTGTGCTTTTTTGGGAGGCACCATTTCATTGGAGGCACATCTTTATAAAAAAGTGTTAGGTTTTTTATTGATTTTCCCTGTGATTCGTTTTTTTATCTTTCCTAATACCCCTGACAAAGATCTGAAAGAAGGAAATTGGGCAGTATCCTTATTGATAGGAGCTGTGATCGGGTTTTTATCAGGCTTAATAGGTATTGGAGGCGGCATTTTATTATCGCCCATTTTATTACTCTTGCATTGGACCAATCAGAAACAAACAGCCGCCATCAGTGCATTGTTTATTTTTGTAAATTCAATGGCAGGATTGGCTGGACAATATTCTAAGGGCATCAATATTGATCCTTCTATGTTTCGTTTTGTTGCTATTGCTTTTGCAGGTGGATTGGTAGGTGCCTGGTTAGGGTCTATTCAATTCAACCAAAAAATCTTAAAATATACTTTAGCCATTGTTTTATTGATGGCTTCGGTTAAATTAATTCTCACCTAGTATGAAGCAAATGGATATACTTTTTTTTGGACAGTTAACAGATCTGGTAGGTGCTGGTACCATTCAAATAGAAAATCCCGGCACAGTGGATCAGTTAAAAAAGTTATTATTTGAAAAATACCCGGCAATGACAAATACTTCATTTACCATAGCTATTAATAATAAACTGGCAGTTGCTGATGAAGAGATCACAGATGGCGCTACTATTGCCTGTATGCCACCTTTTTCTGGAGGATAAATTATGTTGGAAGAACGTTACCACAGACAAACCATATTAGCAGGATTTGGCATAGCTGCACAGGAAAAGTTGGCCAATGCCCGTGTATTGGTGATAGGGGCAGGTGGTTTGGGTTGTCCTGTTTTACAATATTTAGCGGCAGCTGGTGTGGGCCATATCGGTATTGCCGATGATGACCAGGTTTCCTATTCCAATTTAAATCGCCAGATATTATATGGGCAGGAAGATATTGGAAAATATAAAGTAGTTGTTGCTGCTTCAAAAATTCAGGCGTTGAATAACACCATTCAAACGACCACTTACCAACATCGATGCAATCAATCTTTAGCTATTGAAATTTTCCCTGAATATGATATCATAGTTGATGCAACTGATAATTTCGCAAGCAGGTACCTGATCAATGATGCCTGTGTATTGATGCAGAAAACTTTGGTTTTTGGTGCAGTATCAAAATATGAGGGACAGGTTGCTGTATTTGATCTCTCACAAAATAAAGAAGGAATTCATTACCGCGACTTATTCTCTGATCCACCCAAAAATGAGGAAGCACTTTCCTGTTCAGAAGCAGGTGTACTGGGTGTTTTACCCGGAATGATCGGAGTGATGCAAGCTACAGAAGTGATCAAATTTATTACCGGAATAGGGAAACCGCTTATCAACCAAATGCTTACCTACAATGCATTAACACAGCATACTTACTTGATGCAGTTAACAAAAAGTATCGCTCCATCTGCTACAATGCCCAATGATTTGGCATCTTATCTGCATACAGATTATCCCGGTTTATGTGAAACAGCAGTGAATGAGATGCGTATTCAAGAATGGTTACAGCAAAAGGAAGATCTTATTTTGGTGGATATTAGAGAAGAAGATGAAATGCCCAGATTGGTATCATTCCAGCATTTATCTATTCCGCTGAATACTTTATTGCAACATCAGGAAACCTTACAGAACAAGGAGCTTGTTTTTATTTGCCAAACGGGTGTTAGAAGTAAAAAAGCGGCAGCTATGATGAAAAATATTTGTCACAACGTTTATTCGTTACAGGGTGGCGTGAATGAACTCTTAAAAAAGGAAATCATATAAAAAATGGAAAAGAAAGTACCCAAGAATATCTTCCGGGAAGGCCCGATAGCACCGGCTTTCATAGCAGATAGTATTGCCAAACATGCCACCCAAACCGGGATTGGTGGTCATAGTATTTTTTTAGGGCAGGTAAGAGCAGACCAGATAGACAGTCATACGGTTAAGGCGATTGACTATAGCAGTCATCAGGAAATGGCATTGGAAAAAATGCATGTAATCAGAGAAGAGTTGTTTGCTAAATATGATTTAACCTGCATGCATGTTTACCATAGTTTGGGAATGGTAAGGACAGGAGAAATTTGCTTATTTGTATTTACCTCTGCCAAACATCGGGCAGCAGCTATTAGTGCATCTTCGGAATGTGTGGAAAGAATAAAGACCGAATTGCCCGTTTGGGGTAAAGAAATTTTTGAGCAGGATGGTTATCAATGGAAAATAAACAGTTAAACACAGCAATCAATCACCATGGTTAATATCACACATAAATCATCCACCTTAAGAATAGCAGTGGCAACAGGAATTTTAAAAGTTTCTAAACAGGAAACGATAGATGCCATTCAAAACAAGCAGGTTCCCAAAGGTGATATTTTTGAGTTTAGCAGGGCGGCAGGTTTACTGGCTTGCAAAAAAACCTATGAAGTTATACCCGATTGCCACCCATTGCCGGTAGAATTCACTTCTATTAAACATGAAATTGACGGACTCCATATTAAAGTAAGGGTGGAAGTGCACACTGTTTATAAAACGGGTGTGGAAGTGGAAGCCATGTACGGGGTTTCTGTAACCTTATTAACCATGTATGATATGTTAAAGCCTATTGATAAAAACATTGAAATACAGGAAATCAAACTGGAAGAAAAGAAAGGTGGAAAAACAGATATCAAGTATGCCTATCCGGAAAATTTAAAAATAGCCGTCATTACTTGCAGTGATAGCATTAGCAAAGGAGTGGGCGTAGATAAAAGCGGTGAAATCATTGTTGAAAATTTGAAGAAGCATCATTTAGCTGTAGCCATCAAAAAAGTAATTGAAGATGATTTTGAAACGATACAAAAGGAAGCCAGGCATTTAATTGAAGATGGTTTTCAAATGATCTTATTTTCAGGAGGAACAGGATTATCAGCCAGAGATATTACGCCGGATGCGATCAAGCCTTTATTAGACAGAGAACTGCCAGGTGTAATGGAAGCCGCAAGAAACTATGGACAACAAAGAACTCCCTATGCCATGTTAAGCAGAGGCATTGCAGGCTTTGCAGGCGATTGTTTGATCATCACACTTCCCGGATCTCCCAGAGGAGCGGAAGAAAGTATGCAGGCGATTTTCCCTTATATCTTGCACGTATTTAAAGTGAAGGAAGGGAGCAGGCATGATTGATGGGGGATGTGGATTTGTGGGGGTATGGAAGAGGAGAGGGGAATATTGAATCCGCCTAGGCGGAAATGTACAATGATGAAGTAAATATTGAATTTAGAATAACTCTGTGAATCTCTGTATTCTCCAAGCGCAGCGCCCTCTGTGTTGAAAAAAATATCCTTTCAAACGACTGTATTATTCTTATTGATAGGTATTGGTAGAAAAATGGGTGTTTTTTTTCAACACAGAGAAACAGAGGAGACGGAGTTACAGTGAGATTTCAGAATTGAGAATTCAAAATTCACCTCTACATTCAACATTCCTTGCTCGACATTTGAATCGTCCTTAAATAAGTTGACAGATTAAAAAATATTCCCGGTTGCCTCTGGTAGCCGGGATTTTTGTAAATGTACTTTATTTGGGGTTAAAAAATTTAAAGCTAAGTGAGGCCTTTTACTGTTGTATAATTCAACAGCCTCTGCC
>CALRVT010000055.1:0-17707 GCA_943371675.1 Chitinophaga pinensis | reverse complement strand
GTTCTGTCAAAACCAATGCCTATTGAATCTGCACGGTGATAATAAACAGGGTTCCAGTCGGCCCTTCCCAGTCTGTCTGACCACGGTGATGGTCCATAATGATGACCATCACCCATGATATGGTGAAGCCCTAATGGTGTCATATAATTTACCAGAGATTCTCTGGAACCAAGCATCATTTTTTTACTGGCAGCAACTATTTTTTCATCATTGCCTAAGGTCATTTTGATCCAGTCATCCGCAATTTTTTCTGATGTTAAACTATGGTCCCATGCCAGTTTCCCAAATGCATACCAATTGGCTTGTGCAAAAGGATGGCCACACCAATTTCGATCATCACCAATATTACTAACGCCTGCAATACCAGTAATGGATTGCGACTGTATAGAGCCATCAATAACTTTTGCTACTGTAGAACCTTTGCCATTGGCATAAGTGTCAGCATCCATCACTTCCTTCATCAAAGGGGCTTCATAAACCAGATTCGTGGCCTGCCCCAGATACTCCTGTGTAAGTTGGAACTCTAATAGAAGCGGCGTTTTGGGCATGGCACCAAATAAAGGATGAAAAGGTTCTCTTGGTTGAAAATCCAGTGGTCCATTTTTTACCTGAACTATTACATTAGGTTTAAAAGCACCATCGAATGGTTTGAATTCATCATAAGCCTGTTTGGTTCTGTCTGTAGGGGTTTCATTGCTATAAACAAATGCACGCCACATAACTATACCCTTATGAGGTGCCAATGCATCAGCCAGCATATTGGCGCCATCTGCATGTGTACGTTTGTAATTTTGTGGTCCGGGCTGTCCCTCTGAATTGGCTTTTACAATAAATCCACCAAAATCAGGTATCAAAGCATAGATCTCATCTGTTTTTTTACGCCACCATTCTTTTACTGTTTCATCAAATGGATCGGCAGTTTTAAGTCTTCCCAATTCAATAGGGGCACTAAATTTTGCAGATAAATAAACTTTAATTCCATAGGGTCTGAAAACATCGGCCAGTGCTGCAACTTTTACTAAATAGCTCGGACTCATCATTTGCGCATTGGCATTCACATTGGTGATCACAGTTCCATTAATGCCGATGGAGGCATTTGCTCTGGCATAATCCCTATAGCGTTGGTCTATATAGCCTGGTAATAAATGCCATTTCCAAATAGAAAATCCTGCATAGCCTCTTTCAACCGTGCGGTTCATATTATCCCAATGATTCAGTAGGCGATATTGAATTTTTGGTGCACTCTCTATCTGTAAATTGGCAATGGATTGTTGGGTTTGTAAGAGTTGCAAAAAATGGAAACTGCCGTAAAGCAGCCCTATATCTGTATTTGCAGCAATAACAATGCAAGGCTGATCTTTTATCTTTTGCGATGAAATAAGAAATCCTTCCTTACCTAAACCATTTAAAGCTGCCAGTTTTAAAGAAGCAATTAGCGGAGAATTGGCAGGTGTGCCTATAACCAGGGAATTCTTTTGAACTGAAGTTAGAATGGGAAGATGGCTATTCAACAAGCCTTTTAGTCCTGTTACTAATTCTTCTTTCGTAACTTCCAATGTTGCTGATTTTCCCTCTATTACTATTCCGGATAATGATTGCTTATAAGTGTTTAGGATCTGCTGATTATTTAGTTTGTCGTACTTCAACCATAAACGATAACCATCATCTGCAAAAACAAATGATTGGCTGATGATCAGGAAAAAGACAAAAGTTATTTTTTTCATTTTTTCGAAGTGTTTTTAGGGAGCTTTTTACGAAGAGATGATGCACGAACGATCAATTCAGATTTTATGATGATGGTATTGGTGAGATGCATATTGGCATTGCCCTGTAAATGACTTACCAGACTTCTGGCAACAATTTCACCGATCTCTGTTCCCGGGTAATTGATGGTGGTTAATTTGGGTTCAATGATTTTACAGATCACATCATTGTTAAAACCAACAATGGCAATGTCTTCAGGGATATTGATCTTGGCTTCTTTTAATGTTTGTATGATCACAGCTGCACAAAAATCATTCGTCACAAAAATGCCGTCAGGCAATGGACTCATTGCCAAAACTTTCTTAGCAGCTTCTACACTGGCTTTTTCCGTAAGGTCATTGATGATGAGGTATTTTTCTTTGAATTTGATCCCGGCTTCTGTTAATGCCTGTTTATATCCTGCCAAGCGTTCAGCATAAACATTTCTTTTTAGGTTGGCAGTTACATGTACAATTCTTTTACAGCCTTGCTCCACCAAATGTTTCGTTGCTTCATAACCTGCTTTGCGGTTATTGATGATAACTTTGGCACCATCACTGTTTTCAAAAACGCGGTCAAAAAATATCACCGGAATTCCTTTTTGTACAAATGGCGCAAAATGATTCAGGTCTTCCGTATCAAAAGCCAATGAAGCAATAATACCATCCACTCTTTTATGAAAAAGGTTCCTTGCATTGGCCGCTTCTTTTTCATAGGTTTCGGAAGAGTGACCAATGATCAGGTCGTAATTGGCTTCTGTGGTGATTTTTTCAATACCGGCAAGTACTGCAACCATGAACTGACTGCGCAATTCATGAAAGATCACCCCAATGGTATTCGTCTTTTGTTTTCTAAGATTACTGGCAAAAGTGTTAGACCTGTAACCGAGTTTGGTTGCCAGGTCAGTTATTTTTTTCTTAGTGTGTTTGTTAATGGCAGGATGGTCCTTTAACGCTCTGCTTACAGTAGCGGCTGACAAACCAAGTTGGCTGGCAATATCGTAAATCGTGATTTCTTTTTCCTTCGACATATATTACAATCGGTTACAATGCTGATAAGCCGCATTGAGCAATTTAAGCAGGAGCAATATTCTACTGAATAATAGCTTTTTGCCAGTTAAATCATGCACTATCAGGCAAACCAGCCTTTTACTATTACTGCAGCAATTCTTGCAAATCAGGGTAAAAAGTACAAAAAACCTTTGAAATAAAAAAAATATTGCAATCGGTTGCAATTTGCATTTTTCTTCCGATATTGTTTGTTAAATACCTATTTAGGATTGATGGATAAATTTTCTCCATTGCTTTGCTAAAAAAAAATTATGAAACAAGAGCTGGTTTTTGCCAATGAACATTTTCCTGCAGGTATGCGACCACCTCCTTTAGATGTAAATCAGGTGCTTGTGCCACATAACTGGTCAAATTTCATACAAGCTGCAGAACGTTATCTTAAGTGAACTATATTTCAGGTTAAAGTCATCAAGTAAGAAAAAATCAAACATGTTATTATTAGGAATAGATCTCGGAACGTCTTCCATTAAGGTTTCAGTAGTTGATGCAAGCACGCAACAAACAATCGTATCAACCAATTACCCTGAAACAGAAACAGGTATAACAGCCCTCCAGCCCGGTTGGGCGGAACAATCGCCGGATATGTGGTGGTCACATGTGCAGCAAGCCATTCTTAAAGCAAATGCATTCGGTAAATATGATCCAAAAGATATCAGTGCCATCGGTATTGCTTATCAAATGCATGGATTGGTTTTGGTTGATGAAAAGCAGGAAGTATTAAGGGATAGCATTATCTGGTGCGATAGTCGTGCCGTTGCCATAGGTAATGAAGCATTTGAGAAAATTGGCAATGAACATTGTCTTTCGCATTTGCTCAATTCACCCGGTAATTTCACGGCATCTAAACTGGCATGGGTTAAAGCGAATGAACCTGAATTGTATAAGAAGATCCATCAGTTGATGTTGCCCGGTGATTTTATTGCCATGAAATTCACGGGAGAAACCACCACCACCATTGCTGCATTATCCGAAGGCATCTTTTGGGATTTTGCAAAGAATGAATTGTCTGAAGATGTGTTTCATTATTTTGGCTTTGATAAAAAGGCGATACCTGAGATTAGAAACGTATTTGCTTCGCATGGAAATTTACAATCAGGTATAGCAAATGCTCTATCCTTAACAGCAGGTATTCCAGTTTCCTATAAAGCAGGCGACCAGCAAAACAATGCATTGTCGTTAAATGTGCTGGAACCCGGCGAAGTGGCTGCCACTGCAGGAACTTCAGGTGTGATCTATTCTGTTAGTGATGTATTATCCTATGACAAAGAATCACGCGTAAATACTTTTGCCCATGTGAACCATACGGCAGATCAAATGCGACTGGGGATCCTATTATGTATTAATGGTACTGGTATTATGAATAACTGGATCAGAACGGCTACGGGATCACAATTGTCTTATGCAGAAATGAATGCAGCTGCCGGAAAAATCAATGCCGGATCAGATGGCTTATCTATCCTTCCTTTTGGGAATGGTGCAGAAAGAATGTTGAATAATAAAACGGTCAATGCACAACTCCTGCAGATTGATCTGTACAAACATACACCGGCACATTTGTATCGTGCAACGCAAGAAGGCATTGCCTTTGCTTTTCGTTATGGATTGGATATTATGCGGACTAATGGACTTAACCCAAACGTTATCCGTGCAGGTAAAGCCAATCTTTTTTTGAGTGAGGTTTTCCGCGAATCATTTGTTAATGCAACCGGCGTGCCTGTTGAATTGTATGATTGTGATGGAAGTGTGGGTGCTGCCATTGGCGCTGGTATTGGTGCCGGAATATTTAAAGATGCAAAAGAGGCATTTGCAAAAAGTAAGAAAATTCAAGTGGTAGAACCAGTTAAAAATGGCAACCTGGAAACAGCATACCAGCAATGGAAACAGTTGCTTCAAGAAAAATTAAAACAATCTTAATTCATAATCAATAAAACGTAAGAACATGAAAGTGTTAACAGGCGACAAAGAATTTTTTACAGGCATAGGTCAGGTTAAGTTTGAAGGAACAGGATCAGATAATCCATTGGCCTTTCGTTGGTATGATGAAAACAAAGTGGTAGCTGGTAAACCCATGAAAGATTGGCTGCGCTTTGCCTGTGCCTACTGGCATTCCTTTGTAGGCAATGGTGGTGATCCCTTTGGTGAACCTACCCATATCTTCCCATGGAATGAAAAAGCAGATGCAGTGGAAAGGGCCAAAGACAAGATGGACGCTGCTTTTGAGTTCATTACCAAAATGAATATTCCCTATTACTGTTTTCATGATGTGGATGTAGTTGATTATACTAATGATGTTGCCGACAATGAAAAACGTTTGCATGCCTTGGTAGAATATGCCAAACAAAAGCAAGCTGAAAGTGGCGTAAAACTTTTATGGGGTACAGCCAATCTTTTTAGTAACAGACGTTATATGAATGGTGCCGCTACCAATCCAGATTTTCATGTGTTGGCTCATGCAGGTGCACAGGTAAAAGCTGCGCTGGATGCAACCATCGCATTAGGTGGAGAGAACTATGTATTCTGGGGTGGTCGTGAAGGATATATGAGTTTGCTCAATACTAATATGCAAAGAGAGAAAGAGCATTTGGCGAAATTTTTACATACGGCAAAAGATTATGCGCGTAGAAATGGTTTCAAAGGAACCTTCTTTATTGAACCCAAACCATGTGAGCCTAGCAAACACCAATATGATTATGACAGTGAAACAGTAATTGGTTTCTTGCGTCAGTATGATCTGCACAATGATTTTAAATTGAATATCGAGGTAAACCATGCAACCCTTGCCGGTCATACCTTTCAGCACGAATTGCAAGTAGCAGCAGATGCCGGAATGTTAGGTAGTATGGATGCCAATAGAGGCGATTACCAAAATGGCTGGGATACCGATCAGTTCCCCAATAATATCAATGAACTGGCTGAAACCATGCTGGTAATATTAGAAGCAGGTGGTTTTGCAGGCGGTGGCATTAATTTTGATGCAAAGCGCAGAAGAAATTCATCCGACCATGCCGACCTGTTCTATGCACATGTTGGTGGTATGGACATCTTTGCCAGGGCATTATTGGTGGCAGATGCTGTATTACAAAAATCTGATTATAAAAAAATAAGAACAGACAGATATTCATCTTATGATACCGGCACCGGTAAAGCATTTGAAGAAGGTAAGGTTTCATTAGAAGCACTACGTGATTTTGCAGTATCCAATGGCGAACCTTCTGTTATTAGCGGTAAACAGGAATACCTGGAGAATCTTATCAATAGATTTATCTAGTATTTTTTTCATAGTAGTTTTTAGGAAACGATTGTAAGATGTCAACAAACAAAGCCTTTCTTTTCGATTTAAACGGAACGATGATCGATGATATGGAATTCCATATCCATGCCTGGCATAAGATTTTAAATGGATTGGGTGCCGTTATAAGTCTTGCGGAAGTAAAAAAACAATGCTACGGAAAGAATGGCGAATTGTTAGAACGTGTTTTTCCGGGCAGATTTTCTGATGAAGAAAAAACAGAAATGAGTTACGACAAGGAGCGTGCTTATCAGGAAACATTTCGGCCACTTTTAAAACTGTTTGATGGGTTAGATCAGTTTTTATTGAAAGCGGATCAGTCCGGAATACCCATGGCCATTGGTTCTGCAGCTATTCTGTTTAATATCGATTTTGTGTTAGATGGTTTGGGGATCAGAAATTATTTTCCGGTTATTGTAAGTGCTGAATCTGTAAAAGAAAGTAAACCAGATCCGGAAACCTACTTGCTTTGTGCCGAACAATTGGGTGTGGCACCTGAAAAATGTATTGTTTTTGAAGATGCACCCAAAGGAGTAGAAGCCGCGGCCAACGCCGGTATGGACTGTGTAGTGATTACTTCTATGCATACACCGGATGAGTTTGCTGCTTACAAAAATATTGTCTGTTTTATTGCTGATTACCATGATCCACAATTGCTACAATTATTCAAATAAATGATAACTGATGCAAGCTGATAACTATGTGATAGGCGTTGATTTTGGAACGGATTCTGTTCGTTCTATTTTGGTGGACGCATCAAATGGTCAAGAATTGGCTTCTTCTATCTTTTATTATCCTCGATGGAAACAAGGACTGTATTGTGATGCAGCTAAAAACCAATTCCGGCAACATCCTTTAGATTATATGGAAGGATTAACGGCAACCATTCAAGAATGTTTGCAGAAAGTAGGATCATCTATTGCATCTAAAGTAAAAGGTATTTCTGTTGATACAACTGGTTCTACACCGATTGCCGTTAATGCAGCCGGTACACCACTGGCATTAACTCCGGAGTTTGCGAACAACCCCAATGCCATGTTCGTTCTCTGGAAAGACCATACATCAATTCTGGAAGCAGCTTCCTTAAATAATCACGCTAAGAAATTTGATATTGATTATTTGCAGTTTGTTGGAGGTATTTATTCTTCAGAATGGTTTTGGGCAAAATTATTGCATGTTTTAAAACAGGATGAAGCGGTGCGCGAGCATTGTTTTTCATGGGTAGAACATTGCGACTGGATTCCGTTTTTACTTTCAGGTGGCACAGATGTTTTAAAAATGAAAAGAGGCGTATGCAGTGCGGGCCATAAAAGTTTATGGGCTTCCGAATTTGGAGGCTTGCCGCCCGATGATTTTTTCAGTTCCTGGAATCCTTTATTAGCGGGCTTTACAGCCCATTTATTTACAAATACATACACTTCTGATCAGGCAGTTGGACACCTGTCACAGAAATGGGCAGAAAAATTAGGCCTTTCACAAAATGTGGTCATAGGTGTTGGCGCATTTGATTGTCATATGGGAGCTGTTGGCGGACAAATAGAACCCTATCATCTGAGCAAAGTAATGGGTACTTCCACATGTGATATGTTGGTTGCCCCAATAGAAGAAGTGAATGGGAAATTGGTGAAAGGTATTTGTGGACAGGTGCCCGGCTCTATCATTCCGGGTATGATGGGTATGGAAGCCGGTCAGTCAGCCTTTGGTGATGCCTATGCATGGTTTAGAAATGTTTTAGAATGGCCATTAAAAAATCTACTCTTACATTCTGAATTGATCGATACACAGACTTCAGAGAAACTGATCCAAGAATTGCATGATAATTTATTGATAGAATTATCTAAGCAGGCAGCCGCTATTCCTTTAGCATTGGAAGATGAGATAGCTATTGATTGGCTCAATGGCAGGCGCACGCCGGATGCCAACCAATTATTGAAAGCTTCATTTGCAGGGTTGAGTTTAAGTACAGATGCACCCCGAATGTTTAAAGCATTGGTGGAAGCAACTTGTTTTGGCGCCAGAAAAATTGTTGACCGTTTTCTCCAAGAAGATATTCCGGTTAAAGGATTGATTGGTTTAGGAGGTGTGGCCAAAAAATCTCCCTTCATCATGCAAATGATGGCAGATGTGATGAATATGCCCATCAGAATTCATAAAAGCGATCAGACCTGCGCATTGGGTGCGGCCATGTTTGCCGCAACTGCTGCAGGGATCTACCCAAAAGTAGAAAACGCTATGGCGGCAATGGGACAAGGCTTTGAAACAACCTATTACCCCGATGCAGCAAGGGTTTCCTTGTATGAGAAAAGATACCGGAAATATGAAAGTCTGGGTAATTTTATAGAACAAGAAACTAATTTGTAAGGGTAAGCCGTATTCCCTACCTTAATGATTGCAACCATATGAAGTACCAACATATCCAAGAAGCTGCCTTTCATGCCAACATGCAATTACCAAAGTTAAACCTGGTATTATTTACGTTTGGCAATGTAAGTGTTGTGGATAGAAGCCTGGGTGTATTTGCCATCAAACCCTCTGGTGTTCCTTATGAAGAACTGACTGTTGAAAAAATGGTGATCGTTTCTTTGGATGGCATCAAAATTAGTGGTGATCTAAGACCTTCTTCCGATACCTTAACACATGCTGTTTTATACAAACACTGGAAAAATATCGGAAGCATCGTACATACGCATTCTACCTATGCAACTGCTTGGGCACAGGCGCAAAGAGATATTCCAATTTTTGGTACCACCCATGCAGACCATCTTACTGTTGACATTCCTTGTGCACCATCTATGAGTGATCAGATGATTCAAGGTAACTATGAGTATGAAACAGGTTTACAAATTCTCAATTGTTTTAAAGAAAGAAAACTGAATTACGAGGAAGTAGAAATGATGCTGGTAGGTAATCATGCGCCATTTACATGGGGTAAAACACCCGAAAAAGCAGTGTATAATAGTGCTGTTTTAGAAAGTATTGCGGAAATGGCATTGCTTACAGAGAAAATTAATCCTTCAGCTCCCAGGTTAAAAGAATCGCTCATTAAAAAACATTTTGAAAGAAAACATGGACCAGATAGTTATTACGGTCAATAAAAATAGTTTGTAAAGATTGCTAAATTGATGCCATGAAAAAATATACTGCTTTTGCCTTACTTGCATTCACCACCATTTTGATTGCATGTAATAATTCCGAAACTGATTCAAAAAAGGAAATGATGAATTACCAATTGACAGAAAAACCATTCGGTGTATTTGAAAATGAAGCTGTAACGGAATACACCATAACCAATCCTTCCGGTATGGAAGTAAGTATCTTGAATTATGGCGGCACGCTTACACGTATAATTACGCCTGATAAGGATAAGGTAAAAGGAGATGTGATATTGGGATTCGATTCGCTTAGCGGATACCTGCAAGCCGGTAATCCTTATATCGGATGCCTGATCGGTCGTTATGGCAATAGAATTGGTAAAGGAAAATTTGTGTTGAATAACCAAAAATATCAGCTTACACTAAACAATAATGGCAATATGTTGCATGGTGGTGTTCGTGGATTAGACAAGGTTTTGTGGAAAGCAACCAAACTGCCCGGCGATAGTGCCATTCAGCTTGAATATACCAGTAAAGATGGCGATCAGGGTTTTCCCGGAAACCTTGCTATCACTGTTGTGTATACATTACGTGTAGACAATGCCTTACAAATTGAATATGCAGCAACAACTGATAAACCTACTCCGGTAAATTTGACCAATCATGCTTATTTTAATTTATCAGCCGGAAAATCACCGGATATACTGAAACATGAAGTCATGATCGATGCTGAAAAATATACCGATGTGGATAGTTTGCTCATTCCAACCGGCAAATTACCGGATGTAAAAGGAACACCTATGGATTTTAGCATTGCTAAAGCAATAGGCCAAGAAATTGATTCAGTAAAAGGAGGTTATGATCATAACTGGGTGCTGAATAAAAAACCGGATGAACATGAAAAAGTGGCCAGCGTGCATGATCCTAAAAGCGGCCGTTTTATGGAAGTCTTTACCTCAGAACCCGGATTGCAGTTTTATACCGGCAATTTTCTGGATGGAAAACTGGTAGGTAAAAATCAACAGGTATATGTTAAACATGCAGCATTCTGTATGGAGACACAGCATTATCCTGATAGTCCAAACCAGCTCACATTCCCAAGTACTACTTTAGAACCCGGAAAAAAATACCATCAGGTAACAGTGTATCGCTTTTCTGTAAAATAATTACTATGAGAAACGCCATTTTGTTTACTGCTTTATTTGTTGGGGGAAACTTGTATGCACAACAGAAAGATTATGCCATACAACCTGTTTCCTTCACCCAAGTTAAACTATCAGATAAATTTTGGCTGCCAAGAATGGAAACCAATAGAACCGTTACCATTCCTGCATCTTTTGAAAGATGTGAAAGCACTGGCCGTGTAAATAATTTCATTTATGCAGCAACTAAGACCGGAAAATTTTGCACCAAATATCCTTTTGATGATACGGATATTTATAAAACTATAGAAGGTGCTTCTTTTTCCTTAGCACAACATCCAGACCCCAAGCTGCAAGCTTATGTAGATTCGCTCATCACCATCATCGGTAATGCGCAGGAACCGGACGGCTATCTCTATACATCCAGAACCATAAATCCTTTAACAGTGCATCCCTGGGGTGGAAATGAAAGATGGGAGAAAGAAAGAGAAATGAGCCATGAATTATACAATGCCGGTCATCTTTACGAAGCTGCTGCAGCACATTATCTGGCTACTAAAAAAACCAACCTCCTAAATATTGCCTTAAAGAATGCCGACCTCGTTTGTTCTGTATTTGGAACCGATAAAAAACATGTGGCACCGGGCCATGAAGTGATTGAAATGGGACTGGTTAAATTGTATCGCATCACCGGAAAAAAAGAATACCTCACTGCTGCTAAATTCTTTGTAGAAGAAAGAGGGCACTATAACGGATACGATACCAAAAGCAAAGACCCCTGGAAAAATGGTGCTTACTGGCAAGACCATAAACCTGTAGTGCAACAAACAGAAGCCGAAGGCCACGCCGTTCGTGCGGGATACCTTTATGCCGCAGTGGCAGATATAGCGGCACTTACAGGCGATGATAGTCTGCTGCAGGCCATCGATAAAATATGGACCAATATGGTGGAGAAGAAAATGTATGTGCAGGGTGGGGTAGGCGCCATTGGTGATGGAGAACGTTATGGTAAAAATTATGAATTGCCCAATGCCACTGCTTACAATGAAACATGTGCAGCCATTGCCAATGTTTACTGGAACTACCGGATGTTTTTATTGCATGGCGAATCTAAATACATGGATGTGTTGGAGAAAGTATTGTATAACGGACTCATCTCGGGCATTGGACTGGATGGCAAATCTTTTTTCTATACCAATGCTATGCAGGCTACCGGCCATTTTCAGCATAATGATATGGAACAGTCGCGCTCTGGTTGGTTTGAATGTTCTTGTTGTCCAACCAATGTAGCACGATTCATGCCATCTATTCCCGGCTATGTATATGCACAGAAAGATGAACATTTATTTGTCAATCTTTTTATTACTGGTAATGCAGCATTGAACTTTGGTAAAACAACAGTCAATATCAGTCAGCAAAATAATTACCCTTGGAATGGTGATTTGTCATTTAAATTAGATCCGGCATCTACAATTGCTTTCACCTTAGATCTGCGCATACCGGGATGGGCAGCCAATCAGGCCATGCCAACAACACTCTATCATTTTGAAAATAAATCTGATAATGATATTGTCATCAAAGTAAATGGCATTCCGGTTACTTATCAGGTTAAAAATGGCTATGCACAAATTACCCGCACATGGAAAATGAATGATGTAGTACAAATGATGCTACCCATGGAAGTAAAAAAAGTATTGGCCAATGAAAATCTTTTGGAAGACAAAGGCAAAACAGCCCTGCAGAGAGGTCCCATTATTTATTGTGCCGAATGGGTAGATAATGATGGAAGAGCCGCCAATATTGTTGTGCCTCCTACTACACAATTTACCAGTACATTTAAACCTGATTTATTAAATGGCATCACTGTTCTGCAATCGAATGTGCCTGTTGTAAAAATTACAGGTGCAGCATCTATACAAACAGTACAACAAAATTTTACGGCAATACCCTATTATAGTTGGGCAAACAGGGGTAAGGGTGAAATGATGGTTTGGTTTCCAACAAAAATAACGGACATAGAAATTATGTCTAAATAATCAATTAATTTTTCAGTGATGATAGATCTTAAAAAAATGCAGGTTTGGTTTGTTACAGGTAGTCAACATTTGTATGGCGATGAAACCCTGCAACAAGTGGCAGAACACGCCCAAACAATAGCCGCATCCTTAAACGAATCCGCGCATATTCCTGTTGCTGTTATCTATAAACCAATTGTAAAAACTGCCGAAGAAATTTATGCTGTATGCATGGAAGCCAATGCCCATAAAGATTGTATCGGTATCATGGTATGGATGCATACTTTTTCGCCGGCTAAAATGTGGATCGCCGGTTTGAAAGCACTCAGCAAACCCATGTTGCATTTTCACACACAGTTTAACAGAGATATTCCATGGGCAACGATTGATATGGATTTCATGAACCTTAACCAGTCGGCACATGGCGACCGGGAATTTGGTTTTATGGCAAGTAGAATGCGTCTCAACAGAAAAGTAGTGGTGGGGCATTGGCAGGATGGTGAATCACTTGATAAAATTAATGGCTGGACAAGAGCCGCTGCAGGCTGGCATGATTGGCAATCGGCACGTTTTGTAAGATTTGGCGACAATATGCGCAATGTGGCAGTAACAGAGGGAGACAAGGTAGAAGCGGAAATAAAATTCGGGTATAGTGTCAATACCTATGGCATTGGTGATCTGGTAAAAGTGATCAACGAAACAACCGATAAACAGATCGATCTGTTGGTGGAAGAATATGATGCCGCTTATACACTCACTGAATCATTACAAAAAAACGGCGCACAACGAAATGCCTTACGCGAAGCTGCCAAAATTGAAATAGGCATCCAACAATTTCTGGAAGCCGGCAATTACAAAGGCTTTACAGATACTTTTGAAGATCTGCACGGACTGGCACAATTGCCGGGTATTGCTGCGCAAAGACTGATGGCCAAGGGTTACGGTTTTGCTGCAGAGGGTGACTGGAAAACCGCTGCATTGGTTCGCGCCATGAAAGTGATGGGCAGTGGATTGAAAGGCGGTAATAGTTTTATGGAAGACTATACCTATCATTTTAATCCCGATAATCGTTTGGTATTGGGAAGTCATATGCTCGAGATCTGCGAAAGTATTGCAGAAGCCAAACCTAGTTGCGAAATACATCCCTTAGGCATTGGTGGTAAAGCAGATCCTGTTCGACTGGTATTTAATTCTGCACCCGGCACGGCCATCAATGCATCCATGGTTGATATGGGAAACCGTTTCCGTTTATTGGTGAATGAAGTAATAGCCGTTGCAGCTATGCAGAGTATGCCCAAACTGCCTGTTGCACGTGTGCTTTGGAAGCCTTATCCCAACATGCATACTGGTTGTGCTGCCTGGATATTGGCAGGTGGCGCACACCATACCTGCTATAGCCAGAACCTAACAGCAGAGCACCTTACCGACTTTGCGGAGATGGCCAATGTTGAACTGGTGCTGATTGACAAAGAAACTAAGATCCACCAATTTAAAAATGAATTAAGGTGGAATGAAATGTACTATAAGTAGTTAATAGTTAAAAGTTAATAGTGAAAAGTGATTTAACTTTTCGACCTATTAATTTTCAACTATTAACTTTTAACTATTAACTTTTAACTATTATAACTAACCCTTGCTTTTATGAAATCATTGCAAACCGCAGACTACATTGTTTTCCTTTGTTATTTTATCATTGTTGCATCCTATGGTTATTGGGTATATCGGCGTAAGAAAAAAGAAAGTACTACAGCCTCTCATGATTATTTTTTGGCAGAGGGATCGCTTACCTGGTGGGCTATCGGTGCTTCTTTGATCGCTTCTAATATTTCTGCGGAGCAAATGATTGGCATGAGTGGTAATGGATTTAAAATGGGATTGGCCATTTCAACTTACGAATGGATGGCAGCCGCAACCCTAATGATAGTGGCCATCTTCTTTATTCCGGTTTACTTGAAAAATAAAATTTATACCATGCCGCAGTTTTTAAACCAGCGGTATAATGGAACTGTAGCTATGATCATGGCGGTGTTCTGGTTATTGTTATATGTAGTGGTTAACTTGACTTCTATTCTATACCTAGGCGCATTGGCTATTCATGCTATTTCGGGATTGCCTCTTTATCTCTGTATGGTTTTCCTTGCATTGTTTGCCATCATCATCACATTGGGAGGAATGAAAGTGATTGGTTATACTGATGTAATTCAGGTTTTCTTTCTCATCGTAGGCGGATTGGCAACCACCTATCTGGCCCTGACATTGGTGGCAGAAAAGTTTGGAGAAACGGGTGTGATGAATGGCTTAAGATTATTGACTGATAAAGCAGATGATCATTTTCACATGATCCTGAAACCAGACAATCCAAATTTTATCAGTCTTCCCGGTTTAACAGTTTTGGTAGGTGGTATGTGGATCGTAAACTTGAATTATTGGGGTTGCAACCAATACATCACACAGCGAGCCCTTGGTGCTGATTTAAAAACAGCCAGGGCCGGTATTTTATTTGCAGCATTCTTAAAGTTATTGATGCCTGTAATTGTGGTATTGCCCGGCATTGCAGCATTTGTATTGTACCAGAACGGTGGCTTTCAGGAAGAAATGAAATTGAATGGCGAGATCGTACAGGATAATGCCTATCCAACTATGTTGAACCTGCTGGGGCCCGGATTGAAAGGCCTTGCTTTTGCTGCATTAACAGCAGCCGTAGTAGCTTCACTCGCTGGAAAAGCCAATAGCATCGCCACAATTTTCACCTTAGATATCTACAAGAAAAAAATTGACCCCGATGCCAGTGAAAAGAAAATGGTATGGATCGGAAAAATTGCCGTTGTTACTTCATTGATCATTGGTGTGGTGATCGCACCATTCATGGGTATCGATAAAAAAGGTGGTTTTGAATTTATACAGGAATATACCGGCTTTGTTTCTCCTGGTATTTTTGCCATGTTCATACTCGGATTCTTCTGGAAAAAAACTACCTCCAATGCCGCATTGTTTGCAACCGTTGGTGGATTCTTGTTCTCTATCTTTTTCAAGTTCCTGCCAAAATTCATGGACCTCGCATTTTTAGCACCCATGGGCTATGCAGCCAAAAACGATGAAGGTGTTTTCGAAATTCCCTTCCTGGATAGAATGGGATTTGTATTTGTGTTGTGCATAGTGGGTATGGTGATCATCAGTCTTATTGAAAATAAACGTGGCGTAAAAACCAATGGATTAGAAGTAGATCGGTCTATGTTTAAATTAAGTCCTGCATTTACTGTAGGTGCTTTAATTGTATTTGGCATACTCACAGCCCTATACACCATATTCTGGTAAACAAAAATATCGCCAACGATTTCGCAGAAAATCTGTGTAAATCTGTGTAATCTGTGGCAATATTTTTAGGTTTGTTCAAGAAGATTAAAAATGAAAATGTAATTATATGGCAATGGAACACACAATGCGCTGGTACGGTCCCGAAGATCCGGTTGACCTTTGGGATATCCGCCAATCGGGGTGCACAGGCGTAGTATCTGCCCTGCACCAGATCCCTGTAGGTGAAATCTGGACAGTAGAAGAAATCAACAAACGCAAGGCTTTGATAGAAGCTGCAGGTATGACCTGGACAGTGATTGAAAGCCTCCCCGTTCATGAAGACATCAAGAGACAGTATGGTAATTTTCAGGAGTGGATCGAGAAATATAAAGTGAGTCTGCACAATGTAGCAGCCTGCGGACTAAAAGTAGTTACCTACAATTTCATGCCGATCCTCGATTGGGTCCGTACGGATATTTCCTATGAAATGCCCGATAGAAGCAGGGCCCTATACTTTGAAAAAGCTGCATTCATTGCATTTGATCTTTTCTTACTTAAACGTCCGGGTGCTGAAAAAGATTATACGGCAGACGAAATAGAGAGAGGTAAAAAGAAACTGGCAGAAATGTCGCAGGAAGACAAAGACCTTTTGTGTAAAAACACTTTATTGGGTTTGCCTGGTAGTCGCGAACAATTTACACAAGCGCAGATCTTTGATGCACTTAAAAAATATGAAGGCATCGACAGGAAAAAATTAAAAGAACATCTTTTCTATTTCTTAAAAGAAGTAGTGCCTGTTGCGGAATCACTAGGATTGAAAATGGCCATCCATCCCGATGATCCTCCCTATTCAGTTTTAGGACTTCCCCGCATCATGAGTACAGAAGAGGATGCCAATGATCTGCGTGCTGCTGTTGCATCACCTGCCAATGGATTTTGTTTCTGTACTGGTTCCTTTGGTGTGAGGCCTGATAATGATTTGCCTGGAATGGTAAAAAGATTAGGCGATCATATTCATTTCCTTCACCTGCGTAGCACAAAGAGAGATGCCGATGGTAATTTCTTTGAAGCCGATCACCTGGATGGTGATGTTGATATGTATGCTGTGGTGAAAGAAATAGTACAGGTACAAAAGCGTAGAAATATTTCCATACCCATGCGTCCCGATCATGGTCACCAGATGCTGGATGACTTGAAGAAATCAGGTGCTTATCCGGGATACACGGCTATTGGGCGTTTGCGGGGACTGGCAGAACTGAGGGGGTTGGAATTGGGAATAGAACGAGCGCTCTAGGAATGTCGAATATCGAATCCGCCTAGGCGGAAATATTGAATGACGAAGTGATTTTTGCTTCGTCATTTTTTTTGGACTTATAATTCTTAATCATTTACTTTTAAAAGTGATTAAAAAACATTCCATACTATTTAGTTTATTGCTGGCGCTTATTTTATTATCTGTAGCTACTGCTAAATATCCGGGTGGGTCTGAATTTGATAAAATGGCTATCGGGTTTGATTGGCAGCACAATTATCTGTGCAATCTTTTTGATGCATTTGCTGTGAATGGGGAATTGAACGGCGGAAGGTTTTGGGCTATTGGGGGGATGTTTGCTATGTGTTTGGCTTTTGCATTATTCTTTATCTTTTTTGCTGTAAAGATTCCCGTAAAATCTGCCGCCTTGATCATTCGATATTTTGGGGCTAGTGCTATGTTATTTGGCTTTTTGGCAGTAACGCCCATTCACAATGCCATGATCACTATTGCCAGTATGCTGAGCCTGGTTAGTATGTTTTATATCACGGTTTATATATTCAAATCGAGATTGCTTTTGTTTAAGTGTTTAAGTATTGCCTGTTTACTGGTTGCTTATTTGTGTAACTACATTTATTACACCCAACATTACTTAGAATACTTAGCCGTCTTTCAAAAGATCAGTCTCGTTTTTGCAATTGTATGGATGTTGGGACTAAACTATTTTACACAAAAAGAAGATTTTGCACATATTAAGAAATAAGGCAGAAGCGTGAAACATAGCAGGGATAAGCTTTTGCCTAAGTCTTT
>CALRVT010000054.1:0-17812 GCA_943371675.1 Chitinophaga pinensis | reverse complement strand
CGGATTAACCTATCAATGGTCACCTTCCTTATATTTGAGCAGTGATACAGCGGCAACACCTAAAACAACCCCGTTAAATGATATCACGTACACCCTTGTATTAACTGGTACGCCCGGTTGTTCTGTTAGCGATACAATTTTTATTCAGGTATTGCGCTCTCCGGAAGTACCCAATGCTTTTTCACCCAATGGTGATGGCATCAACGATACCTGGCGCATCAAATACCTGGAAAGTTATCCGGGTGCAGAAATTGAAGTGTTTAATCGTTATGGGCAGAAGGTATTTCGTTCCATAGGGTACGACAAAGATTGGGATGGAAACTATAATGGAAAAGGATTACCGGTTGGCACTTATTATTATGTGATCAATCCGAAAAATGGACGGCAAATTGTAAAAGGATCTGTGACACTTATAAAGTAAGCGAATGAGATTGAAGCAATTTTTGATAGGGGTGAATGTTTTTCTGTTCCTGCAGGCAGGTGCACAGCAGCGACCTTATTATACCCAATATATCATGAACAATTATATTATCAACCCGGCTGTTGCAGGGATTGAGAATTATTGGGATGTAAAGGCAAGTCACCGTTTACAATGGGTGGGTTTGCAGGATGCGCCTGTTACAACTTACCTTACCATTCATGGTCCCTTACGCAAGAGTGATTATGAAAGAGAATCTGCCACCAGTTTTCATGCTTATGGTGAAAACCCGCGCGGACAAGCTTATTGGCAGGATTATAGTGCGGCAGAACCCCATCATGGTGTAGGTTTTACCATGATCAATGATAAAACGGGCCCTTTAAATCGCTTTGCGGCTTATGGTACTTACGCTTACCATATCGGATTGTCCCCCAGTACCAGTTTATCGGCAGGCTTTTCTGCTGGTATTACCAATATGAGTCTGGATGCCAGCAAACTCAATTTTGGTGGCACTACGGTTGATCCTGCAGTGGCCACCAGTGGTGTGATCAACCGGATCAAACCCGATATCAGTGCGGGTTTATGGCTATACTCTAAAAATTATTTTTTAGGATTGGCTGCACAACAGATCATCCCGCAACAATTGGCTTTTTCCGACAATACAGTGTACCTGGAAAATGGGAAACTTTTACCACATATTTTCTTCAGTGCCGGATATAGGATGGCTTTATCAGATGATGTGAGTTTTCTGCCTTCTGCTTTGGTGCGCTATATCAGTCCCTTACCATTAGGTTTTGATTTCAATGCCAAATTTCAATACCAGGACATTATCTGGGCTGGTGCTTCTTACCGTTACCAGGATGGATTTGCTGCAATGGTTGGTTTAAATGTGAACCATAGTATCAATATTGGTTATTCTTACGATGTGCAAACTTCTACGCTCAATACCGTTAGTAAGGGAACCCATGAAATATTGATTGGGTTTTTATTGGGCAATAAATATGGCGATTGGTGTCCGAAAAATATCTGGTAGTACCGATCAGGTTATTGAAACTGAATGATGATCCTTTCTTCGGTATCCGTTCTTTTATCTTTGGTAATCACAGGAATTAATTTCACTTTCTTTTTGGCTGCTTCTTTCAGGATTTGCCATTGCAACCATTTTATTTGCTCCGCATCTAAACCCATTCTTCTCATTTCTGTAGGGGAAATTTCTGGTCCTTTATAAGGAACTTCCATTATGCTATTTTCTCTGTAAGGTGCCGATTCCTCTGTATTTGCAGGCGTTTTAGTGGCTTCTTGTTTTTGAATAAGAGAATGTTGTTTGTTGCTATTTTCTTCAATTGTTTTACTGATCTTTTCAGGATGCGCCACACGCTCTTCCCATATAACCGCGGGTATTTTTAATGAGGTATACACTAGTTTTTCCAGGTCTTTCAGGTTAACTGATTCCATGGCCTTCTTAATATCTGCTTCCAGTTTCTTTTCATCTATTCTGATCAATGTCTTTTCCTGAAAGACTTTTTCCATCTCCAGTTTTGCTTTTTGGATATCAGTTTTTGCATTTTGTAAGGCAGCGGTCACTTCCTGGTTGATCAGTGACAAACTTTTTTTCATAAAACGCGCAGAGTCCAATTTAAATTTCTGTTCAATTCTATGCTTTTCAACTTCTATAAATGCTTTGTTTTTTTCCTGATCTTGATTTGCTTCAGAAAGTGCCAATGCGCTTAATTCCAATGATGCAGCCACCATAGGAGGGATAGCTTCTTCGAAATCTGTTGGCTCATTTGCTTGTGTTAATGCCAGTTCTTCTATTTCTTTTTGTGCAATGGCGATATTTCTTTTCATTTCTTCTTTCAGCGGCTTGGAAAGAAAGAAAACAGGGTTAAATAGTGGATTGTCAACCCTTACTGCCATTGGCTCTACCCGATAATCTTTGCTTTTAGTTAGGGTAGATTTTTGCGTAGTTGCGGTATTTTGCTTTAATGTGTATTGTTTTTTATTTACCGGTTGTATCCAGGCAATGGTACTAAGCATACCTGTAACAATCACCAATGCCAATAATTGACGACGGTAACTAAATCGGTTTTCTTTTTTGCCAATCATTCTTTTTACACGATCCAGCAGATCATTTTTCTTGCCAGTTGCAGCCATGGCAAATGCCGGGGCTGTTTGTAAGTAAGCAATTTGTAATAAGGCTTCTGCATACAATGTTGCACTGTATTGGTATTGCAAAACCCAGTCGTCGCAACTGTTTTCTCTTTCCGCATGAATACTTTTGCTGATCAGTCGGGTAAAGGGATTGAAGAATAATGCAATTTCAATAACCGATAATAGAATGTTTACCAGGTAATCGTATCTTTTGATATGTGCGAGTTCGTGTAATAAAACCGCTTCGAGTTGTTGGGTACTCAAATGGTTGATACTGGCAAAGGGAATTAAGATGATAGGCTTTAAAAAGCCAATGGTAAGTGGTGTTTTAACAGCTTCCGATAAATACAAGCGGATCTGTTTATTGATACCAAATTCAGCAGCGATACGCTTAACGAATAAACGTACATGTGCGGGAAGTTTCTGCAGCCCTTGCTTTCTGATAGCTTGTGTTTGATGGTAACCTGCTATCCACCTTACACATAAAAAGACCATGAGCAGGAGATAGGCAGCAGAAATAAAGGGCAGAAACTGTTCAAGTCTTACCATCCCTTTGATCAATAATGCATTGATACCACTTTCTGCTAAGAATAACCGATTGGCAATGCCCGTTGTGGATCCTATCTCTTGAAAAGCTTGTTTGTATTGCGTGTAATAAAACTGAAGGGTAGTTACAAACCAGATAAAACCAATCAGCTGTGCAGCAACGGCAATCCTGTATTTATTGGCGGAAGAAAATTTAAATAATTGGCTGATAGCGGTATAGAGCAACCATATTAGGGCAGTTTGCCATAAACTATTGGCAATGGCAAGGCCCAATGCCTGCAGAAAGCT
Source organism: Chitinophaga pinensis (assembly GCA_943371675.1). Classification (GTDB taxonomy): domain Bacteria; phylum Bacteroidota; class Bacteroidia; order Chitinophagales; family Chitinophagaceae; genus Sediminibacterium; species Sediminibacterium pinensis_I. Next base: position 14,409 of record CALRVT010000054.1, on the reverse strand, counting down.
GGATTGCAATACCTGTTGCATGTACTTACTGTTTTTTCAGGTTGTCCAATAATTTTTGAATTTCCTCCAGTTCTTCTTTATTGGGTGCATGGTTACCCAATGCCTGCATCACCAATTGCGTAGAAGAGCCGCCAAATAAGGAATTGATCATCTTACCCACTATTTGTTGCTGTGTATTTTCGCGTGTGATATTGGCCTTGTAAATATGGGTTTTGCTGCTATCGTCGCGCTTTACAATCCCTTTTTCAAACATGATCTGCATGAGTTTGAGGGTAGTGGTATAGCCTGCATCCTTGTATTCACCCAGTATTTCATGTACTTCCCTTACGGTGGCTTGTCCCTTATCCCATAACACTCTCAGGATCTCCAGTTCACTTTCTGTTGGCTTGATTGGTTTACTAATGGCCATTGATACGATTTTATTCGTAGCAATATACGACCGGATTCGTAACCTGAAAAATAAAATTTCGTTAAACGGTTTAAAAAAGGATGAATTCTGGTTATACATCAGGCTGATTTTCGGTAATAGCCCACACTGTATTTTTTAATGGTGGTGATCCTCAGTTGGTCATCTTTAAAACGCACTTTTTTATATTCCCTAAATACTTTTTGTTTATCAAGGAAGCCAATAATACAAGTTTGAGGTTCTGGCCCTTTACGGATTTCCGGTTGAGGATTGATGCCAAAATTAGGGATGGTTAAGGAGTCGCTTACACGTACTTCTTTTGCCTGCATACGTACAAGGTATTGGAATGTTTTGGGGGTTTCATATAAGGAAACAGAGAGTTGCCAATTATTCAATTCGTCCTCCAGCTTTTCTGTATAAGATGCAACGGGCTTCTGGTTTACTTTGGCCCTGAGCTCGGGTATAGTATCCGCAGAAATTATGGTAACAGATTCTTTGGTATCAGTGGTTTCTGCTTGATTGGAAGATTCGCAGGCTGACAATACCAATATAAGTAAAGACCAAAAGCTGCTATATTTTTTCATGTATCAAAAATGAAATTCAAAATACAAATTATATAGCAAAAAAGATCCCGCAGATAATATCTACGGGATCTTTACTATTTTATGAAAACCATTATTTCTTAGTCTCAGATGTATTGATAGTGATATCAAGACCTTTTTTGCCATTCAAATAAGGTTCATATTGTTTAAAATCCTCTGCACTGATGGCTTTACCATTAATGGTTAAGGCGCCATCTTTATAATTGATGGTAATATTACCATCTGGTGCCAATCCGTTTTTCTTGATCTGATCAACCAAGGCCTTAAAATCATTTCCTGTTGTATTAACAGTCATTTGAACCTGCGCAGTATCATTGCTCAGCACTTTCACTTCCATTTTCTGTTCAATCACCTGCTTGTTTTTAGCTTCAGAATGGTTCATATGAGCCAGTGTTGGCGCAATTACCAAGGAAACGATAGACATCAGCTTGATCAGGATATTCATAGATGGTCCGGATGTATCTTTAAAAGGATCACCTACGGTATCACCAGTTACAGAAGCCTTATGTGGTTCAGATTTTTTGAAATAGATCTCACCATTGATCTCTACACCAGATTCAAATGATTTTTTAGCATTATCCCAGGCACCACCGGCATTGTTCTGGAACATACCCATTAATACACCACTTACGGTAGCACCAGCTAAAAATCCACCCAATACTTCTGGTCCGAATATAAAACCAATGATCAATGGAGATAGAATAGCTATTGCACCAGGCATCAGCATTTTCTTTAAGGATGCTTCTGTAGAAATAGCCACACATTTATCGTATTCAGGTTTACCGGTTCCTTCCATAATACCTGGAATGGTTCTGAACTGACGACGAACTTCTTCCACCATCGACATAGCTGCTTCACCCACTGCACGAATGGCCAGTGATGAGAAAATATAAGGGATCATACCTCCCACAAATAAACCTGCTAAAACATCAGCATGGTAAATATCGATTCCATCAATGCCTGCAATACCTACAAAAGCTGCAAATAAAGCGAGGGCAGTTAATGCAGCAGAAGCTATCGCAAAACCCTTACCTGTAGCAGCTGTTGTGTTACCCACGGCATCCAGGATATCTGTTTTTTCACGAACATCTTTGGGTAATTCGCTCATTTCAGCAATACCACCTGCATTGTCAGCAATAGGGCCAAATGCATCAATAGCTAATTGCATAGCTGTTGTTGCCATCATACCTGCTGCTGCAATAGCCACACCGTATAATCCGGCAAAATAATAAGAACCATAAATACCGGAAGCCAATACCAGGATAGGTAATAGGGTACTTTCCATACCTACAGCCAAACCGCCTATAATATTGGTGGCATGTCCGGTAGAGGACTGGCGGATAATACTCATCACCGGTCTTTTACCCATCGCCGTATAATACTCAGTTATCATACTCATCAGTGTACCAACTGCCAAGCCCACCATAATAGCACCAAAAACTTTATTGGGCGTAAAATCAAATCCTCTCAACAACATATGTTCAGGTAACAACCAGGTTACCAGGAAGTAACAAGCGATAGCTGTTAATATGATTGAACCCCAGTTACCCATATTCAAGGCTTTCTGCACAACAGCGGTATTCAAACCAGCTTTATCTGAAATTCTTACAAACCAGGTACCAATGATCGAGAAGATGATACCGATACCAGCGATCAGCATCGGCAAAAGAATAGGGGATAAGCCACCATATCCATCCTGTAAAACAACACCAGCGGTGCCGGTAACTTCTCTACCTAAAACCATGGTAGCTAAAACGGTTGCTACATAAGAACCGAATAAGTCGGCACCCATACCTGCCACATCACCCACATTATCACCCACATTATCTGCAATGGTAGCCGGGTTACGCGGATCATCTTCCGGAATTCCTGCTTCAACCTTACCTACTAGATCAGCGCCTACATCGGCCGCTTTTGTATAAATACCACCACCCACACGGGCAAAAAGTGCAATACTTTCTGCACCCAATGAAAATCCTGTGAGGATCTCGATGGCTCTTTTCATTTCAATACTATCCACTGCCGCTTCCGGAGCGAAAACCATTTTCAGGATGATAAACAAACTTCCCAATCCCAATACGGCCAAACCGGCAACACCCATACCCATTACAGAACCTCCGGTAAAGGAAACCTGTAAAGCCTTACTCAGACTGGTTCTTGCAGCTTGGGCTGTTCTTACATTGGCTTTGGTAGCAACTTTCATACCGATAAAACCAGCCAATGCACTAAAGAAGGCACCGAATACGAAAGCCAGTGCAATACTCCAGTGACTATTCTCATCTGCATACCCCATTACACCTAATAATATGGCAACAATCACCACAAAATAGGTGAGGATCTTATATTCTGCTTTCAAAAAAGCCATGGCACCCTCAGCAATATATGTGCTGATCTCTTTCATACGCTCAGTACCAGCATCTTGTTTGGCTACCCAATTGAACTTAATAATGGTGTAAATCAATCCGATTAAACCCATGGCCGGGACGGCATAAAACAAAGTATTCTCCATAAATCTATTTGTATCTGCAGTTTATTTTTTAAAGTCTGCAAAAATAGGGGATTTGCAGAAAATCCCTTTGCATTGATTTTTTCTAAATATTAACAGGATAGGGGTTCTGATTGGATTGCCTATTCATCCAGCAAAGTAGTGTCTGCATGACCAGTAAAAACGGAGCTCATTTTACCGGCAGCCCATATATTCCTATTGAATTTGTTACCCAGGATTATCACCGTTGCGGAATCGGCCACTAATCTTTTGAAAACCGCATTGTTACCATGCCACCAGCCATTATGGTACACAATGGTTGGATCGGGTGGTTTGATGAATAAATGCCAGCCCAAACCGTAGTTTTTAAATCCGCGCGACTCATTACTATAAGGCTGAAATGCGAGGTCCAGGCTTTCCTGACTGATATAGGATCCCATATAAAGCGCCCTGTCCCATAACAAAAGATCTCTTACTGTGCTATAGATATTTTTATCGCCATACACGCAATCCAATCTTTGTAAACCAAATGCCGAATTATTGTAATTATAAGAAGGTATGTAGTTAGGAGTGTCTTTTTTGCTGAATACATAGGTATTGGTCATACCCAATGGGGTAAAAATGGACTCCTGCATATACTGCGGGAAAGGCATGCGGGTAATTTTCTCAATGATCAAAGCCAGCATGGCATAATTGGTATTACAGTAGCTGTACCTGCGGTTGGGACTGGCTTCTATGGAAGGCCTATACCTGATCATGAATTGCAAAACCTCTTCATTATCCGGGAAAGTAGAAATTTGAACGGGTAATTTTATAACACGGTATTTCTTGACCTTTTTGCCTTTTTTGTTTTTGGTATAATACACTTCTGTGCGGGTACCCTCCATAAAATGGTCGTACTTAGGTAAGCCACTACGATGTGCTAGGAGGTTCTTGATAGAAATATGCTGGTAGGGAAAATTGGGCAGGTATTTTTCTACTCCATCTTCCAGATCTATTCGACCTTCTTCCATTAGTTTCAAAATGGCTGCGGCAGTAAAGGTTTTAGAAACAGATGCAATATGAAAGGTTGAATTGGAAGTAATAGGTTCTTTGGTTTTGAAATTGATATTTCCCCTGTAATCTTCAAAAACCACTTCTCCATTCTTGGCTACCAGTATGCTGCCATTGAATCCTGTTCTTATAAGCATTGACTGGTACAAAGGAGCAATAGCATTGGCATAATACGCTTTTTCACGGGCTGAAACAGATGAAAAACCCTTGTTATGTATGTTTTTGGGTGGATTTTTCCTTCCGGGTGAGGGGTTAGAGCCACAGGCAATGACCAAAAAGGTAATTAAGGGAATTATTTTTGGGTTGAGCATGGTATTATTTATCGTTGCGGCAAATATAAGTTCTCGCTCCCCTAAAGTCACCCATAGTGGAAAACTATATGCATGGTAGCAAAACAAATAACATTTATTTTCGCTTTTATGAACAAGCAGGCAATTACCAGTTATCCCAAAGACCGGATCAATATCCTTTTTCTCGAGAATATCAGTGAAAAAGCAGTCAATCAATTTCACCAAAATGGCTACACGCGTGTTAAAAGACTAAGTGGTGCTTTGAGCGAGGATGAATTGATCAAAGAAATCAAAGATGTTCATTTGCTGGGCATCCGTTCCAAATCGAATATTTCCGCTAAAGTTTTGGCGGCTGCTACCAAATTACAGGCAATAGGTTGTTTTTGTATTGGCGTAAACCAGGTTGACCTGAAAGCGGCTACAGAAGCGGGTGTTGTGGTTTTCAATGCACCTTACAGTAATACCAGAAGTGTAGCAGAACTGGTGATTGGCGCGTCTATCATGTTGATCAGAAGAATACCTGATAAAAACAAAGCGGCACATGATGGCATCTGGCTAAAAGAAGCCAAGGGAAGTTTTGAATTAAGGGGAAAAACCCTTGGCTTGATCGGTTATGGCAATATAGGTTCACAGGTAAGTGTTTTGGCAGAAAGTTTGGGGATGAAAGTGTTGTTTTACGACACTGAAACCAAACTGCCATTGGGCAATGCTTCTTCTGCCAGGAATTTAAAAGAATTGCTATCGGTATCAGATATCATTTCCTTACATGTGCCGGAAACTGCCCAAACAAAAAACCTCATTAATAAAGCAAACCTTAAATATTGTAAGAAAGGGGCTATTCTGCTTAATTATGCCAGGGGAGAAGTGGTTGATCTGAAAGCATTGGCCGCTGCTTTAGCTGAAGGACAATTAGGCGGTGCTGCTATTGATGTTTATCCCTGGGAGCCGGAAAAAAATGGCGACAAATTTATTTCTCCCTTACAGGGCTTATCCAATGTAATTCTAACGCCACATATTGGCGGTTCTACGGAAGAAGCACAACAGAATATAGGGGAAGATGTAAGTGTTAAACTATTTCAGTATCTCGAGAGGGGTATTACGAATGGATCTCATACAGTTCCTGCTATTGGCTTGCCGCCTGTTGAAAATGCACATAGAATATTACACATTCACCATAATGTGCCAGGGGTGTTGAGTGCTATCAATACTGCCTTGTCTAAAAACAATATCAATATCGTTGGGCAATATCTGAAAACCAATGATGCCATAGGTTATGTGGTTTTGGATGTTGATAAGAAATTGTCTAAACAGGCGGTGGAATTGTTGAAAGAGGTGAAGTCTACAATTAAAGTGAGGATGTTGTATTGAGTTTTTTTGCCACAGATTACACAGATTAACACAGAAAAAATCTGTGAAAATCTGTGAAATCTGTGGCTACAATTCTTTGAGAATTTTTTTCCCCCTCGAGCGAAAAGCCGCAGTTTCGGTATCCCATCTTTCTTCAATTATCAATTTCAATTCTGGTTTTATTTCCGGGTATTCTTTGGAAAGGTTAAACAAGGTTGTTAGGGAGAATGCCTTGATAGCAGCCGGTGTAGCGGGTGTTTCTATAAAACTGAAACAGGCATGCATGATATCGCCATGAAATATTTCCGGGATCTCTATTTTTTCTAATACACGAACGGCATTTCTAGTAACAGCGGGATGTGCTTGCTTGTTTTTGATTTGTGTAACCAAATCCTTGATATAAGGTTGGATCATCTCAGGTTTTTGCATTGCCGCCCAACTCACACTCCATGCGGCTCTTTGTGAAATTCGGTTTTCGTCCGACATGTAGCACTGCATCAACTCTTTAAAATTCTTTTTGGAAGCACAGGCATATTGAGCAATTTTTAAAGCTTGCTGTCGCGAATGCTCTTTTTCCAGTTCTAAACGAATCTGCATGTTGCTATTTTTTTAATTGGATATTGCTGCAAGTATTATCCAATAGCATCTTTCATAAGCTTGATTTCATTGGGTTCTACCAGTATCAAATCCAGTATTTCTTGCATGGATTCTTTTGTGTAGTTCATCTTAGATGGTTGCATACAACGCGCAGATGAATGAAATTCCTGTGCCTGCGTATAATTAGCAAGTTCCAGAATATTACTAGCTCTTACTCCACTGCCTGGCATGATGATGATACGGTCGGCTGCCTGTTCAATCAAAGATTTTATCAGCTCTTTGCCATCAAAAGCATTGGGTACCTGTCCGCTGGTTAGTATTCTTGTGCAACCACATTCAATAATATCTTCCAATGCCTGTAAGGGTTCCAGGGCACGGTCAAATGCGCGGTGAAAGGTTACTTCCATGGGATAAGCTAATCCAACCAGTGTTGCTGTATATGTTTTTTGAATGGTGGCATCTGTATGTAGTGCACCAATTACCACACCTTCAAACTGTAATTCTTTGCACAGGGCGATCTCTTTTTTCATGATGGAAAATTCCTCATCTGTAAAAAAGAAATCACCACCTCTTGGCCGTATGATCGGGAATACCGGAATGTCAATTTTTTCTCTAACCATTTTCAATGTGCCATAGGATGGGGTAGTACCTCCCTCAGCCGCATCAGCACAGAGTTCTAGCCTATCAGCACCCGCTTGGGATGCTAATAAAGCTGATTGATAATTGAATACTGCTATTTCTAAAAGCAAGCGAAAAGAGATAAGAGTTAAAAGTTAATAGCTAATAGTTGAAAATCAATTGACCACTTTTGACTTTTAACTATTAACTTTTAACTATAAAATGTATTTACCGTCAACCATAAAATTCTTGTCATCTGCATAGCATACAGCAAAATTAAATCCTTGCTGAATGCAGTAGCCACCGTATTCTCCCTGTTTATTGATAGCAATAAATCCTACCTGAATATCTTTGGCAGCTGCGCCTTTGATCTTAATGATTCTTTCTACGGCTTTTTTACAGGCTGCTTCTGGTGAAAGGCCCTGGCGCATAAGTTCTACCACTAAATGTGAGCCACAGATCCGGATCACGTCTTCGCCTTGTCCGGTAGCTGTTGCAGCACCAATTTCATTGTCAACAAATAAGCCGGCACCTATGATGGGTGAATCGCCCAAACGGCCGCGCATCTTGAATCCCATGCCACTGGTGGTACAACTTCCACTTAGGTTCCCGGCAGCATCCATGGCCACCATGCCAATGGTATCGTGGTTCCAATCGCCGTTTTCTAAACGAGTTGGTGCAAATGCTGTTTGGTTTTTTGTATTCTCAATATTGATCACGGGTTTGTACTCACTATTTTTCAGCCAGTTCTTATATGATATTTCTGCATCAGGGGATAATTTCTGAGGCTCTAGTGTAAAGCCCTCCTGCACTGCAAACTGTTGCGCACCAGAACCTACCAGCATTACATGGGGTGTTTTTTCCATCACCCTTCTTGCTACAGAAACAGGATGTTTGATGCGTTCCAGAAATGCTACACTTCCGCAATTGGCATGTTCATCCATGATACAGGAATCAAGTGTAACATATCCATCCCTATCCGGATTGGCACCCAAGCCCACGCAACAGTTTTGGGAAGCTTCTGTAACCATTACGCCTTTTTCAACTGCATCTAAAGCTCTTCCACCTTTACCCAAAACTTCCCAGGCAGCTTTATTGGCATTGATACCTTCATTCCATGTTGAGATAACGATGGGTTTTCTTGCTGCTGGTTTTCGATTGATAAAGGAAGAAAAAGAAACAGTGGTTAATCCAAGTGAGCCCAATTGTAAAAATCGTCTTCTGTGTAGCATGTTAATGGTTTGATTTTCTGAAGATAGTTTTTCAAATTTAAGTGAGATGTACAGAAAGTTTATTAACTAATTCATCTGTGATAGGATCGCTATATACGCCATAAGCATTGATGAGCATGCCTTTCATAGAGCCATCTTTGGATGAAATGGCATATAGCACACTGGCGTTATCCGGATCTGTATCGCCCTCAAAACGGTAGTGCTCTATGATCTCAAATTCAGCAGGGGAGAGGGCTTTGCCGGTTTTGTTGCAAGCTATTTTTTCAAATGCCAGACTAAAATCTGTGGTATAGCCCCTCGCTTTTAATCCAGTAATTGCTTCCGGAAGATTATCGTAAACCTGCTGCATGGGATCTTTTTGCTAAAGTTAAGCATTGACAGGAAGCCTTTCAAGGATTATATCTCCTGAATGAATAAATTGCAATTGATTATGGACAATCAGTTGCAAGAAAAAATACAAGCACGATTTGGATGGCAGGATGCTGTTTTTATGCCTGTTAACTCCGGATTGATCAACCATACTTTTCGTGTTAAAGTAGGTAATGATCAATTTCTATTTCAAGAAATCAATACACAGGTTTTTAAAGATCCGGTGGCTATAGATGATAACCTTCGTTTGTTAAACAACTATTTGCAATTATATGCACCTGATTACCTTTTCACCGCACCTGTTAAGAATCTAGAAGGTTCTTCTTTATTAAAACTGGAAGAACATTACTATAGGGTGTTCAAATGGGTAGAAGGGTCACTTACCCTTGATGTGGTGCAAACCACAGAACAGGCTTTTGAAGCAGCCCAACAATTTGGAAAATTTACTGCGATACTGCAAGATTTTGACGTTTCTACGCTTCAGATAACCCTGCCTGATTTCCATAATTTGAGTTTACGATTCCATCAATTTGAAAAGGCACTGCAAAATGGAATGCCAGAAAGGATCAAAGAATCAGCCGAAGAAATTTCATTTTTACGATCAAAATCAGGTATTGTAAAAAAGTATGAAAATTTTCATAAACATTCTGAAACCAACCAAAGAGTAACTCATCACGACACCAAAATCAGTAATATTCTATTTAACAATCAGCAAAAAGGTATTTGTGTGATAGATTTAGACACTGTAATGCCTGGTTTCTATATTTCTGATGTGGGGGATATGATCAGGACTTATGTGTGCCCGGTTTCTGAAGAAGAAAAAGATCTCTCCAAAATCATCATCAGAAAACCATTCTTGCAAGCCATTGAAAATGGCTATCTCCATCAAATGGAACCTTTTTTAAGTAATTGGGAAAAGGATCATTTCTATTTTTCAGGTGAGGTATTAATTTATATGCAGGCACTTCGCTTTTTAAGTGATTATTTATTGAACGATCAATATTATGGTAGCAAATATCCCGGTCAGAATTTAGTAAGGACTAAAAATCAAAACAGGTTATTGGCATTGTTACAGGAAGCCATTGGTTGATTATTTTCATAATTAGGTAAGATTTATCACTAAAGTTTTCATCTCCATTTTAAAACCCACACTGGGGACTAAAGTCCCATAATGGATTTATGATACTCATGATTCCATGCTCTAAAGAGCATGGCAAAGTTTTTGAAATATGATGCGGAATGAGCAAAATGGGGCTTGTTTTAAAGGAGTTAATGAAAAAGGAAAGAAGTTTCAAATTATCTGCTGAACACTTCAACTTGCTTATTGAACAATAATGGTCTGACTAAGTATCCGATTCCCGGATTTATACAAAATGGCATAATAGATACCAGATTGTAAAAGCGGTAGTTTTATTTCGTTTAAATATTGGTCAATCTTTTGTTCTGCAACTTTTCTTCCTAATACATCATATAAACGAATGACCGTATCATCAAAATCATCCGCAAGCAAACGTAAAGAGGCACCGGGCCTTAATGGATTGGGGAAGAGATAAAATGACTGACCATCAAAAATATACACGGATTCTGTTTGCGTATAATATACTTGTCCATTCAACAATTCAACTCGTGCTCGATAGCTGTTTAGTCCGCCGGTAGCGGCTTCCAGCGTAATGATCTCTTTGTTGTTAAAACTGGTCAAGGTTTTAATATCTGTAAAACCGGTTGCCGTTCTTTTTTCAAAAACAATTTTAGCCACACCAAATAAAGTACCTAACTGCAAGGTTAAACGTGCGTTTTTGGTTCCGGATGGGTCTGCAAAAAAGCCATTGATATAACAGTCAACCTGTTGTTGTTTGTAATTAAAAGTATAGGATTTTATGCCCTCTATCTGAAAAGGCAAGATGGGTGCCACGGTGAAATATTCGTAAGGATTGTTTTGTTTGGTTTGAATGAAAGCAGTGTCAGTTACTACTTTAAAGGGCTCAAGGTATTGAGAACCCAGTCGATATACCTGGTAACTATTTACCCCAGCTTTTTGCCAATACACCAAAAATGAATCCACACAATTAAAACCAGTATTGATGCGTAACCTGGGGGAAAGACTAACCGTATCGGATTGCCATTCTTTTAGTCCGTTCAAGAGTCTAAATTGAATAGTTGTTGTTTGATCAGGCGTTACCCATTGGTAATATTTTTTTGAAAGGTCAAGGTTACTGGTAATGGTTTGCCAATCTGTAAGCCTGGTTCTGTATTGGAGTGTTGGGGTACCAGTAAGGGTATTTTCCCATCTGATGGCATGAGTGTTTGCTGGTAATAAATGATCTCCTTTAACGGGATAGGTAAAGATAAAATGCTCCGATGTATCATACTGCCAGGCAATATGGTAAGCTTGATCAGTAAGGTTACGATTACTTCCCTTTACCAGTATCTGATAATCACCAGCTGGTGGAAGATCAACGCTGATCTGCTCTGCATTATTAAGGCTGTCCCTTTGTCTGGTAGCAGGTTTTGCCAAAGAATCAGCATTGGGAAAACTATTCAAAACCCAGGGCAGCCATTTCTGTGCAGTATTGTTATGCACCAATTCAAGATCCAGGTCATTCACCAATGCTTTAAAGGTATTGGGCTGTGCGGGTGGATCGTTCCAGCAAATCGTTATTTTAAGATTGCGGGCATTGGCAGGCAATGAAATGTTATGTGTATTGCTGTTGCCGTTTTGAATGGTTCCTCCTAAAATTTTATTTTCTGCAATGGTTTGCAAGGCCCGCCAGGCATTGGCATTACCATAACCTGTGGCATAGTCAATGCCTTTAGTGCCGATATCATCGGCGCTATTAAGCAGTATGGCTTTGATCAGCGAAGCCTCTATTGCTTTGGCACCCAGAAACTTTGTTTCGTAGGCATTGCGCACCAATAGGCCCATCCCGGAAACAATGGCAGCGGCACCGGAACTTCCATCTTCGCCCAATGCCACCAGTTCTGGTTTTACCCTGCCATCAAATGCCGGACCTCTGGAACTGATACCCATTGGCTGGTAAAAAGAATCGATGGCACCTACCGTAAGAATGTTTTTAGCCATTTTAAAACTGCCGGTAAGATTGGCAAAACCATTGATACCCTGATAAATGCCTGTGTTAGACGAAAGATTTCCTGCATTGCCAGCAGAGAAAACATGCAATAGGTAAGGGTTTTGCATCACCTGCGCATCATAAGCTGCTGCATCTGCTCCATAATAATTTTCAATACCTACACCATAGGAATGATTTTGTACGGCCACTTGTAATGACTTCAGCTCAGCAATATTATCTGGCAAGAGATTAGCAAAATTGGAAGAACTAATATTTGCCCCCCAGGCAATTCCCTTGCCTGTATAATCTGTATTTCCGCCACCTGCAGCCATGGTTGCCATGGTAGTGGCATGTGTTTGCATAAGGCCGGAAGCCGTGGGAGAGTAGCGGTACCTTCCTTTGAAATCTATATCCAGTGTATCCATCTTGTTTTCTTTGATAGATACGGTTAGTCCTTGCCCATTTATAGTAGGCCATAGCAGATGTGCCAGGTTTATTTTATTTACAGAAATATCAAATCCAGTGAGCTCACGTTCTGTATATGGCTTTTTAGCAAGGGCTATAAATTGAATATTCGGATCCTGTAAGGCTTGATTGAATAGCCAGGAATAATTGGTGAGGATTTGCATGTTGCCTGATGAAGCATGGTTGCCAAGCAACTGAAAATCTAAATTGTCAGGATGATTTTTTACTAACGCATCTGCATCTGATACATTTATAAATGCAGACACTTGTTGGGTTACAGGATGTACTGCCTCATTGATAACAGATAAGAGCTCGGGTGATAATTTCCATCTATTATTTACAGGTATGATTTGATGCGCGGGGATCTTATTTTTTATCTGTTCAGATAGAAAGGAAATAATATGTAAATCTTCAGAGAGACTTCTATGAACATGTACACTATCCGGTAATTGACCTTTAACAGCATAATAGGCTACCTGCTCTGTTAAAGGGTTTTGTTGATGTGTACTAGGTTGAGCTTGCTTATTTGTAAATAAAAGAAAGGGTTCTAAGGCCTGCTCATCCTTGATATCCTTTGACTGTGCTAACAAATTACTTGTCAGGCAAACTGTTAAAATGAATAAAAGGATTTTATGATACATGTAGCCAATAGTAAAGTGATAAAAATAGTCAATTAATATGTTTTAGCATGGTAAAACGGGTTTTCGCAGCTATTAATGCGGGATTTTGCAGTAAATAGTCAAACTATGGGATGTTTGAAAATAAATTTCTCTTTGAATAATACATTTACTAAATTGGCTATATGTTAAACCACACTATTTTAAAATCCAATTAAAAACCAATGCACATGAGAAAAAATGCAAAAATGAGTCTGGCTGCTGTCTTATTTATGATGGTAGCAATTTCTTGTCAGAAAAACGCCGGTACCACGGATGACGTAACGGCATTACAAGTAACGCCCGATGTGATCAGTGGTGTAAAAGCCATGGGTTTATCTACCAGTAATATTGTTGCCGATGAAGGCGGCTATATTGTGGAGGGTGATATTTTTATTCCAGCCGGTGAATTGAAACGTAACCTGGCGGGTTCTTTTTTAAGAATTGGTGAGGAAGAGCAATACAGAACCACCAATTTGGTAACAGGTTTACCAAGGGTTATTACAGTTGCCATTAATAACAAGATCAATGCCTCTGTTTACGGACCGGTATTGGATGAAGTAGTTAGACGTTATAATGCCGAAAACCTACAAATCACTTTACGTCGTGTTACTTCTGGTGCTAATATTACTTTTACAAGGGCAACAGGAAGTTACCTGGCTTCTGCAGGATTTCCCACTGCTACAGGTGCTCCTTATAACCAGGTAAAAGTAAATACTTCTGCCATTGGTTCTGGTACATCTACAACTTTCATCAATTATGCTGCTACCATTTTTGCTCATGAATTGGGTCACTGTATCGGTTTCCGCCATACAGATTATATGAACCGTGCTTATAGTTGTGGTGGTGCAGTAGCCAATGAAGGCGCATCAACTGTGGGTGCAATTTTAATTCCAGGAACGCCTGCAACTGCAGATCCGAATTCATTTATGCTGGCTTGTATTGGTGCCAACCAAAACAGACCATTCAATGCCAATGATAAAACGGCTTTGAATTATCTTTATTAATAGTTTGCATCTGATATCAAAAAAAAGACCGGATTTGTTCCGGTCTTTTTTTTGATATATGTATATGCCTCGTCCTAGAATAGGTTGACACAAAAACAATGTCACCATTATGAACAAAGGACAATTCAGAGTTACTAAGCGGACTCAAAAAGACTACACATTAGCATTTAAACTTCAGGTTGTAGAAGAAGTTGAGAGTGGGGAGCTTTCTCAA
>CALRVT010000053.1:0-18207 GCA_943371675.1 Chitinophaga pinensis | reverse complement strand
TTAGAAACTGATATAGATGAAATAGAAAATCCTGCTTCAGAATGGAAGCAGGATTTTAGCTAATGCTATTTTTCAATCAATCTTTGCCTTTAACTGATCTGTTTACGTATAATATTTAGTGCAGCGCCTGCTTTAAACCATTCTATCTGCTGTGCATTATAAGTATGGTTTGCAATAACGGTGTCTTTGCTTCCATCAGCGTGCGTGAAAACAAGCGTTAATGGTTTGCCGGGTGTAAAGTCAGTTAAACCAATGATATCTATACTATCATCTTCCTGGATCTTATCGTAATCCGATTTTTCTGCAAAGGTTAATGCCAGCATACCCTGTTTCTTCAGGTTGGTTTCGTGGATACGTGCAAATGATTTCACCAATATGGCCCTTACGCCCAAGAACCTGGGTTCCATGGCTGCATGTTCGCGAGAACTGCCTTCGCCATAGTTTTCATCGCCTACAACAATACTACCAACTGCGGCAGCTTTATAAGCACGCTGTGTTGCTGGAACAGGACCATACTCGCCTGTTAATTGGTTTTTTACATTATCGGTTTTCTCGTTAAAGAAATTTACAGCACCTATCAACATATTGTTACTGATATTGTCCAGGTGACCGCGAAACTTCAACCAGGGACCAGCCATACTGATATGGTCAGTAGTACATTTTCCTTTTGCCTTGATCAACAATTTTAATCCTTTCAGATCAGTGCCTTCCCATTCTGTAAATGGTGCTAAAAGCTGTAATCTTTTGCTGTCTATTGACACGGCAACATTTACGCCACTGCCATCAGCTGCAGGTGCCTGGTAGCCAGGATCTTCCACTGCAAATCCTCTTAAGGGTAATTCAAATCCGGATGGGGCATCTAGTTTTACCTGTTCGCCTTTATCATTGGTTAAAGTATCGGTAAGGGGATTAAAATTCAGGTCGCCGGCAATGGCCAAAGCTGTTACCAATTCTGGAGAACCCACAAATGCAAAAGTGTTGGGATTACCATCTGCTCTTTTGGCAAAATTTCTATTGAAACTGTGTACAATGGTGTTTTTCTCTTTTTTCTCAGCACCAACCCTGTCCCACATTCCAATACATGGTCCACATGCATTGGCAAAAACCTTTGCACCAATTTTATTGAATTCATCTAAAAAGCCATCTCTTTCAATAGTAAATCTAACCTGTTCAGAACCCGGCGTGATGGTGAATTCGCTTTTTAATTGTAGTCCTTTAGCATGCACTTGTTTTGCCAGACTTACTGCTCTGCTGATATCCTCATAAGAACTATTGGTACAACTACCTATTAAACCCACTTCAATTTTGGTAGGCCATCCATTAGCTGCAGCCGCTTCTTTCATTTTTGAAATAGGGGTGGCTAAATCTGGGGTGAAGGGACCATTTAAATGTGGTTCCAGTTCACTCAGGTTTATTTCAATTACTTCGTCAAAATATTTAGTAGGATCTGTATAAACTTCCGGATCGGCATTCAGGTAGTCAGTTACTTGATCTGCCATCTTAGCTACTTCTTCACGACCTGTAGCTTGTAAATAGCGGCTCATACTGGCATCATATCCAAAAGTGGAAGTAGTGGCACCAATTTCAGCACCCATATTACAGATGGTTCCTTTACCCGTACAACTCATACTGGTAGCGCCTTCTCCAAAATATTCCACAATAGCACCAGTTCCACCTTTTACGGTAAGTATTCCGGCAACCTTGAGAATTACATCTTTAGGGGCAGCCCATCCGTTCAGTTTTCCTGTTAATTTAACGCCAATCAATTTGGGCCATTTCAGTTCCCAGGGTAGGCCTGCCATTACATCACAGGCATCTGCACCGCCAACGCCAATAGCGATCATGCCTAACCCACCGGCATTTACGGTATGAGAGTCGGTTCCTATCATCATGCCACCTGGAAATGCATAGTTTTCTAAAACAACCTGGTGAATAATACCGGCACCCGGCTTCCAAAAGCCAATGCCATATTTGTTTGAAACCGAAGCAAGGAAATCATATACTTCTTTGCTTTCTGTATTTGCAACTTGTAGATCCTGTTTGGCTTCTACTTTGGCTGTGATCAGGTGATCGCAATGAACAGTAGAAGGAACAGCCACTTTGGGGCGTCCGGCCTGCATAAACTGCAATAGCGCCATTTGAGCAGTAGCATCCTGCATCGCAACGCGGTCTGGCGCAAAATCTACATAACTCTTACCTCTTTCAAAAGCCTCTGTTTTTTGGTCAGCATGTAAATGGGCAAACAGTATTTTCTCACTTAAAGTAAGGGGTCTACCCAATGCTTTGCGTGCTGCATCTACTTTAGCGGGCATTTCAGCATATAGTTTCCGAATCATCTCAAGATCAAAAGCCATATTTGTGATTTTAAATATTTAGATAAAATTAAAATTCAGGTTGTTTTTCAGTTAATTTCTTACTTACATCAAACTAGGCTGCGAATTTAAGGAAAATCGGTAGGGGGTTAACAACTGATTAAACTTTTCTTTGAATGATTTGTCTATTTTGTAGGATGTAGGATAATACCTCCTAACTTTGTAAAATTATTATGCAAAAGATCAGAGAATACATGGAGATGCACGCATTTGGCGTTTGTTCCGCAATTGGGGAAAAATTGGGCATTGCTTCTTCCCGTATACGTATGTGGTTCATATATGTTTCTTTCTTAACCCTGGGATCTCCGGTTCTTATTTATATGGTTTTGGCTTTTTGGATCAATATTAAAAACTATATCCTTTCAGGAAAGCGCAATCCCATCAAGAACTGGTAGTTTTTGTTGTTTTTGCTTAAATACTTGCCTTCCTTAATTTCACTAATTTTTCCAGTAAGGGCTCTAATAATCCCAATTGTAACATATTGGCACCATCACTTTTTGCTTCCGCAGGATTAGGATGGGTTTCTATGAATAAACCATCAGCACCCGTAGCAATGGCAGCTTTGGCAATGGTGCCTATCAGGTTTGGGTTGCCTCCTGTAACACCGGAACTTTGGTTAGGTTGCTGTAAAGAATGGGTACAATCCATGATAACAGGCACTTTGTTTTCCTGCATCCAGGGGATATTTCTGTAATCAACTACTAAATCCTGGTAACCGAATGTATTGCCTCTTTCGGTGAGCAAAATTTGGTCATTTCCAGCTTTTTTAATTTTATCTACGGCAAATTTCATGGAGGGGCCACTCAGGAACTGCCCTTTTTTCACATTCACGATCTTTCCGGTCTCTGCTGCTGCTACCAGCAAATCTGTTTGTCGGCATAAAAATGCCGGTATTTGTAATATATCTATAAAAGGTGCTGCTAATGCGGCTTCTTCATGTGCATGAATATCGGATGTAGTAGGTAGATGAAATGTTTCACCTACTTTTTTTATCAGGGATAAGCCATTATCGTCGCCAATACCGGTAAATGAACCGGCACTGGTTCTGTTGGCTTTACGGTAACTCGCTTTGAATACGTAGGGGATCTCTAAATTTCTACATATAGCTGACACTTTATCAGCTATTTCCATCACCAGTTCTTCACTTTCTACAACACATGGGCCGGCAATCAGAAAAAAATTGTTGGGGTTATAAGATTGCTTCTGGAATAAGGTAGACAAATAGGGTGGTAGCATAGAAATTGTTTTGTAAAAACAAATTTAGGTTTTTATCAGTCAGATAAAGTGATTCATCATTTTGTTAAGTAGAACTTTGATAAATAGGGTGCTGCACAATACTTGCATCCATCCTTGCTTTCACAATTTTTAGCTTTCTTTGTTGTTTATAAAATGATTGCCATGTCTGTACAAAAAGATAAAATACTGGTTATAGGCGCATCTGGTCAAATAGGTGTTGAATTAACATTAGCATTGCGGAAAATGTATGGTAATAATAATGTGGTGGCATCCGATTTGCGCGAAGAGAATCCATTACTCAAGGGCAGTGGACCCTATGTTAGCCTAGATGTAATGAATAAGGAAATGCTGCATGTGCAAGTTATCAGACAAAATATTACGCAGATTTATTTATTAGCTGCCATCTTATCTGCAACAGGTGAAAAGAATCCGAATCTGGCCTGGCATTTGAATATGCAGGGGCTCTTGAATGTATTGGATATTGCCCGAGAAGAAAAATTGCATAAAGTTTACTGGCCCAGTAGTATCGCGGTTTTCGGACCCACTTCACCTAAGCAAAACTGTCCGCAACAAACCATTATTGAACCCTCTACAGTATATGGTATTAGTAAATATGCCGGGGAGTTCTGGTGTAATTATTACCATAATCGTTATGGTGTTGATGTAAGAAGTTTGCGTTATCCGGGTTTGATCAGTTATAAATCAGAACCCGGTGGAGGCACAACGGATTATGCCATTGAAATTTTTCACGGTGCTTTGGAAGAAAAAAAATACCAATCATTTTTAAAGGAAGATACTTACCTGCCGATGATGTATATGCCTGATGCTATACGTGCAACTCTTGAGTTGATGGAAGCTCCTGCAAATAAAATATCGGTTAGGACCTCTTATAACATTTCAGGAATGAGTTTTTCGCCTAAGGAAATTGCAGCTGAGATCAAAACACATATTCCTGAATTTACTATGAAATATGCACCTGATTATCGACAAAATATTGCAGATAGTTGGCCGCAAAGTATTGATGACAGTGTAGCTACAAAAAATTGGGGTTGGAAACCAGAATATGATCTGGTAAAAATGACCAAAGAAATGTTGGAAAACCTTAAAGGGTAAAAAGCAAGTCATTCATGAACATAAAAAAAGTGCGTCAAGTTTTTCTTGATGCACTTTTTTATATCTAAACGAAATTATCTAAAACTTAAAGCAACACCTGCACCAACCGTATTGTAATTGGCAAAAGTATAATCGGCAAATACTTTTAAAATAGACAGATTTAAACGTAAGCCCCAAGTATTTGAAAGCCCGCTATTCTTGTAATTAATAGACACCGGATCTGTTACTGAACTATTGAATTGCTGACCATTACTCTGATCAGTATAATTAACTGTATAAGTTCCTAATAATCCTGCATCACAGGTGCCATTTGTATAACCCACTGCAGTAAATGCTTCAAACATGGCAAGTTTTACAGAAGCTATGCCTTGTAAAGTAAAAGTTGAAATTTTCAATTCAGCTCTTTGATTAATGCCCGCCATTCCTTTACCAGTAAGGTCATAGGTAGTCTTTACTGTATTAAAGCCTGCAAGTGCAGAAAGTGATAAGAAGGGAACTTTTTTAATAAAAGGCAGATAATTACTAAATTCATTTTGAACCGCCATTCCAAAAACACCAATTTTTGTTCCGCCTAAATCAGTAGCTGGGAGATAACGAAGTTTTAGCTCGGTATTTTTAAAGATTCCCAAACCTATCTGAGCTATGGGTAATGGAACAGCAGAAACTGTTATTGCTTTTTTGATATCTTCTCCAACACCTGTAGGCGATTGAAATTGATAAGAAACATTTCTTCCGTTGACAGTTGTACTTACAGAAAGATTTTGAAATACCTTATTTCCCATAAAAGTAGGCAGGTTGGCTGTGGTAGTTCCGCCGGGTAATTTAAAGGTGGAGAAATCTGAGTTGTTAAATACAAAATTCTGTTTAGAATCTGGCACCAATGCCATTTGCAGATTCACAGTGAGGTCAAAACCTAAGGGTTTGTGAACCCTTGCAGTATTGAACCAGCCTCTACCTAGATTAATTATCTCACCTTGCCCAAACGGTTCAAAATATAATTTAAAATATTTTCCAGCATCAGCGGCAGAGCCAGAAATGATCTGACCAATGTCCTGACTTCTTACAGTTGTAGCCGAAATAAGCAGGATTGTTGTTAATGCTATTAAGATTTTTCTCATAATTAGTTGTTTGAAATTTCTAGTTTTTGTTTTTTATTTGATGATTAAGTCTGCTACTGTTTTGTTCTCCAATACTGTTAATGTGTTGTCTCTTACTTGCTTCATGATCTTATTTAATCCACATTTTTTTTCATCACAATCCTTACATTTTTCGTAAAAATTCAAACTTACGCAAGGTAGCATGGCTATTGGGCCTTCTATAAGTCTCATTACTTTTGCTAATGAGATATCTTTTGGGTCCAATTTAAAAAAATAACCTCCGCCTTTCCCTTTCTTACTTTCTAATAATTCAGCTTTCTTCAATTCCAAAAGAATATTCTCTAGGAACTTGAGCGGAATTTTTTTCTTTTTTGCTATCTCAGCAATCAGCACAGGACCCTCTTTCTTCTTTTCTGCCAAAAAAGTGAGTGCTTTGAATGCGTATTGTGTTTTCTTTGATAGCATTTTATTGGGTGAAATTAGCTTTTCAAAATAATATATTTGAAATTTCTGCTAAATCTTGTGCAAAGTTACCAAAAAATAGTTGTTGGGGGATTTTAGAGGCCCAATACCTCTTTCATACTGAAAACCCCCTGTTTACCAATTGAAAATGCAGCTGCCAATACGGCACCACCGGCAAAGCCCACACGGTTATGTGCAGTATGTATGATTTCAATATCATCCACTTCTGAAGAATACTTGATGCTATGTGTTCCTGGAGCGGGGTCAACTCTTTCAGAGAGGATAACCAGTTCTTCCTGCTGCTTACTTGCATGGTTTACCCAGTTTTTTTTACCGGGTATTTTCGCCAATATACCTTCAGCAAGTGTAATAGCTGTACCGCTGGGTGCATCTTTTTTCTGTGTATGGTGCAATTCTACCATGCTAGGCTCGTAGTTTGTATGTTGGCTCATTAAAGTGGCCAAGTATTTATTCAATTCAAAAAATAAGTTTACCCCAATACTGTAATTGCTTGCATAAATAAAACTGCCCTTTTGTGCCAGGCAATATGCTTTAGCCTCATCCAGTTTCTCTAGCCAACCGGTTGAGCCACAAACAACCGGAGTACCAAATTTTAAACAGGTCATTACATTTTCGAATGCACTATGTGGACCGGTAAACTCAATTGCCACATCAGCTTTTGACAGATTTTCTGCATTGAGTTCATCTGCATTGTTGATATCAATCTTCAAAACTATTTCATGACCTTTTGCTACAGCAACAGACTCAATAGCTTTGCCCATTTTTCCATAACCAATCAATGCGATCTTCATGTTTTCTTATTTATTAAATGACAATCCTTGTTTTATCAATGCTGCAAATTTCAGGAAGAAAATGACTTGTCTACTGCAAATAAAGTAATTCAGCAGTAGATTCTTCATAAAATCAATGAAACTGATGTTTTCAACAACAGATAAGAAAGCAGAAAAGGCTACTTGAAATTAGCGGGTATCAAAAACTTTCCGGTGCTGATTTTTCAGACTTACCGTTAAACTGAGTCCCGGTGTTCTAAGCTGAGGATTGAATGTGGGGTTCAATTCCATTGATAGGTCATTGCTAACATCAAATTGTTTCAGGTGAGCAAATACGGTAGCATCTGCAACCTGTAAGCCCCAGGCAAGCAGAAACCATAAAATGGCATAGTCTCTATCTCTGCGAAAGGAATTGCGATAGGATTGTAAGGAAGTGAGGCTTAAATTCTTTATTTCCGGGTCTATGGCTGCTAAATCACTTGAATCTCCCTGGGAAGCTTTGAATTTAGCTTCATAGCCGAATTTTGTTTTTTTGTAATAATCGTTATTATAAATATACATGCCTACAGGTATGGCTATGATGCCATAAACGATGGGTATTTTCCAGTATTCTTTATTATAAGCCTGGCCCCATCCCGGAACCAATGCAGATCTTCGGGTTGCTTTTCTGGGATCATGGCGGGGGATGGTATCCTTAGGTTTTGATAAATTACTTACAGAAGCAGTATCGGTATTTTTTATGCTACTATCTTTTTGATTGATTAGTAGGTTTTGATTGGCTAGCACATTTTTATCATTCTGTGCATAGCAGGTTTTGTACCCGCAAAACGTTAAGAATAATATGAATACCCTGTATTTTTTCATGAAGGATTAGCCCACAGTTACGTTCATCGCATCTAGTAACTTATTCAGTTCTTCCAGCGAATAGTATTCGAGCAGAATACTGCCATAACCTTTTTTGTTATGTGTCATTTTTACTTTGGTGCCAAAATGGGAAGCTAAATTATCTTCAATTTTCTTGAAAGCTGGTGGCAGTTCAGACTTTACGGAAGATTTAACACCATTATTCTTTTCAGCCTTATACATATTGCGTACCAATTCTTCGGTCTGTCTCACACTCAAACTTCTTTGTGTGATTTCTTTGTAAACGAAGAGTTGCTTGTCGATGGTATCAATATTTACCAATGCCCTTGCATGGCCCATACTGATACTTCCATTGCGTACGGCCAATTGAATATCTGGTGGCAGTTTTAATAAACGTAAATAATTGGTAACAGTGGTTCTTTCCTTACCCATTCTTTCTGCAACCTGTTCCTGGGTATGGTCTAATTCTTCCATTAATCGCTTGTAGCTTAATGCAATTTCAATGGCATTAAGGTCTTCTCTCTGTAAATTCTCTAAAAGCGCCAATTCCAATAACTGCTGATCATTGGCCTGTCTGATATATGCTGGAACATCTGTTAAACCTGCCATTTTAGAAGCACGAAACCTTCTTTCTCCTGCTATCAGTTGGTATTTGCCATTGGCAAGTTTGGTAACCGTTAAAGGCTGTATGATATCGTGCAGTTTGATAGAGGCAGCCAATTCATTCAAAGCCTGTTCATCAAAATCGCGACGAGGTTGTTTGGGATTGATCACTATATCTGAGATAGCAATCCTATTGGTATGCGTAACATGTTCTACCACTTCCGATTTTAAAGTGCCAGTAGTTGTTTTTAAGTCGGCATCAATATTTTGTAAAAGAGAACGAAGCCCTTTTCCAATAAGGTCTTTATTTTGTTTTGGAGTGCTCATGATAATTAGTCGTTATAAGTGGTACATACAGATTACCCGTTTATTTTTAAAGCAATCATTGCTTTGTATAAGCCAGGGACAAGCCTTATTCAATGATCCTTTCCTGATTGGTCATTTTGGTCATTCCGTTTTTCTGTAAAATTTCTTTGGCGAGGTTCAGGTAATTTACTGCACCCTTGCTTTCTGCATCATATAGAATTACGGGTTTGCCTACGCTCGGGGCCTCACTTAAACGAGTGTTTCTATGGATGATGGTATCAAAAACCATGTCGTCAAAATGCCTTCTTACTTCACTTACCACCTGGTTACATAAGCGTAAGCGTCCATCATACATTGTCATAAGTATACCTTCAATTTGTAATTCGGGATTGAGGCGACTTTGTACAATTTTTATGGTGTTGAGTAATTTACCCAAACCTTCCAATGCAAAAAACTCGCACTGTACCGGAACAATCACACTATCAGAAGCAACCAGTGAGTTTACGGTGATCAAGCCCAATGATGGTGAACAGTCGATGATGATAAAATCATATCGGTTACGCACTGCTTCTAAAATGCCTTTCAACACATTTTCCCTATTGGGATAATTGATCATTTCAATTTCTGCACCTACAAGGTCAATATGTGATGGAATGATATCAAGGTTAGGCACTTCACTTTTCAGGATCACATCAGCTGCCAATGCATTATTTACCATACAGTCGTAAAGACTATTGGTAATATTATGCAGGTCAAAACCAACACCGGTGGTACTGTTTGCCTGCGGGTCTGCATCTACCAATAGTGTTTTGAATTCCAATACAGCTAAACTTGCTGCCACATTAATAGCTGTGGTTGTTTTACCAACCCCGCCTTTTTGATTAGCCACTCCAATAATTCTCGCCATAATTACCCCCAAACCCCTGATGGGGCTTTTATTGTGAAAATTTATTTTATATCTATCGTTTCGCCTATTGCCGGCAATAATAAGGTTTTGCCTGCGGCTTCAAATGCGCTTTTAGCAACATTTTCATTGATTTTGATGAAACCAAAGGTATTGTAATGAACACCCACTATTTGCTGGCACTGAATAAATCCTGCTGCAACCACTGCATCTGCAAATCCCATGGTGAAATTGTCACCAATCGGAAAAACAGCAAAATTCAATTCTATCCATGATGGAATCAATTGCATATCCAATGTTAATGCCGTATCGCCACTATAGTAAAAATTGCCTTCTTCTGTTTCAAAAAGAAAACCCAGTGGATTACCTCCATAACTGCCATCTGGTAAGCTACTGCTATGCTGCGCCACCACACATTTTACCACGCCAAAATCAAATGTCCATTTACCCCCTGTATTCATAGGATGGGTATTGGCAACGCCTTGTTTGTTCAGCCATTCATGAATTTCCCAATTGGCCACAACTTGGCAATTGGTTCGGTTTGCAATGGCTACGCAATCTGCAATATGATCGGCATGACCATGAGAAAGAAAAATATAATCTGCCTCTACTTTATCTACTTCTATATGGGCAGCCAATTCATTATAGGTAATGAAAGGGTCGAATAATATTTTTTTACCTTTGATCTCTACAGAAAAACAAGCGTGTCCGTAATAGGTAAGCTTCATGGCCTTTTTAATTGAAAGTGGTCAAAAATACACTTTAGGGCACATCTTCCGAAACAATATTATCCATATCCTGTTATTAGTACTCCAGCCTTATTTTCGGCTGGGTATTATGGATAAATATGGGCCTCTGAACAGTATATTTACCTTTAAAAGCCTGATGAACTGGATTTTTACAATAAATGCCAGCTTCATTCGTCATTATAGCAACTTAAAACCCTTTTCATGAGAAATACCAGCACCTGGTGGATAATCGCAGTAATCATGTTTTTATTGGATCTCTATGTTTACCAGGCATTAAAAACGGTAACCCAGAATGCAAATGAGAAGGTTCGCATGATCATTCATATGAGCTATTGGGTTATAACCGGTTTAACCCTGTTAGCTCTGCTGTCATTCCCATATATTCAGGCTTTGCAAGCGTCTAAAATCTTCCGCAACTATATTTTTGCCATATTGGTTGGGTTGTTTTTTGCCAAATTACTGGGTTCTTTATTTATTATGACTGATGATATCAGGAGGGGGTCACTTTGGCTGATGAGCAAACTCTTTCCCAATACGGGAGCACAGTTTATGGGTGATGGTCAGTCAATCCCTCGTTCTACATTTCTTAGCTGGCTGGGATTAGGCATTGGTGGCACCCTGTTTGGAACACTATTGTACGGCTTCAGTAATAAATATAATTACCAGTTAAAAAACATCAAACTCAGCTTTGCCAACCTTCCTGCTGCTTTTAAAGGATTAAAACTGGTTCATATCAGTGATATTCATAGTGGGAGCTTTCAAAATAAGGAAGCCGTAAAAAAGGGGATTGACCTTATAATGGCTCAAAAGCCTGACCTCGTCTTGTTTACAGGGGATCTTGTAAATGATAGGCACGAAGAAATGAATGAATACCTAGATGTATTTAGCCAAATAAAAGCGCCGTTGGGGGTTTTCAGTTCCCTAGGAAACCATGATTATGGCGACTATGTTTCCTGGTCATCTCCAGAAGCTAAAGCCGAAAACCTGGAAAAGCTAAAAGGAGTTCATGCACAAATGGGCTGGCGTTTGTTAATGAATGAGCATGTTTTATTGGTTAGGGATGGCGAACAGATTGCGATAATGGGTATCGAGAACTGGGGTGCCAAGGGCCGTTTTCCCAAATATGGCAAAATGAAAGAAGCTTATCCAGGTGCCGAAAAAGTACCATTTAAAATATTATTGAGCCATGATCCCAGTCATTGGGATGCAGAAGTAAAAATCAAGTATCCTGATATTGACCTGATGCTTGCCGGACATACCCACGGTATGCAATTTGGATTGGAGAATCCCTATTTTAAATGGAGTCCGGTACAATGGATGTACAAGCAATGGGCTGGATTGTATGAATCTGGCAACCAGAAATTATATATAAACAGAGGTTTTGGATTTATAGGCTATCCTGGCAGGGTGGGGATCTTACCAGAAATCACATTGATAGAATTGGTTTAGGGTTAATTGTGGATTTGGTTGCCATACTTTCAAATTTTACAGTTTAACATTTTTTGGCACGGTGATTGAATAACCAAATCAAACAAATTAGATCTTATGAAAAAAGTTATTATTTTATTGGTATGTACCGTTCTTATTTCGGGCGTTTCAATGGCACAGGGGCTTAGAGTTGGGGTAAAGGCAGGTGCAAATCTGAATAAATTTACCGGCAAATCATTCAACGATGGTTTTGATCTCTCTTACCATGCCGGTGCTTTTATGGAAATTGATTTTAATAAGGTTTGGGGTATTCAACCCGAATTATTGTGGAGTCAGACTTCAGGCAAACCTTCCAATTTCCAAACTATTTATGCAACCACTATTACAAACCCAACGCTTGATATAACGCAGCCCATCAAGCTTGATTATTTAACAATTCCCTTATTGTTGCGGGTTAATGTAACCGGTATGTTCTCCTTGCTGGCTGGGCCACAGTACAGTATTTTGTTAAATCAGGACAATACACTTTTAAGAAATGGTCAGGATGCCTTTAAAAATGGCGATTTTGCTTTGGCAGCAGGTGCACAGATCAATTTGAAATTTCTGCGCATTTATGGACGATATAATATCGGCCTACAGAATGTAAATGATATTGACAGTCAGGACAAATGGAAAAGTCAGCAATTACAATTTGGATTAGGATTCAGGTTTTAATAAGCAACTTATTCAGGCTTAACGCAAAGACAACTTCACTGTTCAGTTCTTTGCGTTAAGCTTTAATTTTTTCTTTAAACTGGCAATTTCTTTTTTAAAGTTTGTGAGTTCCACATTCTGTTGCAGTATGAAACTATTATCTTCCAGTTTGCCTACCACTTCATTCATCTCTCCAAAACTTTCATACACCATTTTACGGAAAGGGTTTACATAATCCTTGGCCCTAGAATCGTGAATACCTTTGGTGATCCATTCTTTGGTTGCAATGGTTCTGTTGAGTAGCATATCAAAAGTATGGGCATCCATTTTTTTGATATTGATACCCAATATTTCTCCTAATGAAGCCAATGCATGTTTTAGTTTCTGTTGTGGATATTTTTGTCCCTGTAATCGGTAGTATTCATGTACAGCATCCCAGGAATTGATTTTACCGGTTTTGATTTTTTCCTTTAATAGTTCATGGTCCTCAAAACTGATCAATTGTCCGCCAATATTGATCCAATTGCCTCTTATATTTTTGGCAGGCAATGCAGTCTGAAGATCTTTAAAGGAAGCAAAATTATTTTCCCTGATAAATTGCAGAAGGTAATTCATGCCGTAATAAACGATCGCATCTTCAAATACTTTGTAGGCGGGTAAAACTTTTATGAGCTGAACTTTTCTTTTACTATTCTCTAAATTATCTCCCAATATTTCCAGTTCATTTACAACCTTATTGCCGGTTTGTAATAAATGTTTGCCGGTTATAGTAGGGTCTTCCTGTTTGGCGGATTTACCTAATCTTTGTTGATAGGCTTTGCCGGTATAGGTTTCCATCAATGCCAGTGATGCAAACATTTCATTAATGGTATCAGGAGCCAGAAAATCAAATTCCAATAATTGTGTACGATCGGTCCTTTTATCCCTATCAGCGTATTTCCAGGAATTTCTGGCCAGTGCATAGAGGTTATACAAAAACCAATAACCCGGCATGATGGTAAGCTGGTCTTTCGATACGTCATTACTGATCAAAGAGAAAGGGAAGGGGATATTTAATTCTGCAGGGTAATCACCTTTGGTAAGAATGCTGAATCCTGCAAATTTTGAATTGTGCTTAAGGCTTACACATAATCCCGGCCAAAACCCACGACCCATAATTATTTCACCATCAGCACCTCTGCTGTTATGATTGGAACCAATGGTGGCACCTGCTGCAATATTACTTTGCCCCATTACCAGTGCTGCACATAAAAAAGAATTGTTATGGTGTTGTTCATGTGCAGGAAAAATAAGTGAGTTCAATACTTCACAACAGGAAATGGTGGCATTATTACCTAGGTAAGAGTTAATAAGCCTTGCACCATATTTCAATTGCGAATGTGATGCCATGATAAAACGAACGGCTTTAACACCATAGAATATTTTACAACCATATCCAACAATGCCATTTACCATATCACATCCTTCCCCAATCTGTGTTTTTCCTTCGGGCCCCGAATTGATAGTTAAATTTTTCAGTTTAGTAGCACCTTTCAAATATGCGTCCGATCCAATCCAAACATCTTTGATGATATTACAATTTTTGATAACCGTTCTATCGCCTACTTTGCCATAATAACCTCTTTTGTTATCGAATTTGTTTTCTGTAAACTGTTTAAATTTTTGCTGGAGTTTTGCATCATTGCGGTTGCGGCTCCATAAAAAGGCATCTCCGGCCAGCATACCATTAAAGGGCATTATTTTACGACCAGTATTTTCATTACAAATCTCTACCCAAATCCTTACATCTTCTTCTTCACCTTGTTTGATAATTCCATTTCCGAATTTGGCGTGGTTGGTAGTTACCAGTTCATTTACATTAGTGATAATTACTTCACTACCTATGATATAATGGGAGAGATAACTTACATTTTCAATCACTACATTATCGCCAAAGTCGCAACTGATGATAGTGGAATTGTACAGTCCCACCGGGGTTTTCAGGTCGCTGAAACCCAAACAGAAGGGTTCCAGTTTGCCAATTCTTACCAGACCGAAAAATTTGCAATTCTTCACCAATTCTGCGTTGAAGGAGTCTGATACCAATAAGTTATTCCAATTATCGTGCGTATTACCATTGCGAACCAGCATCTCTATTTCATGCGCAGTAAGATTGCGGTAAACAATCCCATTCTTGTTCTGCATGTTACGCAGATAGAATTCATTCTTACCTTTTGGTAGATGTTCTTCTTTAATAAAATCGTAACCTAATGCGTTATAAGGTGTTTTGTAAATGATGTTTTTAGACATGCCTACTGATGATTTGGTCAATGAAAATCAAACGCTGATAATTTGTAAGTGTCTTTAAAGTTGTTATTCCACCGTTACACTTTTAGCAAGGTTACGCGGCTTATCTACATCCAGGCCTTTTTCTAAACCGGTATAATAGCTCAATAACTGCAAGGGTATCACACTAAGTAAAGGTGCAATGGCTTCATCTGCATCAGGTACAAACATCACATCATCTGCCATACCAGGAATCACTTCATCACCAATAGTAGCCACAGCAATCACTTTGCCTTTACGGGCTTTGATCTCCTGCACATTGGAAACAATTTTTTCGTAGTATTTGTCTTTGGTTGCTACAAATACCACTGGAAGGTTTTCATCAACTAATGCAATGGGTCCATGCTTCATTTCAGCAGCAGGGTAACCTTCTGCATGTATGTAAGAAATCTCTTTCAGTTTCAAAGCACCTTCCAGCGCAACTGGAAAATTATAACCTCGTCCCAGGAATAAAAAATCTGTTGCGTCTTTGTATTTAGCGGCAATACGTTGAATATTGGTGGTATCTAATAAGATCTCCTTTACTTTTTCTGGGATGGCTTCCAATTCATTTTGTAAGTGACGGT
Organism: Chitinophaga pinensis; assembly: GCA_943371675.1. Classification (GTDB taxonomy): domain Bacteria; phylum Bacteroidota; class Bacteroidia; order Chitinophagales; family Chitinophagaceae; genus Sediminibacterium; species Sediminibacterium pinensis_I. The sequence continues at coordinate 2,698 of CALRVT010000053.1, read as the reverse complement.
ATCTTTCAACATCAATAGTGCCTTTAGCATAGCCTATTTTTAAAGCCATCATACTTAATACTGCAAGCTGGCCAGTAAAAGCTTTGGTACTGGCAACACCAATTTCAGGGCCGGAGTGGGTATAAGCACCGGCATGACTTAATCTGGCGATACTGCTACCTACAGCATTAACCACTCCAAAAATAAAAGCCCCTTTTTCTTTTGCGCTTTCCAGTGCAACCAAAGTATCTGCTGTTTCTCCACTTTGAGAGATAGCAATGATCACGTCGCCTTGATGAATCACGGGATTTCGATAACGGAATTCAGAAGCATATTCAACTTCAACGGGAATTCTGCAAAGTTCTTCTATAAGGTATTCGGCGATCAGTCCTGCATGCCAACTGGTTCCGCAGGCAACAATGATGATGCGTGGAGCGTGTATGAATGCTTCCAGGTGGTTTTCAATTCCGGCCATCATGATCTGACCGGTTTGTGTGAGTAATCTTCCCCGAAGGCAATCAAAAATGGTTTCCGGCTGTTCGTGAATTTCTTTCAGCATGAAATGGTCGTAACCACCTTTTTCAATGGCTGCCAGTTCCATATCTAGTTTGGTAATAAATGGCGTTTGCTTTTCATTACCCAGGTTTTTCAGGATCAGTTCATCGGGACGAACAATGGCGATCTCGTAATCATTAACATATACCACTTCTTTGGTGTATTCAATAATAGGGGAGGCATCACTAGCCAAAAAATGTTCACCCTTGCCAATGCCAATTACCAGTGGACTACCCTTGCGCGCTGCAATAATGGTATCGGGATCATCGTTCGAGATCAGTAGTATACAATAAGCACCTACCACCCTTTTTAAAGCAATGCGTAAGGCTTCCTCCAGGGTACAGGCATTGTTTTTTTTGATGTCTTCAATAAAGTTGAGTAATACCTCAGTATCTGTATCACTTTTAAAAGTGTAACCTTTTAAAAGGAGTTCTTTTTTGATCTGGGTATAATTTTCAATGATGCCATTGTGGATCATGGCCAATTCCCCACTTTGAGATTGGTGAGGGTGCGCGTTTCTATCGCTGGGTTCACCATGAGTAGCCCATCTGGTATGGCCAATGCCGATATGACCATGCAGGTCACTGCCAATCACTGATTCTTCTAATTCGGCCACTTTGCCTTTCTTTTTATAAACATTCAGGGTATGGTTGTTTAATAATGCTACGCCTGAACTGTCGTAACCCCGGTATTCCAATCTTTTTAATCCTTTGATAATTACGGGATAAGCTTCTCTATGACCTGTATAACCTACTATTCCACACATATTTGGTTTGCTATTATTTTAATCTTGCAAGATTAGTTTTTTTATGCAAATTTGGTGATATATGTATGGCTAAAAGCCTTGTTATACCTAAATTTCTACCATGGACATTTTTTTCGATACTTCAAAAGAGCATATTCTGGAAGACAATTGCGTTTTATTGCGGCCTTTAGCGGCGACTAATTGCGAGAATTTGCTGTTATTCGCAATCAATGAACCCAATCTTTGGAAATATTCTCTGGTAAATGTTTCCGGAGAAGAAAATTTCCGAAAATATATTGCCACTGCTTTGCAAGCACGAGCAGCGGGCAATGAATATCCTTTTATAGTTTTTGATAAAAGAACGCAGGAATATGCAGGCTGTACCCGATTTTACGATATTCAACAGTTGCACCAAACCGTTCAATTGGGTTATACATGGTATGGTGAAAAATTTCAAGGAACGGGTTTGAATAAACATTGTAAATATTTATTACTGCAATTTGCTTTTGAACAATTAGGTGCAGAAAGGGTAGAGTTTCGTGCAGATAATGAAAATGCCAAAAGTATCGCTGCTATGAAAAGTATTGGATGTACCGAAGAAGGTGTGTTAAGAAGTAATACCATTAAACCCGACGGTAGCAGAAGAAATAGTATTGTTTTAAGTATTTTAAAAAATGAATGGGAAAATAAAGTGAAGCATCAGCTACTTAAAAAATTGGGATAAATTTTTGTGTTTATTATTTTAGATAAATGACAATAAAATGAACCATAAAAAAATAGTTATAGTTCTATCAATGGCACAAAATTTTCTGTATTTCATTTTATTGGTTGTATGCATAACCGGATGTTCCGCATTAAAAGATAATGCAACAATCATAGCTTATGAATTAGAATCAGCAGCCGATGAACTTAAGTCGCAACCTAATGGTTCAACTTACTTGATGCATTATGAACCAAGGGACACAACATTACCATTCACCCTGCTTTTCTTTAATGAGGATGGTATCAAAGAAGCAGATCTGCTGCAAAAAGGGCTTGATACAGCTACTGTAAAAGATCTATACCCACAACTATCTTATATTAATTTAAAAAGCAGGGCCACCTGTATAGTTTACCAAAATGGCATGGTCAGCTTTACCACATATTACCGCGAATTTGTTGATGTGAAAGATGATCTGGTTATTTCAGGTAAGGGGAAAATAGCTATCCTGGTTAAAAAAATAGGCGTAGCTCCCTACCATAAAAAAGAGGAAGCGGATAAAGAAATTATTTTGATTGAGATGGAAAGAGGGGATTAGATGCTGGATGCTGGATGCTGGATGCTGGATGCTGGATGCTGGATGCTGGATGCTGGATGCTGGATGCTGGATGCTGGATGCTGGATGCTGGATGCTGGATGCTGGATGCTAGATATAAGAT
>CALRVT010000052.1:0-18370 GCA_943371675.1 Chitinophaga pinensis | reverse complement strand
TCAGTTAGGTATACAGATACAGCATCAATGCTTTCTAATCGTTTAAAGATTTCAGATACAGCTACGATGCTTACTGGTTATGCAAAAAGTGGTCAATCAGTTAAGTATTCAGATACATCTTCCATGTTATCGAATCGATTAAAGATTTCTGATTCAGCAACAATGCTGAGTGGTTATGCAAAGAGTGGCCAATCTGTTAAGTATTCAGATACAACTTCCATGTTATCGAATCGATTAAAGATTTCAGATTCGGCTACCATGCTAACTGGTTATGCAAAGAGCGGACAGTCCGTTAAATATTCAGATACAGCCTCCATGTTATCGAATCGATTAAAGATTTCAGATTCGGCTACGATGCTTACTGGCTATGCAAAGAGCGGACAATCCGTTAAGTACTCGGATACTGCATCTATGCTTACCAATCGTTTAAAAATATCTGATACCAGTTTGATGCTGTCCAGGCGTTTAAAAGTTTCAGATACGGCTTTCATGATTTCTAATCGCTTAAAAATTTCAGATACCAGCTTGATGCTGTCCAGGCGTTTAAAAGTTTCAGATACGGCTTTCATGGTTTCTAATCGCTTAAAGATTTCTGATACCAGCTTTATGATTGCGAATAGAATGAAGGTTTCTGACACTTCCACCATGCTAAATGGTTATGCAAAAAATGGTCAGTCTATGAAGTATTCTGATACAGCTTCTATGCTCAACAACAGGTTGAAAATATCAGATACTGCTACCATGTTAAGTGTAAAAGCACCTTTGGCCTCTCCTGCATTAACCGGTATTCCCACAGCACCAACGGCATCAGCCATAACGAATAACACCCAAATTGCTACAACTGCTTTCGTAAACACAGCTGTTGCTGCTGCCACACCTGATGGTACTTCACTTACAGGCACCACACTTGCATCAAATATTGTGAATTCATCCCTTACTTCTCTGGGTACTTTAACCGCAGTAACAGTTACGGGTGATGTGAACATTGGAGGAACCATCAATGCAACTGCTGGTCTCAATGCATCAGCGGCTACTACATCAAAGGGCATCGGTTATACGAGTAATGGAAGTACTGTTACCCAATTAACCAATAAATCAACTGCAGTAACCATCAATGCCTATTCAGGAAAAATTACCATGAATGGGGCCAGGTTGAATGGTGGGTCTGATGTTTCATTCATTGTGAATAATTCCGTGGTTAAGGCCAATGATGTACCCTTTGTATCTATTGCCTCTGGCGCTTCTACCGGCAGGTATGTGGTTCAGGTGGATGGTGTTACAAACGGAACTTTCACCATAACCTTATACAATTATAGCGGTGGTAATATGTCGGAAAGTGTTGTGTTGAATTTTGTCATATTTAAAGGGAATTAATGAAAGTAATAATGAAATATTTTCTCTTAACAGGGCTTGCCCTGAGTTAAATCCAATATCCATAAGGTTAAACCAAGAAAGGGCTTTTCAAATTTGAAAAGCCTTTTTTGCGTGTACAAATAGAAGGGTATTTGAATAGTTATGATTTTGATAATACTACACAATATGCGCTTCCTCATTTACGCCACTAACAATAGGTGTGAAGAACAGCAGGATAATTGACACTTTTAGTGCCATTTTTGGGATCATTTAGCCCCCCAAAAATTATAAACTACCTTTGCAGCTTATAACAGTCTATGACATTTGATGATCTGAATTTAAACACGCCCTTACTTACCGCATTAGATGAGTTGGGTTATATCCATCCAACCACCATTCAGCAAAAGGTTTTTCCGATCGCGATGTCGGGTAGAGATATTTGTGGTATTGCACAAACAGGTACTGGTAAAACATTTGCCTATCTGTTGCCTTGTTTGCGCCAATGGAAATTCAGCAAGGACAAATCGCCTCAGATCCTGGTAATCGTTCCAACGCGGGAACTGGTAGTGCAGGTAGTGGAATCTGTAAAGGCTTTAACCACTTATATGAACCTGATAGTTGTTGGTGTGTATGGCGGTGCCAATATCAACACCCAACAATTAGAAGTAGCAAAAGGAGTGGATGTATTGGTGGCAACACCGGGCAGGTTATTCGACCTTGCCATGAACGGCGCTTTTAAAACAAAGTCAATCAAAAAACTGGTGATCGATGAAATGGATGAAATGCTCAATCTGGGTTTTCGTACACAGATAAAAAACATATTGGATCTTTTACCTGCTAAACGACAGAACTTACTCTTTTCAGCAACCATTACAGAAGAGGTGGAAGCCTTGATGGATACTTATTTCAATGATCCTGTAAGAGTGGAAGCAGCGCCTACAGGCACACCTTTGGAAAATATAATCCAAAAAGGTTATGCTGTTCCTAATTTTTATACAAAGGTGAACTTGCTCGAATTATTATTGACGGAAGATCCCGAAATGACCAAAGTATTGGTTTTCGCAGCCACCAAAAAACTTGCCGACGAATTGTATGAACAACTCAATGAAAAATTTCTAGGCACAGTAGGGGTGATACATTCCAACAAGGAACAAAACCATCGTTTCAATACGGTGAAACAGTTTAAGGAAGGTAATTACCGATTTATCATTGCAACGGATATTGTGGCAAGAGGTATTGACATTGCAGAAGTAACACATGTGATCAATTTCGACACACCGGATGTGCCTGAAAACTATATTCATCGTATAGGCCGTACCGGTAGGTTCGACAAAAAAGGGATTGCCATTACTTTTATTAGGGAAGCGGAAAGGCCAGCTCTTGAAGCCATAGAATCACTGATGAAATACCAGGTGCCTATGTTTGATTTGCCTGCAAACCTGGTAATATCGGATGTTTTGACGGAAGATGAAAAGCCGAAAATTTTTATGAAGATCATCCAGGTAAAACCCAAGAAAAAATCGGAAGCCGGCCCTGCATTTCATGCAAAATCTGCGAAGAATAGTAAGGTGAATGTAAAAGTAAGTAGGAAAGATGTGATGAAGAAAAAGTATGGGAAACCCATTAAGCGGAGTGGGAAATAAAATTGGCGATTCATTTACGAATCGCCAATTAGTATAATGGTTACCCAGAACAGGAATCGAACCTGCACTACCTTGCGATAACCAGATTTTGAGCCAGGAATTGAAATTTAAACACCAGACTCCAAACTTCTAGCTTGCGACTTTTTTTCCGTTCAATGTTTTTAAAAGCAATTTGGCAACATCTTCAGATGATGCAGGGTTTTGACCTGTAATTAAAAGTCCATCCTGTACCACATGCGAAGCCCAATCGGCTCCTTTACTATAATGAGCACCCAGCTTTTTCAATTCTTCTTCCAATAAAAATGGCACTACTTTGGTTAAACCTACTGCCTCTTCTTCGGTATCTGAAAAACTAGTCAACTTTTTGTCTTTAACCAATGGCTCATTATTTTCAGCTTTTGCTTTGATCAAAGCGGCGGGTGCATGACATACAAATGCAATTGGTTTTTCTGCATTATAAAATTTTTCTATCAATGCTATTGAGTTTGCATCATTTGCAAGATCCCACAAAGGGCCATGCCCACCAGGATAAAATACTGCATCAAAGTCTTTAGGATCTATCTTATTTAATTTTAGGGAAGTCGCAACTTTATCAATGGCATTTATATCAGTAAAAAACCTTTTTGTTGCCGCTGTTTGTGCATCAGGCGCTTCGCTTTTGGGATCAACTGGGGGTTGTCCGCCTTTTGGTGATGCAATGGTGATAATGGCTCCTGCATCTGACAATACATAATAGGGGGCAGCAAATTCTTCTATCCAAAATCCAGTTTTTTGACCGGTATTACCAAGTTCACCATGTGAGGTTAAAACAATTAATATTTTCATTTTCTTTAATTTTTGACACTTTGTTTAAATAATTTCTAAAGGGCTTTAAAGGTCATTATTCCTGATTAAATACTATTTTACAATTACAACAAAGAGTTGCATCATTCACACTTTTAGGGAAGCTTTCGTCAATTTTAAATTGAAAAGATGTGATGAAGAAAAAATAGCAAAACTATAAAGTGTTTTTTGGAAATAAAATTGGCGATTCAGTTACGAATCGCCAATTTTTTAATTGGTGCCCATTGGTAATGATAGAACGAATAATTTGGTGGAAGATTTGATCTTCATTTTAAGATATTAAAAAAATGCCAACAAAAATGTTGGCATTTCAATTTTTTGATATTCTTTGGTACTATTATTAATTCCAAAGATAACAGTGCCAATTGGTAACGATGGAACGAATAAGAAATCTTCCAACAGTTCAATCTGAATTATAGGATAAAAAAATGGGAAATTTCACGTATTTTGAAATATGATTGCAACGTAGATTTATTTCAAATACTTCACACATAAAAACAACAAGTATGCATTTTTATCTAGATGGGAAAACGCAAGGTTGGCTTAATACAGGAATTAGAATAAAAGTGGGTCAGACAATCAAAATTGCCGCAACCGGCAAAATAGGCTTCGCTTCCGGCGGATGGAACCTGGGACCTGATGGTAAGTATGATAATGGCACATTTCAGTTTCCCGCAAAAAATTATGATGACAATTGGGGGAATCATCCGGCAGGAGATTTTATAAAGAATTCCCTTGTATATAAAGTCGGAAATTTTATGATAGGACAGGGAGGAATATTGACATATTCATACAATAATTTCGAGGATTATCTCTATGTTTCAAATAATGATAATTATACAGCAGATAATGCTGGTGGCTGGAACCTTGAGATATCAACAGGAATGTCCAGTAAGCATTTGGTAATCATACAGGACTTGGCAACAGATGAAGCAAAAGTTGTCAATGATGCTAAGGCATTTGCATCGACGGTTTTTGCTAATTCGGGTATTGGTCATTTGTCGGTTGAATTGGATTTTGCACCGATACACAAACCGCTAAGGCCGTCACAGTATTATCATTTCGCAGAAGGACCTTATGTTGGAATGATCGATTCAATACTGCATCAGGAGCTTAAGGGTATGGGAAAGGATCCATTGAAATACAACAGTGTTTTTTTTATTTACAAACATGATGATTCTAAATACACGAGGAACTTTAATGATCCAAAAAGAGGAGCTATTACAGGCAATACTTTTGGCTCGCCAATTATGTACAACGGTGTAAATAACTTACCGGTTATGATGTCCTCAATACCAAGTGTTAACACGCCGGGAACAAGGATTATGTGGTCAACCATGGTTCATGAATATCTTCACCAAATTGATGTACAGTTTAACCGTATTGGTCAGGCTGGTTTTGCCAACCCGGACCAGATGGGTGCAAACACGATACCGGGAAGTCCAAATGTTGATGCATATTATGCAAACTGCTTGCATCTGATGGAAAATCACACCCAACCACCTTATCACAAACTAGATGGGACACTTGTTTATTTTAAAGGATAAAAGCATATAGATAATAGAAATGGAAAGTTTGCCTGCTTACTAATTATATTATTATTTTTAAGGCTCATCCCAATCGACCTGATCACCCATTTCTTTGAACCTGACTTACACATTCACCTCGGCAACACTTCCATTTCGTTCTAGGAGATCATCCGCCGAAAGGATTCAACCGATTTTTTGGAACGGTTAAAAGGAAAGCTAGAAGAGCATATTGACAAGATCGACGAAAAGAGTTTAAGTTAATTAAAACATCGATAATTCAGTTTTAACTTGACCAATTCATTATTTTGTAATTTTTTTTATACTATTATTATTTCAAAAAATACCTGTGCCTATTGGTAACGAGAGAACGAATAATTTGATGGAAGATTTGATCCTTATTTTGAGATATTAAAAAAGGCCGACTAATCAGTCGGCCTTTCAATTTTTTGTTATTCTTTGGAACCATTATTATTTCCAAAAATAACTGTGCCCAGAACAGGAATCGAACCTGCACTACCTTGCGATAACCAGATTTTGAGCGCGTCTTCGGACCTTCGCTTATTTTCTCTTATTATCGTTAACTTACTCTCAGAGGCTGATTTTCAATGATTTAATGGCTCAGTTGTTATTTTTGTTTTTTGTGAAAATTGCTGGTTTACGCTCCGTTTACCTGCAAATCACCTGCAAATTTTTGATGTGAGAATGAATGGACGAAAACGAAAAAGCAAAAATCATGGCAGCTTCAACAATCATCACCCTTGATCAAAGAAGGGCGAAAAAAGATGGCACTTATCCGGTGAAATTAAGAATTAGCTACAAGGGAAAGAGTCGGGACTTTCAAACAGTTTACGATCTTACATTGGATGACTTTCAAAAACTAAAGGCATCCCATCCAAGTAAAACATTACGAGAAACCAACCACCATCTTGAATTATTGCGGACTAAGGCAGAAACCATCTGCAGGCAGATACGCGCTTTCACGTTTGAAAAATTTGAATTTGAATTGTACGCCGGTGATCATTGTCTGAAAACTAAAAAGAAACGCACACAATCATTCACGCACCTGGCTAAAGAATTTGATCTTGAGCCATATAAAAAAAGATTTCCGATTCTTACTGAAACGCACCCGGACAAGGACTATATATCTTTTACTTTTTCCGATTATATTCAAAACCTCCTTAAACAGGAGCGTATGGGTAGTGCCCTCAACTATCTGGATGCCTATAACTGTCTTAAACGTTTTGGTGGTAATGTACGGTTTGACGAAATAACGGTCACCTATTTGGTTCGATTTGAAAAATGGATGCTCAATAAAGGCAATTCTAAAACAACTGTTGGTATTAAGTTGCGATCCTTACGGGCTATATTTAATGAAGCCATTTTTAAAAAGATCATCCGAAAAGACGACTGTTACCCATTTGGAAGGCGACTTTATATGATGCCAACCTCCAAAAAGACAAAAAAGGCACTTACACTCGAAGAGGTTGAAAAAATATTTGGTTATGAGACTGATAATAAACGTGTTGAAAGAGCCAGGGATTATTGGCTTTTTTGTTACATGGCGAATGGTATGAATCCAAAGGATATGCTTCATCTGAAGTTTAAGAACATCGAAAGTGATTTTATCAATTTTGAGAGAGCTAAAACGGAAAGATCAAGCCGCGGCAATCCCATATTAATCTCTGCATTCATTTCTCCGGAAATAAAGGTGATCCTCGAAAAATGGGGAAATCCCGATAAAGAACTAGACAGCTATTTATTTCCAATAATGCGCGCCGGCCTTAATATGTTAGAACAATTTGATGTTTTGAACCATTTCAGAAGCTTTATCAATGAGGGCATAGATATCGTTGCCAAGGATCTTAAAATTGAGAAAAAAGTTTCTAATGTCGTTTCACGTCACACTTTTTCAACGGTATTAAAACGCTCAGGAGTAAATACCGAGTTTATTAAGGATTCATTAGGGCACACCAATGTAATGACTACAGAAAACTATCTGGATAGCTTTGAAAACGAAACTAAGAAGGCCTATGCGGGCAGGCTAACTGACTTTACTTCTGGTAAAACCGAAAACAGTCAATAACTCAAAAAGCATTCTATGAATTTAACCACCATACAACAGAAAATATTCGATATCCGAGGTCAGAAAGTAATGCTTGATTTTGATCTAGCCGACCTTTATGAAGTTGAAACCAGGGTACTAAATCAGGCAATTAAAAGGAATATTGAAAGTTTCCCGGAGGATTTCATGTTTAAATTGACCGCAGAAGAATGGATTTTGATTTCATCATCACAAATTGTGATGATGGAATCATTGCCTAAAAACAGGGCTGGGCGGTATCTCCCTTACGCATTTACAGAACATGGCGTTACTATGCTTGCAAGTGTCCTTAAAAGCCCCAAGGCAAGGAAAATGAATATTGCGATAGTAAGGGCATTTATTGCTCTCAAAAGGTTTGTTTTGCAGCATAATGATGTTTTAGAGCAGTTACTTGAGCTAAAACAAAGAATTGGCGAACATGATATTCAATTGAATCAGATATATGATGCGATTGAGAATCTATTAGACCACAAAGTGGAAGAGAAGCGGTGGGAGGAGAGGGAGAGGATAGGATTTAAGAAATAATAAGAAAACTAATATCACTTAAAATCCTGTTCGCCGCAACGCGAGTGCGGGTTCAATTACCGCCTGGGGCACTTGATTTTCAATCAGTTAGAAAGACTTACTTCGGTGGGACTATTTGATTTTTAAGGGATTTGCAGGTGACAAAAAACAACTTCGTTCTTTTTCAAAAATTCTGGTGAGTGTGAAAGAGCTTTAAATATTAATTGCCTTATAAATTTACTAAGAATCTGGCTAATATTTCGTAACAATTATTCGCAATATTTTTCTTTTACCAGGTGCAATAAAATAGTTTCGGCGGATAATCCCAGGAAAAGATCAGGCTCAAAATGTTTCACTCGCAGATCATTCACGATACTAAATTGGGCAACAGAGATATGAAATCATTTAAACCCATTAGTACCGTTTCAGTGGTCAGCCAGCAGCATGTAATGGATAATTTCTTCCAGATCAAATATGATGTACGTTCGCTGATTGTAAAGGAAGTAATCAGGATACTGGCAGAAAAAGCTAAGGGAGAAAAAGCCAATGCTATCTGAGCACTTGATCACAACTATAGTTAGTGTAGATCTTTTTTTTATCAAATATTGCAAAAACTGATTGAGTTAGTTGTCTGATTCCGATTTATAGAAAATAATGTGTATTTAAATATAAGGCCTGAAATACCGAACAAAAAGTCTGCTCACCCAACACTATTTATTACAATTCAAAATTCCACAACTCATTTTGCAATATTTCATTTTTTCCCGTGCATCAATCGAGTTTTCATTAAAAAGCAATTCCTGCAAAGCATTTGATTGCACATTTCCGATGGTTCTATTAAATACGGCGTCCATATTATAGCAGTATTTTAAGTTGCCCATATGGTCGATTACCAGATTATTTTGATGAGCACTACAAATATTCTTTTTGGTGTGAAGCGGGGACAGCATGTACTCTATTATTTTTTGCAAATCCCATTTTGTGTTCAATATGAAACTATCCGAAGAACTCCACTTAATTAGGTCATTGATTCGCATCATTGCTGCTGGTAAATCTTTGAAGAAAAAGTGATTAAAAAAATAGTCGTGTTCTATTTTGAAAGGCCCAAAGAAACTTGGTGTCAATACCTGGAACGTGATACCATCAATCTCCAACATTTTTATAAATGATATAAATTCTTCAAGTTCATTAATGTTTGCGTTATGAAGGATAGTGCTTATATATATTTTTTTATCTGTGCACCCACTTTTCTTTCTTAAATTGATCAAATCTTTGATAGTTGAAATTACATGATCAAATGTTCCAGGAATGCCCCTGATAAAATCATGCAATTCTTTTCTATGACTGTCGAGCGAAAAAACTAATTTACTCGGACCGTGAATCAGAAGGTCGTGGTAGAATGATTCTTTTATAAGTGTACCGTTTGTGTTAATAACAGTTTCCACCCCGGATTTATTGCAGTTTTTTAAAATAGTGAAAACAAGATTGGGATTTTTAAAAACTTCACCGCCTGTCAAGATAACTGCACCTTTATTATTAATCAACCTAAAATCCCTAATAACACGCAAGTAATCAGCTTCTTGCAGTCTTCCTAGTCCATCTTTCAGCTTCCACATAAAACATTGCTTGCAACGAAGGTTGCATTCCGAAGTGATTTCTAAAAAAAGCATTCTTGGAGTGTAAGCCGACAGCATCAGTGAAATTGATTAAGTGTATTAGAAAATTTATCAAAGTCAAAATTTGAATCTGGAACATTATTTCTTATCCATTTTCCGTTCTTAAACTCATAAAGTCTTAAATCCTCAATAAGGTAATTCCTAAATGCTAAATCATCCCAGTATTTCTTGACAAAGTAAACCCGCGTTACAAGGAAATCCTTATAATCAGATGTAAGACAGTATTTGTCCCTGAAAAAAGGACTTCTAATCCCAGAATCAGTATAGTGCGTGACCGTACAAGACCTATTGAAGGCAATATTAAATCCGGCCTTCGTGAGGCGATAGGCAAACTCAATATCTTCATTGCCCCAGGTTTTGAAATTAGTATCAAAATAATGTTTTTGATCACTAAACTTAACTGATAAATTACAAGTATAGGCATAATACCAAATTCGGTCCGAATTTTCAAGTTGCGGCATAACTGTACTTCTGTAATCCTCTTCAAATGTGCCAATCTTTGTGGTTATGGTTTCATCCATCAACAGATTATGTCTTAAACCAACCACTATCTTTGGCTGTTCGGTTTCTGCATGGCTGTTCAGGTGTTCTTTTATGCATTTGGATGATACTATAACATCATCATCAAAGAACAAAAGGAGTTTACTAGAAACCAGACTAATTCCAATATTTCTAGCTTCCGCTGCTGCGTAGCCATTTGTCGATAGAAAAATGTGTTTGATATTAAAATATAACTCGTATTCATTGCAAAGTTGTTTACAGGTTTCTTCTTTCCCATTTTCAACAACTATTACTTCATAATCGCTTGCATCAATTTGAATAGTCAATATACTATCGAGGAGAAGTTTCAATTTCTTCCGCCTATCGGAGGTAGGAATGATAATTGAAAATTTCATTGTTTTTGTTTTTTAAAAGTTAATATCATTCCATCGAAAAAGCTTGGTTGTGAAACAAGCATTTCAAGACCATTATTAAATGCTGCTTCTTTTATATCATTTAGAGGCAGGTTCAATTGCTGGAGAATTTTTATAAAGGATCGCTGTACCTTTCCCTGTGAGTCTATTTCTTCGTAATGATAGTTTACATGCCTAATAGCAGAATTCTCTATCCGGCTAAGCCATGACGTGCATCGAATATAACTTACTGAAGAATTGATAAAGAGTTCATGTACTGGATAGCAGTTAGGGATATCATATTCGTCATGTTCAATATTGCGCAAATCTGACATAAAAAAACCATCTGCTTCCAAAAGGTCGTTTATTTTGCTAAAAAAAATGTTTAAATCTTTTTTCGATAATAAATGAACCAAAAAATCATCGGAAGCAACCACACATGAGAATCTTTTGGTTGGCTCAAATGTCAAAATATCTACTTGGTGAGGTAAAAGATTGTTTGATAGTCCCAATTGTTTACTTTTCTTCATGACATATTCAATACATTCTTTTGAAATATCGATTGCAGTGACCTGAACAGCTTTTTCTAAAAACAATGTCGTTAATGCTCCTGATCCAATACCGATTTCCATAATACCGTTTGATGCGAAAGATATCAATTGGTCAAGATAATAAATATGCAGCAGCTTATTAGGATGTGAACCAATACCAGCATCCATATACTCAGGAATATAAAAATCATAAATTTTATCGGTGTGCATTGATTGTAATTTTATCCATACTAAACTCATTAACAGGGATATCTCTTTTTCGGAGTTGTTCATTAGGAAAGCTGGTACCAGAACTGCCGGCGCAAAATCTGCAAGCGCTTAATGGCATGTAGTTATCTAGAAAATCCAATAAGTTTTTTCTGAAAAATTCATCTTGTTCTGTACCCAGTTCTATAAAATCAAGCTTCTCTGTATTATTAATACCAGTAAAATGACTTAGGTAATGGTGGCACGAAGCACTAGGCGCGCATTTATAAAATTTTCTGTCACAGATAGTATGACAAAAATTTTTAAAATAACATTGATCGAACACTTTTGTCACTATTCCATCTGGCATCGGTGAAGAAAATAGAATATGTTTAAACTCGTTTTTTGAATAAAAACAGAGTTCCGTGTTATGTGTATTTGCTAATTCAAAAAACTGGGTAAGATTCTTTTTTATTGATTGTTTGGTGTTTGGATAAACTGAAATCTCGATAAGATCTACTTTTTCCCACAATTTAGGACTTGCTTTACCTAACAAAAGACCATTGGTTGTGACAACAATTTTATTAAAAATAGCGGAACTTCTTGCGCTATCTATAAAATCGATGATTTGAGGGTGAAGTAATGGTTCTCCTCCCAAGAATGAAATTCGGTCTGGCCGCAAGTAAGGTTTTATTTTGTCCAGACAATATTCAAACTCTGAAAGTTGTGCCAATTTTTGAGCAGCGAACGGACTACTTTGCGAACAGCCCATGCAAGAAAGGTTACAATGATCTGCAAGATAATATTCTAACCCATATGTATAGATCAATTCGCTGTCCAGCGTATATGGTTTTCCAAAGCTCATATAATAATTCGGCTAGTTTCTAATGAACTAACAAAGATTTGTTCAAAGTCAATATATTTATTAGTATAGCACCAACTACAATGTTCAAAATTGCGGATAGACTTGTCTCTAGCAGTCAGGTGGTTTTGCCGTAGGTCCATCCATTTGGGACTATTCCATATATCCTCGAAAGAATTCTCATTTAGATCTCCCATAAAGAGATCGTCAAAAGCAGGACCAATCAGATGGTCGCAGAAACCCACCTTACCATTGTAGGCGATATATGCATAACTCCAAGGATGAATGCATGCGGGCATATTTAAAGGATTATCCGGTAGACACCCAAGCTTTGCACCTGCAATTACCGTAACATTATGGGCTTTTGCTTCGTTTCGTATTTTTCCCAACATTTCTTCTACTTCGTCCTTGCTGTTTTCTAATGAAAGCTCAGAAGTATCTTCTATTGCAATAGGGAACAATCGTACCTGGCGGATGTTATAAGATGCAATAAAGGGTATTAGCTTGTGTAAAGTACTTAAGGCAGGATACTGGACAGTGGTAAGTAAACTCAAGTTATCAGTACTACCCTGATATTGCATATATAGAGAAGATAAAACGCTTAAATTCTCTTTTATACGCTTTAGATTTGCACCACCTCTGATAGTGTGGAGAATATTTTCTTCAGCAGAATCTAGTGAAATATCAATTTTGCAATTGTATTTTGCCAGCACTTTAAAAACATCCTCCCTTGCGTAAGATAGATTAGTAACAAATCGAATAATCGGCCCCTTGTGGGCAACTCTTTCAATAATCTCCACAATATTATCCAAGATCAAACTTTCGCCCCAACCTCTCAGGTCTATCATTTTGGCTTTATCAAATAGATATGCGTCGATTTTATTGAATAAGTCCATCGACATGTTGTTTTTGGCATATAACTTATTCGATTCCCGACACATCGGACATTTTAAATTACAGCTTCTGGTAAGTTCAATGATCAAACATTGAGGGTAGCTGTTAAGCCATGTTTGGCCGCTTTGGTATTCTTCCAAGTTTAGCTTACTATTAGATAGTATTTGATTATTTTTTATCATATGAATTTGAATATCCTCCTAAATAATACCGCAGTGTTGTCTTCTCGGATGGCTGAACTCGAAAATTTAATTTTTTAAGATCCACCAGCAATCGATCATCTTCAGTCACCATTTTTGCCTGCTCCTCCTTAGTATAATTCGTTTCAAAAGAAAGAATATTGAATAAATTCTTTTTGAACAGCCATGCTCCCATATCTACTGTTGAAAAATCCTGTCCTTTATATAAGGCACTAAAATTGTCTTTTAAAATATTAGTATTGGCATCCAGCATACCTAATTTGCGATAATAGCTAATCAGTTTTTTTTGCGGTGTTGAGGATCCCGTCCATGGCCAAATAGATGGCACCCATGGTTTGCCATTTGACAAATACAACTTACGCCACGAGTAACTTGCACTGCATTGATGGGTGATGATGGTGTCCATAAGAGATGATAAATGATCAGGTTCCCACATATTATCATCGTCTAAAAAGCAAATGAAATCTTTGCTAGCTAGCTGGATACTGACATTTCTAAGCATTGCTACTCTATAAACTGTCGTCTGGTTTTGTATTGCTGGATCGAGCTTGATGTTGTGTTTGACGAGTGTAATTTTTGAGGGAAGATTTTGGAAGGTAAAACTGTTTAGGTATTTACAATTGTCGCCAACTAATAGAATTTCTATTTGGTTTTGAAAAAACTGTTTGGTGACAGAACGGACTGCCCTCATTAATTTTTGTTTTCTGTTTTTAGTGAGTATGATTACTGTTACACTTGGATTTTTGTCAGATTTGCTTTGTTTATTACTTTTTTTGCTGTTGGCTATTGCATGATAGATTGCTTCCAAATTCTTTTTGCTGGACAAAAATAAATGATGCGGAATGATCAAAGATTGATCAACCCACTGGAAAGAATGTCTAAATGCTATCTTATGTTGTCTGGTGAGCGATTGATGATTTGGCAAAGTTGCCGGTCTATAGAGTTTGGAAAAGGGGATTGGTGTATAAGGATCCCAAAGGGTATAGTTTATTTTTCTTTCAAGTGAACGCCTATAGGCATTAAAATCCTGAACCTTTGTTTTCAATTTAACTTGAACTGCGTAGAAGTTACCGGCTCTCACCAACTCATGACTTGCAAGTACTTCGAAACCTGAATTGTCAGCACAAAGATTTTTAAAAAATTGCAATCCTTCGGCTCTTATTCTGCAATGAGCCTCATGTTTTTCGAGTTGATCAAGTAGGAATGCAGCTTGGAGTTCTGAAAGATTAAGGTTTGCTCCATGATAATAGCCAGGAACAAGTTGAAAGTTTACAGGATCAGACGAACTGTATACCCTTGAATCGTTTCGCAAGCTCAATATTCTTTCTGCCATTTTATTTTCGCTTGTGAGAATAAAACCACCTTCTCCGCATGCCAACGATTTGGTAGCCTGTAAACTTGAGATCACTATATCCGATGCCAATTGTTTTGGCCTTAGTAAACGTTCATATAAACCACTACAATGTGAGCAGTCTTCGATTATCTTAATTGTGGGAAAAGTTTTTTTTAGTTTGCCAATATCAAACAGCAAAGCGTATAAATGCGGAGCGATGATAGCTTTTGTTTTTTTTGAAATATGTTCTTCAATTTTCTGAAAATCCATGTGCGGGCTATTCTGTGAGCTATCGATAAAAATGGGTATTGCCCCAGTCCTCAGAACAGCTGTTGCAACACCCACCCAAGTGAATGCAGGTAAGATTACCTCATCGCCAATACCTATGTTTAGCCCCTGGAGTGCAATTAGGAGAGCAGCAGAACCATTGGATGTGAGAAATGCGTTTTTGGTTTGGGTGAGTGTTTTAATTTTATCTTCTGCAATCCTGATAAAGCTGGTACTATTTGTTTCATTGCCAGAAATAGAACTTCTACCATTGACAAGGCCACTGGCAACAAATCTGACACTATTTTCATCAACCACTGGCCATTTAGGCCATATCCATTTATCCATGGTTAACGCTGTTTAGTAGATTTTGATATTGGCTCACTAGGTCTTCTGGCTTAGATAAACTTGATTTGAAGTATAAATTGAGTTGATCTAAATAGCCACATTCCCCCTTACCAGCATAGTATTTTGTGAACCTTATTAGGTCAATAAGCAGTGGTACAGCCAGGCATGTATCACAACCCTGCCAAGTGAACTGCATGGTCATGTTCGAATTTAAAATACCTTGAAAGTGGATAAAATTGATTGCTGTTTTCCAATCACCCAGCGATGGAACATAGTCAATTTCGATTTTTGTGTACAAATCTTTACTGGACTTGAGTGCTTGTGCTAAATATTCATTTTTAGAATGGATTTTTGTGGCTTTCCGATCAGGATTGGAAAGGCTCTTTCCGTCATCGTTGCCCAATAGATTATAACTGAGCCAGGATAATACATTTAATTTCCTGATTTCAAAAAGTGGTGCTAAAGCAGATTTGATGAGTGTTTCACCTGTCTTTCCATCTTTACCCGCAAAACATACTTTTTTTTCTGCCGCAAGTTCTCGTACAGCGGGGATGTCAATATCACAGTTGGGAGTAAAATTGATGTAATGACAATTTTCCTGGAATGAAGCAATCGCGAAAAGTGTACTACAGCTTAATAATTGCTTGCCTATGACTTTTGTTTCGAACTCATACCAAGAATAATTTAGAAAAGCTTTATGGATCTTTGCTTTTTCAGTTGAGATCAGGTTGATACAAATGACTGTATCCAATTCATGTTTCTTTTTAAAGGTTATTAAATTTCTTCTTATGATGGATATTACTTTGCCTTGGTTTTTAGTTTTGTCAATTGCTTTCAGATCGGAAAAATGTTTATCGAATGTGTCGCATGAAAGGTCTTTTAATGGTATCTGGTCACATTGCTTTTGGTATTTAGTTGGAATAATTTTTTCATTCACCAGATAAGAAAACTTAGCTTTGAAATCAACCTTATATAAATCCATCCCACCGATGGATACTTTGCTAAAATCTGTTAGACCAAGGTTTGCAAAGCCGGCATCATAAGAGAGACACCTATCAAAAATTGACGGTTCAGCTTGGGACAAATATTTCACGACTGTCAATGTTGTTCCGATGTTGCCGCCAATACCATAAATCCATATGCCGACTTTTTGATTCTTCATCTAAGCTGTAGTATTTGTTTTTTTAGGTTGGTTTGGATGTCTTAGCCTGTTGTAATATATGAATAATTTATGCTAAATGGATTCTCAATTTAATAAATCAAAAATCAGATTGCATTCACCATCCAAGTGAAACCCGTTTGGATAATCTTTCAGTTTTGTCTCCCTGCAATTTCAATTTCAGCGAAATCATTAGCCATTTTTGCCATGAAATTTATCAAATCAAACGCGAAGTACGGTTCTTTATCCATAATCACTGGGTACCAATCTTTGAAATTGGTGAAGAAAAAGGGGTTTTCAAATATTTTACTGATTTGATGTAACTAATTGAAATTCAACGATATTAATAGTCCGACCTGGTGCACTTGATTTTAAATCCGTTAGAAAGGCTCACTTTGGTGGGTCTTTTTGATTTTTAAGGGATTTGCAGGTGACAATAACCAAATTCGTTTTTTTGCAGAAATTGAGGTGAGTGTGAAAGAACTTTAAATATTAATTGACTAATATATTTACTAAGAATCTGGCTAGTATTTCACATTAATAGTTCGCAATATTATTTGAAATAATTTGCGAACTATTTCTAGGGATTTGTCAACACGATTTATGGGCTTCAATTAATAATGCGTTTGCAGTCAAATAATATTTTTTAAGTTCTTTTTGTTCATTTGAATCAATTGAAATTTCTTCAAAACCTTTTATTATCAAGTCAGCTCGAAGTAGTTGCTCAATGTAAAATTGAATTGGTCTATGATAATTATTGCAAATTGAATTGAAAGTTGTATCAAGAGTTTTTTCGTAATGGAAATTGTCAATGTAACGCTTGTCAGGATTTGATAGATGATGGCTGATAAAACTAAAACTCGGATGGTTGGTTGTCAGAATAAAAACTCCATCACACTTTAGCACTCTATGAATTTCTGAAATCGTTGTCTCAATATTTTGCAAGTCCATTAAAACCATGTTGCAAACAACAACATTAAAAGAATTGTCGTCAATGGGAAATTGTTTTGTTATGTCGTCAACTAAAAAACTATTTGCTAAATGAGGATATTTCTTTCTTGCAATCTCAATCATTTTTTCTGCACCGTCAACACCTAAAACATTTGCGTAACTGTTGCTTAGAAGATTCAACAATGAACCATCTCCGCAACCTAAGTCAAGCAAACTGAAATTTTCATTCGCTGGCAATCTTCTTAAAATAGCATTTGTCAGCGCTTGATTAAAAGCAAAACCTTTTTTGTCTTTCTGTTTTTCTAACCAGTTAGTATATTCGGGTGCAATCGTATTCCATTTTGAAATATCTGTCATAGTAAATTGTTATTTGCCTTCGTAAACTGCTCCGGAGGTTGGTGTTTCGTGTAATTCAATTTTTGTGAGTAAAGGAACATCTGGTTTGATTTTATTCCAAAACCAAATTGCAATTATTTCGCAAGTTGGATTTTCTAAACCTGAAATGTTATTCAATAATTTGTGGTCAATACTTTTTACAACTGGGTCAATTACATTTTTCATTTCTGCAAAGTCCATAACCCATTCAATATTTTTTTCTAACTCACCTTCCACATAAACAGTCAAGCGGTATGTATGTCCATGTATCTCCTTGCACTTATGCCCGTCTGGAACATGAGGTAGAAAGTGTGCTGAATCAAATGTGAACTGTTTGAATATTTGCATAATGATTTAATTACTCCAAAGTTGAGAAAAAGTATCGTCAATAATTTTAAGTTTTTCAGAATCGTTTGAATGAATGAGTTTGCTGTTTTGCAATTGATATGTAAGCCAAAGTTTGTAATTCAATTTTGCCATTTTATTTTCTTCCTCTGTTGCTTTGTCTCCTTTATAAATTGCGAAGTACCCTTCTGCTAAAGCTTTTCTTTCTTGGTCGTTCTCACAAAGTAGATTTTCACTCCAATTAAAATCAATCCATCTTGAACCGCTGTTACATGCTTCCAAATCTATAAAGGCAACTTCATTTTCTTTCGTTACAATCATGTTGTAATTGTCTGCCGAAAATACAAGTAAACTTTC
>CALRVT010000051.1:0-18945 GCA_943371675.1 Chitinophaga pinensis | reverse complement strand
TGAAGTAAATATCAATTTCATCAAAGGCAATTGTTATGGTGTGATCGGAGCTAATGGCGCCGGTAAATCTACCTTCTTAAAAATACTCAGTGGCGATATCGAACCCAATAAGGGAACAATAGAAATCACCCCGGGAGAGCGGATGGCCGTGCTCAAACAAAACCAATTTGAGTTTGATGAATGTACCGTACTCAATACGGTATTGATGGGTCATAAAAGGTTATGGGATGTGATGCATGAAAGGGATGCCATTTATGCCAAAGAAGATTTTACCGAGGCCGACGGCATGAAAGCCGGTGAACTGGAAGGTGAATTTGGTGAGATGGGCGGCTATGAAGCAGAAAGCAATGCTGGTATGCTTTTGAGCAGTTTGGGTGTGAAGGAAGAAATGCACCAGGTATTGATGAAAAACATACCCAGCAACTTTAAAGTGCGGGTATTATTGGCACAGGCATTATTTGGCAACCCTGATATTCTTTTATTGGATGAGCCTACCAACGGTCTGGATATTGAAACCATTGGCTGGTTAGAGAATTTCCTTGCCGATTATGAAAACATTGTATTGGTAGTAAGCCACGATCGTCACTTTCTGGATACCATCTGCACACACGTAGCAGACGTTGACCGATCAAAGATCAAAGCATTTACAGGTAATTATACATTCTGGTATGAATCATCACAGTTGATGGCCAGACAGATCAATGATAAGAATAAGAAGAATGAGGAAAAACGCAAGGACCTCCTGGATTTCATTGCACGATTCTCTGCCAATGCTTCTAAAAGTAAACAGGCAACATCCCGTAAAAAAGCTTTGGAGAAACTAACTATTGAAGAAATTCAGCCCTCTAACAGAAAATACCCAGGTATCATTTTCCAACCACAGCGCGAAGTGGGCAACCAGATCTTGAATGTAGAGAATCTGAGTAAGAGTATCAATGGTCGTAAGCTTTTTGATAAGGTGAATTTCAGCATCAACAAAGGGGAGAAGATCGCCTTCTTAAGCAGAGATCCACTGGCAGTAACCAATTTCTTTGAAGTGATCACTGATGCGATGCAAGCAGATACTGGCAAATTTGAGTGGGGCACTACCATTACCAAAGCTTATCTGCCACAAGAGAACCAGGAATTTTTTACAGAGGGATTGAGTTTGATGGATTGGTTGCGCCAATATGTTCCACCTCATGTAACGGATGCTGACGAGCCTTTTATCCGTGGTTTTTTGGGTAAGATGTTGTTTAGTGGTGACGATATTCAAAAGAAGACGAACGTGTTAAGTGGAGGTGAGAAAGTGCGTTGTATGATCAGTAGGATGATGTTGCAAAACCCGAATCTGGTGATCCTGGATCAACCCACCAACCACTTAGATCTGGAAAGTATCCAAAGCTTCAATGAAGGCTGTCAAACCTTTCCGGGTGTGGTAATGATCACATCGCATGACCATACCTTCATGCAAACCGTTGCCAACCGTATCATTGAACTAACGCCTAAAGGAATCATTGACAGACTAATGACCTTTGATGAATACATGGATGACAGCCGTGTAAAGGAATTGAGGGAAGAAATGTATAGTTAAGTATTAATACCTCGTATATACCGAAAGCCACTTTTAGAGTGGCTTTTGTTTTGTAAATTGGGTTTAAATAATTAAGTATGTCAGTTATTAAATTGCCACTATTATATGTAGGGTCAAAAGGAGAAAAGAGGTTATATACCTTATTTGACAGTGGCGCCAACCTATCATGTATTTGTCCCGAATATCTGGAAGGTTTAGAAGTTCCAGTAGCCCTAGGCAGAACCAGGTTTATTGCAACCGCCAGTGAAGGTCATCGTATTGAAGTAACAGAAGTAATTCGATTAGATTTCTATATACACGATGTTCTAGTGAGCGACGAATTTTTAGTTGTTCCAGGATTAAGTGAAGAAGCCATTATCGGCGCCGCTACGATGCAGAAATGGCGTATCAAGCTCGATTTTGAGCATGATACTGTGCATGTAGATCCTAAAGTTGCCAAGATGCAATTGATTTAATTCACCCTCGGTACATTGGTTAAACTTCCAAAGAATAATGCATTTAGGAAAAGCTTATTAGTGCCATACCAGGTTCCTCTGAAATTGGGGTTATCTGTAAACATGATCAATCTCCCTTCACCTTCCTGAGCTACAATAATGGCCGCTGTATTTTTTATTTTTTTAGCTGATTGCGGATGCAGGTATCCCCCGATCAATGGATCATTGGTATACTGTGCAACAGTGCTATAGGGATTACTGCTGGGTGCCAAATAGGTTTGCGCATTTCTATAAACAGAAACCTTGCGTTGTGTGAATCCAAAACCGATAGGATGTGTGGTATCCAGATCAACCTGAAAAATAGAACCACCCAAACCTTTGGATCCTTCATTATCCTGTGCCATATCAAAATTGTATCTTGGGGTAATGGCATTTTTAACGGTGTCATTTGCTGGTATGAGTTTTTCCCTAGTTATACCTTGTCTGATAGCCCATTCTGTTCCGGTTTTGATGGTAATTAATGTACCACCAGTTTGCACCCATGCTTTTATTTTATCGGCAGTTACTTTATCTATCAAAGAATAATTGCCGGAAACCATTACAAGGGTATTGTACCTGTCCAGCTTAAACCTTCCCAAACTCAGCAGGTCAATTTTAGTGATGGGCATTTGTAAACGTTCATCCAGCAAATGCCAGATCTCTCCAGCTTCAGGAGCAGAAACGCCCGTGCCTATTAGCATGGCGGCCCTTACAGGTGCTACGGTTTGAATATTACTGCTTCCTAAATCTATTCCTTCTGTACTATAAGATCCTTGAACAGGATATATGGTTACAGTTGATTTTTTACTTACCAGATTCACTAATCGATGTAATGAGTCGGAAGAAATATTTTGCCTGTTAACTGGAATAGAGATACTTCCATAACCGAATTTTTTTACCTGTCCTTCTACAGTTATAGAAAAAGGCTTGAAGGCAGTTTGCACAATGGCACCTCCTTTTTGCAAGGCATTGATAGCCTGGTGTGCATTATAATCTGTTAACTCAAAGAGGTATGCATAATTACTTTGTTGTAGAGCTGGTACTATTTGTGCGGATAATTGGCTGAGTTGTTTGCCTTTGTTGTAATCAGCTTTCAATTCTGCATATGGTAAACCATAAGCATGGATCAAACTCCAGGTAGAAGCATCATAGAATGTACTGTCTGTATAGGTAATCCCTTTTTCAAATATAGATTTCACCATTATATAATTGGGTTGATCTACGGGAACATAATAGGATCTGTTTTTCTCAAATGATTTTCCTTCAGCAGAAAATGTCTGTTCATTCTCATAAACATAAACCTCATGCAGCAATAACATATTTACAAAAGCACGGTTTCTGGTTTCATCTTTGTTGCTGCCAAATAGATATCCTTTAATAGCGCTTCTTTTAGCCTGATCTGACGCTGCTTTGTAAAATTCTTTCCGCATGGTTAATAAAGATGCTTTCTCTGCAATAGAGGCGCGGATAGTGGCCAGTGACATGGCAAAATGATTGCGTATTGTAAAAGCAAAGGTCAATGGGATGGTGGTGGTTTCTTGTACATGTCCGCGACTGCTCGACTGTTCAAAAAGAAAACCTGCACCGCCATAAAAATTAATATAACTGCTGCCATAACCCGGATATAATTTATCGTAGGCCTCTTTGGTAAAATACATGGAGCCTATCTTGTTTAAAGAACTGGCAAAATATTCCGCATACTTTGGATATATTTTATTGTAGAGATAATCAGGCACTATCGGGTTATTGCTGCTGTTTTTACCCGGATCAAAATAATGTGTGGCATTAGTACCTTGTTCATGGTGGTCCGTTTGAACATAGGGCTTCCACTCATGAAAAAACTTGATACGGTTCCTTGTTTCCGGAAATGTACCCAAAAACCAATCGCGGTTAAGGTCGAACCAATAATGGTTGAATCTGCCACCTGGCCATATTTCATTGTGTTCCCTATCAGCAGGATCTGCAACAGGAGGCTCTGCTTTATGCATATTTGCCCAATTGGTATGCCTGTCGCGACCATCCGGATTGATATTCGGATCCATTAAGATCACCATTTCATCCAGCCATTGTAGGGTTTCTGCACTTTCACTGGCGGCAAGGTAATAGGCTGTTAACAAAGCTGCTTCACTGCTGGAAGGCTCGTTGCCATGCACATTATACCCTAGATGGATGATTAAGGGCACTTTAGAAGTGTTACCACTTTGTTGCCCAGCCAAGTGCTCTTTTCTGATTTGTTCCAGTTTGCCCTGGTTAGCAGGAGAAGTGAAGATGGCTGCTATTTGTTGGCGATGCTCATAGGTTTCGCCAATAATTTTAAAACTAACCCTATTGGAATATTTACTCAGTTCTTTAATATACTCTACAATCTTATCATGCCTTGTGTGTTGTGAACCAATGCTGTAACCCAGAAATTTTTCAGGGGTTGGGATGGAAGCATTCATTTTTGCAGCAGCATCAGGGTAGAAATAGGTTGACTGTGCCGATAATTGAAAAATCAATAGAAAGATCAGTCCCAGGGTAAGAAAAGCAGTTTTTTGCATAAAATGGTTTGAAGGATGGGAAGATACTTATTTTTGCTACTTGGAAGAGTTTCCGAGCGAATGCGGAATTCCAATTTTCATGGTTTGATCCTGCCTAAAACATGAAAAATGTGGATAAATCCGCATTTTAGGGCAATTTGAAAAGGCTTTACCGGATAAATGTTAAGAAATTAATTAAAAAAAGCCGATTTCATATTGGTATTTTGCCGCATTTCCCTACCTTTGCCTCCCGAAAAAATCGGAAGAAAAAATAAGAGTCATGGCAAGAGTATGTCAGGTTACCGGTAAGAAACCCATAGTTGGAAACAGTGTTTCTCACTCAAATATCAAAACCAAGCGTCGTTTTTTACCCAATTTGCAGAAGAAGCGTTTCTTTTTTGCAGAAGAAGATCGTTGGGTTACAATGAAAGTGTCAACTGATGCATTAAGAACCATTAACAAGAATGGTTTGGCAAATGTGATCAAAGGCATGCGTGCTGAAGGTGTTAAAATCTAATTTTTTATAAAGCAAACTACCCAATACAATGGCAAGGAAAGGAAACAGGGTGCAGGTTATTTTGGAGTGTACAGAGCATAAGACTACAGGTCAGCCCGGTACAAGCCGTTATATCACTACCAAAAACAAGAAAAACACACCTGAGCGTGTGGAGTTAAAGAAGTATAACCCAATTTTGAAAAAAGTAACTGTTCATAAAGAAATCAAATAATCATGGCAAAAGCAGCAAAAACCGCGATCAAAACCAAGGACCAGAAAGCAGCAGCAGAAGCTAAGAACTGGACAAAAGTGATCAAGGCTGTTCGCAGCCCTAAATCCGGTGCCTATACTTTTAAAGAAGCTATAGTACACAAGGATAAGATCAAAGATTTCTTGTCAGAGAAATAATTGGTTACCATTCATGCTATTAAAAAGCTTTCCTTTAATTACAGGAAGGCTTTTTCTATTTAAGTGCCTGATAAAATGGAAGACCATAAGGCATTCCATTTGAGTTTCAGAGTTTCTATAATTCACTAATATCAATTCAATCAAATGAGCTTCTTCGGAAAACTATTTGGTAAACAGGAAAAACAGAGTTTAGACGAGGGTCTACAAAAAACCAAAGAAGGTTTTTTTGCTAAGATCACCAAAGCTGTTGCGGGCAAGAGTACCGTTGATGAAGAAGTATTGGATAACTTGGAAGAAGCATTGGTTGGTGCTGACGTGGGCATTGAAACAACCATCAAGATCATTGAGCAGGTGGAGAAAAGGGTGAAAGCTGAGAAGTACATCAACACCTCAGAATTGAATAAGATCTTACAGGAAGAAATTGAAGCAATGCTGGTTGATGCTGCTGAATCTTCTTACAAGGATTTTGGAATTCCTGAAGGAAAAAAACCTTATGTTATTTTAGTAGTGGGCGTTAATGGTGTTGGCAAAACAACCACTATTGGTAAATTGGCGCATAATTATAAAAAAGCGGGTAAACAGGTTATTTTGGGAGCAGCTGATACTTTCAGGGCAGCAGCGGTTGACCAATTAACCATCTGGAGTGAAAGGGTAGGTGTGCCCATCGTGAAGCAGGCAATGGGTTCCGACCCAAGTGCAGTGGCTTATGATACTATTGCCAGTGCTGTTGCCAAACAAGCAGATGTTGCCATCATTGATACGGCAGGCAGGTTGCATAATAAAGCCCATTTAATGGAAGAACTGGGTAAGATTAAACGTGCCATTCAAAAGCTGGTGCCCGGTGCACCGCATGAAGTAATGCTGGTATTGGATGGGTCTACCGGACAAAACGCATTAGAACAGGCCAGGCAGTTTACGGCAACTACAGATGTAACAGCAATTTCCATTACCAAATTGGATGGAACTGCCAAAGGCGGTGTTGTATTGGCTATTGCTAATCAGTTTAAAATTCCGGTTAAATATATTGGGGTGGGTGAAAAAATAGACGACCTGATCATATTCGACAAACATGAATTTGTAGATAGTTTATTCAAGATTTCTTAAAAGTTTTTATCTCTAAAAAAAAGATCAAATGAAAAAATTTTTTATGATTGCGGCTTGTTTATTTGCGGTATCTGCAACACAGGCTCAATTGGGTGGATTGGTTGATAAAGCAACCAAAACAGCTGCTTCAGTAGGTATTGATGTAAAGTCTGTTACCAATAGTATTATGGGGAAACTGGTACCGGGCTTGGGTTTAACCGCTCCTCAAAATCCCCAGGTTACAGATGCTGTTTCTGGTTTTCTTACTAAAAAAGCAGATATTCTTCCTTTGCAAAGCAGTAATCCGGCAGAATATACAAAAAAGCAGTCTGGGCTATTTAGTGGATTACAGTCCAAGCTTTCAGGTATACTATTGAAAGATCAGATGAATAAATTTTTGGGCATGAAACCTGCTACCAATAACCCTTCCAACGTTTTGTCGCAATTATTTTATTAATAATAATAACCAATTAACCATTTAATATAATAATTACTGTGCCCTTGTGCCTTTGTGCGAAAAATAATTGCACACAAGGGCACTAAGGCACGGTTTTATTTGATTTATTAGGCTTTTTGCGTTCTTGGTGATTGTCGCAATTAAAAAAAGTGAAGTAGTATCACAAAGACATCAAAGGGTATAATTATTTTTTGGGTATTATTTCCCATTGTTTTAGATTGTTTATTTTAATAGAACACTTTAGGAATAGTAAGAATCTAATATTTCCAGAGTATTATTCTGTATAGTTCTTATTTTAAAATGTATAGCGTACACCCAATCCACCCCAGCCACCTTGAAAGCCAGTTATAGTAAGGATATTAAAAGAAGGTTGCCAATCGAAACTAAGGTTTAAGGGGGCACCTTTTATTTTATAATCTATTCCCAAAACGCCATCCAGTCCTAAGCTTAAACCTGTTTCTATCGCAGTACTTCCCGGTTTACGCCAGTTATCATTGCCAATACCCACATGTGCCCCACCACCCAGGTACCATTTTAATCCTTCAACATTGCCAAGTGGATAATGCAGTTCATAGAGGCCTGTTAACCTGAATTCATCGGTAGCAATATATCCTAATGCTTCCACTGCATGGGTAGGGTTAATGAAATGCTTAACAGTAACGGCACCGGGATATACCTTAACTCCCAAAGATGTTCGGTAATCTGTTCCGATATTTACCTGTGCCTGTAAAATAGAAAATGAAAAAAGGAATAAACCAGTTAATAGGGTTGATTTCATAAAAGATTTTTCATTTATCCATTAAAATCATGCCAAAGCCATTCATTTCGGGTAAAGAATAGTTAAGTTTATCTTTCGGATAACTTTCAATTAATTATTAGGTTTGTAAGATGCATACTTTTAAAGAACTGGTTACTGATTTTGCAGAAAAATTTGCCATCCGGCATTTTCCTGATCAACCGGCAGGTTTATACGAACCGGGTGAATATTTTTTAAGTTTAGGAGGTAAAAGAATACGCCCGGTGATGTGCCTGATGGGTAATGAATTGTTCGACACCATACATCCTGACGCTTACCAGGTTGCATTGGCAATTGAACTCTTTCACAATTTTACCTTGATTCATGATGATGTGATGGACCAGTCTGTTTTGCGCAGAGGCATGGAAACAGTTCATATCAAATATGGCATCAATACCGCATTGCTTACAGGTGATGTGATGATGATAAGGGCTTATGAATACCTGAATAATATTCAACCGGTTTTTCTGCATAGGATTCTGCAACTATTTAATAAAACAGCCAAAGAAGTTTGTGAAGGACAGCAACTGGATATCGATTTCGAAAAAATGTCGGACGTTTCTTTAGATGCCTATATAGAAATGATCAGTTTAAAAACCTCCGTTCTATTGGCGGCAAGTTTAGAAATGGGAGCCATATTAGGTGGGGCCAGTGAAGGAAATTGTAGGCATATCTATGAATTCGGGAAAAATTTAGGGATTGCATTTCAAATTCAGGATGATTACCTGGATGCTTTTGGGGACCCTGAAAAATTTGGTAAAGAAGTAGGAGGAGATATCAGACAAAATAAAAAGACCTTTTTATTACTCCATGCGCTGGAAGTAGCACAAGCAGAGGATAAAAATAATTTACTTAAATTAATGCAAGAGAATCCGCCTGATAAGGTTCCGGAAATACTAAACATTTTTAGAAAATCCGGTGTTGATGCCTGGGCTAAAGAGCTGAAAGAAAAATACCTGCAAACTGCATTGCAACACCTGGAAGATATCGCGGTTCTTGGTTCAAGGAAAAAATCACTGGCAGAACTGGCTTTGTTTTTAATTCAAAGGGAAGTATAGATAGTAGCCCTTTTCTTGTTATTTTCAATAACTGTAAACCTTTTAAATATTTTGCATGTCGGATTCACTCTTCAGAAAAAAATCAATTGATAAGATCGTTGCAGATGCAGCAGCCGGGCAGGATGATGGACATGGGAGCAGTGGTTTAAGAAAAGTGTTGGGCGTGCGCGACCTTACCTTTATGGGTATTGCAGCAGTGATTGGTGCGGGCATATTTTCTACTATTGGAACAGCTTCATTTAATGGCGGACCAGGCATTGTTTTTCTATTTATGATCACTGCGGTTACTTGTGGTTTTAGTGCTTTGTGTTATGCAGAGTTTGCCAGCAGGGTGCCCATTGCAGGAAGTGCCTATACTTATGCTTATGTGTCTTTTGGAGAATTGGTGGCCTGGATCATAGGCTGGGCCTTGATTTTAGAATATGCTATAGGTAATATAGTTGTGGCAATTAGCTGGAGCGGATATTTTAATAATCTGCTCGAAGGATTTCATATTGGGTTACCGGGTTGGCTAGCTACCAATCCCTCCAATGCACAAGCAGGTTATGAATCTGCTCTAAAAGAAATCACGGATGGCAAAACGCTCGACAATTTATCAAAGAATGCAAAGATGGGTTATGATGCCATCATGCATGCGCCGATGATAGCCGGATGGAAATTTATCATCAATCTACCTGCACTCATCATTGTATTTCTGATCACTTTATTGGCTTATGTGGGCATTAAAGAAAGTAAAAAAGGCACCAATTTCATGGTCATCTTTAAGATCATCGTGATCGTATTTGTGATCATCATTGGCTTTTTTTATGTTGACACCACAAACTGGGATCCTTTTCTGCCAAATGGTTTCGGAGGTGTATTAGCTGGCGTATCAGCTGTGTTCTATGCCTATATAGGGTTTGACGCCATTTCAACAACTGCAGAAGAATGTAAAAATCCGCAAAGGGATCTTCCCCGAGGTATGATCTATTCCCTGTTGATCTGTACCGTTTTATATATTTTGATCGCCTTGGTTTTAACGGGTATGGTGAATTATAGTGAACTAAAAGTTGATGATCCATTGGCCTATGTTTTTGAAAAATTGCATTTGAACAAGATCGGATACCTGGTTTCTGTAAGTGCGGTTGTAGCTACAACCAGTGTGTTATTGGTTTTTCAATTAGGTCAGCCAAGAATTTGGATGAGTATGAGCCGTGATGGATTATTGCCTAAGCGTTTTGCCAAAGTGCACCCAAGGTTTCATACACCATCTTTTGCTACAATCGTTACAGGATGTTTGGTTGGGATCCCCGCATTATTTGTATCCAGCAGCACTATGACGGATCTTACCAGTATTGGTACCCTGTTTGCCTTTGTACTGGTATGTTTTGGTGTATTGGTGTTGCCAAAAATTGCAAGAGAAAAAGGAAGGAATGCATTTCAATTACCCTATATCAATGGTAAATACATTATTCCTTTAATTTTTGTTTTGATCAGTTTTCTTTTCAGGGAGCGTATAGGAAATGCAACAACTCATTTAGGTACGGAAGGCTACCAGGAAATATTATTCCTTGTTTTTATGGTGATCGCTTTTGTAACTTCTATCAAATCATTCATACACAGCTATTCCATCATACCTGTTATAGGCGCTTTAAGTTGTCTTTACCTGATGATTGAAATTCCTGCCATCAGCTGGTTATGGTTTTTTGCCTGGATGGGGCTGGGATTGGTGATCTATTTTATTTATGGTCGCAAACGAAGCAAGCTAGCGGTGGAATAGAGAATGTCGAACAGATGAATGTCGAAGTAAGTACCCATAAATACTTCGACATTCGATATTCATCTGTTCTTCTGTTCCTTTCTTCTTTCGTATTTTTACCGCATGAAATACCAGATTGGAGATGAAATTCTCGTTTTATTAAGTAACGAAGAGGGTAGGGTTGTTGAGATCATGAGTGATCAGATGGTGATGATAGAAGTAAGGGGTGTTAAGTTTCCGGCTTATATGGACCAGATCGATTTCCCTTATTTTACCCGGTTTACCCAAAAAAAACTGGTTCCTGAAAAAAAAGCAGCGCCCAAGGTTTTTATTGATCAGATTCCCAAAGAAAAGCCCCAGCCTAATCGCATGAAAATGGCAGAGGGTGTTTGGCTAATTTTTATCCCAAAATTTGCGCTCGATGATTTCAATGATGAAGTAGTGGAACTTTTGAAAATTCATCTTGTCAATCAAACCAACCAGGCATACCAATTTGAATATACCCAACAATTCAATGCCAGCACATCTTTTGAACTTGCCAGTAAAATTGAGGCATTCCATGATTTTTATGTTCATGATATCCCTTTTGAAAATGTAAATGACAGTCCCAGTTTTTCATTCGACTTTTCTCTATCTGAACCCGATAAAAAGAAAGCCCCCCATTTTGAAACAACCCTCAAACTCAAGCCCAAACAGGTTTTCCAGCGTATTGAGGAAATGAAGGAAAACAATACCCCTTCTATTTCTTATAAATTGTTTGAGCATTATCCGCAAAAAACAGAGGATAATGTATTGCCATTGGATTCCTTAGCCGCCAGGGGTTTTAAGATCTATGATGCTTCAAAAGGAAGACAGCATCTAGAACCGGCAAGATCTGTGGTGGACTTGCATATGGAAAAGCTAATGGACAATTGGCAGGATCTCTCCAATTTTGAAATACTTACTAGACAATTGAATGAATTTCAAAAATGGTATGATCTGGCAGTAGCCCACCATCAGTTGACATTGATTGTAATTCATGGTGTTGGTAGTGGCAAATTGAAAGAGGAGATCCATGATATTTTAAAAACGAAAAAAGAAGTAAAATCCTTCATCAACCAATATGATCCCAGATTTGGTTATGGGGCTACTGAGATTTTCTTTCAGTATTGAAACTTACTTTAAGCGTTGTAAAATTTCTTTTTTACCGCAGAGATGGGGAGGTCAGAGAGGTTTCGCAGAGAGAGCATTTTCAAAAACGCAAATTTCGTGGAATCCTTAGCAGCAATGGATTTGGATCTTATGTACTTCTATGATCTAGCTTTTATATCTTTGTAACGCTACAAACCCGAGCTATCGTTCCGCTTTTGCGGGAAGGAAAGTCCGGACAGTATAGAGCAACCCACCGGATAATAGCCGGCCCCCGCGGAAGCGCGGGGCGAGAAAGTGCCACAGAAAATAACTACTTCCGGTGCAAACCTGGAGAAAAGGTGAAAATGTGAGGTAAAAGCTCACGGTTTTCCCTGGCAACAGGGGAAATGGGTAAACCTTGGGTACTGTAATGCCACGTATAGGACTGTTTGAAGGCGGCTCGCCTGAAGCCCCGAGTAATTTCGGGACACAGTCCAGGGTAGGCAGCAAGATCTTGTTAGTAATAACAAGGCCAGATAAATGATAGTTTAGAAACAGAATCCGGCTTATGAGGTTTGTAGTATTTATAAGTTTGTAGTCTTTGGTTTGTAGTCTGTGGTTTTTAACCTAACCACAAACTATAGACTACAAACCACAAACCATTACATTTGCACCTATGACACAAGAGCAGCTTAAAGTTTTAAGGGACCGCGTTACCGTCCTGAGGAGGTTTCTTTGACGTTGAGAACCGATTATATAAAGTAGAAACAGACAGACAGCTTTCCCTCTCTCCGGGCTTTTGGGACGATAATGTTCGTGCCACAGCCATCATGAAAGAAATTAAGGTAAATGAATACTGGCTAAAGCTTTACCAGCAATTAGAAACTGCGGTGGAAGACTTTGCCGTTTTATTTGATTTTTGGAAAAGTGGCGATACTTCTGAAGAAGAAGTGAAGCAAGCTTTTGATATTGCCGTACAACAAATTGAAGATGCTGAGTTTAAAAGCACTTTGAATAAACCGGAAGACGAATTACCTGCAGTACTCCAAATCAATCCCGGCGCAGGGGGTACAGAAAGCCAGGATTGGGCAGAAATGCTTTTACGCATGTACCGCATGTATGGCGATAAGCAAGGCTGGAAAGTAACCGAGATCGATTACCAGGAGGGTGATGGTGCAGGTATTAAATCTGCCACCATACAATTTGATGGTGATTTTGCTTATGGATTTTTGAAAGCGGAGAGCGGTGTTCATCGGCTAGTGCGTATTTCTCCCTTTGATAGTAATGCCAGAAGACATACATCCTTTGCATCTGTTTATGTGTATCCTTTAATTGACGATAGCATTGAGATCAATGTAAACCCGAGTGATCTGGAATGGGCTTTTTACAGAAGTGGGGGTAGTGGCGGTCAGAATGTAAACAAAGTGGAAACTGCTGTACGGCTGAAACATATACCCAGTGGCTTTATTGTGGAATGTCAACAGGCAAGAACACAGGGTGAGAACAGGGAACTGGCCATGAAGATGTTGAAAAGCCGTTTGTATGAAGAAGAGCTCAGGAAAAGACAAGAAGCATTAAATGCAACCAATGCTTCCAAAAAGAAAATTGAGTGGGGCAGTCAGATACGCAGTTATGTTTTTCATCCCTATAAAATGATCAAAGATCACCGAACTGATTACGAGGTTGGCAATGTAGGCCCTGTAATGGATGGTGCATTAGAAGGATTTATTAAGGCTTATTTGATGCAAGAGAAGGAAACTTAGGTAATCATAATACTTTAAAGTATTAATTTTAAAGCAGATTATTAAAAGGGTTAAGCCCGTTTTTACATGGAAACAATCTTAGTTGTAGGGATCAACGGAGCCATTGGAAGAGCTGTGGCGAAACTTTTTACCGAAAAGGGCATTAAGTGTATAGGTACATCTTCCCAAAAGGTTCAAATATCTGCAGCAAGTAAAGAACTTTTCTATCTGGACCTGCAAGATCATTCTTCAATCACCTCTCTAAAAAAAGATTTTCCAATGCTTAATGGCATTGTTTTTTGTGCAGGTTTTGAACCACAACATTCACTTATTGAAACATTTCCGGCACATCACCAAAAA
Source organism: Chitinophaga pinensis (assembly GCA_943371675.1). Lineage (GTDB taxonomy): Bacteria > Bacteroidota > Bacteroidia > Chitinophagales > Chitinophagaceae > Sediminibacterium > Sediminibacterium pinensis_I. The sequence goes on along the minus strand of CALRVT010000051.1, from coordinate 5,132 downwards.
ATGATGGACTTGCACGTAAGTGGCCCTTTGTTCGTAGTGCAATCGTTAAAAGAAAAACTTAAAAAAGGAAGTGCAATTATTTTTATTTCTTCGATAGCCGCACAAAAAGGAAGTTATGATCCATCGTATAGCATAGCAAAATCTGCAGTTGGTGGTATGACAAGAACACTTGCAAAGGAGTTGGCTATAGACAAAATCAGGGTCAATGCAATTGCACCCGGATTAATAAAAGGGACACCTGTCTATAAAAGAATGACACCAGATTTCAGAGAGCATCATTTGCAGAATACTTTATTTCAAAAATTAACAACCACAAAAGATTGTGCAGAAACAATCTATTTTCTATACACACAGAAACAGGTAACCGGGCAACTGGTGAATATCAACGGAGGACAATATTTTGGAAACTAAGGAACATGTATTGATTATAGGCGGAGGTGTTTTTGGATTGACTGCAGCTATTGTGTTAGGAGAAGCTGGATTCAAAGTTACTCTCCTCGAAAAAGAAGAAGACATAATGCTTGGCGCTTCGCTGGTGAACCAGAACAGGATTCATTTTGGATATCATTACCCACGAAGCAAAGAAACCTGTCTCGAGTCACTAGAAGGTTTGCAAACTTTTCGGGAATTCTATAATGGATCTATCCACTCAGGGTTTAAAAAATATTATGCGATTGCAAAAGAAGGGTCGTACCTGGGAGCAGAAAAATTTCATTCGTTTTGCATGGATCTCGGTTTAAGTTTGCAGGAAGCCTATCCAGCAGAAGGTATAATGAATCACAACTTGGTTGAAGCTTGTTGGCTAACTGATGAACCCATTTTTGATTATGGTATCCTGAAGCAACTGATCATTTACAGGGTTGCCAAAAATAAAAATATAACAGTAATCAGAAATGTTAGACCTGTTTCAATGAAACAGCATGACAAACAAAAAGAGGTGAAACTTTCAAGTGGAGCTTTAATAAGATGCGATACAATAGTAAATGCAACATATGCAGGTATTTCTGAAACCGCGCATTTATTAGGTTTAGAGCCAATCCCTGCAAAATACCAGCTGTGTATAATGCCCATTCTTCAAACATCAAGATCGGTTGGATCATTTGGCGTTACTATTATGGATGGTCCTTTTTGTTCTTTGATGCCGAAAGGCATTTCTCCCGACCAGTTCATACTATATCATGTAAAACATTCAATAATTGAAACACATGTAGGTGATAGAAATGTTGAATGGTCGCCTATAGTTGGTTTTCCGGATCTTGAAATAATAGAATATTCGAAAAATTTCTTTCCGATTTTAGAAAAAATGAATATTTGTGATTCTTGGATCACTACAAGGATTGTTTTGCCGATGCAGGAAATCGATGATGCACGCCCTACACTTACAATCGATCATGGCAACAGGATTTTTAGCCTTTTTAGCGGCAAACTAACTACCTGTGTATCGGCGGCGAAAAGTCTTTTGGTAAGGTTAGGCAGTTAGAGTATGATTTTTTTTGCCACTATTTGAACAAATGTATCTTTAAACTAGCTGCTTATTTTTTTTCACTAGTTCTTATTTTTGGTGATAACCTAAAGTCATCAAGCATTCACCGTAATATACCTCACCAAACTTCTTTTAGCAATAGGTAACAGCGTTTCTTCCAGCGGTAAACTAAGGTCAGTTTCTAAGGAATAAACGGCCGGGTTGGGGAAGTCTGATCGGTTCTTAATTAGTTCTGCTTTAATTGAATGATAGGAGTTAACGAAATTTCTTTGCCATACATCTACAAATTCTGTTTTGATACTCCTGTATTTTTCATCATGCTTTTCAAAAATGCTCAAACGGTATTGGTACACCCATGTGTTTTTGCATTTTCCTTCGGATAACATAAAATAACCTTCCTGGTGATCTAATGGCACAATGCCTACCGGTGCTATGTTCAGGTTGGTTTCAATAAATTCATAAATCTCAGTGCCATTCGTAATGGTTTTTTCCATGGTGGAAGAAGCATAGTTGATAATATCTTCCAGCTCTTTCATCAGTTCATCATCTTCCACCAGCGATTCATATAAAATTTGCAATTTTTCTATTTGAATGCCCGTAAGTCTTTTAGGAAACTGTTCCTGTAAATATTTTTTGTTGTGTTTAAAAGCGAGAAGGTTGTTGTAATGAAAGATCAGATCGGCAAATTGAGGATATAGTTTTTTTTCGGAAAAGTGCTTGCCAATTTCCTGCAAATATGCCAGAAGGGTATATTTCTTCAATTCAAAATCAATGTACCCGTCTGCAAACCATGTTTGTGATAAGGATTTCATCTTGAATTATTTGGTTATCTGAATTTACTTAATAGATGTATTATCTGTAAATTTTGTTTACTAACATTATGTGAAAAACATCTGAAAGCACAGGTTTCAAAAAAGTAGACTATTTTTTGCATTTCGAATTGACAGGCATTTTCAAAAAAAATATATCCGGGAAAAAGCATAAGCATTTTTATGCACACAACTGTTGTTTACATCTCCATAACAATTTCTTTACATGGAGATAACATTGTTTAAAGAATGCTGTGCAATCTTAAAATAAATGCTACTGAATTTATTTTTAGATAATATTAACAACATTTTATGTTAACACTGTACGGATAGTTTTGCAGTCACCAAACAACTAAAATTTTGTTTATGAAGCTGCAACCTATCCATTATCTGAAATTTGTATTATCGTTATCGGCAATCCTGTTTCTTTCCGGAATGCTTTCTGCGCAAGCGCTACAAGTAAAAGGGAAAATAACAGACCCCGTAACAAAGAATCCCATTGAAGGAGCAACCATCCTTCTAAAAAATTCGAAAACTGCATCCAGCACAAATGCTGATGGTACATTCACCATCAATGCACCAGCAAATGGGAAGTTGGTTATTTCTTCGGTTGGTTTTCAATCTAAAGAAGTAAATGCTACAGCAGATTTTTTAAGTATTTCACTAGATGCCACTGTTAAGCAATTAGATGAAGTGGTGATCACTGCCTTAGGTATCAAAAAGGAGAAAAAATTAGTAAGTTATGCTACTCAGGAAGTAAAAGGTAGCGACCTGATCAAAGCCAGGGAGCCTAATCCTATTAATTCATTAGTAGGTAAAGTAGCCGGCCTTTCCGTTGGTGCTTCAGCAGAAATGCTGGGTCGTCCACAAGTATTACTGCGAGGTTCTAATATTGATTTATATGTTATTGATGGTATTCCTATCAACTCTGATACCTGGAATGTTTCGCCTGATGATATTGAGAACATTACAGTATTAAAAGGACCAGTTGCCTCTGCCTTATATGGTTACCGCGGACAAAAAGGAGCCATCATCATTACTACTAAAAAAGGTTCTAAAGACAAACGTGGTTATTCTATTGAATTCAATAGCAGTACCATGATCGATAAAGGATTTATCGCCTTACCAAAAACCCAGGATCTATATGGCCCCGGCGACCATGGTAAATATGCATTTGTTGATGGTAAAGGAGGTGGATTGAATGATGGCGACTATGATGTATGGGGGCCAAGATTTGATGGTCAGTTGATTCCTCAGTATGATAGTCCGGTGGATCCTGTTACCGGTGTACGCAAAGGCACACCTTGGACAGCCAGAGGTAAGGACAATCTTTCCAGATATATCGAAGCTGGATTATTAACTACCAATAATGTGGCCATATCATCCAGCAATGACAAGTATGATATCCGTTTTTCATTATCACATACTTATCAGAAAGGAATTGTGCCCAATACACAATTGAATATTTCAAATTTCAATATCAATACCGGTTATAAGTTCAATGAAAATTTGAAACTGGATGCACAATTGAATTACAATCGTCAGTACACACCTAATTTTCCGGATGTTAACTACGGACCAAACAGTATGATTTACAATATCACTATTTGGGGTGGTGCAGACTGGAATATAGACGATATGCGCAATTACTGGCAGCCAGGTAAAGAAGGCGTGCAAAGTAATTATGCAGAATACCAGCGTTACCATAATCCTTATTTCATGGCATATGAGTGGCTGAGAGGTCATTACAAAACCGATGTATATGGATACCTTTCTTTAACCCAGAAGATTGGTAAACATGCAGAGATCATGGGTAGAACTGCTGTAACTACTTATGATATCCTGCGTACAGAAAAAATGCCTTTCTCTGCACACCCTTACGGACGTGAAGAAGGTAAAGGTGATTACAGAGAAGATAAGCGTAACCTTTTTGAAAATAACACCGAGATCATGGCCAAATACAATAATCGTTTTGGAATGATTGGTGTTACTGGTTTTGTGGGAGCTAATGTTAGAAACTTCGCTTACAAATCAAGCTTTGTAACTACTGACTATTTGAACGTGCCCAATGTGTACACTTTTGCTAATAGTCGTAACCCTGTTAAGGCTTACAACTTTGCAAGTGATATGCGCGTATTGAGTGGCTACTATTCATTTGATATATCTGTTGGTAAATATTTAAACCTTAATACAACGGGTAGGGTAGATAAATTATCTACTTTGGATAAATCTTATTTCTATCCATCTGTTTCGGGTAATACCATCATCACTGATTATGTTGACCTTCCCGAAGTTATTTCGTTCCTGAAAGCACGTGCATCATATGCCAATGTAAAGAGTGGTGGATCATCTGTTACATCTTATATAGGTACTACACCAAATGCAACCTATCCAATTGGCTATGGTAGTCAGTATACTTCCTCTTATGATGGACCTACTTATTCATTGGCTACGCCTTACACTACTGCTTTGGGTTATAATAACCAACCTTATGCAACCTATCCCAATAATATCATTGATCCGGCCATTAGTCCTGACAGCCGTACCACCATTGAAATGGGATTGGATATGAAATTCCTGAAAAACAGGATCGGCTTGGATATCGCTTATTATATAAACACTGATGGACCGCAGATCTACAACAAACCATTGTCGCAAACAACCGGTTATAATTCTTATGTAACCAATGCGGTAAAAACAAAAACAAAGGGTATTGAGATCTCTGTAAGTGGTGTTGCTATTAAGAAAAAAGATTTTTCATGGGATGTGTTAGTGAACTTCAGTAAGTACCGCAGAACATTGGCAGAATTACCAGAGGGTGTAAGTGTTTTGAACACTTT
>CALRVT010000050.1:0-19085 GCA_943371675.1 Chitinophaga pinensis | reverse complement strand
TTGTTTTTCTTTTATTGAAATAGCGTGTTTCAATAAGAGAAAAACGAAGAAAAAGAGCGTCTCTGACAGTTAGGAACGCGAATGGCTGTGCAAACAGGTATAATTAATATTAATTAAAATGACACGGATTTATGGACTTGAATTTACATAAAACAACAAAAATAATACTGGTCATCTTGTGTTTTGGGATATCCATTATTGGGTTTATGCTAAAATTACCCAGGGTATTCCGTCATTATGATAAGGAATTGCATGCCGCATTTTATTTCTTTGCGGCAGCCTTCTTAAATATTTTATTTACGGAAAAAAAGCCTTCAAGGCATCTTGTCATTTTTATATTGCTCTTTCTATTTGGAGCAATGATCGAATATGCACAGGCCTATTCCAATAAATTCTTTCAAACAAGAATCCACGGCCGCTTTGATCCGGAGGATCTGTGGTATAATACAATTGGGTTGCTGGCTTTTTCTGGCTGTTGGATGGTATATTATTTGATTTTTTTAATAAGCAAGGGTAACAAGGAGAAGGCTAAATTTTAATAGTGGTGCATGTTTTCTAAATTTAATTATATGTTACCGCCATTACTAAATAGTAATAATATTTAAACAGATTTAGCAAAACATCCATGCAGGTAAGTATTAAAATCGATATATTTTCAATGATAAACTGAGTAATTATGGGTTATAAATTAAGACTTGCTAAAATAGACGATTTGCCAATTTTATTATCATTTGAACAAGGAATTGCAAAAACAGATAGAGCTTTTGATGCAACACTAAAGGAAGGTGAAATACATTATTACGATTTAGGCAAAATGATCAATAATGAAAATGCACAAGTATTGGTTGTGGAATTAAATAGCGAAATTGTAGCTTCAGGTTTTGCGCAAATATTAGATACGGAGCCATATAATAAATTCGAAAAATACAGCTTATTTAGATTTATGTATGTGAAAGAAGCACATCGAGGCAAAGGGTTAAATAAAATGATATTGAATGGATTAATAGAGTGGTCTGATGCTAAGAACATAAAGGAAATAAAACTTAATGTGTATGATGAAAATATACCTGCGTTGAACGCTTACCAAAAAGTTGGGTTTAAAAAAATCATGGTTGAAATGCAACTTCTTAGATAAGTGAAATTTCAAAAAATATTTATTGAAACTGATTTTGTTATAATAAAAAAGACTCATTGCTCGTGTTAGCGGTTACAGGCTACTTTATGTTGTCATCAAAATGCAAGAGATTCCTGTTTTATTTAAGCAGGGATAGTTGATGATGGTTACAGGCTTTTAGTTGTTAAAATGTACTTTTATTTTTCTCTCTAGGTGTAGTTCCATATTATGTTCTCCGCGGATGTCTCTCGTAGAGGACTCCGCGGTTTGAAAGTGCACTAGTGTCTTTTTAGAAAAGTTACTTGAGAAAAGGAATCTATGTGTTGATCGATGATTGAAAATTAATACATTTAATGCCCACCTGCGCGGGGCTTCGGAGGGCAAGCCACAACATCAACTACGAGGGGCGATACAGAGTACTAAATATGGGTAAGATTCATTAAGAAGTGCGCTTGGTGGTATTGCGTAAAGACGACATCTTTCGGTGGAAATATGCATGTATTGGATTGGTGATTGCGTATATTTAAGTTTGGGTGAAAGTTGTTGGCAGCAATCAATATAATTGTGCACTTTTAAACATTGCTACCTTATGCATAATATTACTTTGGTATGCACACATCATTCTGAGTTTGGGAAATCAAATTCTGATGAATTATATAGAATCATTGAATTAGTTCGGCCTGATGTAATATTTGAGGAATTAAATCAAGATCTATTTGCTAAGTTTTACAAGGAAAGTGAAATCTCATACTTGCCACCAGAAGTAAAATCAGTCAAAAAGTATATACTAGATCACACAATAAACCACATTCCAGTGGACATTAATGTAAGTCACACTTTAACTACCAACGAAATTGATTACATGTTTAGTGTATTTAGAAAGTATACGCTTTATTCAACTTTGCACGAAGACAAGCTGAGATTGGTTTTTGATGAAGGTTATAGCTTTCTAAATAGTAAAAAAAACGAGGAATTAACGGAGAAAATGAAGTTATTTGAGAAAAGCATAATAGAATTCCAGATGGATAGAAATCAACTATCTAGAACACATCAATTGTTTTACGAAGAACAACATAACCGTGAGTATGAAATAATTAAGAATGTTTATAATTACAGCGAAAAAGTTCCTTACACTCAAGCATTGTTATTAATTGGTTCAGGACATAGAAAAACAATCTTTGAAAAAATAAAAAAACATGAATCAGAAAACCATATAAAACTAAAGTGGTCTTTATATGGTGATTAGACTAAACCTTCGCCTAAAATAAGGTTAAGCGAAACTTGTCATTTACCCCTTTTACAATAAATAAAATAAAAGTTTACATGAAAAAATATATACTCTGCGTTATTATATTGGTCATTTCAATGCAAAATACAATTGGTCAAAATAAAACATGGAGTGATGCTAATATTGGGGCTTCAAAAGATGTTTTGTATTTGCCCGATGGCAATGCCGTTTATTGGCGTTATGGATGGCAACGTAATACGAATGATATGGATGGGCTTGTTATCAGGGGCCAATTTCCGGATGCGCGTTATTTTAGTTTCAATGTTTACAATGATATCACTAAATCTTCTGTTGGCAGCATTGCTGATTTTGCTATTAAACCAGATGATCAAAATAATTATACTATTTATATTGTACCTGAAGGCACAGGGATAAACAAAAAAAATGTTTTGTATTACGACAAAACATTACAAAATGTATCGGTGATACTAAGGCATTATTTAGCAAAAGACAATATGTACGGAAATAAGCCTTTACCAACAATTGCTTATTATGATGTTAAAAATAATGTAACCAAAACAGCACAAGAAACCCTTGATATTCCCAGTAGTTCAAATAAGGCAGGTTTAAGCGAAGAAGACATTTGTAAAGAATTGGTGGCAAAAACATTTTACTTTAATCAAAATGATAGCTTATTACACTCATTTAATTTGAATGCTGGCGGCACTTATCCCAATAACGACAATCATTATTTGACCATTCCGATGATAAAAAATAATGCGGATGATGTTTGTATTGTCAAATTCAAAGCACCCGGATACCCGAGAACTAAAAAAGAGTATGCTAAAAGTGATGTCAGGTATTTTTCAGTAGGACAAGGAGACGAATTCACCCACAACCTTTATACCATTGCTGATTTTCAATTCATCACCCATCCTGACGGGTTTATTTATTTATTGATAGCTGATGGCAATAGTGCAGCGCTTATAAACAAAGCAAAGTCTTTACAAATGAATTTTATGCCATGGTTAGTGAGTGAAAAAATGTTATTGGTTTATCGTCATATGTTACCCAATAAAAATTTTAAATACGGCACTAACTCTGTAAATAAAATGGATAAGTCTGAACCATTGACAAACCAATATGGAAATAAGTTTATTGGTAATTATGCACCAGTTGGTTTCTTTTTTAATAAGGATGTTTTTTTGAACGCTAAGACAATTCCTGATTTTTAAATAGGAACAATGTGAATCTTAGTTCTGGACGTGTTCCTCCGCTGATGTTTTCAGCGGACAAGCCCTCCTCCGCAAGGCTTCGGCGGTCAAGTCCCTTTTCATTATTAAACTTTAAACATTCCCTTCGATATTCGACATTCCTTGTTCGATATTCGATATTCTATACGGCACATTATGTAAGAATCCATATCACTTAGCAGCAATCAAAATACTAAACGGCACTTTCTTAGTAGGCAAACAATGCCCATCTTTATCATTACAAACCACATAGGTAACCATCCCTTTCACTGTTGTATTTGCAGGTGAACGTAGATTTATTTTTTGTACAAAATCAACCTGGTTATAATAATAGTTGAGGGTTAGTTTCAGGTAGGGGTCATTTTCTTTTTTCAGGGTTCCTAATTCTATAACTTTTCCTTCCGTTTTTATAATGGGATTGGGGGTAAAACTGATCAACGTATTCATCAACTTTTCACCAGCATCCTGCGCATACAAATGCCAGAAAGGATCAATCGTTGCTTTGATATGCAATTCATAAACTTTGGGTCCCAGTTTTTTTGCTTCAAAGGTCCAGCTAACAGGGTTCTCCAATGTTGCGAGGGCAGTTGTACTGATCAAGAACAATAAAGAAAAAAATAAGACCGCTTTTTTCATGGGTGTTTGCTTTCAATACTATAAATGTATTTCTTTCTGCTCATTAAAATTCCCGGCGGCTAACCCAATAAATAATGATCTTGCCGCTTATCAAAACATCCCATCAAAAGAATCTGCTTACCCAACGAAAGCTTTATATTTAATGTGTAGTGCTATTATTGTAGCCAAGTTTTATTATAAAACTCTGCGATTTCTCTGTATCTCTTGTTCTCAGCGGTAAAAAGAAATGTCTGGTTAAAGCGGGTTAGCTAAAATTCAACGTTTTTTTCACCGCGGAGCCGCAGAGTTGCAGAGTATTCGCAGAGAAATGATGTATCTTAATTGCAGAACATGTTAATATTTAATACACCATGACTAACAACAACTCACAAAGCTCCCCGCAAGTCTTTGCCCGAATAGGAGGTATTGCCTATCTATTCATCATCATTGCAGGCGCATTTGGGGAATTGTTTATCAGACAAAAAATGGTGGTATCCGGTAATCCGGCTGCAACGGTGGCCAATATTACTGCATCGCCTTTATTATGGCGCATCGGTATCACCGGTGATCTGTTGATGCATGTTTGCGATCTGATTGTGGCTATTGTATACTATAAATTATTAAAACCCATTAACAAAGACCTCGCTATATTGGCCGTTATGTTTGGGATGATTCAAACGGCTGTGCTGGTAGCCAATAAAATGAATATGGTAATGCCTCTGCTATTGGAAAATACAGAAAGCCTGAAAGCCTTTACCACCGAGCAGTTACAGGCATGGTCCTATCTATCTATCAGGGCACATAATTATGGCTTTGGTATTGGACTGATCTTTTTTGGTTTTGAATGTTTGATTGATGGTTACTTGATCATCCGGTCTGGTTATCTGCCAAAGATCCTTGGGGTATTGGTGCAGATTGCAGGGGTTTGTTATTTGGTCAACAGTTTTCTAATGCTTCTTTCACCATCTTTATTCGCTAATATGTCTATGTTTATTTTACTTCCGCCATTTGTAGGCGAATTGTCAATTAGCTTATGGTTGATCTTTAAAGGGGTGAATCTGGTAAAATGGAAAGCGAGGGTTGAAGGTGTAGCGTAATTTTATTTAAAGCTTTTTCTTTGCCTATGTTCTAATGAGATTCAATTAACTAAAGTGTTTAATTCATAAATTATTTACAGAGCATTGAATTATGCTTTACAAAATAAGTTCTGTAATTCTTAGATCCTTTCTCCAAACATCCTTCCAGATTCAAAAGTTTTATATTCCTGAAATCTATCGGCTGTCCTTCGCTTTGTAATGCAATAAAACCTCGGTCCAGTATTTTGCCATCTATTTTTTGCGAGGAATCATAACGGTTAACCACACCTCCACCTATCTGTGGTTTTGAATATTGCAAAACTGTATCTCCATTAATGATATGCGTTATTAGCGAATCACCCAGTACGATCAGTTCTGCTTGTATCCATCCGGCACTTGGCAGATAGGTTTTAGAACTTGAGTTAATGCAATGTCTGGTATCAAATAATCCTTTGTAAACAATATTGGTTCCAGGCGAACACATATTGCCGGTGGGCCGTGGTAAACCATCATCCAATCCGGCCAGTAATTGCATTTCAACAGAGATGGGCCAATCCTGTTCCTTCGGCATGGTTCGCGGATCCTGCGAATGAAACATGACGCCACTGTTAAGAATGGTATACGATGGGGCATCTTTTCTCCACCCACCTGTAAAACGGTATTCGTATTTCAAATGATAATAGGAGAATGGCTGCTTAAAATACAAATGTCCGAACTGCTCATTAAAGTTTTCGTATTTGTCGTACCGCACTTTGATCATGCCATCTTCTACCCGAAAAGTGTTACCATAATTTTCACCTGTTTCATGGTGATGTATCTTAACGAACCAGTTGTTGATATCCTTGCCGTTGAATAATGAGATCCAGTTTTGCTTTGTTTCTTCATTTTCCCGAAGTTTAGTTTTCCCGGCACAGAAGCAAAAAAATATCATTAGCAATAAGCCAATCTGTTGATAGCGAAAATTTACTGGCTGCATATCAGTTAATTTATAAGAAAATGATGAAGAATGCTTTTCACAGGCCTCTTGCAAGAAGAGCCTGTTTCATACTTTTCAAATATACAATCGATTGCTTATATTCATAACCCATACCTAATGCAGATTCTATTAAAGAATGTTGACTAAATTATCTGAGTAAAATAGATTATTTTAACCTTTACTATAATTGCATTTATGAAATGAAAAAAATTATTCTCTCGATTTTATTCTCTCAAAGTATTGCGGTTTTATTAGCGTGTGATTGCATGAAACAAAACCTGGTTGATGCAGTATCAGGATCTGAATTTATTGCCACTGCCAAAATAATCAGGATCATTCCGGATAGTGTTAACCCGGAATATAAAATCACTACCATAGCATTGATCGATGTTTATAAAGGCGAGCAGATCACAACTCTTCGCATCCATACTTCGGATAATACTTCATGTCAGTTTGATCTTCCATTACAGTCTACCTGGTTATTTTTTGCAAAAAAATATGCCGATGGAGCTTTCGGTTTTGGTTCTTGCTCTTCTTCTCAACAGATAGAAATACAATTGGATTCGCTACAGTACCCAATGGGCCCTAGGCGTTATCGCCACTCCATTGAATTTAAATTAAAAGTGCTTGGGTATTTGCACAATAAAAAAATAAATCCCAGTAATCCTTACGATCTTTCTACGCATTCAGAACGAAAATTATTTGAGATTTTTAAAGGCGTAAACGTTACTGACAAAGAATTTGCTATTTATCAAATTAAGGTGGGGAAGGATTTAGGTATACAAAATGTAAAAGCATTGAAAAATTGGGGAGACGTAAAATTAAGTTCTGAATTTTCTGCTTTTCTTACTACTAATCTAAATATAAGAGGCAGAAATAAACAAACAAATATTCCAAAGTCAACTAAACTCATCATTATTTATTATGCCTATCAGCAAGAAGACGAGTACCCCAGTTTTATATCGGAATGGGATTTGTGATGAATAAATCCTTTTCCTCCTTCGCTAAGCTTCGGAGGACAAGTCCTCCTTTGCTAAGCTTCGGCGGACAAGTCCTCCTTTGCTAAGCTTCGGCGGACAAGCCCTCCTTTGCAAGCTTCGGCGGACAAGCCTTTAACCTTCAAAATTCCCTTCGACATTCGACATTCCTTGTTCGATATTCGATATTCCCTTTTCTCCTTAGCGTTGCTTCGGCGGACAAGTCCTCTTTTATATTTTTTTGAAAATCTACAAATATGTAATTACTTTGTACCCACAATTATTGCAATATGGACATCTCAATCATTCCTATCGGTAATTCAAAAGGTATTCGTTTACCCAAAACCGTACTGGAAAAATATAATATGGTAAATAGTGTTGAATTAATCATGGAGAAAGATCATATTATCCTAAAAGCCCAAGCACCAGTAAGAGCTGGATGGGAGAAGTCTTTTAAAAAAATGCATCAGCATAAAGAAGATTTACTGCTCATGAATGATGTTTTTGAAGATGAAAATTTTGAAGAATGGAGCTAAAGCAATACCAAATAGTGCTGGTAAATCTTGATCCTACTGTGGGAAGTGAAATGAAAAAGACAAGACCTTGTGTGATTATTTCGCCCAATGAAATGAATAAATACCTGCAAACTATTGTTGTAGCGCCCATGACCAGTAGCTCTAAAAATTATCCAACCAGGATTGAAGTAAAACATAATAAAACAATAGGTTGGATTGTATTGGATCAGGTAAGAACAATTGATCGGAAAAGAATCGTAAAATTTTTAAGTACCCTTACCGATAAAGAGATCCAACAGGTAAAGTCAGTGTTGAAAGAAATTTTTGTGGATTAAGGAATGAAGGAATAACGAATATCGAATGTCGATCCTCCTCCGCTTTGCTTCGGCGGACAAGTCCACCTTTGCAAGCTTCGGCGGACAAGCCCTCCTTCGCTAAGTTTCGGCGGACAAGCCCTCCTTCGCTAAGTTTCTGCGGACAAGCCCTCCTTCGTTAAGCTTCTGCGGACAAGCCATCAGAGTTCAAAATTCCCTTCAAAAATCAACATTTCTTGTTCAATATTCAAAATTTCAATAATATGATCTCCAAAAACACATAAAAACCTCCCATTTTCCTTCCCATTCTCCAACCAGACCCTTACCTTTGCAGCCCCGAAATAAAACCGTCGGGATATTGTATGAATCTTATTAACAAACAACTAAACGCAGATGCACAGGAGAACGGTGGCGCTGAAACAGCACCAGAAGTTACTACTGCGACAACAAATGCACCTGTTGCTGAGGCTGCTCCGGTAGCTGTAGCAGAGCCGGTTATTGAAACCGCTCATGATGATTTTGATTGGAGCATTGACAAACGTAATGTGAGTCATTATGCCGAAACAGAAAGAATGAAGTACGATAAAGTGTATGATGACACTTTTGTACAAATTGAAGATGGCGAGATCGTACAAGGTTCCGTTGTTGCTTTAACCAAAACAGATGTTGTAGTTAACATCGGTTTTAAAAGTGATGGACTGGTTTCTCTAAACGAATTCCGTGATCTGCAAGGATTAAAGATTGGTGATGAAGTAGAAGTTATGGTGGTAGAAAAAGAAGACAGGGGTGGTAATTTGAACCTGAGTCGTAAATCTGCCCGCATCTACCGTGCTTGGGAAAGAATTGTGGAAGTACATAAGACTGGTGAAGTGATCACCGGTACTGTAACCAGCAAAACAAAAGGTGGATTGATCGTTGATGTATTCGGTATGGAAACATTTTTACCGGGTTCTCAGATAGATGTGAAGCCTGTAACTGATTACGATCAGTTTGTAGGTAAAACAATGGAGTTTAAAGTGGTGAAGGTTAACGAAACCATTAAGAATGCCGTTGTATCACACAAAGCATTAATTGAAAGCGATATCGAAGCACAACGTGCAGAGATCATGAGCAAACTCGAAAAAGGCCAGGTATTGGAAGGTGTGGTGAAGAACATCACAGATTTCGGTGCATTTATGGACTTAGGCGGTTTGGATGGTCTGTTGTATATCACGGATATTTCATGGGGACGTATCTCTCACCCAAGCGAAGTGGTGAAGATGGACCAGAAATTACAAGTGGTGGTTTTGGATTTCGACGACGACAAAAAACGTATCAGCTTAGGCCTGAAACAATTAACCCCACATCCATGGGATGTGCTGCCTGAAGGTTTGGCAGAAGGTTCTGTTGTAAAAGGTAAAGTGGTAAATATTGAAGATTACGGTGCATTCTTAGAAATTCAGCCTGGTGTTGAAGGTCTGGTACACGTATCTGAAATTACTTGGGCTAACACACCGATCAATGCGAAAGAATTCTTCAAATTGGGCGACGAGTACGAAGCTAAAGTAGTTACCCTTGATAAGGATACTCGCAAAATGAGCTTGAGCATCAAACAAATGAGCCAGGATCCTTGGAATACGATCGAAACCAAATTCCCTGAACAAAGCAAGCACAAAGGTTTGGTGAAGAACATCACTCCTTATGGCGTATTTGTTGAACTGGAGCCAGGTATTGGTGGTATGATTCATATCAGCGACTTAAGCTGGTTAAAGCGTTTCAATCACCCAACTGATTATACAAAAGTTGGTGAGCAAATTGATATCATTATCCTGAGCATCGATAAAGAGAACCGCAAATTACAATTAGGACATAAGCAACTGGAAGAAGATCCTTGGAATGCACTGGAAGATACCTTTGCAATAGGTACTATCCATGAAGGCACTGTTACCCGTAAGGACGACAAAGGCGCTTTGGTACAATTGCAGTATGGTCTGGAAGGATTTGCACCTAACCGTCACCTGAATAAGGAAGATGGCAAGCAGGTTCAGGCAGATGAAACAGCTCAGTTTATGGTGATCGAATTCGATCGTAATGAAAAACGTATCGTTTTAAGTCATGCCCGTATCTGGGAACAGCAGGAAGCTGCTGTGATAGCTGCTGAGAAAAAAGAAGCCAAAGCTGAGTCTGATAACACCAAAAAAGCGGTGAAAAATATCCAGGCAAAAGTTGAAAAAGCAACCCTGGGTGATCTGGGCGCGCTGGCTGAAATCAAAGCTAAATTGAAAGAAGACGAAGACGATAAATAAGCTATTTATCCGTTGAAAACCATACAAAAGGCCGTTCCGCTTTCAGCGGGATGGCCTTTTCTTAGCTTAGGGAAAGGAGCACAAAAGGGGTATAGGAACCTGATTTTCAACCTTTTTTGTATAAATCTTAACTACCTGAGTACCGTTTCCAGAATCTGAATTTATAAATTGCCGGCAAATAACTAATTTTGCCAACTTCTATGTATAGAATTGTTCTGTTTTTGATATCAGTGATAATGCTCAGTTCCGCCTGTTCCTCTAAGTTTGGGAAGGTGATGAAGAGCAAGGACTTTGAGTATAAGTACAAGATGGCAGAACAGTATTATGCAAGTAAGAACTATAGTTTTGCCCAGCAGCTCTTTGAAGATATCTTTCCTTATATAAAAGGATCTACGCGTTATGAAGACATGTATTACAAATTCGCGTATTCTTATTATTACCAGAAAGACTATCTGAATGCTGAGAACCTGTTTAAAAGTTTTGTAGAAAATTTTCCTACCAGTCCTAAAGGGGAGGAGTGTGATTACATGAGGGCTTATTGTTATTACAAACAGTCGCCCAAAGTAGAACTCGACCAAACCAATACCAATAAAACCATGCAGTTGATGCAGGCGTTCATTAATACGCACCCCACATCAACACGCACCAAAGAAGCAGCTGAGATCATTGATCTTTGTCGCGACAAATTGGAACTTAAAGAATTTAAAGGCGCAGAACTTTATTACAACCTTGGCTTCTATAAAGCAGCAGCCATTGCCTTTGCCAATGTATCGGATAATTTTCCCGATTCAAAAAAGGCAGATGAATACAAATTACAGGTTATCAAATCTTATTTCAAATACGCTGAAATGAGTTACGAAGAGAAACAAAAAGAGCGTTACGAAAAAGTGATCACCGAGTGCAGCGATTTTACGGAACGTTTTAACGAAAGTAAATTGAGCGAAGAAGTAAATAAATACAGAACACAAACCAATAATATCTTAAAAACCCTGAAAAAATGAGTAAGCTAAGAAGGCAAATGAGCGCTAATACCGCCAGTGTTGTTGAAACAAAAAGCCTGGTGGATATCAAAGCCAAAACCGGGAACCTCTACGAGTCGATTGCTATCATTGCCAGAAGGGCCAATCAAATCAATATCTCCCTGAGGGAAGAACTGCATAACAAACTGGAAGAATTTGCCAGTCATACAGACAGTTTGGAAGAAATTCATGAGAACAAAGAGCAAATAGAAATTTCAAGGGCTTATGAAAAAATGCCTAATCCCTCTATTCTTGCAACCCAGGAATTTATGGAAGAAAAGATCTATTACAGAAGGAACAACGAAAGCGATCTGTTCAGATAAGCTAAATGTTTCCGAAATGATATTAAACGACAGTGATAAACTGTCGTTTTTTGTTAAATTGAGTCGGCATCCGTCATACAAAACCTCTGAAGTTAGATTTCTCTGCCACTAAAGCGAGATTTCTCAACCGCTGAAGCGGTTTCGAAATGACAGTTGAACAAAGTAAATAGCACCCATGCAAAAAAAAATATTTTTCGCAGTTATACTTCTGATGTTGATGCATGTGCCAACCCATGCGCAAGAGCTGCTTGCTAGGGTGAGTGTGTCTGCAGCACGGGTAAGTACCAATGTAGATAAGAAGATCTTCAATACCCTGCAAACACAATTGAATAACCTGCTCAATAACCGCAGGTGGACAAACGATCAGTTTCAACCCAACGAAAAAATAGAGTGTAGTTTTTTATTGAATATAGAAAACACTTTGGAAGCCAATGTATACAAAGCTACATTAACCATTCAGGCCGCTAGACCCGTGTTCAACACTACTTATAAATCGGCACTGGTTAACTTTATCGACAATGATGTGGCTTTTAAATTTGTTGAGTTTCAACCGGTAGAATTTAATGAGAACAGGGTACAGGGTACGGATGCATTGGCGGCTAACCTGCCGGCAATTTTAGCATACTATGCTTATATGATCATTGGATTGGATTACGATTCTTTTTCTCCTAAGGGAGGAGAGAATTATTTTCGAAAAGCACAGAATATTATAACCAATGCCCCGGAAGGTAAAAATATAAGTGGCTGGCGTGTATTTGATGGACAAAGGAACAGGTATTGGTTAAATGAGAACATGATCAATAACCGCTACAACCTGGTGCATGATATTATTTATACTTATTACCGCTCAGGACTTGATAAAATGTTTGAAGCTGCTGATGAAGCTAGGGCCAATGTTTTGCAGGGCTTAACACAGTTAGACGCATTTAACAAAGAGAATGCCAATACCATGATCCTTCCTTTTTTATTGCAGGGCAGAGACCAGGAATTGATCGGGGTATTTAAAAAAGGCACCAACGAACAAAAAGCCAAAGCCGTTGATCTTTTAAGTACGCTGGATGTGGTAAATGCAAACAAATACAAGCAGGAACTGCGATGAAAAATATTGTGATACTTTTTGTGATACTATGTTTCATCGGCAGTGCATGTCGTTCAAAAACCAAGAACGAAGAAGTATTGGGTATTGATACGATGAAAGTGATTTTATGGGATATGCTAAGGGCTGATGAATATTTTACGAGGTTAAGTATCAAAGACAGTACAGCCGTTAAAAGAAAAGAACAAATCAGACTTTACGAACAGGTGTATGCCATTCACCATCTTAGAAAAGGCAAATTCGATAGCAGTTACAGGTATTATGAAGCACATCCCTTACAGTTTAAAGTTCTGTTAGACTCCCTGGATGCCTATGCCGGAAGGGAAAGAGTAAAGGCTTTTAGTTATGGTCAGGGTCATTGATCAATCCCTAACTTTGCATAATTAATTATATTCCCTATGAATAAAGTTTTTGTTGATGCAGATGCTGCAGTAGCTGACATTCCGGATGCTTCCACGATCATGTTTGGAGGCTTTGGGTTGAATGGTATTCCGGAAAATGCAATTGCGGCGCTAGTTAAAAAAGGGGTTAAAGAACTTACCTGCATTTCTAATAATGCAGGGGTGAACGATTTTGGTCTGGGTCTTTTATTACAAACCCGGCAGATAAAAAAAATGATGAGTAGCTATGTGGGAGAGAATGCAGAATTTGAAAGACAGCTATTGAACGGAGAGCTGGAAGTTGACCTGATCCCACAGGGAACCTTGGCTACAAGAATTGAAATGGCGGGTATGGGTATTCCTGCTTTTTTTACACCTGCGGGTTATGGTACTGAAATAGCCAATGGAAAGGAATCCCGTTCTTTCAATGGAAAAATGTACCTGATGGAAGAAGCCCTACCTGCAGATTATGCTATCGTAAAAGCCTGGAAGGGAGATACCATGGGCAATCTGGTGTTTCGTAAAACAACACGTAATTTTTCTACCTCTATGGCAAAAGCCGGTACCATTACCATTGCAGAAGTAGAACATCTTTTACAACCCGGAGAAATTGATCCGGATGATGTGCATGTGGCAAGTGTATATGTACACAGAATATTTGAAGGGAAAAACTATGAAAAGCGCATTGAAAGAAAGACTGTGCGTTTAAAAGATCAATAAAAAGGTAGCTGCATTTTACTATTTTCTTCATTCTAATTCTTGCAAAATGGCACTAGATAAATATGGTATTGCAAAACGCATTGCCCAGGAAATGAAAGACGGGATGTATGTGAATTTGGGAATTGGCATTCCTACATTGGTTTCTAATTACATACCCGAAGGCATGGAAGTAGTATTTCAAAGTGAGAATGGAATATTGGGTATGGGCCCTTACCCGGAAGAAGCAGCATTGGATGCTGATCTGATCAATGCAGGTAAAGAAACGGTAACCTTAATACCCGGTGGCGCTTTCTTTGATAGTGCAGAAAGCTTTGGAATGATCCGTGCAGGTAAGATTGACCTCACCGTTCTTGGTGCCATGGAAGTAAGCGAAAAAGGCGATATCGCGAACTGGAAAATACCGGGCAAAATGGTAAAAGGGATGGGTGGAGCCATGGACCTTGTGGCCAGTGCCAAAAATATCATCGTTGCCATGATGCATACCAATCCAAAAGGGGAAAGCAAATTATTGCCTGCTTGCATGCTGCCCTTAACAGGAGTGGGTTGTGTAAAGAAAATAGTAACAGAATTAGCAGTACTGGATATTACAGAAGATGGTTTTGTGTTACGAGAAAGGGCACCGGGTGTTAGCGTTGAAGAAATTATTGCTAAAACTGCCGGTAAGTTAAACGTGCCGGATGAAGTACCAGAAATGCAGTTTTAAAAACCAAAAACTTTTCCTTAAATAGTCAAATGGGTTCTCTGCAATCTTGTAGATTTGCCCAACTAAAAATTATAAATATGCCTATACAGATTGGACAAAAAGCACCAGCATTCACATTATTTGATACAGACAAAAACAAAGTTTCATTAGCAGAGCAGCAGGGTGCTAATGTAGTTGTGTTGTTTTTTCCTTTAGCGTTTACAGGGGTATGTACTGCAGAACTTTGTAATGTTAGAGATAATATCGCAACCTATAATAATACCAATGCCAAAGTATTTGGCGTATCTGTTGACTCCTTATTTTCATTGGGTAAGTTTAAAGAAGAGCAAAAACTCAACTTTCCATTGTTAAGCGATTTTAATAAAGACGCAGCCAAAGCATTTGATGTTTTGTATGAAACATTTCCTGCTTTTGAGATGCAGGGTGTAAGTAAAAGAGCCGCTTTTGTTATTGATAAAGAAGGCACTGTAAAATATGCAGAGATCTGTGCTACTCCTGGCGACCTACCCGATTTTGCAGCTATTCAGCAAGTATTGGCCGGGTTAAATTAAGGATCTACCAAAAAATACGCCTTTCAGATTGATTCTGAAGGGCGTATCTGTTAAAAAAAGCCTGCATAATTTGTTAAATCGGATAGATTAGCTAATTTTATTTAACAGCATGAAAAAAATTTATCTATTACTCTTGGTGTTTTCCACTTTTATCATCAACGCTTATGTTGCGGATAAGGAGGTTTATGCTGGTTATATGGATAATACGGCCAAGCTTACCCATTTCTTTCCAAACCCTGCTACCAGTTATATCAATTTTACTTTTGATAAATCAGTAGATAAAAATTATTCGCTCCAGGTTTATAGTTTCATTGGTAGAAAAATGAACGAGATCAGAATCAGCGAATCCAAGATCACCATCAATCTCGACAATAACTATTACCGCGGACTTTACATCTATCAACTACGTGATCAATCTGGTAGGATAGTGGAATCGGGTAAATTTCAAGTGGAGAAATAACTTACACACTCTTTCTACTCAGTCAATGCATCGGGTACTAGTTTTTTGTTAGGGGAATTGAAAAATGTAGCAAGAATTACCTCAAACCAAAAAGGTTAACCTATGGAAATTGCATTCAATAGCCCCGCTTTATTGGGCTGGCTTGATACCCATTCTGATGATAGTTATGATAGTCTTCCATTCGGTATTGTAAAAATGGATTATTCCGGAAAAATTATAGCTTACAGTGATGCATTAACTGTTTTAGCAGGTATTTCAAAAGAAAATGCTGTCGGAAAAAATTTCTTTACAGAAGTAGCACCTTGCACTAATAATTTCATGGTAGCCGAAAAATATAAGAATAAGGAACTCGATGAAGCCTTACCCTATATGTTTACTTATATTACAAAACCAACACCTGTTGAACTCAGATTGATCAAAGGGATTAATGGGCACCAATATCTGCTGGCTAAAATTGCCTAAAATTGTCTACACTTAATACTGAAAGCCAGATTCAAAAAATGCTATCTATCATTTATCAGATCCCTATGGGTTTGATAGAGACAGATCTGGAAGGGAATATTCAGCAAATGAATGCTAAAAGTATTCAATTGTTAATGCCTCAATTTTTTAGTTATGGTCTTAATGGCACCAACTTTCACAGTTTACTTGCTTTCATGGCACCTAATTTGTTAAGTACCGTAACTGATAGTCCTGTTATATCAGGATGTATTATAAATCAGCAAAGACAGGAAGTGGTATTTAATGATGCAACAGGTAAAACCAGTCGCCATTTTATATTTACTGTTAATCGCCTTGACGAAAAAAGTTTGATGTACTTGTTTGATGATATTACAGAACTCTATTTGAAAGAAAAGCTTATAAATCAGATTTTACAAGATAAGGCTGTTGAGCAAAGTAAGTTTGAAATAGCATCAGGCGTATTGCATGATATTGGTAATGCAGTGGTAGGTTTTGGATCATACCTCACAAAAATCAAAAGAAATGTTTTACAGAATGAAACAGGCACGCTCGAAAAGTTAAAAGAATTCATCACAAAAAATTACCAGGGTCTTTCTGAAACATTAGGTGAAAAGAAGGCTTCTGCTTTAGGTGAGCTTTTAAATGGTGTTATTTTAAGTCAAAATGCACAAACAATTGATATAAACAGGTCAATAAGTGATCAAATGAAGATCATCTCTCATGTACAGGAGATTTTAAACATACAAAGACAGTATGTATTTGGTCAATCAACCGACAGACTTCCTGTTAATATCAGAAGTGTGATCAATGATTCTATAGCTATGCTTTTTGGGACATTGGATAAGAAAAATATCGCATTTCACTTTGATGCACCTGCAGTTAATTCGAAGTTAAATGCAGATAGGACACAACTGATGCAGGTTTTCCTGAATCTATTGAAAAATGCAGTTGATTCATTTGATGGCATCAATTCTGATGAGAAAGAAATTAATGTAACTGTAATTGAGGAAGAACAAAAAATTTGCATCTTAATACAAGATAATGGCATTGGATTTAATGAAGAGATTGCTGATAAATTGTTTACCAGGGGGTTTACTTCAAAAAAAGATGGAACAGGTTTAGGGCTCGATAATTGTAAAAAAATCATAGAAGCGCATAATGGCGAATTATCGGTAACAAGTGATGGTTTGGGAAAAGGTGCAGTTTCAAAAATTATATTTTATTTATAAATGAATAGTCAATTAGTCAAATAATGGAAATGGAAAAAATTAATACCCGCATTCTGATCATTGATGATGAGGAAGTGGTTAGAGACAATATTGAAGATATATTGGTGCCGCATCATACAGCACAGAATGAAATAGTTGCCAAAGCATCAAGTATACTTTTCGGAGAAGAAGATGATGAGAAAATAATATCAAGTCGTGGTAGTGATACTATTCCGGTTTTTACAGTAGACAAAGCTGTAAATGGGATGGAAGGAGTTGACAAAATCAAAAAATCAATTCAGGATAATGAGCCTTATGCGGTTATATTTCTTGATATGCGTATGCCAGGTTGGGACGGTTTAGAAACAGCTTTACATATCAGGGAAATTGATAAGAAAGCTGAGATCATCATTATTACTGCTTACAGCGACAAATCAATTGAGGAGATCGTTGCTAAAATAGGGCAGAATGTGGGTTATCATTGTAAACCCTATGCATCTGAGGAAATTCTGCAATTGGCCACCAAAGCTGTAAATGATTATAATAAGCTTCGTAACCTGGAGGCACTGATATCGGTTATTTCAAATATTAATGTTTCTGAAACCCATCTAAATTCTTTGTTACAAAATATACTTGACCAGTTGGCTATGTATATAGGGAGTGATGTTGCTATATTGGGTAAACTGCTTGAATCGAAAGAATATCAAAAACTGTTTTCAATAGGGGCTGTAGAGAAAGAAATTAATGTAAACAAGCTCTCTTCTATTATATCTTCTGCAAATTTCAATAATGAAGAAGTGGTGCAGTTGGATGAACTTGTATTTGTAAAACTGGATGATTATTCCATTTTCGCAGTACTTAACAAGGATCAGCAACTGAAAACCGAGAAGTTATATCTTCTTAAATTATTTGTGCAGAATGCCGCCAAAGCTATCAGGAATGTTCAGCTGCATGAGGCATTAACCCAAAAGGAAAAACTTTCTGCGGTAGGAAAAGCATTGGGCATGTTAATGCATGATCTGAGGTCACCTATAAAAAACATCCCCATACTTACCAATTTTATGCGCGAAGAAGGTGTAGTTAGCAAATGGTTGGATGTTATTGATGCAGGCGGAGAAAAAGCGTCTGAGATATTTGATGATTTTCTGGATTATATCCGAGAAACACCTCTTCAAATGAAAAAAATCCCTTTTGACAAGCTATTTAAGGATAGTATTGAACTTGCCAAAGACCGTTCTCCTTTTGATGAAAAGATCATTGAAGAAAGCATTGAGCAAGGACTTTTTATTCTGGGTGATAACAGTAAATTAAAAAGGGTGCTCATGAATTTAATCAGTAATGCTGTTGATGTTCTTAAAGATAGCAAGATAGTTTCACCTTGTATTAAAATTGATGCCAAGCGAGAAGCAGATAAAAATTATAATCACCATACATGACAATGGTCCGGGAATACCAGGCAAAATATTTGAAAACTTGTTTGACCCATTTGTTACGAGTAATAAATCAAATGGTACTGGATTGGGTTTGGCCATTGTAAAACAATTTGTGCTGGCACACAATGGTAAGATTTCAGTATCTAACGATAACGGTGCTAAATTCATCATTCAATTGCCTATCGCAGAATAATTAAATGTGGAGTCTTTCGAATATACATAGACTAATCATTGATATGAGCCTGAAGGTGAAAGGAGAATCTTTTACGGGTTCTGCAGATGCTTATCATGTAAAATCGGGGGATTGGAAAGATGATTTCGGTTTGGATTCTATACAGCTAATGGAGCTAGCGGCAACTGTCAACTCCTTTTTTCTT
>CALRVT010000049.1:0-19700 GCA_943371675.1 Chitinophaga pinensis | reverse complement strand
TGGTTTAGATGGTGAAAATGGCGTTACCATTGAGCAAATCGGGATGAAATACGATCTTACCAAAGAACGTATCCGTCAGATCAAAGAAAGAGCGATCAAACGCTTACAAAAAGCCAGATACAGCAATGCTTTGAAAGCTTATTTGGGATAAAAAATACAAGAAACTAGAGAAGCCCTTCCTTACAACAGAAGGGCTTTTTTTTGCCTACTAATATTGACTATAAACTTTTCAGGGTATCAGTTGTTGTTAGAAAGTAATTTTGACAGATGAAAAAACTGGGTCTATCTATTTTTTGGGTGATTTTTTTCACTGCCTGCGAAAAGACGGTGCAGATAGATACCGTTCAACAGGCACCTAAATTGGTGGTAGAAGCACAGATCGAAAACGGACAGGCACCCTTGGTTATCTTATCCAATTCATTGAATTATTTCTCCGAAATAGATGCTGCAACTTTAAATGATACGTATGTACATGGTGCTTCAATCTCAATTAATAATGGGACTGCCACTTATAAGTTAAAAGAGTATATCATTCCCCTCAATAATGGCTATAATTTTTATTATTATAGTACCGAGCAAACCAATCCATCCAATTTTTTAATTGGGGAGTTTGGTAAAAAATATGAGCTAACCATCGAGCATTTGGGTAATACTTTTAAGGCTTCTACCAATATTCCCAACCTTACCAAAAAAATGGATACCATCTGGTGGAGAAAAGCACCTGTTAATGTAGATAGTTCCAATGTGGTGCTTATGTCGCGTGTAACAGACCCTCCTGGCTTGGGTAATTATATCCGTTATTTCACTAAAAAAAACAGGGATAATTTTTTACCAGGGTTCAATAGTGTTTTTGACGACCAGATCGTGGATGGTAAGACCTATGATATTCAGATTGACCAGGGTGTTTCTAAAAACGAGACCGTGAAACCTGATGAATATGGCTATTTTAAAAGGGGAGATACCGTTATTGTGAAACTTTGCAATATTGATAAAGCCAGTTTTGATTTCTGGCGTACCTGGGAATTTAGTTTTCAATCGGTAGGTAATCCTTTCTCATCACCCGGAAAAGTTAGTGGTAATATCAGCAATGGGGGATTGGGTTCATTTTGCGGGTATGCCGTTCAATATAAATCATTGATTATCCCCAAATAGCATCTAATGTGTAAAATACCGCCACCAATAACTGCAAGGGTTTGATACATTTGCTCGTCTAAATAATAAACAAACAGTATGTCAATAGCGGAAACAGAAAAAGTACATGTATTGATCATCGGCTCCGGGCCTGCAGGTTATACGGCAGCCATTTATGCAGCAAGGGCCAATATGAAGCCTGTTCTATACCAGGGAATACAGCCGGGTGGACAATTAACCATTACCACAGAAGTTGAAAACTATCCAGGATATCCTGATGGCATTCAAGGTCCGGAAATGATGGTTCATTTTGAAAAGCAGGCTGCAAGAATGGGTGCTGATATACGATACGGACTTGCTACTAAAGTAGATTTTAGTACCAGTCCCTACAAAGTATGGATAGATGAAGAAAAACTCATTGAAGCAGATTCTGTAATCATATGTACAGGTGCATCGGCCAAATGGCTGGGTATACCGAGTGAAGAAAGACTGAATGGATTTGGCGTAAGTGCCTGTGCCGTTTGCGACGGTTTTTTCTTTAAGGGAAAAGAAGTGGCCATTGTAGGTGCTGGCGATACGGCTGCTGAAGAAGCTATGTATCTTTCTAAACTTTGTACCACTGTTCATATGTTTATCCGCAAAGAAAAAATGCGTGCTAGCAAAATAATGCAGGACAGGGTATTACAAACCCCCAATATCAAAGTATACTGGAATACGGATACCGATGAAATTTTAGGAGAGAAGAAAGTAGAAGCTGTGAGGATCAAAAACAACAAAACACAGGAAACTCAGGAAATTCCGATCAGTGGTTTTTTTGTGGCCATTGGTCACCAGCCTAATAGCGATATTTTTAAAGAATGGATTGAAATGGATGAAACCGGCTATATTCTAACCGTTCCCGGTACTTCCAAAACCAATGTAGAAGGCGTTTTTGCAGCAGGTGATGTGCAGGATAAAAATTACCGCCAGGCCGTAACTGCCGCTGGTAGTGGCTGTATGGCAGCACTGGATGCAGAAAGATATTTGAGCGCCAAAGGGATTGCGTGAGAAGACTGAATACTGGATACTGGATGCTAGATACTGGATACTGTAGTCAGAGGTCGGTGTTTAGCTAAATGTTATTCCAAACTCAAAATTCAAAACCCAAAACTTTCATGCTTTCCATCCACTTACATAACCTCTTATTCTTCGCTCATCATGGATTGTATGAGGAAGAAACCGTTGTGGGTAATCAATTTGAATTAAATATAAGTGTCAGGCATCAACCTGCACAAATGCCGATCAACCATTTGTCGGACACCATCAACTATGTTGCTGTTTATGAGTTGGTAAAAAAAAGGATGTCCATACCCACACATTTATTGGAAACCCTGGTAATGGAAATGGCAGAACAAATTCTGGCACAGTTTTCTCTTGCAGAGGAAGTAACCATTGCCATTCGCAAACTACATCCACCCATAGCCGGCATGAAAGGTAGTGTGGGTGTAAGTTTTCAAATGACAAGACCTCAAAAAAGTTAAAAAATATACCGCATGCGTTCATGGATCCTTTTATTGTTTAGTTGTATTACACTGTTTGCAGGCGCACAGGATATCAATATCTTGTTAAAAGAAGCAGATAACCTGGAAAAACAACAAAAAGAAGCTGATGCCCTCGAAAAATACAAACTGGTGCTTTTGCAGGAACCTACACAGTTTAAAGCATTGGTAAAATCAGCAGAGATCAATGCTTCACTTGGAAATAGAAGTGCAGATAAGCTTACTAAAAAATTATTTTACGAAACCTCACTTTCCTTTGCAAGGAGGAGTTTTCTGGCCGATAGTAACCATGCTGATGCTTCCTATGTAATGGCCATGGCTTCTGGTAAAATGACAGATATTGAAACAGAGAACAAAAAAATAGTTGCCTACGTTAAAGACGTTAAAATCTATGCCGACAGGGCCTTGCGTATCAGTCCCAATCATGCGAAAGCCAATTATGTTTTGGGTAAATGGCATTATGAAATGATGATCTTGTCGGGTATTAAAAAAATAGCCGTGAAATTATTGTATGGCGGACTTCCGGAAGCAGATCTTGACAAAGCCATCCTTTATATGGAAAAATGCAAATCACTGGAACCTTATTTTGTACCTAATTACCTGGATCTGGCAAAAGCATACAAAGAAAACCATCGACCTGCACAAGCCATTGAAGTATTAAATAAATTAGTGAAATTGCCCACCAGAAATTCAGAAGATGTAGCTTTAAAAGCAGAAGGAAACCGCTTACTGGAATCACTTCAATAAGCATTTTCCTAAATAATAATAGCGCCCAAACCAATCATTTTTAACCTTAATAATAGCCAAAATGGAACTCCAGCAGTTATTTGAACAGGCCATTGCAAACAGCAAAAACCTTAGTGAAAAACCCGATAACCAAACCTTACTTTCTTTGTACTCTTTATACAAACAGGCAACTGAAGGGGATAACCAGGAAGAGGGTCCTGCCAATGCCTTTGATTTTGTTGCAAAGTTCAAACATGAGGCATGGGCAAAATTAAAAGGCACTACTAAGGATGCTGCCATGCAACAGTATGTTGACCTGGTTCAGCAATTATCCGGAAAATAAAAACGCTTATATCTTTTTATCCTTCCATCTGCCACTCTTCATATACCAATAAGAGGGGATCAATATGGTTGTCCAATAGATCCATTCACTTGCCCATCCATAAACGATGGGCAATTGCATTTTTTCCAATATGAGGTACACATAAATACAATAGAAAGTAATGGCTGCTGTTTCAGATAAGAGGTTCATCTTTGAATTGCCAGTACCTGTAACGGCATTCATCCAAACAACAGAAATGGACATCAGCACCAAAGCTCCAGACACTACCCTTAAAACAGGAATAGCTGCTGCGATAAAATCTTCTCCTTGTCCGTAAATAGATAAAAAGCTATGCGGGAATAAGTTGAGGTAGGCACAAACGATGATAGCAAACCCCGCACTCCAGAACATGATCCTTTGAATAAGCCGGGGGATGTCTTCCTGCCTGTTTTGTCCAATTACATTACTTACCATACTATTAGCCGTTGCGGCAAAGGCCCAGGTAAAGCAACCAAAGAATCCAAATATATTGCGCATGGCATTGGAAATGGCAAGGTCTCTTTGTCCATGGTGTTCTATCAAAATATAAAAAAATTCCCAACTGATAATACTGATGGCATGTTGCAGAATCAAAGGGTAGGATTGATTCAGTATCAATTTTACATTGATGGCATCATAAGCCCAGTTCTTAAAAAGATTCAGTTGTTTGGCCACGCCATTCATTCGAATAACGATAAAGATCACAGCCAATCCTGCAAATTCAGAAATAATGGATGCATAAGCAGCACCATCAAAACCCAATTTGGGCATCCCCATTTTTCCATAGATCAACCCATAATCAAAAAAGATATTGGCAATGGCTTCTGTTGCCGTACCAATGATCAGGTACCTGCTTTGATTTGTACCCACCAGCAGCGCATTCCGCATTTGATAAACATATAAAAATGGCAGACCCAGGATCCTGATATTGAGAAAATTTACGCAGATGCGCACGGATTCTGGATCATGTAAAGACCAACCCAAAACAATGGGGGCTATAAACCAGGTAAGTAAAATTCCTAACCCTGCAAAAACAAAAGCAATTCTGATGCCCTGCGAAAAAAGATTGCCAATGGCTTCAACTTTATTTTCACCCGCACGCCTGGAGATAAGAGCTTGTAATCCATTATTGAGTCCATGACCAATAACAGCAAATATCAGGTAATACACACCGGTAATGCCCGCAAGTGCCAAAGAGCCTTGTCCCAATCCACCCAAAAATATATTGTTGGTGATAAAATTTATTTGAGGAACGATAATAGCCGCGGTGATAGGCAAGGCTATCCCTAATATCTGCTTATTGCTGATATCAACCCGAAGATTCATCTCTTTTGAAGGCTTTTCCATAATATGGCGTAAAGCTACTATTTTGCATAATCTGCAAAAGTCTTTTGGTGCTTTATTGTAATTTTAGGGTATGGCTGTGGAAACAATGCATATGATTGAAAAGAAATTGACTTTATACCGCGATAATTTTCTTACGGAAACAAGGTCCGACGATATTTTATTCCTGGAAATTAGCAGGAATGAATTGGTTTTTTTAGTAAAAAACGAAACCACCATACAATTGGAGGCTTTTGAATTATATGCGATAGAAAGCAATACCAATAGCTGGTTTGATATTTTTTTTCATTTAGAAACGGATAGTGAGATCCTGAACCGGCATTTTAAGGAAGTGAAGGTTTATTTTAATTTTTCGGAGGCATTATTGATCCCTGAAGAAAAATTCAGCATCAGTGCTGCTGAAGATTTCCTGACCATGATCTATGGAGATATGGACAATGAGGAAATGAAATATGAACTCATCTCACCCAAAAAAGGGATTTATCAGGTATACAGGCTTCCTAAAGACGTACATCATTGGCTGGTTAAACAATTTATTTTGTACCAACCGCATCATATATATGCAAACATCTTACATAAGGTTTTAAACAAGGAGCCTGAAGTTGGTCTGTATATGAAAGTGGAATGTTTCGACAAGCAGTTTATTGTTGTTTTACTAATCAATGGAAAGTTGCAATTGATTCAAAGCTTTGCTTACCTGGTGCAAGAGGATTTATTGTACCAAGTGATGAATATCTTACAGCAATTCGCTGAAGCTAACACAACATCGCATCTTGAGATCAGTGGCATGATCAATACAGATTCTGAAATATTCGAAAACCTTACCAAACTGTTTACAGAAACATCACTCGAAAATATCGGACAGGGAGCCAGTATTTTCAATAACTCAGATCATCCCCTGCATTATTTTACGCCCTTTTATAAGTTGACCATATGAGGATCATTTCAGGCAAATGGGGTGGAAGAAGAATTAGTCCACCAACCAATATGCCCCATACCCGCCCAACCACGGATATTGCTAAAGAGGGACTATTTAATATTCTGCAAAGCAGAATGGATTTTGAAGGCATCAAGACCCTTGATCTTTTTGGGGGTACTGGCTGTATCAGTTATGAGCTCGGTTCACGCGGAGCTAGTCAGCAATTGATTGTTGAAAAAGATCCTACTATGCATGCATTCATTAAAAAAAACATGGAAAATCTGGGCGCCAGCAATGTGCATGTTTTAAAAATGGATGTTTTTGCCTATCTGCAAAATTGTACAGAAAGCTTTGATTTTATTTTTGCCGGTCCTCCTTATGCATTGGGTGCTATCGATGAATTGCCCAGGATAATTGTTGACAGAAATTTAATTGCTAAAGATGGTTTTTTTGTGTTGGAACATACACCCAGAAACCAATATGAAAAATTCAAGGGATTTAGTTTTGTAAGAAATTATGGCAGTACTGTTTTCTCTTTTTTCGTGAACGCTTCCCAAGAAAATGCTTCCCAATAATGACAACCAAACGGAATATATTCTTCGTGTCGGGTATAGGCACAGATGTAGGCAAAACAATTGCATCTGCAATCATTACGGAGGCATTGGAAGCAAATTACTGGAAGCCCGTACAGGCAGGATGGATAGATGGAACTGATGCCCAACATATAAAAAATCTGGTAACTAATCAGCAAACCATCATTTACCCGGAAACATATCTATTAGAAACATCTGCATCTCCACATATTGCTGCCAGAAAAAAAAATATTACTATAGAAGCTTCTTTACTAATGGATCAACTAGCAATAATCCAGGCGGAATCAACAAATCGTCCTCTAATTATTGAAGGAGCAGGAGGCTTACTGGTACCCTTATCAGAAAACTTATTTGTAGCAGATCTTATCAAATCCATGCATGCAAAACTGATTTTGGTAAGCAGAAATTACCTGGGAAGCATCAATCATTCTCTTCTTACGGCAGCTTATTGCAAATCACAAGATCTGGATGTAGCAGGATGGCTATTTAATGATGATTACCTAAATTATGAAGCAGAAATTGTTTCCTGGTCTGGATATCCCAGTCTGGGATCGATCCCTCATCTTCCTGCCATTAACCAAAATAGCATTCATGATCAGGCTATGCGTTTACAATTAAGCCTACGGTCAATTTTGAAATAAGCATGATGAACAAAGAAACATTAAGAAATCTATACCGAACCAAAAGGGCTGAAATAAAGCTGTCAGAAAGGTTACGGATGGATGACCTGATGTTACTGCAATTACAACAAATAAATTTTACGGGCATCAGCCATATATTGGGTTACTGGCCCTTGGAAGGAGAAGCAGAACCAGACACCCATTCATTTACAGGCTACTTCAAACATATGTTACCCGATATTACGGTATCCTATCCCTTATGTAATTGGCAAAACAATTCCATGTCAGCCATAGCCATAAACGATGATACGGTATTCCAAAAAGATAAAAGAGGCTTATGGGAACCAAAGGAAGGGCAGGTAATACCTGCTGAAACACTTGACCTGGTATTGGTTCCTCTTTTAATTTACGATAGTTTTGGCTACAGGGTAGGTTATGGTAAAGGTTTTTACGACAGATTTTTAGCAGCCTGTAAACCAGAAGTAATCAGTATCGGATTTTCTTATTTTAACCCGGTTGAGAAGATCATGGATACCCATCAATTTGATGTACCTTTAACCTATTGCATCACACCGCAACGTATTTATGAATTTTAATACGATCTTTTTAAAGTCATTCCGCGTTTTATTACTCCCTTTCGCACTCCTGTATGGTTTGATCATCATTTGTAGAAATTGGTTGTATAACAAACAGTATTTCAAATCTGCCGAATTTAATTTCCCACTGATCTGTGTTGGAAATCTTTCTGTTGGAGGAACAGGAAAATCGCCTATGGTGGAATACCTGATTCGATTATTACAAGAAGAATATAAATTAGGCACTTTAAGCAGGGGGTATAAAAGAAAAACAAAGGGTTATGCATTGGCCAATGATCAAACCACGGCCCTCGAAATAGGGGATGAACCCATGCAGTTTCACCAGAAATTTCCCCAGATAGCTGTGGCTTCCTGCGAAGAAAGAATTGTAGGCATTCCGCATTTACTGCAAGATGTTCCTGATTTGCAGGCAATCATTCTAGACGATGCTTTTCAACATAGAATGGTGAAAGCGGGTTTCAATATCCTGCTCACTGAATATGGAAATTTATACAGCCATGATTTTTTTCTGCCAACAGGCGATCTAAGAGATGAATGGGCTTCCGCCAAAAGAGCAGAGGTTTTGGTGGTGACCAAATGTCCCAATGACCTCAGTGCCGAAGGCAAACAAAAAATTATCCGAACCTTAAACCCGGCCTCTAACCAGTCTGTATTTTTTACCACTATTGAATATGGCATTCCATACCATATTTTTAACCAGAAAGACAGCTGGATCTTAACGCCACGGGATGAGGTATTACTTGTTTGCGGCATTGCTAACCCTAAATTATTAAAGGAATACCTGAACGAAAAAACACATGCTTATTACCAGGTAGATTATTCCGATCACCATATATTTTCTATTGACGACCTGCAGGAGATCAAAGATAAATATGATAAGATCCCGGCAAAAGACAAGTTAATTTTAACTACCGAAAAAGATGCGGTTAGGCTCATTAAATTTTCAGAACACCTAACTGCATTACCCATTTATGTTTTACCCATACAACACTATTTTTTATTCAACGAAGGCGAACAATTCAATCAGCTGGTGAAGGATTTTATCCGAAACTTTCGTTTTAACGCAGCCTCATGAAAAGTAAAAAGACCAAACAGAAATCAAAACAAAAATCAAAGATAACCGCACAGCTTACGCTTAAAGGAAAACTAGAAGTAACCCGTTCCGGTATGGGCTATGTGATTGTGGAAAATACTACCGGCGATGTATTGGTGCGTCCGGGCGATTTTGCAACGGCTTTAAACGGCGATACGGTTCGTGTAAAAGTTTTCAAGGAGAACATGCGCACGGGCAAAAAAGAAGGAAAGATCACAGAAGTGGTAACACGCAAGCAAACAGAATTCATTGGCCATATTCAACTGTCTACCAATTATGCATTTTTCATTCCCGATACCGATAAACCCATGCCGGATATCTTTATTCCATTAGCAGAATTGAATGGTGCAAAGAATAAAGACAGGGTAGTGGCAAGACTTGTAAAATGGGATAAAGATGATAAGAAACCCGTAGGCACCATTGTAAACGTGATGTTACCAGAAGATGAAAACGATGCTGCCATGAAGGAACTATTGGCACAGGCAGGCTTTCCCTTGTTTTTTCCGGAAGATGTTTTGGAAGAATCAGAAAGATTACCGGATATCCTCGACAAAGAAGAGATCAGCAAAAGAAGGGATTGCAGGGACATACTTACGTTTACCATTGACCCGGCAGATGCCAAAGATTTTGATGATGCAATCTCAATCAGAAATTTAGCAAATGGGAATTATGAGATAGGTGTCCATATTGCCGATGTTAGTTATTATGTATTACCTGAAACAGAACTGGATGAAGAAGCCTATAAGCGGGCAACTTCTGTTTATTTACCCGATAGGGTTAACCCCATGTTGCCCGAAAGAATTTCCAATGAACTCTGTTCACTCAGGCCGCATGAAGATAAGTTCACCTTTTCTGCCATCTTTCAAATAACACCCAAGGCAGAAGTTAAGCAATACTGGTTGGGCAAAACTGTGATCCATTCCGATCATCGTTATGCTTATGAAGATGTGCAGGAAATAATAGAAACCAAAAAAGGAAAACACGAAACAGAAATTCTTTTATTGAATGAGCTGGCGCAGAAATTGCGCAAGACCCGCTTTAGTAAGGGCGCCATCAATTTTTCTTCGCAGGAAGTAAGGTTTAAGCTGGACGAAAAAGGAAAACCCATCGGCATCGTTGTAAAAGAAAGCAAAGAATCTCATCAGTTGATTGAGGAGTTCATGCTGCTGGCCAATAGAACGGTTGCAGAGAATGTTGCCAAAATTCATATCAATAAAAAACCCTTGCCTTTTCCTTACAGGGTGCATGATCAACCTGATCCGGAAAAACTGGCGCCATTTATCGTTTTTGCTAAAAAGCACGGACATAGTTTTGATATTTCTTCTCCCCAAAAGATTGCCCAAAGTTTTAACACCATGCTGGCCGAAGCAAAAGGAAAACCAGAACAACATGTACTGGAACAATTAGGTATTCGTACGATGGCTAAGGCTGTATATACAACTGAGAATATTGGTCACTATGGTTTAGCTTTTGAATATTACTGCCATTTTACTTCTCCTATCCGCAGATACCCGGATGTACTGGTACACCGTGTATTGCAATCCATTTTAGTGGATAAACAAATAGTAGACAAGAAAATGGAAGAGAAATGCAGACATAGTAGCGAAAGAGAAAGAGCTGCTATGGAATGCGAAAGAGCCAGTAATAAATACAAACAGGTTGAATTTTTGAAAGGTCACCTGGGTGAGGTTTTTGAAGGTGTGGTAAGTGGTGTGGCTGCTTTTGGTTTCTGGGTTGAAACAGTAGCACACAAATGTGAAGGATTGGTAAGTATTATCAGTTTATCTGATTACGATGATTTTAGGGTAGTAGAGGGCGATTATAGTTTGATAGGCAGGAGAAGTGGCAGAACATTTAGAATGGGCGACAAAGTGATGATACGTGTGGTAGCCGCCAATCTTGAAAAAAGACAATTGGACTATGAATGGGTGATGGATGGAGGTGGGGAGAGGAGTGAAAAGTTAAAAGTGAAAAGTAAAAAGTGAGGAAAAAACAGGTCGAATTATTTGCATTTAAAAAAACCGTGCCTTTGTGCCTTTGTGTGCAATTAATTTTCACACAAAGGCACAAAGGCACAATTGAAAATATGCAACCTAATCAGCTTTCAGATTCTATAAATAAAATCCCTTCTGATTTTAAAACATGTAATACTGGTTCATAAATGGAAGGAATGGTAGGAATCAATAATCCCCTTGCTGTTAATTTTCCTTCCATTAATAAAGTTGCAGCAATACCCAAGGGCAATCCCACTGTTTTGGCCATAGCTGTATGTAACTGATCCTGCCCTTTAACTACCAGACTACTTTTGAGAAAATGGGTAGTTTTATCAAGCGTATAATCTATCTCATGTAACATCACCACCATATCCTTATCAGCTGGTTGCAATAGCCACTTTTTTTCAAGTATGGATTGAAGAATGGCAGCAGAACTGAGTAGCCCTTTGTTGAGCAATGTGTTTTCATTCCAACCAATAAATTGCAATTGGCTTTGTACCAGTTCCGGTAAGCTTAGATAGTTTAGCTCATGCTTTGCAAAGTGATTTTGCAAAAAAGCGGCAATGGTCAAATTGGTGGTATCAATACTATTTTGCTCTTCCGTTAATCCCGCTTTTACAATCCATTCCCAACCTTTACAAAAACCGGGATAGCGCAGGGTTGTACGTATAAAAGTAGTAGTATCTTCTAATCCGTAAAGCGATTGATAACTGAGCGAATCTCGATTAGGATAAAAAGCAAGTTGCCCAACACCTTCAATGGAAACTTCTTGACAATTCACAAAAAGTTCCTCGTAGTCTTTATTTTTAATCTCGCAGTTATCTACATACACTGCACCAGCTTTTCCGGCAAGTATCACATTTCTTGGGTTCCAACTTAATTTATAATGCCAGGGGTTATCATCACTTTCCGGAGCAACTAAACCCCCACAATGCGATTGAAAAGATTGAATCTTGCCCCCTTTGTTTTGAATGCTGTGAATTAACTGCATGGCACTCATGTGATCGATGCCAGGGTCGAGTCCCATTTCGCATAAAAAAAGCAAATCCTTCTTGCTGATCTCGTCCGACATTTGGCTGATAGACGCATCAATATAAGAAGCCGTTAACAGGTGTTTTCCATGGTTTACACAATCAACTGCCACCAAATAATGTAAAGATGCAGGTAGCATCGAAATCACTACATCCGACTCATTGATCAGCTTTTTGCGGGGGATCTCTTCTTCAACAGCCAATTCAACAGCACGCACCAAAAGATGATTGCCAACTTTTTGCTGAGCCATTAACAGATCGGCATCGGCAACCACTACATGCCAGTTTTTAACCAATGCCGTTTTTTTAAGGTAATCTATCAAAACCGTTGCCGATTTACCGGCTCCAAAAAGCAAAATTTGTGGCATAAAATTTTAACATAAACGCTATGAATTCTTCCATTTCCTTGGTTAAAGATAATCAGACTGGTTAGAACTTGTGTTTTAAACAGGGAAAACCTTCCTAATATGCTCAAATACAAGCAGTTTTACATCATCCACAACTGTGGATAAAACAGCTCAAAAAACAGGGTTTACAAGCTCATTTTACGCCTTAAAAAAGTTATCTTCGCCATCCCATAAAACGGGTTGTTTTGCAACCGTTCATAGATTCAAAATTTAGTACGAGAATTCACACATGGAAGAGAACCAATTACCCCCGGAAACCAATGATAACGACCGGATAATACAGGTAAATATCGAGGAACAAATGAAGACCGCTTATATCGACTATTCTATGTCGGTAATAGTTGGTCGTGCCTTGCCCGATGTAAGAGATGGATTTAAACCCGTTCACCGCCGCGTTTTATACGCCATGAATGAATTGGGTAATAACAGCAACAAACCCTATAAAAAATCTGCCCGTATTGTGGGTGAAGTAATGGGTAAGTATCACCCGCACGGTGATGCATCCATTTACGACACTTTGGTGCGGATGGCGCAGGAATGGACCATGCGTTATACGCTGGTAGATGGTCAGGGTAATTTTGGTAACCAGGATGGTGATCCACCGGCTGCCATGCGTTATACCGAAGCCAGGCTTCAGAAAGTAGCAGAAGCCATGCTGGATGATATTGAGAAAGACACGGTTGATTTTCAATTCAACTTTGATGATTCCCTTAAAGAACCATCGGTATTACCTACACGTATTCCGCAATTGCTGGTAAATGGTTCATCTGGTATCGCCGTTGGTATGGCCACCAATATGATGCCCCATAACCTGGGTGAAGTAGTTGATGGCTGTTTGGCATACATTGATAACAGAGAGATTCTGGTAGAAGAATTGATCAACTTTGTAAAAGCGCCCGATTTCCCAACAGGTGGTATCATCTATGGAATGGAAGGGGTGCGTCAGGGATTATTAACCGGCAGGGGCAGGGTAGTATTGCGTGGTAAATGCCATGTAGATACCAAAGCCAGTGGCAGAGAGCAGATCGTGATCACAGAAGTACCTTACCAGGTTAACCGTGATAACCTGACCGACCGTATAGGACAACTGGTAAATGATAAAACCATTGAAGGTATAGCCCACGTAAACAATGAAAGTAATATGCGGGAAGGTACCCGTATCGTTCTGGATCTAAAGCGTGATGTAGTAGCACAGGTAATTATTAACCAGCTTTATAAGTTTACAGAATTACAAACCAGTTACGGTATCAATAATGTGGCCATCAGCAAGGGAAGGCCAAGGATCATGAACCTGAAAGACCTGATTGCAGAGTTTATTGAATTCAGGATGGAAGTGGTGATCAGAAGGGCAAAATTTGAACTGAAAAAAGCAGAAGACAGGGCCCATATTCTGGAAGGTTATTTAAAAGCACTGGATCATTTGGATGAAGTGATCGCCCTGATCCGTGCCAGCAGAACACCCGATGAAGCCAAAGAAAACCTGATAGCCAAAAGCAAGCAGGAAAACTGGAGTCTGAACCGTGAATTGTTTTCTGATATCACCAATGAACTGTACACACAGGAAAACGGTTTATCTGAAGCCCAGGCGAAAGCCATACTGGAATTGCGTTTACAGCGATTAACCGGAATGGAAAGGGATAAGATCATTGAAGAATTCAATGGCCTGATCAACCTGATCAAATCGCTGAAAGAATTACTGGCCAGTGAATTTTTGCGTTATGAATTGATCAAGCAGGAATTAATAGAAGTAAAAGAAAAATTTGGCGACCCGCGCAAAACGGTGATCCAATACCTGGCTGATGAAATGCGTATCGAAGATCTGATCGAAGATGAAGATGTGGTGATAACCATCTCACACTTGGGTTATATCAAACGTACTTCTGCCACAGAATACAGACAACAACGCAGAGGTGGAAGAGGAGCTGTAGGTTCTAAAACCAGAGAAGAAGACTTTGTAGAACACCTGTTTGTTGCATCCACTCACGGCACCATTTTATTCTTTACTGAAAAGGGAAGATGTTTCTGGATGCGTGTTTATGAAATTCCGGAAGGAGAGAAGCAGAGCAAGGGAAGGGCTATACAAAACCTGATTCAATTGCCCGGCGATGATAAAGTGAAAGCCATTATCGACGTAAATAAACTGGACGATAAAGAATATGTACAGAACCATTTTATCGTACTTTGTACCAAGAAAGGGATCATCAAAAAAACTTCCCTGGAAGATTTCAGCAGGCCAAGAGCCAATGGTATCATAGCTATCACCGTTAATGAAGGAGATGAATTATTATCAGCCCGCATGACGGATGGTTTGCAGGAGATCATGATGGCTGTGAAGAGTGGTAGGGCTATCCGATTCCCTGAAAGTAAAGTACGTCAAACAGGCAG
Source organism: Chitinophaga pinensis (assembly GCA_943371675.1). GTDB lineage: Bacteria > Bacteroidota > Bacteroidia > Chitinophagales > Chitinophagaceae > Sediminibacterium > Sediminibacterium pinensis_I. The sequence goes on along the minus strand of CALRVT010000049.1, from coordinate 4,962 downwards.
GGGAGCCATAGGTGTAGCAGGTATTGAAGTAGATGACGAAACGGATGAAGTAGTGGGCATGATCTGTGTAAACAAGGATGATAGCACCAGAACCATATTGGTAGTGAGCGAAAAAGGTTTTGGTAAAAGAACCGCGATTGACGAATATAGAATTACCAATAGGGGTGGTAAAGGTGTTAAAACTATCAATGTAACTGAGAAAACGGGTTCTTTGGTAGGGATTTTGTACGTAACAGAGAAGGAAGACCTGATCATTACCTGCAAATCCGGCATCACTATCCGAACTGGTATTGTAGATATTCGCGAAGCTGGTAGGGCTACTCAGGGTGTTACACTGATCAAACTGGACGAGAGTGATGAGATAGCCGCCATCTCTCAGATCGAAGACCAGGAAGAACCAGTGGTGATAGCAGAGGATGGTACAGTGGAAGTAGAAGGCTTACCAGAAGGAAGCACAGATGCAACACCAACAGACGAAGATGTAAAAGATTCAGATAACGATTCAACCATAGAAAATCAATAAACCAGCCATTTTATGAAGAAGTTTTTATTGCTGTTAGTAAGTGTTTGCACCCTGCAAATGGTGTGGGCACAGGATCTAAAGAAGGTTCAAACAGCCTACCTGCTCAACCGTTTTGAAGATGCCAAAGTAGAATTAGATAAAGTAATGGCCGACCCAAAACAAAAAGACAAACTCGAGGCTTTTTATTGGAAAACGAAGATCACAGCCATCTACTTTAAAGATGCCAAACTGCGTGATAAAAGTCCCAGTACCCTAAAAGACGCAGACGATGCCTTCCAAAAATACATGCAGGCAGATCCGGCTTTTGCACAGGTGAAAGAAAAAGGGGCTGAAGCTTTTTTTGATATGTATGCTACCGGTTATGAGTTAGGTATCAAACAATTCAACGACAAGAAATGGGATGATGCCACCACTTATTTTAAGATCACCGTTGAATATGGCGATATCATCTTTAAAAACAAATGGAGCAACAAACCCGTTGTGTTGGATACCATTCCCATCCTTTACCTGGCTTATGCTTACCAGAATGCCAATAAACCAGAAGAAGCTTCTAAATATTATGGTCGCCTGGCAGATGCGAAAGTGAATGGTGACAACTACATTGATATTTACAGGTTCCTGGCCAGTCATTATACTACAACCAAAAACCTGCCCCAATTCAATAAATATGTAAATCTGGGACGCGAGCTGTATCCTAAATTTCCATGGGATGAACTGGAGATAGAATACATGGATGAAAACTTGACATTGGCCGAAAAAACAGCTTTGTATGATAAGGAAAATGCAGCCGGAACATTATCTGAGATCAAGTACTTGCAGTTCGGCGATATTTTTGTGAATGCACCCCATAAAGAGAAAAATATGGACAGCACCACTAAAAAAATGTACGACCTGAAAGCTGCAGAAGCCTACCAGAAAGCATTTGCTAAAAACGGCGAAAATGGTGTGGCAGCTTATAATGTGGGCGTGATCTACTATAATATTTATGGAGAGTATGATGACCTGTATGCAGCCAATATCCGTACCATGCAAGGTTTGAATGCCGACAGACCTGTAGAGAAAGACCCCAAGAAAAAAGCAGCATCTGATGCAGCATACAAGGCTAAGACCGACCCCATTAAAAAAGCAAATACAGAGTTAGAAAAGCCTTTAATGGAGAACCTGAATCTGTCTTTGGAGTGGCTAGAAAAAGCTTACATTATATTAAAAGCAAAACCAACCAGAACTTCTACCGAGAAGAATGTGATCAACAAATCTGTTGACTTCCTGGCTAATCTTTATGGTTATAAGCGAGATAAAGTGCGTGGTAAGGACGACAAAGCTTATGATGCATTTGAAGCAAAGTATAAGGAGTATGATGGGTTACATGCGAAGTATTAATTGATTTATACTTAGATTATTAAAAACGCTGACTGATGGTCGGCGTTTTTTATTTCAATATTTATATAATCAATGCTTGAATTACTAAATACCAAAAAGGGTGCAAATATATGGGATAGTAATACTTATAATAAAATCTCTTTTCATCAACTGTGGACACCTTTATTGATGGAAAAAGCTACATATTAGGATATGTAGCTTAATTTCGTAATTACAATAAAGTGATGTAGAAACGGTAGTAGGTGTCCAAAACCGTAAAACTATCTTATCATTGAACATCCACCTCAACACCCCAAGTGTTGAGGTTTTTTATAAGCTAAAAGTAACTACAACTTAAATTGAAACCAAAAATTATTCAATCTAACTTTTAGGTAATCATAGTAGCAATTTCTATAAATTTGGCAATCTCGTTACAAAAAGTGGGAGGGGGAAGAAATCCCTCTTTCTCTTTCTTCTGAGTGGCAGAATCCTTCGCTTTAATTATTGTGGCAGGTGCGCCTGAAGGGCAACGCGACATAAATGTTTATATTAGGTGATGAGAAATATGTTATTATGCATCTTTTTATTTTCATTTCTCGAATCGACTGCTCAGATGGCATATCCTATACGGAAATTGTCAATTGACAGTCCGATTCTGAAATCAGTACTTCGAATAGCAGATTCGCTTGGGCTTTCCAAAAGAGACAACTTAAGAAAGGATTCAGCCATAGAGATATATGTTGATTCTGATCTACAGATGTTTAGTGGGAAATATCTAATGTCTTATTATAAAAAAAGTGGTGAAATAATTGGAGAAGGAACTGATTCAGCATATTTAACGACCCCGCACATAGTATTATCACCATTATTATACTCTGTTTTTTATCATCAAATTGATACAGCAGCAAATATTGTTGTGAAATCTGAATCAATAATAGTTCACGAATTGGCACATTATATACAAAGTACCAAAGTAAATGATGACTATTATTATCCGAAAAACCTTAGCAAAGAAGAAATGCAAAAATATTTAGGGCACGAAGATGAACTATATGCCTCTGCAATAGAAGCGTACTATTTTTATGAAAAAACGAATAAGCAATTTTTGGATGGCTTACTAAAATCTAGTGGTATAAAGTCCAGAATTATAAAATTATTGGTAACAACAAAATACAACGAGTCATATCCCTGGAGAGAGCCTATTTCTTTAAAATAGCAGAATCAGTGTATCAAACCCATCTTTTAAACTGATTACAAATCGAAGCGTTGTTTTTTATTTTAATATCATTCGTATGCATACTTAACATAAAAGTTTGTTATCAGTGTTTTGTATTTCCTTGATTTCGAAGGCATTGCGATTTTCAAAACCTCCGGCAGATGTGCTTGATAGCTTGTTTTAAAAATCGCAATGCCTTTGAACTCCAAAACAGCGAGGAACGAGCGCCACTAAAGACCATACAAAACAATGATATCAGTATATTATGTTACACGGTTAGGGCTGTGAAGGGGCTTTCGTAAGTTTTTAGCGATAGCGGCTACGAAAGACCCTTAGCGGGAGAACTTCTCTTTTTTCTTTTTTTGAAGCGGCTGAGCCTTCCTCCATAATCAATAGGGAGTGGTGCCCGAAGGGCATACCGTTAAAAGACCCATTTTTACCGAATTAAAAAAATATTTAACTTTTTAACGGTCTTATTGCTATTTTACAGTACCAAAACCGCATAATGACCTTTATAGCTTCTGTAATTGCCAAGAAGGGTGTAGCAATAATCGCTGATTCATTGGTAACCTCAATGGAGCCAATTTTGAAACATAACAGATTTGTACAGTATTTGAACGACCAACCAAAAAATGAGCAGGGAGAAACGATAATAGATCCAGTTAGTATAAGTGAACTTTTTGAGCGAGAACCTGTACATACAAAAGATTTTGAGGAAAAGCTTTTTAAATTAAATGACTATACAGCAATTACGACAACCGGCGTTGCATATATTAATAATAAAAGCATCGCTGATATTGTTGAGGAATTTTTGGCGCACCAACCAGATATTAACGACTTTGCAATACCTTTTATAGATAAGCTTAATCAATTTTCCGATTTTTTAAATACTCAAATAAGGGAGCATTTAGAGCATTCATTATCATTAGGTCAATGTGTATTCATAATTACATATTATGAAAAAAGTCACCATAAAACCTACATTTTTAAGGCAATAATTAACGAAACAAATAGGGACAATGTTGGAAATCAGGAGTTTAACTATGTATCTTTGAATCCTGAACCAGAGTGGGCAAGTGTAGTTTGTGACGGTCAAAACAAATTAAGTGATAAAGTATTGTACGGAATTGGGAAGTCTTTGTATACAATCTTCCCGAAAATAGTGGAGGATATTCTAAAACGACTTAACCTTCAGGAAGGGCAAGGCAATGTTCCGGTTGACTTTGTACAGCATTTATTAGATCAGGAATTTTACAAAGACTTATTTTTCGCTGATATTGAATTATTTAATATCTCAGAATTAAGTGTTCAGCAAGCAGTTGACTTGGCATCTCTTTTGATGAGATTAGAAGTAGATTTTCAGAAGTACACGAAAAATATTCCAACCGTAGGCGGCGTTATTAAGTTGGCAGTTATTGATGAAGATGGCTTTAAGTTTATAGCAGGCGACAAAATAGAACCACCTAAACATATCCATATATGAAAAAGCAATCCTTACATATGACACAAACCAAACAGGTTAATTCAACCGAGTTAAGCACTTTTTTTAGAAAAGAGGCAAGTCTCGAGCAATTAAGGAAACAAAGGGAGGACTCAAACTTGCGTGAAGCTATAAATAAAGCGACAGGAGGAAAAAATATTGTCGTTTCTAATTGTGGAAAACCATAAAAAATATATGTAATATCGATAGAGGACTGTTAGCGCAGTCCTTTTTTTATGTTGAACCTCGTTGAAATATTATCTTGGCTAATAACCATCGCCGCAGGTGTGGTGTCATTCTTTGACCTTTTTAAAAAACCATCCTGCAATTTATAAGAATCCTTATGTTAACCTTCGCTTAGAACATCCTCACCGTGACCAGTGT
>CALRVT010000048.1:0-20086 GCA_943371675.1 Chitinophaga pinensis | reverse complement strand
TAAATTCTACAACAAAATGGCCCTCTTAAGTATCTAAGCCATCAAATTGACCGATAATAGTTCCAAACAATGCACGAAAACCTAATTTTTTGATACCTAAATTTTGCCAAATTCGAATATTGGCTATCTTGTTATTTCATTTTTTCTTTTCTTATGAAAATTGCCCAACAACATTTTATTGCCGGAAAATGGCAACCACATCGTGCATCAGAAAATTTTTCTGCACTGGATTCGCAGCTCGTTTTTATGTTTGGTGCCGGATCATTGGTTTCCTCAACCGAGATCTACCAACAAATTAAAGCAAACTACCCTGCTGCTCATATCGTTTCTGCCTCTACTTCAGGAGAGATCATGTCTGATGGCGTATTCGACGAAACCGTTTCTGTTATTGCACTTCAATTTGAACATACGCAAATCAAATGCGCAAAAATAAAGGTTGACAAAGGTTCTAACAGTTTAGAAACAGGCAAGAAACTGATGCAGGAACTGGATGCTGATGACCTGGTTACGGTTTTTGTTGTATCAGAAGGCAGCTTTACCAACGGTAGTGAACTGGTGAGTGGCTTTAATGAAAATAACCATAAACAGATCCCCATAACAGGTGGCCTGGCGGGCGATGCAGACCGTTTTGAGAAAACCCAGGTTGGTTTGAACGAAGCAGCTACCGAAGGAAACATAGTGGCAGTAGGCTTTTACGGCACAAAACTTAAAATCGGTCATAGCTCCTTGGGCGGTTGGGATGAATTTGGCAGAGAAAGAGTGATCACCAGTTCCAATAAAAATGTTTTGTACGAAGTAGACGGAAAAAATGCACTGGACCTCTACAAAGAATACCTCGGACCCTATGTTAATGAATTGCCGGGATCGGCCCTGTTCTTCCCATTGTCTATGCGCGTGGGCGATTCAGACAAAAGTTTGGTAAGAACCATCTTGGCTATAGATGAAAAAGAAAAGACCATGACTTTTGCCGGTAACCTGCCCGAAGGCAGTAAAGTGCGGTTGATGAAAGCCAATTTCGACAAGATCATCAACGCTTCCTCTATCGCTGCCAGTAATTCTTTGTCAAGCGGTGCCGAACATTCGCCCGAACTGGCCATACTGATCAGTTGTGTAGGCCGAAAACTGATCTTGCAGGAAAGAACCTATGAAGAAGTGAAAGCTGCCAGGGATATATTTGGTCCGGAAACGGCCATCACCGGTTTTTACTCTTATGGAGAATTATCGCCCTTTAACCAGGATAGTAATTGTGAACTGCATAATCAAACCATGACAATCACTACTTTTACAGAGAATTAAAGTTCGCTTCACATTTTACACGCAGTTATGGCCTATCATAAAATCCTGGAAAAACAGATAGAAAGACAGCTTCCTGCTGCACTGCGTGAAGATGCAACTATAAAAGACTTTCTTGACACCATCAGTAAGTGTTATGATTCTTTTGAAAAAGACAAGAAGATCTCAGAACATGCATTTGATATCAGTGAAAGAGAATACCAGATCGTAACCCAGGACCTCCACGAGCAAAATGAGATCAGGAAGGAGTCCATAAAAAAACTTAAAAAAGCCATCCGTTCTCTCGACCCCGGAAATGATATACAGTTTACAGAAGAAGATGATGACCTGATGAATATCATCTCCTTTCTGGAAAAACAAATCACCAAGGCAAAAGAATTAGAGCAAGACCTGATCCTATCCAAAGACATCGCCGAAAAAGCTGCCAAAGCAAAAAGTGAATTTCTTTCGGTAATGAGCCATGAGATCAGAACACCGTTGAATGCCATCATTGGTACCATCATGTTATTACAATACCATGAACTTTCTGCAGATCAAAAAGAACTGTTGAATGTGATGGAAATTTCTTCAGAAAATCTGCTGAGCTTGATCAATGATGTACTGGATTTCAGCAAAATGGAAGAAGGCAAGATATTTTTTGTAGACAGAAATATCCATGTGCTTAATTTCCTCAAGAACATCAAAATGGCCAGCAGGGTAAGGGCCGAAGAAAAAGGCAACCTCATTAAAATAATTTACGACGACGATATCCCAAAATATGTGATGGGTGATGATGTTAGACTGGGTCAGATCCTGAATAATATCGTTTCCAATGCCGTAAAGTTTACACAAAACGGCACCATCACTATCCGTGTTGGCTTAAGATCCATGAAGGATGAAGATATCCTGATCGACTTTTCAATTGAAGACACAGGCATAGGTATCCCCAAAGAAAAACAGGAACTTATTTTTGAAAGATTTACCCAAGCTAATAATAATATAACCCGCGAATTTGGCGGATCAGGTTTGGGTCTCACCATCATCAAACGCTTACTGGAATTACAGAACAGCAGTATACAGCTGGAAAGTGAAGTTGGTAAAGGTTCCAGGTTCTACTTTACATTGGCATTTAAAAAGAGTAATGCGGAAGAAGTGGAAGAAACCAAACCCATATTAGGTTCCAAAAAACCCGATATGAAGGGATTGAAGATCTTATTGGTAGAAGATGTTTCTTTTAATGTGATGGTAGCTGAAAAATTATTACAAAACTGGAACGCGGTGGTTGATCTGGCACAAAATGGCGCTATTGCCGTAGAGAAAGTACAACTAAATACGTATGATCTGATCCTGATGGATATACAGATGCCAGTAATGGATGGTTATACAGCCACCAAAGAAATCAGAAAATTCAATGAAGCCATTCCAATAGTGGCACTTACAGCATCTACCATTAACCTCGATATTGAATCGGAAGCCAGAAAATCGGGGATGAATGGTTGCATCACCAAACCCTTCAACCCTAATGATCTTTATTCTATTATTGTAGAAAAGACCGGTACGGTTGGTTGATATTTTATTTTTTAATTGGATACATGCTTTCCTTTTCCAATAAATTCCTATTTTCGAATCTACAAAGCAGCAAGTAAAAAAACTGCTGCAACAACCCTATACCAATTTTCAGCCGATGAACAGCTAAGCAGGGCTTAGATACCTATTTACTAAGCCTGACATATCCCCGACCCTGCACAAAGTATTTCTTTGTGCGATTACTATTATTTATTCTAAACAAACATAATGACTACTTATCAAAATAATAAGGGGAAACCCTCTATTTGGGGCTATTTCAAAGAAGCCTTACAAAGTGAACACCAGGATTTTACAACCGGCAGCATTCGTAAAGCCATCTTTATGCTGGCCATTCCCATGATTCTTGAAATGTGTATGGAATCTGTTTTTGCAGTGGTAGACATATTCTTTGTGGGCAAATTAGGGCCCAATGCTGCTGCAACTGTTGGTTTAACTGAATCATTTTTAACCATTGTTTATTCAGTAGCCATTGGATTGAGTATGGCCGTAACAGCACTAGTTGCAAGGCGTGTAGGCGAAAAAAATTATGAAGACGCTGCAAAAGCAGGAGCACAGGGAGCCGTATTGGCTTTGATCGTTACCTTATGTATCAGTGTAATCGGCTTGTTTTTTGCCAAAAACATTTTAGAATTGATGGGTGGTAATGCAGAATTAGTAGCAATGGGCACCTCTTACACCAGGATCATGCTCACAGGTAATATCGTGATCATGTTACTATTCCTGATCAATGGAATTTTTCGAGGTGCTGGTGATGCAACTATTGCCATGCGTAGTTTATGGCTGGCCAATATCTGTAATATCATTCTATGTCCCTTACTAATTCACTTCTACGGATTACCCGGAGCTGCCATTGCAACAACAACGGGCAGAGGTATAGGTGTATGTTACCAGGTTTACCATTTATTCAAAGGCAAAGGAATCATCAGGATCAAAATGAGTCATTTTTTACCGAATGCTCCATTAATGCGATCCATTTTAAAAATTGCCAGCACCGGCACCTTACAGTTCCTCATTGGTTCTGCCAGTTGGATCGCCATGGCACGCATCATTGCAGGATTTGGTAGCGATGCAGTTGCAGGTTATACCATCGCTATCAGGTTACTGATATTTTTTATCATGCCAGCATGGGGATTGAGTAATGCAGCAGCCACACTGGTGGGTCAGAACCTGGGTGCCAAACAACCGGAACGTGCAGAAAAATCGGTATGGCTTACGGCCAAATACAATGCAATCTTCATGCTACTGGTTACTGTTTTATTTGTAAGCAGTGCAGAATTTTTTGTTGGATTGATCACAACCGATCCCGCTGTTGTAGCCACTGCGGTTAAGGCTTTGCGCATTATCAGTGGCGGATATATATTTTATGGCGTTGGCATGGTTATGATCAATGCATTCAATGGAGCCGGCGATAGCAGAACACCAACCTGGATCAATTTATTCTGGTTTTGGATCTTTCAGATCCCATTTGCCTACTTCATGGCCAATTTTCTGGAATTGGGAACTACCGGGGTTTTCCTGGCACTAATCATCACAGAAACTTGTATCACTATCACCAGTGTGATTATGTTTAAAAGAGGTAAATGGAAACTGATAGCCATTTAATTTCTACCAAGCTTTGATTTTCCTGCATGAAACTTTGTGATCATGCAGGAAATAATCAGCCTAATAATTTAATCATTTTTAATACCTAGTATCTTTAACAAGAAATCATCCTTAAAAAAATGGACCTCCAATTAAAAGATAAAAATTTTCTGGTATGTGGCGCCAGTTCCGGTTTTGGTTTAGCCATAGCAGAAACACTATTAGGGGAAGGTGCACATGTAATAGCAGTTGCCCGTAACCAAGAAAATCTACAAAAACATTTTCAGGCTGCTGGTTCAAGGGTTCAATTGATCATTGCTGATGTAACAGATATCAGTACACATGCACAGATCCTAGACGCTCTTGCAGATAAAGAGCTGCATGGCGTTGTGATCAATGCCGGCGGACCACCTGCCAAAACATTTATGGAAACCAGTTTAGAAGATTGGGACAATGCCTATAAAAATTTATTGCGCTGGAAATTTGCACTCACAAAATCCTTGGTTCCAAAATTGATCAAACAGGGATATGGAAGGATATTGTACATAGAAAGCGCATCCGTAAAACAACCTATTGAAAACCTGGTATTGAGTAGTTCTCTCAGAGTGGCTGTGGTAGGTATGGTAAAAACCTTATCGCAGGAAATTGCAACTACAGGTGTTACCCTTAATATTCTAGGACCTGGTTCTCATGATACACCTGCCATTGACCGTATCTACCATAAAAAAAGTGAACAAACAGGATTGCCATTTTCAGAAGTAAAAGAAAAAGCCATTCAACAAATACCTGTTGGGAAACTAGGCACCGCTGCTGATTTCGCTAGTTTGGCAGTATGGCTGTTAAGTCCGTTGAGCGGCTATATAACCGGACAAACCATTACTGTTGATGGAGGAAGCATCAAGGGTATGTTATAAAAAAAGTATGATTGATTAATCAGCTGAACTAGAAGCTACTTCTGCAACAGTTTCATCTTTAGGTGTTACATTTTTCAGGCTTAACTGAAATTTGGTATTTAAAGACACCACATAATGATTAGCCAACAATAAGGCCTTGATATTGGCATCTTCCAACATTACAAATGCGAGATCTGAAGCAAGTGCGGAGCCGCTGATAATATTGGCAACACGCCCTTTGGTAAATTCGATAGAAAATTTATAACCCGCTTTACGACCGCTTCCGGCTCTTTCAAAGTCGATACGGTTCAAATCCAGTACCTGATCGCCATTAAGGGTTCGCTTCAAAAGAATCTTGATAATGGGTAGGTATTTGCTCCAGATTTGTGTGTACATGGTTTTCTAATTAGGTGAAATTGGTCTTAAACCCCCTTCAGGACTTACCAAAACTGATGTAAAGGTGCATCATTTATGGCCGAAATACGAATTTGCTTTTGCCAGAGTGCTTTCAGCCACCTTGAAACATAGGGATTTCACCGATTTTCATCCAGTAAAATGGCCATATCTTTTTGAAAATCATACTGCAAATCTTCGTGTAATTCCTTCATGACCACTTTGATCTTTTTCAATTGATGTTCAAACAAATTCAATAAAACCTGGCTTTTTTGGTAAGGAATACCCGAACATCTCATTTTTAAACAGAAATAAATCAGCAAAGAAGTTTCCATTTGTGCCGAACCGGCGTATCGGATATAGCGACTGGTGATCCGTAATATTTTTCTGAGTGATTTTTTGGTGAGGTATAAATTGGCTTTGGGTAATTCGGTAAAAGCTTCATCCATCCAGTTCTTTACTGATTGGATATAGGCTTCTTCGTCATGCGATTCGAATAAAAGATAGGTTAGCAGTTCTTTGTTTTCCTTCTTGAATTTTGCCAATCTTAGCGTCAATTCCAATAAACGTTGTGGTTGCAAGGAATGCAGTTCCTGTTTTATTTCGGCGATGGTGGCTGTTTTCATGTTGGGGGTTCAATTACCCTGCTGGTTTACACCTACAAAGATGCGAAAACTTGGCGCGTAAAACCCAAATACATACACCTGTTTGTCTGCCGTATTTTCAATATTGCTTATATTCAACCTGCCAATTATTTCTTGCCATAAAAAATAATCACCATGAACCATTCACGCAGATCATTTATCCGCCAATCAGCATTTGTTGTGGCGGGAACCTCGCTATTTTCGAACCGCATACTGGCTTCGGTTACAGCATCCAGTCATATAACAGGTGTTCAATTGTATTCTGTTAGAGAAGAAATGCGCAAAGATCCTTTGGGTACTTTAAAAGCATTAGCTGATATGGGCTATCGTTATGTAGAACATGCCAATTATGTGAACCGAAAATTTTATGGATTTAGTGCGGTTGAATTTAAAAAGATCCTGGAAGGACATGGCATGAAAATGCTCAGTGGCCATACCGTAATGACCAAACAACATTGGGATGAAACAAAAAAGGATTTTTCAAACGAATGGAAATATACAGTAGAAGACGCTGCAGTTGTTGGTCAGGAATTTGTTATCAGTCCTTGGTTTGATGAAAGCCTGCGTAAAAAGCTGGATGATATGCTGCGTTATATGGATGTGTTTAATAAATGTGGTGAGCTCTGTAAAAAATCGGGTATGCGCTTTGGATACCATAACCACAATTTCGAGTTCACTGAATCATTGGGTGGCAAAAAATTATACGACATCATTTTAGACAATACAGACCCTAACCTGGTTACCCAGCAGCTTGATATGGGTAATCTTTATGGCACTGGTGCTGATGCTTATGAGATTGTACAAAAACATCCCGGAAGGTTTGTTTCTATGCATGTGAAAGATGAGATAAAAGCCAAAAAAGGAGAAATGGACAATGGCTATGAAAGTACGGTATTGGGTAAAGGTGTTGCCAATACAAAAGCTATTACCGACCTGGGCAAAAAGTCTGGCGGTACTTTACATTTCATCATTGAGCAGGAATCTTACCAGGGAAAATCGCCTTTGGATTGTGTAAAGGAAGATTTAGAAATCATGAAAGGCTGGGGCTATTAATAAAATTTAAGGTCTTGAAGAAGGCCTTAATATTTTCGAATTTATATCTGTCTTCTAACCTTTTGGTAAATCTTTTGTTGACAAGAACTGTTTGGAGGTTACCCTTTGAAGATGTTATTTCTATGATATTCTAAATAAATTTCTCGTCCATCTATTGGCAAATGTGGAATTATTTTATTGTCTGAAATACTGAGTTTTGAATATGTCATGTTTGATAAAAATGGCGATAATTTTGTTTTCTTGTCATCAGTAAACGAAAGAAATCCTCTATCAAAAAGCCTATCAAATGTTGGAGTTAGCATAAAACCGTTTAGAGGATCAGTTTTTTCAAAATCATTCGACGATACCCAAGGTTTAATATGACTTGCAATTAAAAGTCTATCGTCTGAAATTAATGTAATTGGACAAAAAGGGCATAATGCCAATAGGTTCTTCCTATACTCACCTTGACCTATTCTTGCTTTATAAAGTTGTAATTTTTCAGAGTTATTTAAAATAGTTTCATTTATTTTTTCTTCTTCCTTTTCAATAATATAAGGGTGTTCCTCTTCTCCAAAATAATCTGCAAAAAGTCTAAAATAGTAGCACAGTTTTCCATTTTCGTCTAATAGTTTGACTACGGATATATAAGTAATATTTGGCAGTGAAAGCTCTCTTAATATTTTATATGCACGGTCATTAGAATTTACATAAACTCTTGGTCCAGCTATTTGTGTTTGTTCAATAACTTCAAACTCAATCTTTTCCGGTAATGAGTCAATTTTTGATTTTCTTTCATTCCACAATTGGGGTAAAATTTCTTTGTTAACATAGGGCTGTTCCGGCTTTAGGTATTCGGCCTTTGTATCATCTAAATATTTTATGAGGTCATTCTTTATTAAAAAACAAGGTATAGCAAAACCATTTTTCCCAAAGAAGCTTCTAACTTCTTTATTATCATTTCCTACGTATAATTTTGCCTCTCCATTACCTCCGCCAATTTTGTTTTGCCTAACTACAAAACTGTCTGCAATTGTAATTTTCTCTTTTGCGTCAATTACATTATACTCATGATTATTTAGCTTAATATCCATTTGATTATTTTCCAAATTGGGTTATGTCCATTTGCTTAAGAAGAGCAATTAATACATCAACTACAATGCTATTACCAGCTTGTCGATACATTTGAGTATCACTAACAACTTGTTTGAAATTATCTTTAAAACCCATTAATCTCAAACACTCTTTTGGTGTAAGTTTTCTTATTCTACCTTTATTATGCGTAACATAATTATCAACACCAGCTCTATGCATTTTGTGCATACTTTGCAAAAGTGGTCTTGCAACTTCTAAATCTGTCTTAGTACTTGTTTTAAAAGTTTTAGTGCCACCTGCCAAAACATAATTTTTAACTTTTTCGGATAAGTAGTACTTTTCTTCAACTTTATTTAAATCAAAAACAAATTCATCAAAATCACTATCGTTTGCTAATTCAAAAACAAAGTCTCCATGCCAATTAAATTGTTGGTTTGCTTTTTGACATAGCATTACTTCGCCATTAATTTGAGTATAACGTTTATTTTTATTTTTTGAACTTGTTACAAACTTTACTCCTTTTTCTTTTAGATAATATTTTGAATCTGTAAAATCTTCAAGAAAATCTTGCATTGTTCTTTCTAATTTTATTTTTTGTGGAAATTCAAAATCAATACTTTTGTTTTTAAAGCCTACGCAAAATATTCTATCGCGATTTTGAGGTATTCCATAATCTCTACTATTCAAAACTTTAGATTGAATTTTATATCCTAGTTCATGAAAAACATCTTGAACAACTTGCCAAGTTTTTCCACCATCGTGGTTAGTTAAGCCTTTTACATTTTCATAAATAAAAACTTTTGGTTTTGTTTCATCAACAATTCTTGCAAAATCATAAAATAATGTACCTCGGATATCGTCTAACCCTTTTCGTTTCCCAACCATTGAAAAAGCTTGACAAGGGCTTCCGCCAATTAATATATCAACTTTCCCTTTGTATTCTTTTGCGGAAAATTTCGTTACATCATCGTGCCAGTTACTTGTTCCAATTTCATAATTTGCAAAATATGTTTGTCTTACAAATGGATCAATATCACTTGCAAAAATGATTGTATGATTTAGCTTTAGTCTTTGAAAAGCGTGTTCTATCGCTCCGATACCACTGAATAAAGTTCCTATTCTTATTTCGGCATTTGGGTTTGAAAATTCTTTTAATCGCCAATCAAGTGTTTCAAATAGTTCACCTTCATCTGCAACTAAACTAAGGATGTCATCTTGAATTGGATATTGGTTCTGTGAAAAAAGAGCTGTCTTTTTTTGTGCTAACTCAAAGATAGTAGTGTCGATATTTTTTTCGCAAACACTTTTGGCAAATTTTTCACTTAAAAGTTCTTTCTCCATTTCTAATTTATCAAGCTGGAACAATTTACAAAGTTTTGGAAGGCGTTTTAGGTCAAATTCTCGTTTGCCATTTTCAACTTTACTAAGATTTGCTGAATCCATGCTAAGTTTTGCTGCAAGCTGTGTCAAGGTAAAACCTTTTCTAGTTCTCAATTCTTTAATAAAGTGTCCAAACGTTTCTTGCATATGACTTGTCTTTTATTGACAAATTTATGGCTTACTAAATTAACGAGCAAATATTTTGCTAAATTTTCTGGAATTTATTTTAACACTTGTAAGTAGCCTTTAATTTTTAAAATGGTGTAATTTGGATATGACAAACAGTAATAATATACCCCTTCTATATTTAGAGCGGATGTTTTATGCCGGCTTTTTATAAATGCCTTTATCCAATGCATAGGTAATAATACCGGCAATGCTCTTGGCCCCAATCTTATCCATGATACGTGTTCGATGTCCTTCTACGGTTCTTTTACTCAGATTCAGGTTATAGGCAATCTCTTTGCTGGTGCATTCTTTACAGATATATCGCATGATCTCTTTCTCCCTTTCTGTAAAATAATGACTGATATAAGCGGATGGCTGATAGCTTTTAGAAACGATCTCGCTAAGTCTTTCCGTTATTTCTTTACAGAAGTAAGGCTTGTGCCGAAACACAGTTTGAATGGCATCAGTGATTTCTTCGGTATCAGCAGTTTTTAAAATATAACCCAATGCACCTGCTTCCAGCATTTGCAATACAGGCTCTTCTTTTCCATAGGCCGACAATACAATTACCCGGTTATTGATTTTTCGCTTTGCCAATTCCCTGGTTGCCAAAACACCATCCATCACCGGCATGCCAATATCAGTTAGGATCACATCAGGCATCAACTCTATACTTCTTTTGATGAGTTCCTGGCCATTTACCGCTTCTCCAACTATTTCTATATTCTTAACCTGCGATAAAAGGGTTCTTAAACCTGATCTGAAGAGTTTATGATCATCTGCAATCATAACCCGGATGTTTTTCATTTCCATATGATGAGTGATTAGTGAAAGTGTAGCATTCATTTCTGTTTACTTCATCAAAACTATTCAGGCAATCATACTTGTACAAGCGTTAAAACACGGTATTTCCGGGATGTTTATGCCATTCTTTTCTGGTAAAAAATACATGTAGAAAAACGATCGCTTTGCCTACTGTTGATAATTAAGCAGGAAATGTGGAGTATTAAACACTGTTATAATTGACAAGCACTTGATTTTTATTGAAATTTAAACTCATGAATCAAACCTACGCTGACCCGTATGCTTAGAGCCCTTACCTCCGCTTATAAAATGCATAGCCGGCACGGTTTTGCAGACATCATGCAAAACATGCTCACAGGCGAAAAATCTTTGCATGCCAATGCTTTTTATGACGCCGGAGAAACCATCGTTGCATTTGAAGCTGCCAAAATTCTTGATACACCTAATTATCTCACTTTACAAACAGGCGAGAACAAACATATCATTCTAGAACCTGAATTTTTATCATACACCAACCATAGTTGTGAGCCCAATGTTTTTTTTGATACTACCCTAATGGAACTCATAGCCTTGAAAGAAATTCAACCCGGTGATGAATTGATGTTCTTCTATCCATCAACAGAATGGGATATGGACCAACCCTTTGAATGTTTTTGCGGAACGCATAGTTGCTTGCATACGATTAAAGGTGCCGCGCATCTTTCAGCAAAGGATGTTGCCCATTACAAACTCACAGAATATATTGTAGAAAAAATACAAACCCGAAAGAAGAAATAAACCCCCATGTTGTTAGTTGATGATTTTATTAGTGAAGTTCCTCTTGATCGGCTGAAAGTATGGGTACTGGCGCCTTCCCTCATTACCAACGATGCAAACCTTGATTATTATTACGATTTTAGTCAGAGTATTGCCGAATACACCAAAACCTTTGCAGAACTGCATATTAACTGGCAATGGCAACCTGTTACATTAGAAAATTTCGCATCGATCATCCAAAAAATAAAGTTGGAAAAAAATGCCGGCGAATTTTATCCACTGGTTTTGAATTTGTGTGATGGCGATGAAGTTAATGGCACGCCGGGTATTTCTGTGATCCATCATTTAGAAGAAAATGAAATAGCTTATACCGGTTCTGATGCTTTTTTCTATCATATCACCACTTCTAAAATTCCCATGAAGCATGCATTCGATGCTGCTGGCATTGCCCATGCGGCATGGGAAATTATTCATTCACCGGAGCAGGATCTGGAAGGCATTTTCGAAAAATTAGGGACACCCATTATTGTAAAGCCTGCAGTATCCGGAGGAAGTATGGGTGTTGGGATTAAAAATGTAGTGTACAATTTGGCCGATTTGAAAATACAGGTTCAAAAAATGTTTGAAGGTTATCGTGGGTGGAACCTGGCTACCGGCGGACTGATAGCCGAATCATTCATTGCCGGTCCGGAATTTACCAGTATGGTTATTGGCTCTTACCATTTTCCGGAATACTGTAAGGTATATGAACCGGTAGAAAGGGTTTTTCATGCATCATTACCCGAACAGGAAAAGTTCTTATCATTCGATCGTTTATGGGAAATATATGAGGAAGAATCGCCCATGCCCGAACATGCTAATTTTTATGAATACCAGTCACCAGATACTACACTGGTAGCTAAGATCAAACAATTAAGCCTGGATGCTTACGCTGCAGTAAGTGGCAAAGGTTATACAAGGGTAGATATCAGGATGGACAAAACAAGCGGACAACTATTTGTGTTGGAAGTAAATGCGCAATGTGGCTTAAGTGAAGACGAAGATTATACCTCTATTGGTGCCATCCTGCGAATGAGCGGTATCAGTTTTACACAAATGATTGTTGCAATTATTAACGATGCATTCAGAAGAAAAGCATCTTTGCATGTTCAAGAAAGTAGTTGTGCATCATGAAAAAGAAAGTATGTGTATTGTTGCCCGATTATTCTACCAGCGCTGTGGATTACCAGAATTATGATCCGCCCAGAAACCTTTCGCAGCTACTGCCCGAAATGGAAGTTGATCATGTTTTCCTCAATAAGCTTACTACTTATAAACAGCTGAAAAGCTTACAGGATAAGGGCTACTATCTTTTCATCAATCTTTGTGAAGGTTACCTGGAATGGGAAGTGCCATCTATTGATGTGATCTACACTTTGGATCTTTTAGAACTTCCCTATACTGGTCCCACCACCTTACTCTACGATCCTACCAAAGAGCTCATGAAATATGTGGCTTATTGCGCAGATGTAAAAACGCCCAATTATGTTTTAGTTGATAAGGACACCGATCTTAAAACAGCTTGTGCGCACCTGCAATATCCGCTTTTTGTAAAGCCTGCAAAAGCTGGCGACAGTTTGGGTGTAGATAACCATTCACTGGTTCATCATCTGGATGCGTTGGAAGCAAAAGTTACAGCAACACTAACAGAATATGCCAATTTACTGGTAGAGGAATATATTTCCGGAAGGGAATTTACCGTTCTAATTGCCGCCAATGCAGATGGCAAAACTGCTACTAGTTTTAAACCCGTAGAATATATTTTTCCGGATGGTTTTGCTTTTAAGACCTATGCATTAAAAACATCTGAGCTGCATCCAAATGCCAATATTCCCTGTAATGACCTACTCATTGAAAATGTATTGAGAGAATCGGCTCAGAAAATTTTCAAAGGCTTTAATGGTGTAGGCTATGCGCGATTAGATTTTAGACTGGACGAAAAAAATGTATTGTATTTTCTGGAAATAAATTTTACCTGTTCTGTTTTCTACAGTGATGGTATGGAAGGATCAGCAGATTTTATTTTACAATTTGATGGCATAGGTCAGGAAGGTTTTCTGCGCCATATGATTGCCGAAGGAAGGGCGAGATTTGAGAGAAAGCAAAAAAAATATACTATCAAAGGCAATGCTATTGCGGGTTATGGCATTTATGCAAATAAATTGATACATACAGGAGATATTATTTTTGCAGGGGAAGGACGCTCTCAGCGCATCATCACCAAAAGGTTTGTAGAAGAAAACTGGACAGAATCTGAAAAAGAAACCTTTGCCCGTTATGCTTACCCATTAAGTAAGGAAATATTTTTGCTATGGGATGATAACCCAGCCGAATGGGCACCACAGAATCATTCCTGTTTACCCAATACAGCTTATGACGGATTGAACGTAAAAGCACTAAGGATGATTGAAGCCGGTGAAGAACTCACTTTGGATTATGCCATGTTTCTGGATGAAAAGATGGCCCCTTTTACATGTACCTGCGGCGCACCAAATTGCAGGGGCATGATCACAGGCATACCGCATAATTCTGTAACGAATCGTGAAGACGAAATTTGTTCTTGAGGAAGAAAGCCCCTTCTTTAAATAAATAAAATAGCCGCAGATTCGCAGATTTTTTGGGTCTGCAAACTGCGGCTTGGTTTTTCATAGGATACGACTTTTAAAAACTTGTCGCGAACCAGGTATTTGCTATAAATAATGGTGGTGCAAATGAATGCAAAGTATTTCACGCAAAAACCGGGAAAAATACCCGTTTTTATCTGCGTATTAACACTTGTAATATTTCTAACCGCCTTCAGCTTATCTTGCATACCTAAGCGAGCAGCATACTAAACTGCTCCGTAAGAATTGATGAAAACCATTGCCAGTCCCGAACAGATACTTACCAGCGTTTTTGGTTATCCGGCATTCCGCCATAACCAAGAAGCGATCATACATCGTTTATTAGAAGGTAAGGATGCCGTGGTATTAATGCCAACGGGTGGCGGTAAAAGTTTGTGTTACCAGGTGCCTGCACTTTGTTTGGATGGTGTTACCATCGTGGTGAGTCCATTGATCGCTTTAATGAAAGACCAGGTAGATGCATTGGTTTTGAATGGTGTAAAAGCCGCCTTCTTAAATAGTACCCAAAGCAATAACGAGCAGGCATTTATTTTACAGCAATTAAGAAAAAATGAATTAAAGCTGTTATACGTGGCACCTGAAAGACTGGTGGGTGGTGATATACCATTTTTGCGTTTTCTGCAGGAAATTAATTTATCCTTATTTGCTATTGATGAAGCGCATTGTATAAGTCAGTGGGGGCATGATTTCAGACCCGAATACAGGGTGTTGAATCAATTGAAAGCATCTTTCCCTCATGTGCCGGTGATCGCATTAACAGCTACAGCAGATGCTTTAACCAAAGATGATATTATTCGGCAGCTGGAACTAACCGAATACCAGGTTTTTGAAAATAGTTTTAACAGGCCCAATATCAGTTATTATGTAAAACCTAAAAGGGGATTTTATGATGAGCTGGTAGATTACCTCACTGCTCATTCGGATGATAGTGGTATTATTTACTGCCTAAGCAGAAATGGTACGGAAAAACTAGCTGAAGACTTAAGGGCTGATGGATTTAACGCAGCTGCTTATCATGCAGGGCTCGACAAAAATATACGGGATGAGCGGCAAGATCTGTTTTTAAGAGATGATATCCGCATTATGGTTGCTACCATTGCATTTGGCATGGGTATCAATAAGAGTAATGTAAGATTTGTGGTACATGCAGATCTTCCAAAAAATGTAGAAGGCTATTACCAGGAAACAGGCAGGGCTGGGCGTGATGGTTTACCCAGTGATGCTTTGTTGTTTTATGGAGCAGGTGATGTGATGAAGCTGAAAGGTTTTGCACAGGTAGAGAATAACCCGGAGCAAACCAAGATACTTTTGAAGAAATTGGATCAGATGGTGCAGTTGTGTGAAACCAAAAATTGCAGAAGAAAATTTCTACTGAATTATTTTGGAGAGAAAGCCCCCGATTACTGCGGCAGTTGCGATACTTGTTTAAATAAACCTGAGTTACAGGAAAGTACCATCATAGCACAAAAAATCCTGAGTGCTGTTTCGCGTATCAAACAAGGTTTTGGGGCCAGGTATGTAGTAGATATCTTAAAAGGCAGTAACAGTGAAAAGATCAGGGAAGAACATAAAAAGTTATCTGTATATGGTGTAGGAAAAGATAAACCTAAAGAAGAGTGGATGCATTATATCAAAGAACTACTCCACTATGATTACCTGAAACAGAGTTCCGGAGAATATCCTGTGTTGCTTTTAACAGATAAGAGCAAGGGCGTATTGTTTCAAGGCGAAAAAGTGTATCTAACAGCACCTGTGCAGATCAGCATTGCAAAGGAACCTGTGATCTATCAGCCCAATCCTTATGAAAAAGCTTTGTTTGAGCAATTGAAAAAATTACGCAACCAACTGGCACATGAAGAAAATGTTCCCGCCTACCTTATTTTCAGTGATAGTACATTACTGGATCTGGCTACCTATTTACCATTAACGCAGGATGATCTACCGCATATTTCAGGCTTTGGTGCTTTTAAGATAGAGAAATATGGCAGGGTATTTCTGGAACTGGTACAAGATTATTGTTTGGAAAATAACCTGGCTTCACAAATGGCATTGAAGCAAGGTAAAAAAATACGCAAGGCCGGCATCCCCAGAGAGCGTGCATCGGATACTAAAAGGATCAGTTTCGAAATGTATCGTTCCGGTAATTCATTGGCTGAGATTGCCGAGAGCAGGCAACTGGCTATTACTACCATCGAATCGCATCTTTGTTACTATATCACAAACGGAGAAATAGACATCAACGAACTAGTGCATGAAAATAAACAAGCATTAATCGAAGAGGCCATTATTCGCTTTGGCAAATTGGGCTTAAAGCAGTTGAAGGAAAATCTTCCTGATCATATCAGTTATAGTGAGATAAAATTTGTTGCTGCAAAGCCTGCGCTTTAAGCATGACTGTTCGCCAAAACAAATTCCAAAGCCCTTAGTTCTGCCCAGGAAAATTCAGATCCTGGTATTAAAAACCCACAATGACCGCCCTGTTCCGTAACCTGTAAAAACAGTTGCTTATTGTGCTGAGCTTCTTCATAACAATAACATTCCTCCGATAAAAATGTATCGTTTTGTGCCTGTACAATTAGGGATGGCAGATTTATTTTGTGCAGATGTGGCTTTACACTTGCTTTAGTATAAAAATCAAATGCGTCTATAAACCCATGAAGCGGCGCAGTATAACGGTTGTCAAAGTCCACAAAATGTTTGATCTTATCGTAGCCTTCTGAACTGATTTGTCCGGGGAATAATTTTTCTTTCAGCTTAATTTTTTTGCCCAACTTTTTTAAGAAACGACTACTATAAATTTTATTGGTAGACTGAGAGAGTATCTTAACACTGCTCACCAGATCGCATGGCACAGAAAAAGCTACTACAGCTTTTACTTCTTTGGGTACTTGCTCTGGAAACTCAGCCACAGATCGTAAACTCAGGCTGCCACCCATACTGAATCCTACCAAATCAATCTCTTCATAACCATGGGTATCAATAGCATGTTGTATCACATAACGAAGGTCGCTGGCATCTCCATGATGGTAAAATCTGGGTAACCTGTTCATTTCACCACTGCAACTTCTGCAATTCCATCCCAAGGCATCAAAGCCATTTTCTGTAAAAAGCTTAGCCATACCCAATACATAATGCCTATGAGAATCGCCTTCGAGTCCGTGTGTAATAATGACCAGTTTTTTCCTTTCTTTCGTTGCAAATGACCAGTCCAGATCAACAAAATCGCCATCAGGCAACTCCAATCTTTCTCTTTGCTGATAGCGGAACTTTACTTTGCGTACAAGGCTGGGATAAATAGTTTGGATATGGCCATTGAATTGCCAGAAAGAAGCTTTAAAATTGGGTTGTGGTAGTATGGGCATATAAAAACTTGCATGCAAAAGTAAATGGAAACTGTTTTGCAAATACAAGTATAATTGAGAACTTGTTTTTATCTTCAAGGTATGTCGCAGAATAATTATTTACGTCAACTACTCCCCTCCCTTTTTAATACACGGCGCACCCGGGATATTTTTAAGGTTAACCCAACAGTAGCACCTACAAGAATAGAAGCTGCAGAATCGAATATTCATGTGTTCGATTTTTCTCCTGAAAAAGTGGATGAAGTAACGCTTTCTTCTTTAAAGGAATGTTTTAGCTATCGCGATACAGATACGGTTAGCTGGATCAATATTGGAGGTATTAGAAAAGAAGATGTTGAAGCAGTTAGTAACCATTTTAATATTCACCAACTTATTACTGAAGACATCCTCAGCATTGGCCAAAGACCCAAGATGGATGATATGGAACCGGTACTTTATTGTTTGTTGAATATGCTTTATTTCAACGACCAAACGGGTTCGGTAGAAACAGAACAGATCAGCATTATTCTGGGCAAGGGTTTTGTAATTTCTATTCAGGAAGATGCAACAAGAGATGTATTTGATATGATCCGTGAAAAAATACGGATCAACAACTCCAAATTAAGGAACAGTGGAAGCGATTATCTCTGTTATGCATTATTAGATATGATTGTAGACCATTATTATGTAGTGATGGAAAAGCTGGGTGAAAGAATTGAAATACTGGAAGAGAAAATTATTCGAAGTAGCAATACACGTGCATTGGCAGAGATCAATAGTTTACGTAAAGAACTGATCGTGTTAAAAAGAAATGTAAGTCCTGTTCGCGATCTTGTGAATGGCTTTGTGAGAAGCGAAAGTGATTTGTTGCAAGAAAAAACCATAAAATATTTTAAAGATATTTACGACCATATCGTACAAGCCAATGACCTTGCTGAAAACTATCGTGATATGATGATCAACTTGCAGGATCTTTACCTCAGTAATGTAAACCTGAAAATGAATGAGGTCATGAAAGTAATGGCCATTGTAACTTGTTTACTCGCACCTGCTACTGTAATTGGTGGAATTTTCGGAATGAACTTCGACCGAATTCCTTACCTCCATCACCAAAACGGCTTTTTCATTGCAGTAGGTTTGATGCTGCTAGTGCCACTCTGGATGCTCAGTATCTTTATTAAAAGAGGGTGGTTTGGGAAGAGTTAAGAGTTAAAAATTAATAGTTAAAAGTTAATAGTCCATTCCTCGCGCGCCGATGTTGGTGTTTTCACCAACATCAAACTGCCATTCCTCGCGAACCCTTGTGTCATTGCGGCTTTGCGGTTAAGTAGTCTTTTCTTTTACCGCAGAGCCGGGGAGAACGGAGAGGTTTCGCAGAGGAGTTCTTGCATTGCTGTTCACACAAAAGCAAAGGTCTGCCCAAAAACTGAGCAGACCTTCACTTTTAACTATTAACTTTTAACTTTTAACTTTCTCTATCCTCTCACCTTGATCAACTGCACCACCTTACGCTTCGTTCCTTGTATCAACTCTGCATAGTAAGTACCGCTGCTATAGCTATGACCGATCTGCAGTGTACTATTAGATCCCAGTTTAGATCTAGCATCCACTACCCTGCCTAGTCCATCCATCACCCTCATCTCTACAGGTGTCTGGTACTTGCTCTCCAGCTTCAAGGTAAAGTAAGTAGTGGTTGGGTTTGGCATCACCGTTACTTTCAACTCTTCTTCGGTAGTAGCTACCTGGGCTATCTCTCCATCCTTTGCCATACCGGTACTTGCACTTACTATCGGACTAGCCGTTGCAACTGGTCCAGCACATGGTGTTTGACCACAGGTACCCAGTCTGTCAGTTCCATTGCTTCCACAGCTATTGTTATTGATATGCGATGCTACCTGGCTAACCAATACCTGCATAGTTTGTGGTACTGCATTCTTACCCTTAGGTTTATGACAGATATATACCTTGCTGCCACCTGTTCCTGCAACAATGATATCAGTCACACAGATGGTGATATTTGCGGTAGCCGTACATCCAAACTTGTTGGTGATCGTAACTGTAAAGGCATGACTGCCTGTACCTGTTGCTCCCGGTGTGAACACTGGTGCTGAACTTGTGGTACTGCTCAGTTTACTTACTGATCCACCTGTCCATGCATATGTATATGGTGCGCCAGATGATGGTAGTGCACATACCGTTAAGGCTGTACTCTGTGCACCATATCCGATATACAAGTTGGTTGATACGCCACCTGTATAAGTGCTGCTCGTTGGTACGGAACTTACCGTAGCATTAAATGGTGTTGGTATCGTGATGGTTTGCTCACTGGTGCTGTAGTTGCCCGCAGCATCCGTAGCTTTCCAGGTTCTGGTGATCTTATTGCCTGATACCTTGTCACTATACGTTAATACCACCGTACCACAATTATCCGTAGCTACCGGTGTACCTGTTGCTGATGGGGCTGTTGATGATCCACA
>CALRVT010000047.1:0-20417 GCA_943371675.1 Chitinophaga pinensis | reverse complement strand
GGCAGAGGCTGTTGAATTATACAACAGTAAAAGGCCTCACTTAGCTTTAAATTTTTTAACCCCAAATAAAGTACATTTACAAAAATCCCGGCTACCAGAGGCAACCGGGAATATTTTTTAATCTGTCAACTTATTTAAGGACGATTCATTGTATTGTTCTAATACTATTGAGGATCCAAGGCTTTCTTGATCTTATCAGCCAGATCTTGCAAATGTATCTTGCTCATTTTGTCTGAAGCACTTGCCGCAGCCGTATTTACCTGTCCTTTCAATTGCACAAGCTGTGCACGGGCTATACTGTAAACATCGCTTCTGCTGGTAAGTCCGGTTGCATAAGGGTTTGTTCTGCCACCTGCTCCGCCAAACACTACACCTGTAACACTAATACCAGAAGGGTTCAGCAGTTTATCCAGTTTGTCAACATAGCTTTTCTGCAACATTCTGCGATAGTTGTCGATGGCTTTGTTGCCTTTTAATTCGCTGAATAATTCATTCTGCAAATCGTTGATCATATCCAATGCACTGTATGCTTTATCCGCACCAAAACGATCAACGTTAACCTGCATCCTGTTCATTCTATCACCTGACAGCATAGAAGCCAGAGCTGACTCTTGTAAAGAAGCAATTGGGTCAGCAGTTCCGGGCGGACTGATCTTGTCCCATATTTTTTTATCGATCAGCCATTTGGGTGTTTGAAATACCTGTTTGTTTATAAAGCCCATGGCACTTAATTGCATGGCTTTTGGGGTGATTTCATAAACTGGTTCATTTTGTTCTGATGTTTTAAATGTTTCATAAACACCACCAACATTTCTGGAAACATGTCCGATATACCTGCGGAACTGACTAATCACCTGTCCATACATTTCTTCAATATTCTCATTCTGGTCGCCTTCTTCTTTGGTCCACTCAGTAAGATTGGTAAGGATACGCTGCAGGTTTTTAATGCCGTATTCACTGGCCACAACTGCATTATCACTCAAATCTTCACTTTGGCTTCTTGGGTCAGCCTGGTTGCCACCTTCATAAGTACCAAACCATGCACGAGGATTGGCTTTCAGGGTTTCTGTTACTAGTTTATTGCTATTCTTTTTTACTTCTTCTTCGGTATTTCCAGGAATATAACCATAGCCCCATTTCATAGCCCATTGGTCATAATCTCCAATACGAGGATATAAACCAGCTTTGGTGATATTATCTTCTGGCTGTGCAACATAATTGAAACGGGCATAATCCATAATAGATGCAGTATGGCCATTAGCTTCTACATATGCTTTGTCGCGTAATTTTTCAACAGGTGTTTTACTGCTACTACCCATATTATGGCGTAGGCCAAGGGTATGACCAACTTCGTGTGATGAAACAAAACGGATCAGATCGCCCATCAGGTCATCATCAAATTTCATTTTTCTTGCACGTGGATCTACAGCAGCAGTTTGCACCATATACCAATCATGTACCAGTTTCATTACATTATGATACCAGCCAATATGGCTTTCCAGGATCTCACCACTTCTAGGGTCGTGAACCTGCGGTCCATAAGCGTTTTCAGTAGCTGATGCAAAATAACGGATCACAGAATAGCGGGCATCTTCCATGCTCATGGTAGTGTCGTTTTCAGGCCATTCTTTACCCATGATGGCATTTTTGAAACCTGCTTTTTCAAAAGCTTTCTGCCAGTCGTTTACGCCCATTATCAAATGTTGTCTCCATTGTTTAGGTGTTGCAGGATCAACATAATAGATGATAGGTTTTTTAGGTTCAACTAGTTCACCTCTTTTCCATTTTTCTACATCTTCATCTTTTGGTTCTAATCTCCAGCGAACAGCAAATTCTTTGGTAGCTACTTTTTGTTGGTCATCACTAAAAAGCGTAAAACCATCCCTGAAAAATCCAACCCTTTGATCGGCGATACGGGGAGTCATGGGTGTTTTAGGTAATAATAGTAAGGAGGTATTCATTTCCAGTGTAACAGCTCCACCAGCACTAGCTGCAGGAACTATGGTACCTTGCGGAGCTGGGGCGCCAAAACCGCCACCACCTGCCGGACTGGAAGAATAGGTTTTAACCGTACGTACTTCAATATTGATAGGGAAGGTGCTGACTTTTTGAATAAAGGATCTGTCAGATGCCAAAGCGGTTAATCCCAGACTTCTTTTGGTAGTACTGCTAAGACTTACCACCTGGTTATCTCCTTTAAAGAAATCAGTTACTTCAATCACAAAGCCTGAACTATCTCTAGAGAAAGCAGCGATGGGGAATGCAGAAACGATGGCATTTAAATTAGAATTACTAACAGCCTTGTAAATATCATCTTTGGGATCTGCAGCATTAACTAATGTAACTACCCTAAGAAATATATTATTGCTAGGTCCTTTTTCGAATGAAAGTGACTGCGTATTGGCGTTTTCACCACCGTAAACGCCTCTGCCACCAACGTTTGTAGGCACTTTGGAATAACGGGTAACAGCCAATATTTCACGTCCAAGCATTGCATCTGCTATTTCAAAATAATACCTATCGTCTATTTTGTGCACAGTAAACAATCCCTTCTTGCTAATGGCTCTATCTGTAATAACTTCTCGATAGGGCCTGGGAGAAGTTCGTGCAGTAGCTCCTAATCCGGCTCCACCTGGGCCTCCGCCAAAACCTGGACGTGCACCACCCGATGGCCTAGTAGTATCAGGTTGTTGGGCCATTGCAAGAATACTGGCAAATAACGCAACAACAAGTAACGATTTTTTCATAAGTGTAATAATTAGTTTTGAAATAGGTTTAAAGATATGTGAGAATTCCAAAACCATTCATTTTTGTTGATGCTTCTGTATGAATGGTGAAAAAGGATTTTTTATCGGTGAAATTGTATGTTTCAATTAATGAATTCAGTACCTTTCTGCTCCCAAAAATCGAAAAAAATAAAAGTTCACGGAAATATGATATTAGCTGTAAAAAATTCAATAAAATGGCTAATTTGTATTCCCTTTCTAATATTTTGAAACATTGTTTTGTTTTTTCAAAACAATTTTTAGTAGAATTGTGGGCACAAATTTTTAAACCAACCGTTTTTATTAAAAAACCAAAAATCAACTGAATCATGGCTGAAACAAAACCAACCGCAGGTGCTGCTGTAAAAAGCCCATCTTCTGCTCAACCTAAGAGAAGCGGTAACTCAATTTCCTGGCTGGCGCCACTGGTATGTATTATTCTCGGTTATGTAATCTGGCGTTTCTGGCTGGGTTCGCCTTCTAACTTCGTTACGCCTGATCCCAATGGTGGTTTTTGGCCACAGCACAAAGGTCCAAAAGGTACATGGCCTAAGATGTATGAAGGTGGTATCATTGTACCTATCCTGATTGGAAGTTTTTTAACTGTGTTAACTTTTGTAATTGAAAGATTCCTTACTGTAAGTAAAGCTGCCGGTACCGGAAGTATTGCTGAATTTGTTCGTAACGTACAGTTTCACCTTGCCAACAAAGATGTTGATAAAGCTATTGCAGCTTGCGACAAGCAGAAAGGTTCTGTAGGTAATGTTATGAAAGCTGGTCTGAAAAAGTACAAAGAAATGATCACCAATACTGAGCTGGTAACAGAACAGAAAGTATTGAATATCCAGAAAGAGGTAGAAGAAGCAACTGCTTTGGAATTACCGATGCTGGAAAAAAACCTGGTATTCTTATCAACTATCGCTTCTGTAGCAACCCTATTGGGTCTGTTAGGAACGGTAATGGGTATGATCAAATCCTTCTCTGCACTTGGAGACGAAGGTGGTGGTGATGCTGCACGTGAATTGTCGAAAGGTATCTCTGAAGCCCTGTTCAATACAGCACTGGGTATCGGAACATCTGCCATCGCGATCATCATGTACAACGTATTTACTACCCGTATTGATGGTATCACTTATGGTATTGACGAATCAGGTTTCACTTTAACACAAAGCTTCGCTGCTAACTACAAATAATTCTTAACGGAATTGTGGAAACAGCAAGTTTTTGAATCTTATTTGTGAAACGTATAAATAATTAACAATGGGTAGAGCCAAATTACCACGGAAGAGTACCAGCATTGACATGACGGCAATGTGCGACGTGGCCTTTCTGTTGTTGTCTTTCTTCATCCTTACAACGAAGTTCAAGCCTTCAGAGGCTGTTGCTGTAACGATACCTAAATCGGTTGCTGCCAAAGTAGCTCCGCAGAAAGATATCGTACAGGTGATCATTACTTCAGACGGCAAGGTTTTCCTGATGATGGACGATGAGCAGAAAAAGGAAGCAATGGTGAATGCGATCAATACAACCAAGAACCTCAGCATCAATGTAAATGCTTTTAAAAAGGCGCCTTTTTTCGGGGCATCTTTTGCAGGTCTGGCTTCATTTTTAGCACTTCCCGAAGATCAAAGAAGGGGCAATTTATTACCCGGTATTCCAGTTCAGGATACGGCACATAATGAATTAACCGAGTGGATGACCTATGTAAGAGATGCTTACCAGGGTCAGAAACCCAACCTTTTGCTGAAGGGAGATAATATGGCAAAATTCCCCGCATTTAAAAGCGTGGTGGATGCCTTTAAAAAGAATGAATTCCTGAAATTTCAGTTGGTAACCAGTCCGGAAGGAATTCCGGTGGGAACCGATCTTTGGAAGAAAGCACAAACTGGCGAAAAGCGTGAGGAATAAGTAAGGAAATAAGTAGTAAACCAATTACTCATTAAAACTAAATTCTACCAACATGGCAGAAATGGATACCTCCGGTGGTGGTGGTCATAAAAAAGGACCCGGGGTCAAAAAATCGAAAAAACTCTCTACCAGGGTTGACTTAACACCCATGGTGGATCTGGGCTTCCTGCTCATTACGTTTTTCATTTTCACCACCACAATGAGTCAGGCTACTGCAATGAAACTGATTCTTCCAAAAGATGCTGATAAGCCGGAAGACCAGAATAAGGCAAAGCAATCAGGTGTTATCACCGTTCTTTTAGGTAAAGACAATAACGTTTTTTACTATGAGGGCGAACTGGATAATACGGCTTCTAATTTCAAGTCGTCCAATTTCCATGATATACGCGAAGTGCTCATCAAGAAAAAGAACAGTGTTCGTGAATTGAAAGATTTTGTGGTAATCCTGAAACCATCCGATGAATGCACATACAAAAATGTTGTGGATATTCTGGATGAAATGACCATCAATGTTTGTACGCGTTATGCCCTTGTAGATATTTCACCTGTTGAAACACAATTGGTGAAGAAATCAGAGGAAATTGCGGCTGCTGCAGGCAATTAAAGCGCGAAAATTTTATTCAAAGGGTACAATTCAAAAGTATTAACAATGGATGTAAACAAAATTCAAAGCGCTGATATCCTTGATATCCTTTTCGACGGAAGGAATAAGGAATATGGTGCATACGAACTTCGTAAAACGTATAATAAGCGTATCACAATAGCTTTGATTGGCATGGTTCTTATCTTACTACTTTTGTTAGTGAGTTCGCTGGTAGCTAATTCCAGCAAGAAGAAAACTGCCGATATAGTGGTTGCTGATATGTCTCTTGAAAACGTAAAAGAAGAGAAAAAAGCAGAACCGCCACCACCACCTCCGCCACCAAAGCAGGAACCACCAAAAGTGGAGATCACCAAATTCACCCCTCCAAAAATTGTGAAGGATGAAGAAGTGAAGCCTGATGAGGAAATCAAGGAAGTAGAAAAACTGGAAGATACCAAGATCGGTACCATCAACCAGGAAGGAGCCAAAGATGAAGGTATTGTTGCCCCTCCTGTAGAAAAAGGAACCGGTGTGGTAGAAGCCCCAAAGGTGGAAGAAGATTACGATAAGGTATTTACCGTTGTACAGATACCTGCAGAATTTGCCGGTGGTTTACCCGCCTGGACAAAATACCTGGAGCGTAACCTGAACAGGGACTTACCGGTTGAAAATGGTGCTCCTCCGGGAAGATATACCGTTGTTGTTTCTTTTATTGTAAGTAAAACAGGTGCTATCAGTGATGTTGTTGCTGAGAACGACCCGGGTTACGGAACAAAAGCAGAAGCAGTACGTGTTATCACCAAAGGGCCAGCATGGAAGCCAGCCGTACAAAACGGCCGTAATGTAATTTATCGTCACAAGCAAAGCATTACTTTCCAGGTTTCTGAAGAGTAATTGAATTGCAATAGATCATATTAAATCCCCGTAATGAACTTGCGGGGATTTTTTTTGGCTTGTTTTAAGAGCAGGATACTGGATACTAGATGCTGGATACAGGATATAAGATTCAAGAAATAAGGTTCAAGAATAAAATTTCATTTCCTCAAAACCCAAAACCCAAAACTCAAAATGTCTCTTTCCTTTTGTGGAAATATGATCTCGTAAGAATCATATTATAAACGCTACATTATGAACATTCATAACATACTCCAATCAGACTTACTCGATTTACTTTTTGATGGAAGAAATAAAAGCTATGGTGCATATGAGCTTCGGAAAAATTACCAGCGGAGATTAGTTTATTCACTGGCAGGTATGGGGTTTTTGTGCCTATTATTTTTTGCTGCATCATTGTTGGCTGGAAATCCAACAAACAAATGGAACGATTTGGTTATTGCCAATATTGAATTGGAAAATCTGAAACAGGAAGAACAAAAACCTGAACCACCTAAACCCTTGCCCATACAAGATCCTCCTAAAATTGCGATGGCGCAATTTGTTGTGCCTAAAATTGTGGAAGATGATTTGGTAAAACCTGATGAAGAAATAAAAGATATTAATGAATTAGAAAATATTCGAATTGGAACTGTAAATCGTGATGGGGTGTATGATGAGGAAGTGGTACTCCCACCTGTTGAGGATTCAACTGGTGGTATAAAAGCTTTAAGAGATCAGGAGGAAATAGATCTTCCATTCCATACTGTTCAGATAGAAGCACAATTTCCTGGTGGAATAAATGAATGGTCTAAATATTTACAAAGAAATCTCAATAAAGACCTACCTGCTGAAAATGGCGCACCACCTGCCGATTATGGGGTGATCGTTTCCTTTATTGTTGACAGAAATGGGATGATTAGTGATGTAAAAGTTGAAAATGATCCCGGTTACGGTACAGGTGCAGAAGCAATAAGGGTGATTTTAAAAGGCCCTAAATGGAACCCTGCTGTACAAAACGGTAAAGCGGTTGTGTATCGTCAGAAACAGAAGATTACATTTAGAGTGGGGGAAGAGTAAGGGAATAGATAAAAGTTAATAGTTAAAAGTTGATAGTTAAAAGTACTGGGATTGTAGATTAGAGAAATCTATGCATGAATAGAGCAGGTCTAAAAGCCTACTATTAACTTTTAACTATTAACTATTCACTTCTTACCCCATTGTTCTATTTTTGTTACAAAGTAAAAAAGATGTCGGCACAATTACGTGGATGGGATGATACAATCGTTGCACTGGCAACACCTCCGGGTATTGGGGCTATTGGTGTGATTCGTGTGAGTGGCAAAGAAACTTTCAGGATAATGAATGAAATGTTCCCTTCTAAAAATTTGCATGCACAGGCTTCACATAGTTTGCATGTAGGGATGCTGCAACAAAATAATCTAGCGTTGGATGAAGTAGTATTGTCATTATTTAAAGGTCCTAGGTCATATACCGGTGAAGATGTGATAGAGATCAGCAGTCATGGATCACCTTTTATTCTTGAAAAAATACTCCATGCCATTACGCAAAATGGCGCACGCATGGCTAAGCCCGGAGAGTTTACTCAACGCGCTTTTTTAAATGGCAAACTGGATCTGGCACAGGCAGAAGCCGTTGCCGACTTGATAGCCAGTAATACAGAAGCTGGCAGAAAAACAGCACTACACAGCATGCGTGGTGGTTTTTCTACAGACCTGGCTGCCCTTCGTGAAAGACTGATTCGTTTTTCTGCGATGATAGAATTGGAGCTCGATTTTTCGCAGGAAGATGTGGCTTTTGCTGATAGAGATGCTTTGCAGCAATTGGTGGATGAATTGAAAATGTCGGTTCAAACCTTATTAGACTCATTTGCATTGGGCAATGTGATCAGGAATGGGGTTCAGGTTGCCATTATAGGCAAACCCAATGCAGGTAAATCTACTTTGCTCAATACTTTACTAAATGAAAATCGTGCAATTGTAAGTGAGATAGCTGGAACAACCAGAGATACGGTAGAAGAAATATTAAATATCAACGGGGTGCTTTTTCGATTGATTGATACGGCCGGTATCAGGGATCATTCGCAGGACTTGATAGAAAATATTGGCATGGAGAGAAGCTATGAAAAAATGCGTGCAGCCAATGTGGTGATCTATTTATTTGATGTGAATGAGATTGATGCTGCTACCTTACAGCAAGTGGTGAATGATTTTGAAAAGGAAAATATCCATTACCTGCTGGTAGGCAATAAATCGGAATCAGGTAAACAGCAAGAAAAATTTACTGCATTCCCGGACATTATTTTTATTTCGGCAAAAGAGCAATTGCATATCCAGGAATTGAAAGATGCATTGGTAGCCAAAGCCATTCATGGAGACCTGCAATCAGAAGCTACTATTGTTACCAATGCCCGCCATTATGAAGCACTGGAAAAATTAGCGAAAGCTTTAATGGATGTGCAAAAGGGTTTGGATGACCATATCCCCGGAGACTTACTCGCACTAGATATCAGGCAATGCCTGCATTACCTGGGTTCTATCACTGGGCAGATCACACATGATGACCAGTTGGATTTTATATTTTCTAAGTTTTGTATTGGGAAGTAACCCCTACAAAACAACTCTTCAATAAACTTATAACAAATGCTTTGAAAGCCTGGTTAACTTGGCTAAGCAAAAAGCCAACTGGTACGACCTACAGTCAATGCCACAGATGATTTTTTGACTAATATCGACAAGGTAAGTTTAGGAGAAAAGTTCGCTAGGTAGTTTTGCGTATTCTATCTAAGTATCTCATAATCAATTAGTAAAATAATTTTATAGATGAAATAAGGATAAAATAAAGGTATTCCATTCAGATTTTTCATAATAATTAGAACCTTATTTAGGAAAAATCAGAAAATCGATAATTAAATTTTTCTTATTTAAGAAAATGAGAAAAATCTTAAATAAGTGGTATCTTTATTTAAGAATCCAATAAAATGAAAGATTTCAAATCCGGGAATTATATAAATCAGGGATATTATAAGAGTTTCCAGCCAGATTTTGTGGATCGGCAATGGCATGTTGATAATATGGAGATTATGCAATTGCTGAGTCAAGCAGATCGTGAATTAGGAAGATTAGATATGTATTCTAATTATATTCCTAATATCGAATTGTTTATAAGTATGCATGTGCTGAAAGAGGCGACACAAAGCAGCAAGATTGAAGGTACGCAAACGAATATTGAAGAAGCGTTGTTAGACAAGGAAGATGTGCCTTTAAATAAAAGGGATGATTGGGAAGAGGTACAGAATTATATAAACGCAATGAATGCAGCGATAAAGGCATTAGACCAATTGCCATTTTCGTCACGCTTGATAAGAGAAACGCATAGCGTATTAATGCAGGGTGTACGAGGTTCAAAAAAGCAACCTGGAGAATTTCGATCAAGTCAGAATTGGATAGGCGGGGCTAGCATTAATGATGCCATTTTTGTTCCGCCTGTTCACACTAGTATTCAAGAATTAATGGCAGACATAGAAAAGTTTGTTCATGATGATAATAAGTATTTTCCAGAATTATTAAAGATTGGGATCGTTCATTATCAGTTTGAAACAATTCACCCTTTCTTAGATGGTAATGGGCGGGTTGGAAGATTAATGATACCATTATATTTAGTTAGTAAAGGAATACTACGAAAACCGATATTGTATTTATCAGATTTTCTGGAAAGAAACAGGACACATTATTATGATAATTTAATGCGGGTAAGAGAAAAAAATGATATAGATCAGTGGCTAAAATTTTTCTTAGTTGGGATCATTGAAACTGCTAAAAACGGAATCGAGACGTTCGACAATATTTTAGGATTGCAGAAAAAAGTTGACGAGAAAATACAAAGCTTAGGTAGCAGAGCAGCTAATGCTCAAAAAGTGGTAAATCAGTTATATCATAAGCCAATAGTTAATGCAGAGAAAGTAGCTGGAATTGCAGAAATATCACTTCCGTCAGCATACTTACTTATAAGAGAATTAGAGCGTCTTGAAATCATAAAAGAAATTACCGGAGGGCAGAGAAAGAAAGTATATTTATTTGAAGATTATTTGAAAATCTTCAAATAACATAACTGTTTGTGATACTTCAAACAACCATAGTTTTAGTCAAAACCTGTTACTATTCTGTCACTAATTTCCCCGAAACCCACTAAAATTAACACAAGTCACTTTCTGTATCGGAAAATAGTTCCATCAGTATTGGCACAAATTCTATGCACTTTCGCTTCTAAATCAGCAAATGATTCTTGCTATTTCTATTTATTATTTTGTCAAAATTAGACACTTGGTTGTTCCCATTCCCTATTGTACTTATTAAATGTAACAAATTTGGACTTTTTGGAACAACTATTTAATACAATTCGAGGTTAACTATATTGGTTACCTATATGTTGGCATATCTCCATTTTAAAATAATGCGCATAAATTAAAAACATGCGTATATTTGATTTATGAAAGCGAGATTAAACCTGACAATTGAGAATAGCTTACTTGAAAATGTAAAGAGCTATGCAGTAAAACAACAGCAGAGTGTTTCTGAATTGGTAGAAGGTTATTTTAAGACTGTAACAAAACCTTCAAAGCGTAAGAACATCCTCCAACTAGTTGAAAAACTGGATAAACCTGTTATAGCTGAAAAAGGTGATTTAAAAGATTTGTACTATAAAGAAAATGCGAAGAAGTATGGCTTCTAAAGTATTTCTTGATACCAATATATTGCTGGACTTCACCTTGAAGCGTGATAGCTATGCGCAGGCGAAACAGATTATTGAATTGGCAGTAAATGGAACTATTCAAGCTTTCATAACTCCTTCCATTGTACATATTGTTGGTTATTGGTTAACGAAGGCATATGGAAATGCCAAATCTAAAGAGTTGTTGTTAACTCTTATGGCAGATGTAACCGTAATTGATTTACCATACGAAATTGTTTTGAATGCCCTTCATTCAAAAATAACCGATATAGAAGATGCCTTGCAGTACTATACAGCTGTATATCATAAGCTAGATTATTTCATATCACGCGACAAGCAATTGCAAAAACAAGGTATTCCTGTATTGCCGGTTTATACGCCCAGAGAGTTTTTGATAGAGATCTCTGAATAAGGGGAAGCACTTAACTAAAATATAGTTAGAATCTGTTACTATTCAGTCACATTTTTCCCTTTAACTCACTAGAATCAAACTAAGTCACTTTCGGAATTGTAAAGTTTTGAATTTCACACACGATAAGGTTCATATAGATTGTAGAACTTTCATTTTTCAAACTGGAATTATTGTTTTTAGGATTAAGTAGTATCCCGTAGAAAAAACTGCGGGTTAATACTAGGTATTTATACCTTTTTCGCATTTCGATTTTTACTATGTATAATTTCACAAATGAGCAGATATGAATACTGTATTCAAAAACTGACAGATCCGGAATTGTCATTAACAAATGATTGCACAAAAAAATTAACCTGTAAAAACATTTTAAAGTTGCTATAAAATAGTCAACATGCAAATAATACAAAGTATCCAAAATAGGATTTACGAATTGAGGGGTGAAAGGGTAATGCTAGATTTTGATTTAGCAGACTTGTATGAAGTAGAAATCAGGGTATTGAACCAAGCTGTAAAACGAAATAGTAAACGTTTTCCTGACGATTTTATGTTTCAACTTTCGAAGCCTGAATTTGATAGTTTGAAGCTTCACTTGGAGGCTATTGAAAATGACAAATCTTTAACATCACAATTTGTGACCTTAAAAACAGGCAGGGGGCAACATAGAAAATTTATGCCTTATGCCTTTACCGAACAAGGTATTGCCATGTTAAGCGGGATCCTAAACAGCGATAAAGCAATCAGTATGAACATTGCTATCATGCGGGCTTTTGTTGCTATAAGAAAGATTTTATTAAAGCAAAGCGATATGAAAGAACAACTTAAAGAGATAAAGGAACGACTGGGTGAACATGATGTTCAACTTAACAGTATTTATGATGCAATGGAAAACCTAATGGATGAAAAAGCAGCAAAAAGGAAATGGGAAGAAAGAGAAAGGATAGGGTTTAAAAAGTGATTAACCATTAAAAGTTACTTTTATAATTTGATTTAAGAACTTTTTGCTGAAATGAATAGAGAATATGACTAATGTCTTCTTTAATGTAACAAAAGTCACATAATCGGAAAATAGGGTTAACTATATTTAGTTACTATTTTAAAATTATTTCTATGAAATTGAAAGCGATATTTTTCTTATACCTGTTTACGATAGCTAGTGTACTGTTTGCTCAAATTGAATCATTCAAAATTATTCTTGAGCCTATCGATATTCCTGGATTGAGCGGAGTGCAATCATTTGCATTTGGACAACATGAAGGAAAGTGGCTAATAATTGGAGGCCGTTTAGATGGTTTACATAGAAGACAACCCTTTGCTTCATTTTCAGAAAACGGAAATAACAAGCAACTGATTGTAATTGATCCTGTTAATTTGAAACAATGGCACGCACCATTTACCTCATTATCAATTGATTTACAGGATCAGCTCAGTGCTACCAATATGCAATTTCATCAGCAAGGTAAGTACTTATACATTTTGGGTGGTTATGGATTTAGCCAAATGCATGGAGATCATACAACCTATGGTAAACTTACGGCTGTTGATGTTCCTAACACTATACATGCGATTATCAATGCTACATCTATATCTTCTTTTTTCAGGCAGATTTCAGATAGCAATTTTTCCGTTACAGGAGGGCATCTTAAAAAAATAAAAGACACTTATTTTTTAGTAGGCGGACAGAAATTTACAGGAAGATATAATCCTATGGGACCTGATCATGGACCTGGATTTAAGCAACAATATACAGACCAATTAAGAAAATTTACAATAGCAGATGATGGTATAAACATTAGTATTCGTGATTACACATCAGTTACAGATATTTTAGCATTTCATAGAAGGGATAATAATATAGTGCCCCAGATACTACCAAATGGGAATGAAGGACTAACACTTTTTTCAGGCGTATTTCAGGTAAAAGAGAATATTCCCTTTTTAAATAGTGTAACCATCGATAGTAGTAGTTACGCCATTGATCATGTTTTTGCGCAGTATTATAACCACTATCATTCTGCTGTTTTACCATTATATAGTAAAAAGGAAAATGAAATGCATACTATTTTCTTTGGAGGTATTGCCCAATACTATGATAGTTTGGGTGTTTTAGTTCAAAATAGTGATGTGCCATTTGTAAAAACTATAAGTAATGTAATAAGAGATAAAAATGGCAGAATGGCTGAGTATAAATTGTCAATTGCAATGCCTTCTTTTTCAGGTGCGGGTGCATCATTTATCTTATTACCAGCAATGCATAGATATGCAAATGAAGTGATTAAGTTGGACGAAATTGAAACAGGAACTACTTTGCTAGGTCATATTTATGGCGGTATATCCAGTAATGGAGCCAATATATTTTGGACTAATACCGGCAAAGAAAGCAAAGCTAGCAGTCAGATTTTTAAAGTATTTCTAAAAAGAGATGGTGGTGCTTCCCGAGGAATATTGAATAGTCAAAGTATAAATGGTTTGCAAATGCAGGTATTCCCTAATGCTAATTCGGGCACTTTAACTATCAATTTCTATCTAAAGAATAATACATCTATTGATTTGCTAATTACAGATGCCAATGGCAATATCCTAAAAAAGGAAATATTGAAAGGGTTAAAAATTGGCGAAAATTCTATTTACAAAAATATTAAAACCTTAAAAGCTGGTCATACATACTGGGTAACGATAAATTCTGGTGAAATAAAAGCTACTCAAAAAATATACATCGAACCATAGATATGTATCAGTTGGAATCTAATGTTCAAATTATTTTAGAAAATTGAGATTCCATTCTTAATTTCTTACTTTCTATTAGATTAACGAAATGTCAATATTTCAAAGTATTGTAACTGCAGGCTTTTATTTGATTTTTAATTAAACCAGAAGCGTCATCATTTCTTGACATTGTGACAACTTTAACGTAAGCCTTTTAAGTATGTAACCTTTGTCACAGTCTAATCTTTGCTGGCAAAGTAACTTTAGATAATCTAATACTTACGTCACAAAAAAATCAAATAAAATGACACATTTATTTCAAAAAAATCGATTAATTATACTGTTTGTTTCTCTACTATTTATTGTTTCATCATGTAGTAAGGACGCAAATTCTTCAAACAATTCAAATGGCAATGGTAGCGATCTAGCTTTTATTAAGGAGCAAATTGCAATACTACCTGCAGAACCCTTAAATAGCATTGAGTTAAGCAGTCTTGTCTACATGAGAGAGGAAGAAAAATTAGCCCGAGATGTATATATTTCATTATACAATAAATGGGGCAATTCTATTTTTAATAATATCGCCCAAAGCGAACAGTCACACATGGACGGAATCATGTTGTTGTTAAATAAGTATCAATTGACTGATCCAGCTGGTTCTAACGGCATGGGTATATTTAGTAATGCCACTTTACAGAATCTCTATACCACATTAGTTGCAAAGGGTACAAATAGTTTGTTTGATGCTTATATTGTTGGTGCTACAATTGAAGACCTTGATATATTTGATTTGAATAATTCTTTAGTAAGTGTAGATAACAAAGATATTTATTTGGTGTATAACAATCTTACAAAAGGTAGTCGCAATCATATGAGATCCTTTTATAAAAATATCCTGAATCTGGGTGGTAGCTATACGCCTCAATATATTACCCGAGCAGAATTTGATTTAATCATTAATAGTGAAATGGAAACAGGATATTAGAGTATCTGTAGATTCTTTAGAAAAAAGTAAATGCCCCAAAATATTTCTTATACCAATACCCAATACGTTTATGCAATTCCCGCTCAATAAAACACCACCCCATCCTTCATCTCCAAAGCAAACTCTTCAATCGTTTTGGTTTTAAATAATTTGATGAGTTGTTTGCGGATAGTGGCATATTGTGCATGCATAGGACAGGGTTTCGTTTCCGAACATTTTTTCAATCCCATCACACATTTGTCTAAAACCCCTTCTTCGCCCATGGCACGTAAAATTCTGCTCACAGAAAGTTTCCGCCCTTTGGGTGTTAAGTAAAAACCGCCATTGGGTCCGCGAACCGAATGGATGATCTTATGGTCCTTGGAAAGTATCTGCAAGATCTTGGCAGTAAAATGCCTTGGCGATCCGATGGCAGATGAAATTTCTTCAATACCGGTTTTGCAATTTTCGGTACTTTTTAATGCAATAAATATAGTGGCTCTTAAAGCATATTCTGTGGCTTTGGAAAACATAGCAGTTAAATTTGAAAACGTTAATCTATTATCCGATACGCGTTAATTGGATAGAAGGTTACCAAAAAATATGATATTTATTTTGTCTCTTTTTTCAAACCATTTGTATATAAGATCCTTACCAATGGCAATACCAAAACCAATAAACCGATGGTAAGTAAAACACCTGAAAAAGTAAATACCATAAAAAATGGTTTTAACTGTTTCATCATTTCGCCAAAACTTGTATTGGTTGGATGCATTTGCCAGTTGGCTTTTACCACTCCTGCGGCAATCAGGCTAATCCAAAAAATAAAGAGCGAAATATTACTGATCCAGAATCCGAAAATTGAATAGTAGTTTTTGATTGCATTTTCTTTTTGTTGACCAGTTATAATATCCACAGCAAATGCCAGCAGTAGAAAACTATTGATACCAATGGTGGCACCCATAGTATGTGCAACAGTAATATGGGTGCCATGAGTGTACACATTGATTGCGGGTACAGACATAAGCAGCGCTTGTAATAACACCAAAAAAATCCACACATCAGCTGCAATCATCAAACGATAGGCCTGGTGGTTAAAATGTTTTTGTGCATCGGTGACTGTTGATCTCCAGAGCCAGATAATTCTTCCGAAGATGAATAATTCTGTCATGCTAACAGCATAACTGATATATTGAACAAAATGAAAAGCAGGTAAGGTATAAATATGGTGGCCCCAATTGAACATAAGGTTGAAGAGACCGGTGAAATAAAGGATAAAAGCTATAGGTGAATGACTATAGTTTTTTTGCTTGCTGATTTTTTCCATCAGGTAAATACTGGATCCATAGATCAGCATATTCCAGGCACCTACCATGGAGCCATACGACTTCCACTGGATGGTCATATCTTTTAAGATATTGTGATTGAAATAGGGGATCACCCATAAATATGATTCCAGAAAAGTGAAGAGGAAAAATATGATTCCGGTAAGCCACATCCATATATACACCGGTTGTTTGCGAAGGGTACCGATGGTCTTTAAAAAATTGATCAGTAACAATATCCAGCCTATCACTATTGGCAATGCCAAAGCCGGCGGAAACTCCCAGTATTCCCTGCCACCAAAAACCCCCAAACTATAACTGATGAGAATAGCAAGAATGGTACCCAGGAATAAGGCGACCTGAATTTTTAAAAGCCATCTGGAAAACAAGGGTTTTTTAGTATGATCCTGTACATATGTTAAAACAGTAGCTACAGCAGCCAATAAAATCCAGAATATAACAGCGGATACATGTAAGGGTCTGATCCTTTCAAAGGACAATATTGATTTTAAAAAACCTGGTACCATATACTGCCATGCGCCGGTGATGCCAAAGAGCATACCTATTGCCAGCAATAGCAATGCGGCAAGGAGTAATATTTTTTCTGCTTTCATTTCTTTATTGTTCAATGGTGCCATTCAATTGTATCCTGAATGATTTGGGGTCTGCAATACCGGAGGCGTCTAAACTTTTTAAATAGGTCAGCAATGCATTTTTTTCTTTTTCTGTAAGATGGAATGCAGGCATTGCCGGTGTGCCATAGGTTATGAATGCTTTGATATATTCGGGGCCTCTTAAACGATAGTTATTGGTAAGATCAGGACCAAGATAGCCGCCTAATCCATATACTTGGTGACAGGCAACACAGTTTTGCTGCTGCCATATTTGCTTGCCAAAAATGGCTTCTTCTGAAACCGCATATTGTTTAGAAGGGTTAGCAGCATACAGGAAAATACTATAAGAAAGAAAGGCAGTGGATAGGATGATTGCCACTGTTATTTTCACTTTATCAGAAACCATCGGTTTGGGTAAATAATTAAGGACAAATTTATCCTTTATTATTTAATTTGCCAATTTCGTTTATATTTTGGTATTCAAGTAAGGAAGACGGGGCCAGGACATTACATTTATAAAAGATCTCTTTATATTTACAGGAATGCTTGTGTATGAAGATAGAAATCAAAGAAGT
This sequence comes from Chitinophaga pinensis, assembly GCA_943371675.1. GTDB lineage: Bacteria > Bacteroidota > Bacteroidia > Chitinophagales > Chitinophagaceae > Sediminibacterium > Sediminibacterium pinensis_I. The sequence goes on along the minus strand of CALRVT010000047.1, from coordinate 2,943 downwards.
GACCACCGACCGGGATCTGCAGGCATTTATTGATTTCCCCTATACCTTGTATAAAGGGCATCCCTATTTTGTTCCGCCCCTGCGTTTTGATGAAAGAGCCACACTACAGAAAGACAAGAATCCGGCTTTTGAATATTGTGAGGCGCGGTATTGGTTGGCGTATCGGGATCATAAAGTGGTTGGTAGGATCGCGGGCATTATTAACCATGCTTTTATTGACAAATGGAAGAACAGGTACCTCCGTTTTGGATGGATAGATTATGAAGAGGACTTAACCATAGCAAAATCATTGTTGCAGGAAGTAGAAAATTGGGCGAGGGAGCGGGGGATGACAGCGGTACACGGACCTATGGGTTTTACGGATATGGACCATGAAGGGATGCTGGTAGCAGGGTTTGACCAATTGGGTACTTTGGCAACTATTTATAACCATGCATATTATCCGATCTTTCTGGAGAAGCTTGGTTATATAAAAGATGTTGACTGGGTAGAATACAAAATAAAGCTACCCAAAGAAATGCCGGAAAACCTGGAGAAAATGGCTGCGATTGTGGCCAGGAGGCAGGGGCTGCACCTTTTAAAAGCAAAAAAGGCCAAAGACCTTTTGCCTTATGCTCCGGCCATTTTTGAATTGGTTAATGAAGCATATGCTGGTTTATATGGTGTGGTGCATTTAACAGAAAAGCAAATTGAAAATTATACCAAACAGTATTTTGCTTTTATCAAACCCGATTTTGTTCCCCTGGTGCTAGATGAGCAAGGTAAGCTGGTAGCTTTTGGTATCACGATGCCATCCTTATCGCGGGCCTTGCAAAAGGCGAAAGGCAGTTTATTCCCTTTTGGGTTTATCTATCTTTTGCAAGCATTACGAAAAAACAAGCTGGCCGATTTATACCTGATTGCCGTTAAAAAGGAATTACAGGGTAAGGGGGTGAATGCATTGTTGATGCATGCGCTCACGAAGTCCTTTCTTAAACATGGGATTGAATTTGCAGAGTCTAATCCTGAACTGGAGTTAAATCACCAGGTACAATCTCTCTGGAAACATTATGAGGCAGCACCCCATAAAAGAAGGCGCTGTTATATTAGGCAATTATAAATTATTACCATGCGTAAATATTAAAGTTGCAACATCGTTTTAATTATGTGTTTTGGAGACAAACCCAATAATTGTAAACCTCCCCTCTGCGCAAACTCCCCGCCCTCACTGCCTCTGCGGTTAAAAAAAGATAATTCGGTAGTTAATTTACATTCGAATTTTAAATCCCCAATAATTCCCATATTTCACCTGCGATTATACCGTATAAATACCTGAGCTATGTAGTAATTTAACCACTTTGCAAACCTGTAAGAAAAGGTATTTCAAATAGCAGAAATCTGTTTTTTATTTAAATTTTGTAGTGTAACACCCAGTTTGCCTATAATATGATACTGGAAGCTGGCCAGAAGCCCATAGGCTTGAATTTTCAATTAACTATTTAAAACTTATTCATTTGTAAGCATTTACGAATAGTGGCTTCTTAAAATCTACACAATTTGACCCTTTTCTAGGGATAATGTGGGTTTAATGTCCCTGCCATGGATACCACTACATTTAAATCTCCTTAAATATTGCTTAAAAAGTAGGAAAATCACTACAAAGGATATAATATTGTTAACTAGAATTAACAGCTAATGTTGTTAAAACTGAACAAAAAGGTCTTTTCCGTGCTCATTTTTTAACAAATAATGTTTGAACTTTTTTTGAAGAAGGGTTCGGCTATTTTTTTCTAAATGTTCTGAAAACCTTATCCAGCAACGGTTTTATCCGCCGTTCGCATTTAAAATCCTCGGGAACAAAACTCCCAAATATCCGAATCCGGTTAAACGATTCCGTGTACGTTGTTGTGTAAAGTGCGAGTTGAAACAGTGATGAACAATTGTCAGATTTTGTTAAAACCGAACTAACAAGCTTAATTTTTTAAGAAAATATTCGCCAAAACCAGCAACTATGAGAAAAGGTCTACTCAGAACCATTTGTTCTTTAAGCCTAATTGCCGCAATTTTCACCACAATGTCTATCAATGCCAGCCCAATTTTGGTTGGTATTAATGATGCAGCTTTGAACGTGAAGAATGTAACAGATGCTACCAGGGTTTCTTCCCCGGTAAATCATCCTTCTGCTTCTAAAAAAAGTATCAAACTTCCTTTATCGGAAAATAAAGCAACTGCTAACTCAGTTGCTTCTGCGTTTTTAGAAGGAAATGAAGTAAAAACTGGCGGCGAACCAGTTAAAGCTCCTCTTCTTTGTATTACAACTAATACAGTTGTTTACACTTTTAACACAGGAACTGCTGTAAATACTTTTACTATACCTGCAAATGCAGCGTCTTTGGTAACGATTCGTGCAGTTGGTGCTTCGGGTGGAAATGCTGGAGGTGGTGCTAAGGGTGGTCGCGGTGCAGATATACAAGGTGACTTTGCTTTAAGTCCTGGAACGGTACTTTATATAATGGCAGGAAATGTAGGATCTAATACCATAAGCTCTTTGCGAGGCGGTGGTGGCGGTGGTGGATCTTTTGTTACAACTGATCCTGCGTTTACGTCTGGATTATTATTGGCAGCAGGTGGAGGTGGCGGTGCAGCAAATGCATCTTTTGGAAGTGATGGAAGGATCCCTATTGATACTTTATTGCCTAGTACAACATATTATAATGCAGGTTATGCGGGCGGCATAGGTGCAACTGCAAATGGAGGAGATGGTGGATTCTTGGGAACAGGAGGATCTGCAGCTGCAGATGTAAATGCAGGTGCAGCCGGTGCTGGATGGAACTCTGATGGTTCAGGATTAGGTGCTGGTGGTAATGCAAACACAGGTGGTATACCTCCTTATTTAAGTACAACTTCTACGGCTTCGGGTGTTCCTACAGGTGGAGGTGGAACAAGTGCCAAAGGTGGTTTTGG
>CALRVT010000046.1:0-20509 GCA_943371675.1 Chitinophaga pinensis | reverse complement strand
TGACCAGTGTGCGTTGGCAAAAAAAGGAAAAAAGAGAATTTCGCCAAGTGTCATTTAACATAAAATTTCGTTATAAGTGTTTTCGTTACCTTTGTCCGGTTATTGCGAATTATTACAGCCGCCCGTTAAAACTGTATTCAGGCGTAATAATTCGCAATAACCGGACACCATCGCCTGTTCTTGCAGGCACACTAAAAGAGTAACGGAAACAATTATAACGCATATTATGTTTGAGTGTGGTAGGTCTGTGGTGCGTTTTGGATAAATTTTGCGTTAGCTTATCCAAAAGAGCACGGGATAGCAAAAATGATTTAAAGAAAAAAAGAATAGCAAAGCGAGGGAAACGAGCAGAAAATACTATGTTAGTGTTATGAATCACAATGAAAAATTAGATATTGTATTAGGCGTTTTTGATAAAAAAATAATGCCAATTAGTTTTGACGAAATAGCTAATGAAACAAAATCTAATTTGAATCTAAAAGATTTAACCCTGTTAAATGCGATATTAAATAAACTAATAAAAGATTATTATGTAGAATCTATATCAATAAACAACATTAATATAAATACACATAAAGAATCAAACGAACACAAGTATAGAATTACGTTTGAGGGTAAAATGTTTATTTTTGACGGCGGATACGCTGTTGATTACGAGAATCGTAATTCTCATCAGATTGAAATAAATCGCATAAAAAACCTCCAAATAAACCTCCAACAAAAGTTAAATCTGTTGACGTTTTGGGTGACGATTGGAACCTTGATTGCTGCGGTCTATTATGCAATAGAGGTACTGAAGTATTTTTCTGTAATCCGAAAAACTTTTTAATACTATGCTTAATCAAAAACAGAAGCGTTGGCTTTTTTCTTTAAATTATTTTCGCGCCTACTTAACATAATATTAATTATAGGATATTTATTGCCGTTTTCATATACCATCTAATATCTGAACGATAGTATTTATGAAAAAATAATAAAAACGTTTTGCAAATTTAAAAGTCGTTTAATATATTTATTAAGCATTGTTGAATGAAATTTCAACAAGCCACAATTCCTTTCCAAAGATCCCCCAGATTTTGAAGCAGGTTTAAAGAAGCATTGGAGAATTGATTTTCAGGTTGACTAAGAAGTGTTTTCAATACTGTAACTAATATCCATGGAAAACTTGAATACCAATCCTGTTTCCATTTTAAACAATTTAAATTAAAAAGTTTAGAATGGAAATACCTAAAATATATCAATATTATCCGAGTGTGCGGTTATCAGATCTCAGCGATCTGTATTCAGTCGGTGACAATCGGCTAGGCACTCAACGAGCCGCTATTATCAGTTACATGCCCAAAATTCTGCGAGTTGGCCCTCATGAAGAGCAGATCCTGATAAACAAATATGTCTTATTTATAGAAGATACCATAAGTGTGGATTCTATCAATTGGAGTATCGTTCTTTATAAAAAAGGGGTGTTGACAGCTAATCTTGACATTGTATTTACGGATGGCGACCAAACAAATGCATACACAGCTTACTTTGACAGTAATCTATTTGAAAGCGATGACACATTGCAATACGAACGCGCAGTGGTCTCTTGTACAGTTGTAAAAGGTGGCAACAGCCTTACCCTTGAAATTGAACACCGCTTTATCTGCTTCCTGGATTATAATACTATTACGGAATCAGGATGGCTGGAAAGACTCGGGGCCTTTATAGGGCTCAGCAATAATCCCACTACTAACTACCTGCTGAACTGCCTGAACGACTATCTCACAGAACCAGAACTTAGTTGGAATGGCAAAGCCATCTTGTCTATAGCAGATCTATCGGAGAAAGAGAACTTGATGAAAATGGTCACTGCTATCTTATATTCATATGTATTAAAGAACAGTAATGAAGATGATAACCAATATAACATCATACAACTGCCTAAGTTTGAAAATGAGAACATCAAGGCCTTTCTGAATAATGAAGATGATTCAATCTCCTATGATGGCGGATACCGGAACGGTATCACCCAGCTTCCGCTCTATTTACTGAAAGACCTATTTACTTCGGTCGGTACGTTACCTGATTATGCGAATATCAATGAAACAGATGACAAACTATTCGATATCATCAGCGATACAACACTTGAAAATAAAACAACCGATGAAGACGACGATGATAACCTGCCCATGAATATGAACGGCAAGATCATTGATTCCAAACAAAGAATTCATGACGAAAAAAATGTGTTTATTGAATGGTATTGCCTTACTTTATTTCCTAAGTCTTGCATAAAACTTACGGCCGTACTGCTTAAATACATTTTTGAATGCTCAAAAAAGAATAGCTGTTCCGATGGTTATAAAAGCGACCAGGACTGGGCCACGGCAACTTTTGATACAATAACTGAGTACCCATATTTTATCAAGAGTTTACTGATGCATTATATAACCGGGCTTTCTGGCAAAGTAAATTCCATTACCATTAAGGTCTATTTTATATACCAGCATATGGTTTCGTCCTATGTGGCATTCATCGTAAATAATCCACCCAGGATCGTGACTGCCTATTTTGCAAAAAAGGTTGTTACAAAAAGAACTGATAATACACTTGTTTGTTTTTTTGAACGCATCGACAATACGCAGACAAGGGTTGATCAAGATGATGTGCCGCTTGACACGCAGCCGGATTTTGACAATGTAATTGGGCGTCAGGTATACTTGGTCATAGAAACCGTGAATTGCAGGAAAAAGAACCTGGTAGTTAATCTGCTTGCAGGCGCAGACAATACGCTTGCTGGGATCAGGAATTTTGCGGGCAATAATGATTATATACCGGTGATGACAGGCCCTACTTGGGCTTCTGATGGAGCACCGCAGTTTGATGAACAAACAAATCTCACTGCAACTGTAGGTGAAATGACAGCGCTCCAGAACCAGTCGGGAACCGTAGGTGATTATATCAATGTAAATGCAGGAAACATAACGGATACCATTGACTTTACAGGCATTAATGTAACGGATGGTTCAGTTCCGGCAAGTTATAATATGGACCATGCAGATAAGGCAATCATAAAGCTTAGTATCCGCCCAGCGAGCCGGACAATATTCGACGAATGGACTGACAGAATGAGGGGAAGTTTTGGCAGTGTTGAAATAGTAGTTAAGACAGAAGAGGAAGAACAGTGTTTTTTTGGCAATAGCCCTATCTTATCTAAAGATGCCGGGGAATTTCTTAACGGGTCAGACAAATATGATGATAGCGCCGTTTTCAGGCTTCGCAATATGATCGCGTTTGAAATATTCCATACATCAAATTCCTATGGGTTCCTCGAAATGCTGTCACCAGGTGAGAGGAAGAAGATCGGCAAACTGCAAAATACCTTTATCCAGGATATTGCGAATAATACCGCCGACAGCCTATCTCGTAAAGTGATCTACTATTATTTTGATGATATCGACAACGAACACTGTGTCTGCAATACTGAAATGGTCAAAGCCATAGCCAAGCACAAAGCAAACGCAATTCCGGCATTGGCAGCGCGAGGAGCAGCACTTATTCCTTCACAAATAGATTTTATCGCCAACAGGGCCGCACAAGAAGAAATCTGGGCGATTACTTTGTACTTCTATACCAACGGAACCTATGCAGAAGGCAACTCCAACCCCAATGCCACTGCTTTTAACGATACAAAATGGTATGAAAATGTCGGCACTACCTACAGCGAAGACTTGATACACGCAGATTTCTTGCTTGATCCATACATGGGCCCCAATGATACCCCCACCCTTTCTTATGAAGGAAAAAATCTGAAGATCCACTACAACTATGACAATACAAGGAGGCGATATGCAAAACCAGCTATGTTTGCCGGCCTGATTGCTGCACTTGCCAAAATGCATTTACGAGATTCTAGCCTCACACTTGTATGCCAGGGATTTGCTTACCAGGATGGCTCCTGCTATCCGAGTTCTGAGCACGTTAACGGAAATGCTATTGACACCAATTATTTTACTAATACGGTTGATACGCAGGATTTTATCAATGATCTTTTTGCTTATGGGTTCCGGACTTTTCGAATTGGGCGGTATATGAACTTTACACATGGCACACGGGATGCTGTAACCTCCTCACTTCACGAAGGCCATTTGCACAGCACCGCTTTCGATGAAACGACGAACAATGTTCAAATTATAAACGCATGATACTAACAATATTATTTTCAAGCAACTGACACATGACAATCAACACCACAGAAACCCGCCTACCCTACGGTTACACTAAAGATGACCTTGGCGAAGCTGTTTCTATTCTAAGCGATGCGATTGTGCTGATCAGTTACCAGACTTCGCCACTAGTAGTTAATTATGAACAAACCTATGTGCTGTTTATCACCGATCCTTATCTCCCAGAAATGATAGACCATATAGAGTGGTCGGTTTATATAGCTGCAGATAGATCGGATACGCATGCCGTTGACTTCACACACATTTCAGATACCTGCATCAGACTCTTCATTGAAGAAACAGGTGTGCTTATCATTTCTACAGAGATATTTTACACCGATCCTGGTGCCCCAAATGATATTCTAACATTATCACAAAAAGTAAAAACCAACTTCCTTGAAATGATACCGAAAGTGAACGATGATTATTGTTCATTCGGAACACCCACAACAACCAATTATCTGGTAGATAATTATTTACGATACTTATCAAGACTTACTTATTCAGCAGGTAACAGTTATGGAGAATTGCGATTTTTTATTGCATCATTGATCTATACTACCCTTCTTCAAAACAAAAATACTTTTACTGAACCTTATGTTAATTCAATTCTCAATTTTTCGTCACAGGATTTTACAGAAGGTGTTGGCCTTGAGCAGCTCCGACCCTATCTCCTGCTTTACCTGTTTGGCGAAATAACAACTGACCCGGAAACTTCTTTTCCACCCTTGTATGATGAATTGATTACTTATAGCAAAACAGATCTAAATCAGACCACAGTAACAACACTCTTTACCAATGAATACAATAAACTCAGTGATGAGCAGAAAATTGATTTCTACAACCTCCTTCGTTTTCCTGCAACCTGTCTTACTATTTGCAGGGATTACTTGGCTTTCCTGAAAGACAAATTTTACCCAGCATATACTTTCAAAATATGTTTTGATACGCCGGCAAAGCGAAATGCATTGATCAATCAATTCTATATGGGGCCTTATGACAATATAATTGATTTCACTAAAAGCCCGAATGATTATAGCAAAACTATCCTGAAAGATCATTCAGCCAATATGAATAAATTGATTCCGGCTATCAGCTTTTTAAAGAAAATGCTTTTTTCCGTGCGATATGGCAGTTATAAACTACTAAGGAATGATAGCGATACCAGCCTCAGGTATGGCGGGGTAACTAGAGTTCTGGCAGACATAGAATTTACAGCCGGTGAAAACGGCCACACAACTACTCCTAAGTTTATCAATAACTTGAAAAACGACCTGTACCTCCTTGGTTTCAATATCATGAAAAGTAACGCAGATATAACTGCGAATACCGGTACAGAATTAAGCAATAGCAGTTACGATCTTCATACTGAATGGGCTGTAAGGGAGTTCCAAGTATACGCTTCCATGAACTATACGGCTAAACTGAAAACAATTGGCGCTACTGCACCATCTCTTGGCGACAATCTCGAATCAGTTGCCAATACGCTAATTTATACAGGCCCGAAAAGTGGTGTGTTAAATGATGAGACAAAAATGATTATGCAATATTGGTTAGATAATAATTACCGATGTCCTGTAGTAGTTAGTGCATTTACTATGAGTGGAACAACTAAAACTTTGCATACTGATAATATCTGGCTATATAACCAAGTAACAGATTCAGGACCGAGAATGTATGTGAAGGATTATTCCAGGTATTACACAGGAATTGATACGGCATCTGATCCTTTATTGAACGATTGGATTGTTTTAGCTTATTATGATGATGCATATTGGGGCGGACAAGCAATGAGCACTAATCATTCCTGGTCATCCTGCAAAATCACATTCGATAATCTGACAGGTGTAGCAAGAAATACATCAGATACTACTCAGACAACGATGGTTTCAACTTACAAAGTAGTACATGTTGTATCAAAGGCAGAAGTACATGGCAATTATGATGAATGTAATTTTTATGATTCAGGTCTTGTCTCCTTGGGTATTCCGCACTGGACCCTGCAATATAATCCAACCGGGAGTGAATCAGGAGGTACCGGAAATGAACTTGGTGGAACACTCTACTTTATCAAAAAACTTCATTCGGAGGTTTTTGAAACTGCTTTAGCTAATTTCGGAATTGTTGATGCTGACCACCATTACAATTCAACATTACTCACTTTTGCCGGCGATATTTCAGTTGAAACCGAAGTTGGAAACGCAAAAGCAAATTACGCCAGGTCCGAAATCACCTACTACAAAAACTGGCATTTTGTTTACCGTTTTGTGATGATGATGCGCGTTTTTCCTGGCATCCGCACATTCATGTGGGATTTTATGCGCAAAAGACTGTCGGATGTTCTAAATATAAATTTGTCAGGTATTAATGTAATCGGAACAACTACTACGGCAAAAGTAAAAGATGTTTTTACTTCAGAAAAAGCTATTGCGATTATTTTCCGCTGGCATGTAAATGAGCCGGGCACATTAAACCAAAGTCATCGCCTGAGTAATGTTGTTATTGGTAACCCCGCAGTGCCTGCCGAAAATCTCAGTACGTCTTATAACACTGCAGCGAGTCAGTTATTACTGATAGATCGTTTACTAGTACAGGTGGCAACCGACTCGAATGACGAGATCGAAAAATTCCCTGGTGTAATGGATAACTATACTGATGAATCAGGTTTATCGACTGCTAATGACAGCTTTTTGTTTTTCGATGAAAATGTTGATCAATTTGTTTAACCTATAGAAAAGAGATATGTCAGAAACTAATTTTACTGAATCAGCACTCGCAGAAGTCACATTCCTTCTGCGCCCTTTAAAGTATCTTGATTCTACAGACAAAGCAGTAGCATTCTTTGCCAAACTGGGTTATGCACTTCCCGCAACGGATCTCACTACCGCATTCACAGATGCAGTAGCCAAAGCGGATGCATTGATCACTGCTACCAATAACCTTATAGAAGCCACTACTGATTCAGAAAAAATAACCGCGGGTGCTGAACTATTGCTTGCCTGCAAAGATGCCATCGAAGAATTTAATGAACTGATCACAGCTATTAAAGCAGTTCCAGGTTTGGCAGAAGACTTTGCCAACAATGCACCACTAGATGACTTGCCAAAACGTTTACTTGATTATCTATTGTTTACAGGATTGTATAAACGTCATCCCAAATTATTCAGTATACTCTATATACTCGGCATCTTTGAACAAACCACATTGGAAGAAGATACTGCCATTTACCAACCGGCTTGTAAACTGAAAGTGATTAATTGGGATCTAATTCCTCGCTACTTTTCTGAACCAGGAACCGTAATCAATGAGATCTATCAATGGAAAACCGATTTTAATACAGATATTTTCCTGGAAAGATTTCAATTGCTGCTTCATGCATTGACCATCCCCGGAGGATTGTATACCCAAAGTGAAAATGTAAAGAATGCATTGGGTAATACAACTGATGATCTTACTGAATTACGCATTCCTGTTTTTTCGGCAGGTATTTATCCGGACACTTTCAGTCAGTTAGGACTCAACATTACTCCTGCAGAGGCACAATCAGGTAAATTAAAAGGTATTGCATTGGTGCCATACCTGGTCGGCACCACTGAATTTAATTTTGATCTCGGAGAAAAATGGGAAGCAACAATAGATACTTCATTGGCACTTGATGCCGGGGTTGGATTGGTAATTCGCCCTCCTTTTTCACTCGATGTTTTTGAAAATATTTTATCATCCCCTGCCGATGCGGCTTCCGTGAATATCAAACTTACCGTTAGCCAGAAAGAAGGAGATGATACCGCCATGTATTTATTCGGCACTAAAGATTCCAATCATCTTTCCATAGATGGTGTTTCACTTTCCGTATATGCCAAAAGCAATTCGGGCAGTCAGGACTTTGGCGCCGATCTCGATATGGAGAAGATCGAATTAGTGATCAAGGCAGATGAAGCCGATGGTTTTCTCAAAACATTATTACCCAATGGCATCACAGCTTCATTAGGGATGGGAATGGGTTTTTCGCTTTTGAATGGTTTTTATTTCAAAGGCAGTAGCAGCATAGAAATTTCTTTGCCGGTACACATTGAGATCGGCCCAATAGAAGTAGACAGTATCACAGTTGCTGTTGCACCGGAAGGCGAAGATGTACCGATCGAACTCAGCGCCACATTCAGTTTAACCCTTGGGCCATTTGAAGGTGTGGTAGAGAACATCGGTTTAACAAGCACATTGTCGTTTCCTGAAAACAGGGACGGTAACCTTGGACCCGTTAATGCAAAACTGGGTTTCAAACCCCCTACCGGCCTCGGCCTCTCTATCGATGCACAAGGATTCAAAGGCGGTGGATTTCTTTTTATCGATGCAGAAAAAGGAGAGTATGCAGGAGGATTGGAACTTGAGTTTCAGGATACGATCGCAATCAGAGTAGTTGGTATTCTGAATACCATCATGCCTGATGGCAGTGACGGATTTTCACTGATCCTGATCATCACCGCCGAATTCACGCCTATACAATTAGGGTTTGGTTTTACATTGAATGGTGTGGGCGGACTTGTAGGTATCAACCGCACTGTAAAGCTAGATGTTTTACAGGCTGGTGTTAAAGATGGATCATTGAACAGTGTGCTCTTCCCAGAAGATATTGTAGCCAACGCTGCACGCATTGTAAGCGATATACAAAAAGTATTTCCCGTATATGAAGGTCAGTATGTATTTGGCCCGATGGCTGAAATTGGATGGGGCTCCCCTACCCTTATCTCCATACAACTAGGATTGATCATTGAACTTCCCGATCCTGTTCGCCTCGCCATTCTGGGTGTATTAAAAGCTATTCTGCCCGATGAGGATGCAAAGCTCTTAACGCTACAGGTAAATTTCCTGGGTACCATTGATTTTGACAAGAAAGCAATTTCATTTGATGCCTCTATTTACGATTCTAAACTGCTCACGTTCACTCTCACCGGCGATATGGCTCTGCGTTTGAACTGGGGCGATGATCCTGTGTTCTTGTTAAGTGTGGGAGGCTTCCATCCGTCATACGATCCACCTGCCAATCTTGGGTTGGGTAATATGGAAAGATTGGCCATCAATCTTTTCTCGGGTGATAATCCAAAGCTGCGTATCGAAACTTATTTTGCAGTTACTTCTAATACGGTGCAAGTTGGTGCAAACGGACAACTCTATGTAAAAGTGGCCGTACTTGAAGTAGAAGGCTATATTGGATATGATGTATTGTTTCAGTTCTCTCCTTTCTACTTTATAGCAGCCTGCTCTGCCTCACTTACGGTTAGTTGTGCTGATGAAGAGCTTTTCTGTATCAGCCTGCAATTATCCATTGATGGCCCTACACCATGGCATGCCAAAGGAAACGCCAGCTTTAAAGTTTTAGGCTTTGAAAAGAAAGTAAGTATCAACGAAACCTTCGGCGATACTAAGAATACCACACTCGCGCCAATAGAAGTAATGCCATTGCTTACAGATGCATTGCAAAAAACCGGTAACTGGCAGGCCATCATGCCCGATGGCAGCAACCTGCAGGTAACACTAAAAAGTATTACAGTACCCGAAGGTACTATACTGGCGCACCCTTGTGGTAAATTGTCCATTTCACAAAAACTGGTACCACTCGGATTAACGATCGAAAAATTTGGCAATCAATCGGTAAGTGGCACAGATAAATTTTATATCAGCAAGATCAAAGTAGGAGATGCAGAAACAAGTTTCAGTGCTACTAAGGAAGAATTTGCACCGGCACAGTTCTTCTCTATGACAGATGCTGAAAAGCTGTCTACCAAAGACTTTGAACAATATACTTCTGGTGCAGATGTTTCCGGTTCAGGTGCTGCTAATGCAGATTATGTTGTGCCCATGGCAGTGGAATATGAATTATCCTATATACCCGAAAAACCAGTTTTCAATTTTCAGTTATTAACACCAGGGCTTTTTGCAGAATTATTAAAAGGCAGTGCGGTATCAAAATCCAAATTATCTGATGCAGTAAAAAATGGTTCTGTACTAGGCACACAGAAAGTTTTATTGGATACAGAAAAATTTGTGATCGCCAATACCAGTGACCTGAAATTATTCCATGATGATTATGTTTTCAGTTCAGAACGGGAAGCAAAAGTGAAATTGAAAGAAATGATCAACGGGAACAGTTCATTGGCAAAAGAAATCCAAGTCGTACCCTCTTATGAAATAAATTTATGAGTACAGCAAACTATTCATTTCTACCCTGGTTAAGGAGAGGGATCTCCAACCAGATCACAACACCTGAAGGACAATCGCGTGCAACTGTAGAGGTACAAATGACCTTGAATGAAACTGAGACCCTTCCGGCTGTTCCAGTTCAGTTGATTGGACCCGGTGATATTACTGGCATTAACAGTAATGTGATTCTGCGAACAGAACCTCGCAACAGGGTAACTGATTTCGAACCCAATTACTTCAGCTTTATAGAATTTTATGATGAAGATTTTCCCTGGCGCTATACTCCAGCTACTCCATTCAACAGACAATTAGCGCCATGGTTAAATCTATTGTTATTGAAAGAAGATGAGTTTGAAAGAACCACCGATGCAAGCCGCCCACTAACATCCATTAAATTACTAGCTACACCTTCAACAGTATTTCCAGAGCCATCTCAAACCTGGGCATGGGCACATGTGCATGTAAATGATAACGTAAGCGCAACCAATTACGAACCCGATAATACAGCACTGGATGCACAACTGAACAGTAATCCGGATCTTGCTGTATCAAGATTATTTGGTTCAAGAAAACTAGAAGAGAATACCGCCTACTATGCATTTTTGATTCCAGCATTTGAAACGGGAAGAAAATCGGGCCTTGGTGAAGAGGTTGCAGATACAGAAGAAGCCACAACAGCTTCTTGGGATTTGGAAGATTCTACACAAAAGGAATATCCGATTTACTATGAATGGTATTTCCGCACAGGTTTTAATGGCGATTTTGAATACCTCGTTGGACTTCTCGAAGCTCGAACAATGGATGCGTCTGTAGGTATCCGTGATATAGATACACATGAACCCGGCTTTGGTCTTGATACACTAAGCGATAATGCCATACTGGGTTTGGAAGGAGCATTGAAAGCACCTTCTACCGCCCCCAAAGATTTTTCGGACATTGCAGACAAAGATCAATTTGAAGAACAGGTTGCAACCATCATAAATCTGCAGGACGACCTTAAAAAGGAAACCAATAATGCAACTCCAGTTGTTTCTCCCCCATTTTATGGCCAATGGCATGCTTTAGTATCAAGATTAAGTATTGATCCAGCAGATGAGAACTGGATCAATCATCTGAACAAAGATCCTCGTAATCGTGCCACAGCAGGGTTAGGTACAAAAGTGGTACAAAAAAAACAAGACACCTACTTAAAAGCTGCCTGGCAACAGGTAGGCAGTATTCTTAGTGCCAACCAAAAGATACGATACGCACAACTTGCAAAAAATGCAGGACAAATGTTATTTGAAAAATATGTTGTGAATCTCTCATCAGATGAACATTTGCTAATCACTAAACCAGTGCAGAAAAAAGTAATGGGAAGCCCTACCACTATTTATTATCAGGTTCAACAAAGTGCCATTCCTGCAGCAGTTTTCAGCGGGGCATTCAGAAGATTGATCAGGCCTGGCGCCGCATTTGCAAAAAAGTTACAACTGCCATCTTTAGTAAAAAAAGAAAATGGCTTACTTATACAACTCAATAACGGGTTAATTACAGCAGCATCTCCTAAATCTGTACCAGCAGATATTTTAAATAGTGATGCCATAACAGATAAGATAACAAACACTTCTCCTGTCAATCCTTTTGCCAAATGGATTGCTAATAATCCATGGTGGTATGTTTTGATCATATTAATATTATTAGTGATTTTGTTTTTGGTAACAGGTAACTGGACAATAACAGGCAGTGCAGCCCTTGCAAGTGTGGGTATCTATCTGTACGTAAAAAAAGCAGTTGAGAAAAAGGAAGCAGAAATATCAATCATCAAAACAGTTTCATCAGGTGGATTAACAAATACTGCAATTGCCGCAATTGCACCTACTCCTTCTTTTACGATAACAGCACCCGGTACAGTGGTAACACCTGGCAGTTCTATTGATCCAGCAATTGTTGCCAAGCAAACTAGTTTATTTAAAGATGCTTTAATGAATTTCTCTGCAATATTACAATTTCCTGTTCCGCAACCACCTACTAAACCATTGCTGGATCTTGCAAACGCGCAATCCAAGATCAATCTTGCTATACAACCATCCATTGCCATCCCGAAAAGGATCTTGCCAAATATTAGCATTGGTGGTGTTGTGCTTGAATCATTTGATCCTGTAATGGCATATCCTGATATTAAAAATCCGATGTATGAACCTCTGCGTGACCTTTCATCTGAATTTTTAATTCCTAATCTGAATCTTATTCCACAGAACACGATCTCTTTACTGGAAACCAATCAGCCTTTTATTGAAGCGTACATGACAGGCTTGAACCATGAGTTTGCGCGTGAATTATTATGGAATGAATATCCTACCGATCAACGGGGTACTTATTTCAGACAGTTTTGGGATGTGTCGAGAACTGTTAATACAGAAGGGATTTCTGAGGAAGAGCTTGCCGAAAAACTAAAAGACATTACACCAATTGACACATGGACAAAATCAAGTGAATTAGGCGATCATAATAACCGCGATACTAGCGTTGATTCAGCACAATTGGTATTAGTGATAAGAGGTGATGTCTTAAAAAAGTATCCTAATACAGTTATCTATGCGCAACGTGCTGCCTGGGATACCGATGATCCCAAATTAGTGATCAATGAAACAGGTGGTGGTGGTTTGGAAGACACCAATATTTTATATCCTGCATATAGTGCATCTGTAAATCCTGATATTACTTTTTTAGGATTTGACTTGAGCATTGAAGAAGCACGTGGCCTTGTTGCAACAGAATCAGAATCCGAAAAAAACAGTTTGGGAGATCGTGATCTCGGTTGGTTCTTTATACTAAAAGAAGTTCCGGGTGAGCCCCGTTTTGGTTTAGACATGGCAACAGGCATTACCACAGCTACCAATAGTTGGGATGATCTCTCATGGGACAATCTAGATCCAGAAACAACATGTGTAGACCTTAGCAAATCCATCACTGCAAATGTATCAGGTGATATTCAGTGGGGTACCAATAGTGCCGATATGGCTTATATCTTATATCAAAAACCGGTAATGATCGCTGTTCATGCAAAAGATATGCTTGCATCAGTATAATCCAGCAAACTATGAAAGAATTATCCATACAACAGAAACTCATCAGCGAAAAAAGGGCTGCAGCAAAAAATGCAGCATCTGAATTATTGGCTGCCAAATCAAAACAAAAAAAGGCAGGTAGTAATAAGCAACAGGACACAAAAGCATCAGAAGCTATCAGTCAAAAACAGGTAAACCTTAAAGAACAATTTGACCAGTTGGGAGGACTCATCAGCCAAGTATACCAGCAAAAAACGCCGCAAGAGCTTACAGAAGATCTGAGTGATGGAAACCCCTGTTTGCTTCTTCCAATGAGGATAGAAACTAAATTTCGAAGCATCAAGAACAAAAATTTTCTGTGTATCCGAGTGTATCCTGATGATATTGCAATTAACACACATGAAGAATTATTGACCGAAGATGAATATGCTGCAGGAAAAAATTATTGGTCATCAATTTTGGGTGTAAATGAAGAAACTATTAAACAAGGCTACTGGAATACTATTGTAGCTATGGCTGATGCCAACAGAGCAGCTTGGATCATTAAACAAACGAAGCCACAGAACTGGAGCTTATCTCCATCCACTGTTAATATGCTAAACTTTCCGGTATATACAAGTTTTAAATCTGGTTCATGGACACAGGCTCCCCATAGCAAGGTAATGCCTGACAAATTTGTCTTTACTGGTTACTCAGAGGGCAGCGTTGCTTTTGAAGCATCTGGCGAATTGATACCGGATGATCTTCAAATGGCACCAGATCCATCAGCTACGGAAGCGCAGATTTCAAGGGATAAAACAACAGGAAAGATTAGCATAGACAAAAATTTATCCTGGATGTTTGATTTTGAAACAGCTGAAAAAGCAGGAATGGCGATCCGGATTGAACTTACCGATACTCAGGCCACTAAAGGATTTGACCGTATTGTTGTATTAGGCTTACGTTTTTCATGTAGTGCTACCGATACAGTTGCATTAACGGAAGAATGGATCAACGACCACCATTATGCATTAAGCGGATTCTCATTTTTGAAGCAGGGTACCGCTACCAATAATACAGAGGACGATAGTTCGGGATATGAAAGTTCCGATTTTGCCAATGAAACTTCATTTACAATAGAAACAGGCAATCCTTTATTTACTGTAACCGACGACCCTCTTGCCAAAAAAGATGCGCAATTCTTTGCAGAAGCATTAGGCATCAGCACAGATCCATTGTTGCATATTTCCAACAGCAATATTTCAGATATCAATGAGGCCCGCTTTATGAACAAAGCACTCTGGCCGGGCACTTTGGGTTATTTTATGGATGAAATGATGTATCCGCTTTTCTCTTCTGATCAAGTAAATTTTACCCGGTCATTCTTTACGGAATATGTTTCTGGGCGCGGTTCTTTACCTGCTTTTCGAATTGGCAATCAGCCTTATGGAATTTTACCCACCAGTTCTTTTTCATCATGGAAATGGTCAGACAATGAAGTAGACAAATACAGCTCTTATTATACACAACTCTATGATGTATTATCAAAAATGGAGAACAGCTGGCAAGCATTAACGGCTGAGGTAAACTATGCAGGAAAAAGCGGCGAGCCTTTCAGCCTACTTTTAAATATTATTGGTTTACAAGCAGGCTCTGTTGAATTCTTTCAACGTATCGGCACCGATGAAGATTTTAACTGGAACCTCCTCTCCTTTCAAAACCGAGCCATTGCGGGAAAATGGGAAAATAGCTTTTCTACAAAAAGAGATGAGATATTATCAGCACTTGGCATAGATACAAGCAATGCACCTAAAATTGCCGATATCAGTTTTTATCAAAATGCCAATCAGCTCATGGGCAATTTGATAGATGAAGAAAACCCGGTTTCAGAAACTGAAACCCTTACAACTTATGACGGCAGTAACAATTATATCGGCTGGCTTTTATCGGCAGACAGTGAAGCCATTACGAGTGAAGTATTTACTGATGTATCGGGTACTATTATCGATCCGCCAAAAGCACTTTTATACCTCGCACTCCGAAATGCTTACCTGCAGCAGATCTGGGGCGATACAAATACACTCTACAAACAAAACAATGTGATCAGCTCTTCCATTAAGGAAACATCCATCTTGAATGTTACAAATACGGTAAGTCTTACCAAAATGGATTACTTGCTCGCAAATGTTAGTACCGTATTGCCCGAAACTGTCACAGGTGGAAAGAGTATGAGGGCCATTGATTTTGTTTTAGAACCAGCCTATGCCGCATTTCTTTTCGATACCTATCTCGCAGATATGAAAAAGGCATTAGGCGTTTTAAAAGAGCTACCAACCGCTAGACTAGAGAGATTATTTACAGAACACCTCGATACCTGCAGTTATCGTTTAGATGCATGGCAAACTGCAATCTTCACTAAACGGTTGGAATACTTACGTACAAATGCCACAACGATAGCTGGACAAACCCTTGCAGAAAAAGGTTTATACATAGGTGCTTATGGATGGGTAGAAGATATCAGGCCCGAATCCTCGCGTAAAGAAGCCCTTGCATCAGATATTCCTGATCAGTTAAAAGAATCTAACAAAGAAAAAATTTGGGAAAGCGATGCCAATGGAGGATACATACATGGCCTCTCTCTCAACCATGCAATAACAGGTGCTGTTTTACGTAATGCTTATCTGGCACATGCAACGGATGAATATGCGGAGCAAATGTCGGTAAACCTTTCTTCGCAACGTGTGCGTAAAGCGATGTATTATCTGGATGGAATCCGTAATGGGCAATCCATGGCTTCTTTATTGGGTTATGCATTTGAAAGGGCCTTACATGATAATGAAGATGGGCTTGAAATGGATGTTTATATTTATAATTTCCGCGAAAAATTTCCATTAACCAATAGTCAATCAACCCTGTCTGCAGATGCTACCACCAGCATTGCTATTAATCAAACAACCAACGGCGACAAACTGCTGGAAGCCTATAGATCAACTATATATCCTTATGGCGTAAATGAACTGCCAGCTTCAACATCTGCAGAAGCCAAATTGATCATGACTGCCATAGATGGATTAGCTGATGCAATGGATGCGGTAGGTGATCTTGCATTAGGTGAAAGTGTTTATCAATTGGTGCAAGGTAATTATGAACGTGGCGGATCCATAATGAAAGCGTTTTCTGAAGGTAAAAATCCACCCGAACCACAGATCGTAAATACACCCAGAAAAGGTGAAATGATCACCAATCGAATTGCACTGCATTTAGAAATTGATCCTGCGGATAATGCTTGGGGAACGACTATGAGCGCTGCGGCAAACTTTGAAAAAGGATTGAATAAGTGGTTGGCATCTGTATTACCTAACCCCACCAAAATTCGCTGCTTAGTTTCTGCTACTTATATAGATGGAGAAACGGGATTATCCGTTACCATCCCTGGTGAGATCAATTTGTTTCAACTTGATATCCAGCCAATCGATTTTGTTTTGTTGATGGATAAAAGTTTTGGCAAAGGTGCTTCTGGTATTGAAAAAAGAATTGCCTGCCTCTTCAAAGAAACCAATGCTGAACTGAATGATAACATTGCTGTTGAAATTTTGTTGCGAGAAAGGGATAGTGCATGGACTGAAGAAGTAGTAAGTTTTTTCAGCATCATTCCGCTAGTAAAAAACTTGCGCGATATCATAACCCAATGTAGGCCTTTACATGCAGTTGACCTGAATCTCCCTTCAGAAGCACAAGTAACCAGGTCTAGTAACTTGAAAGGGTATGACACATCA
Source organism: Chitinophaga pinensis (assembly GCA_943371675.1). Lineage (GTDB taxonomy): Bacteria > Bacteroidota > Bacteroidia > Chitinophagales > Chitinophagaceae > Sediminibacterium > Sediminibacterium pinensis_I. The sequence continues at coordinate 3,304 of CALRVT010000046.1, read as the reverse complement.
GACATTTGTAACGAAATGCTTACAGGACGCCTCGATCTTTTATATACAGAACTGAAAAGCCTGTATGATACCAGTCCGAATTTTTCAACCCTCTCTAATAGTATTGAAAGGCCAGCAGATGGGATCAGTACAGACCTCAGTATCTGGCGAAATGCCTTAAAAAAACTAGCCAATTATGGTTTTGCAGAAGCATATCCTGCATCTGTGGTTGGTGGAACCACGTTGGAATTTGATACATTACAAACACAGATCGAATCTGTATCATTGATACTTAAAGAAAGACTTGCACAAGCGGCCACACTGATCAATACTGTACCAGCATCCGGTAATCTTTCTGCAAATGCAAGTGATGCAGATATTTTTCTGAATGAATCGCGGAAAAAAGATGAATTGATCAGCAATTATACTGCAGCAGCCAAGCTCCTTCTAGGCAGTTCTTTTACCCTGATTCCAAGATTTGTTTTGAATAATGTAACTGAAGTACAAGAGGCAATCGATAATAGCAATAATCTGGTAAGATATTCTGTTAATGATCTCTCCATTCCTTTTATTACAGAAGAATGGTTACAAGGAATAGGCAAAGTGCGTTCGCAAAGCAGTCGTTTAGATGAGATCAGTATGTATGTGCAGAATCTTTCCCTAGCATCAATTTCTTTAACGCCATTTCAGTTACCTGTAGATCCAGATGACCATTGGGTAAGTGTTGAATTTCCAGAAGAGATGAAGATCGACCGAGATTTCTTATCGGTTGCAGCAATTTTACCAACTGGTTATACAGCAGATGCAATACAAAGCGGTTTATTGATAGACGATTGGACAGAATTAGTTCCAGGCAATAAAGAAACAACCGGTATTGCTTTTCATTATAACCAACCCAATGCCAAAGCACCACAAACTGTTTTGCTTGCTATTACACCTGAGATCAAGGGAAACTGGACATGGAATGAGCTCATGGATATATTGAATGATACATTAGACAGGGCAAAACGAAGAGCTGTGGAACCAGATCAAATTGACACCTCGATTAATGCACAGTTTCTGCCTGCTATGATGACTGCATTTTCAAATGCACCGGTTACCATTTCAACCTATTGGGCAAGAAACATGACGGGGTTAATCAAAACATAAAATAATTCTATTTAGCAATAAACTACATACTAATGCCCGAAATCAAAAAAACGAGAACTATTGCAGATATCAGTGCAGCTCTACTAACACAAAAACAGGTCATGACGCCCTCTATTGTTGGCTGGAACCGCTTGGAACCCAGGCCCAGAACTGCAGATTTTGAACGAAGTCTAAAAGCAGAAGTTCGTGACGCACTTTGGATGCTTACTCGCCAATGGCAGATGGGAGAATTTAAAGGTGATGATGCAGGATCACCAATTGATGCAAGAATTCTAACAGAAGAAAATACTTTGAACCGCTTTATGTTAAAAGGTTCAGGAGCTACCACATTAGAAAACGGGCTTCCTTTAGAAACCAGAGTAGAAAGAGAGAGCATTCCCGATTCTTATCAATTAAAAATTCAGATAAGCACACAGTTTTGGAAATTGTTAAGTCTTCAAGCATTAACAACCGATCATTCTGCAAAAATAAAATCGCAATATAAAATTACATTACCAACTGAATCAGAAAAGCAAAACCGTATTCTTTGCAATCCGGATTCATTGCAAATATTTGATCAGGCCAGTTTAAAAAGTATTGATGGAACAAAATTGATCTCTGATATTTCAGAGGGTATCTACGAAACCTGGATAACCAGTTATAGCGACATCGATATTAGCTCTTATGATAAAATAAAATTGATTAATGCTGGAAGCAATTTACAAAAATGGTTTAAAAGGCTTTATTCTCAACCTGAAATCAATAATGAAAATGCTTGGCATACAGCACAACTAGAATACCAGTTTACATGTGCTGCTCCAGAATCAGCTGACAAGCAAACCATTCTTACTGCAGACAAGTATACATCAGGCCATCTTGATTGGTATGCTTTTGATATAGATAAAACAAAATCCCTACTAACTGATGCAGAAACAATCATAGACACTTCAGCTCAGGAAAAATTAGTTTCATTTATTCCCACTGGAATCACATTCAATGGAATGCCGAATGGAAGGTATTGGCAAATGGAAGACAGTAAAACAGATTTTGGAGATATAGATGCTAATACCACAGATATTAGCAAAATGATTGTTGCTGAATTTGGATTGATTTGTAGTAATGATTGGTTCCTGCTTCCGTATAAGATGGATACGGGTAATATTTGTTCCATCAAAGGACTTGTTGTAACAGACACTTTTGGTGACCGCACCCTTATCCATGCTGCTGGTAAAGCGGTAGATGATGATTGGCAATCTTGGCAATTATACAATATGAGTGAATTGGGAACAAGTGGTGATACTGACAATAGGCTTATACTGGTGCCTGCTTTGACAAAAACTTTGGAAAGCGATCCTTTGGAACAAGTGAACTTTATCAAAGATGAAGTAGCCAATATGGTATGGGGAGTGGAAACAAAGATTATTTTACCAGGCGGGCAACCTGCAAACGGTATAGAAGCTGCACGCGAACTTAGCGCTTATCTTGCTGAAGGATTTACTACAGTTACTACCAATCTTGATGCTCCAATTAAATATAAATTAGGAACTTCTGTTCCTGAAAACTGGATTCCATTTATTTCAGTGCATGTTAGTGGTGCTAATAGAAAAACACAATTACAAAGGGCAGCTATGCCAAGGGTTATCGATGGAAGTAATGAATTGATCCTCCCCCGAACAAACTTAATTGCAGGTGACAATCCATTTTTTATTTATGAAGAAGAAGTGCCTTCTTCGGGTACTATAGTTACCAAAACATTCCAACGTGTAAGATGGTACAATGGAAAGACAATTTTATGGCTTGGTAAAAAAGTTAAAAATGGTAAAGGCCAGGGAAATAGTGGACTCTCATTTGATCAAATAGATTCAATAAAATAGTTCATCGTTTAAAACTTCAATATGTTTATCCATAACTTTTATCCGCATTAAAATTTTTTAAGATATATTTTGTGCATTTTGTTAAAAGTTTTATAGACTTTTCTTCAACCACTTAAGAAATAGATTAAAACCTTAAATAAATAGTATAGATATTGAGTTTAGATTTTTATATTATTGAATCGTCCTTAAATAAGTTGACAGATTAAAAAATATTCCCGGTTGCCTCTGGTAGCCGGGATTTTTGTAAATGTACTTTATTTGGGGTTAAAAAATTTAAAGCTAAGTGAGGCCTTTTACTGTTGTATAATTCAACAGCCTCTGCC
>CALRVT010000045.1:0-22715 GCA_943371675.1 Chitinophaga pinensis | reverse complement strand
AAATCAACAGGAGATTTGCATGCTGCTTTAAGGAGTATATTTTTTCGGTGGGTATTTACGGTATGCTGGCTTATGTGCAGTTCTTCTGCTATTTTTTTACTACTTTTTCCTTCAACAATACATTTCAAAATTTCTCTTTCCCGATTTGTAAACACATCATATGACTTGATAAAAACTCCTGCATCCTGTATATTGTAATAGGAGGGTTCGCCATCCAGACCGATTATTGAAAAGCAAGGGGTACCATTTTGCTTAATATGTGAGATATCTGTGTGAACGCTAAAGGTTCTGTAATAATTAATTTCATCATAATCAATTTGAACCGCCTGATGAAGTATCCGTATATATTTATTGTCTTTTGTTTGTATTCTGAAATCGTATTGTACTTTGTAATTTTTTACTTTATCAAAAGCCAAAGATTTGAAAAATTCTGTAACGCTACCCTCAAAATTCAAAAAGTAAGGTTTGTCATCAGGATGGATATTATCTAACAGCATCAGTACTGTAAATTCCGATGGATCATATCCTAAAACTTCTTTGACACTTTCACTTACCACCTCCAGTTGTCCCTGGAAAATATTAAGGACTATATAATAAGAGCCGCCTACCTGAAAAATATTAAGTAACCGCTTATAATATTCGAGCTGTCTTGCTATTTCGTTTGAATATTCAGCATCTGTTTTCACAACAGACTTCCACATTTTTTTAGTCGCTTGGTATAAGTCTATAGTTGATTTTTCCATATAATAATCTACTCTTGAAATACAATATAATATAAATATTATATATTATAAAATTATATTTAATTAACTAGTTTAAAATAAGTGTAGCTGTAGATTGCTATTGAAATTGTAAGTATCCCTAGACTAAAGACAATTTGATATTAAGGCGAAAAGCTCACTACAAGATATTCCCATTCACCATCGTCATCCCCACCTGAATATTTTTATCGAAGATCAAAATATCTGCATCCATCCCTTTTTGCAATGAACCTTTCTGGTTTTGAATACCCATAATTCTTGCGGGGGTTTCGGTGATCATCTGAATAGTATCCAACAAAGAAATGCCTGCAATATCTATCATGGTTCTAACCAAACGGTCTGCAGTTGCTACACTTCCGGCAAAAGAAGTTCTGTCGGGCAATTTGGCCACACCATCTTCTACAATTACTTTGGTTCCATTTTTCAAACTGCCCAATATACTCTCTCCTTCCGGCATACCGGCTGCACGCATGGCATCGGTGATGAGTGCCGTTCTTTGCGGTCCTTTGATCTTGTGAACCAACTGTAATAAGGGCGCGGGCAAGTGCACTCCATCCGCTATGATCTCTACATCCATTGCATCTATCAGATAAGCTGCTTCAATGATGCCCGCATAGCGAAAAGCATTTCTTCTGGTTACGCCCGACATCGCAGAATAAAAATGCGTAGCCAAACTATACCCATGAGCAAAACCTTCTAGCGCTTCTTCATATATAGCATCCGAATGGGCAATGGCCAAGAGAATATTTTTGGAACGAACTTTTTTTCCAAAAGCTAACGCACCCGGTAATTCAGGGGCAGCACTCCATCTTTTGATACAGGAATATTTTTCGAGGATCTCATTATACTCAATAGGATCAGGGTTTCGGATATATTTCGGATCCTGCGCCCCGCGCTGACTGATAGCAAAATAGGGCCCTTCAATATGCATACCAATAAATGAAGCACCTTTTGTATTTATGCTATTCGCTTTTTCATAAGCATCCAGCGTTAGCAATAAGTCTTCTTTCTCACAACTAAGTGTAGTAGGTAACATGGCTGTTGTACCATGCTGGGCGTGGATCTCAGCAATTTTTAGAAAAGCTTCTGTGGTGCCATCCATAAAATCATATCCACCACCACCATGAATATGGATGTCTATAAAACCCGGTGAAATATATTGTCCTTTGGCATCTATCAAAACCGCATCTTCAAAATCAAGGTCACCTTCCTCTACTGCTATGATCTTTCCCGCTTCTACCAATACCGTTCCTTGCTGCATAATTTTTGCAGGCAGAATAACTTGTCCATTGTAAATTTTATAACGTGTTGTCATAAGAGTTCAGGCTTTCCATCTTCTAATGCGGTGTCCGTAAATGGCATAAAATACAAGGTACAAATAACAGGGCAGCAATACCCAATAGGCCATTCGCACGTTAAACAGATCAGCGAGATAGCCGTATAGCAAAGGCAGTAGGGCATTACCGCATAGTCCCATGATCATCACTGATGCACCCAATTTGGTAAACTTACCCAATCCATCCAATGCCAGTGGCCAGATGCCGGCCCATACCAGTGAGTTGGCAAAGCCTAGCAATACCACAAACCAGATAGATATATCAGCAGTATGATTCAAAAAGTTTACTTCTCCTTTGCTAAACACAATCAATAGCGTTAATACCGTTCCAAGCAGCGTACAAAAACGAAGTGCTGTTACCTGGCTAATGTATTTGGGTATGGCTATGATGCCCAGAATATAACCGCAAATAGTAGCTGCCAAAGTATAGGAAGGAAATATTTTTGCTTCCATTAAAGGGATCTGCATGGAATTGGCATAACCAATAATGGTATCAATAGCAATCACCTGTGTACCCACGTGCAGAAAAATACCAATTGCACCTAATACCAGGTGCGGAAATGCCAGGATGTTTTTCTTACCCATATTGGCCGTAGCCAATTCTTCACTTTCATGTTCCGTATCTATCTCGGGCAATGGGGCATAACGCACTAAAAATCCCAATGCAATTAACACAGTTCCCACACATACATAAGGTACGATCACACGTCTTACCAATTCATCTAAGGCTTTTGCTTTTTCACTCAATGCCATGCCCGATAATTGTGCAAACAGATCCGTGTCGGTGGCTTTCAATATCACTGCTGCAAAAACCAAGGGTGCCAGAATACCCGCACCCTTATTAAAAATACCCATGATGCTGATCCGTTGTGCAGCACTCTCTTGCGGACCCAACACAGTGATATAAGGATTGGCAGCAGTTTGCAGAAAAGCCAAACCCGTTCCAATGGTAAACAAACCGATCAAAAAGATCTCATAGGTTCTGGTTAATGCTGCAGGTACAAAAATAAATGCACCCAATGCCATGATCCAGAAACCCGTCATCATCCCTTTTTTAAAACCCGTTCTCTTTAATACATAAGATGCCGGTACCGACATTACAAAATAGGAAATGTAAAAAGCAAAAGTTACCAGGTATGCTTTGAAATGCGTTAGCTCGCAGGCAATTTTAAAATAAGGAATGAGTATGGCATTTACCCAGGATACAAATCCAAAAATAAAAAACAAGACACCTATGATGCCGATGGAGATCATGGTTTGTTTTTTTGATAAGGCAGTTACCTGCATAACCCCTGTTTTCAATTCGCTCATGCTTGTTTTTTTGGTGAATCGTTTTGATTGCTTAGTTTTTTTCTAACAACGATGCGGCTTCCCGATCGAGATAAATGGAACAATGCGCATGCGTTTGCAGGATACTTGCCGGAAACAAATTGCTGACGGGTTCTTCCAAACAATTACGCACTGCTGCTGCTTTTCTGCTATCGGGTACCGAACAAATGATCTCTTTGGATTTCATGATCTGTTGTATCGACATGCTGATGGCTTGTTTGGGCACTTGCTCCATAGTAGCAAACCAACCTTCATTAAATTGTTGCTTTCTGCAGGCTTCATCTAATTGTACAATGATATAAGGATCGAGTGTTTCAAAATTTGCAGGCGGATCGTTAAAGGCAAGGTGTCCATTCTCTCCAATGCCCACCAAAGCCAGATCAATGGTATGTTTGGAAAGTATTTGATTCAGTCGCTGGCATTCTGCTCCCGGATCATTCTCTCCATTGATCAGGTGTGCTGCCGCTAAAGCGGGCACCTTATCCAGAAACCTTTCTTTCAGGTATTTTCTAAAACTTGCCTGGGCAGTAATGGGTAAGCCAATGTATTCATCCAAATGAAACATCGTAACCTTTTGCCATTCGATACCGGGTTCGGCAATTAATCGATTTAATGTTTCAAACTGACTGGTACCGGTAGCCAGAATAATATTGGCTTTACCCTGATCTTTGATCACTTGCTTGAGTTTAGCAGCTGCATGTGCACCTGCCATCAAGCCCAATGATACTGGGTCTTCTGTATGGTATACTTTCAATTGCTGGTTGTTGATCATACCCGTAAAAATATTTTTTTCTGATAAAGGAGATAGAGGAAGATCCATTTCACTACTATGATGCATAAACTAAGCAGCACCAAATTATATGGTTCACCTACCCAATCGAGCAGCCATTGAAAAAATCCGGTGGTTGTATATTTCCAGTTGATGAATTTTCCGGAAATATAAATGAGGATCGAATTCATACCGATCACTTTAAAAAAGAAAGCCCATCGCTGATAGCCCAATACATCAATGATATAATAGAACAAAGCCATCAGCAATAAACTCAAACCTGTGGTGTGCATCACAAAAGAACTGGACCACATATTTTTATTGATCGGAAAGTCAAGGTTCCATAACTGCGCTATCACCAATGAACCTATACCCACGAGGGCCATCATCATTGCTTTTTTTTGCTTTGCGATATCTGTTCGTTTTAGATAAATGCCTGTGATGATGCCGGCAAGAGCCGTACTGATGGCAGGAATATTGTTAAAAAAACCAACAGTATCATGTATACCCAAAGAAAGTTTTCCGGGCAAAACAGTTCTATCCACATAAGAAGCAAAATTGCCTTCCATCGTTAGATCACCCATGGGGAAACCGGGTGCGGATGTAAACTTCAAGATCAACCAATAACCTATCAGCAAACTTGCAAACCAAATAATTTGCCATTTTTCTTTTCCATAGAGATAAATGATATTGGCCAGCATATAAGAGATCCCAATTCTTCCTAACACACTCGAGAAGCGGATATCTGCCAATGGCCGTAATTGTAATCCATTATTATAGACCATCCCGAGCAATACCAGGATCATTCCGCGTTTGATCACACGCAACAGCAACTGCTGTTTACTTTTTCCATCCGACAATGAGCGACCGATAGAATAAGGCGTGGATACGCCCGCAAGAAATATGAACAAAGGAAAGATCAGGTCATACAAATGAAACCCGTTCCAGGAAGGATGCGTGAATTGTGTTGATACCGATCCCCAAAAAGAACTACCTGTTGCTTTTTCCAGTTGGTGAAATAATTCATCAGCACCGAGGATCCAGAACATATCAAAGCCTCTTAAAGCATCTAATGAATAGAGACGTTGACTGATGAATTTTTCTTTGGCATCGGTAATTGTCATAATAATGTTTTTAACCAAGTAAATGAGTTAAGGAAGCTGATATACTTCAAAGCCCTGTCAATTATTATATATTTTTTAGAGTTCCTTATTACTTTCAATATTCTACATTCATCTGTTCTACATTCTTCTGTTCTTCATTCCCTACACCTTCGGTTCCCATCCGGGTTCATAGGTTCTGCTCCAGTATTTCATGGCTTCTTTGTCGTTCAGAATATGTCCATTAGAAGGATCTGTTTGTAAAGTACGGCCTGTTCTGTAAGCAATATTTCCCAACTGCACCAGTAAGGTACTTTGATGTCCACCTACGATATCTGAATTCAGCGGCCTTCCTTTTTTAATTGCCTCAAAGAAATTCTGCAGATGGTATGCATCCAGCTCCTGTGCAGGATCTGAGAGATTAGTGGCATCTACACGTTCTGTATTTTTTACTTCTTTGATGAGTTTATTTTTCAGGTCGTGGATCTTGTAAGAGTTACCGCTTTCAATGGTCATCGAGCCATTATCGCCATAAAATATCACACCCACACTATTGCCTTCTACATGTTTGCTATTACAACTGCGGCCTTCCCAACTGATCATTCCTTTGTTTCCAAAGTTAAGATTGATGACCTGCGTATCGGGTGTTTCCCAATCATCCTGATATCGAAAACGACCACCGGAAGAGCTTACGCTGGTAGGGTACTCTACCTGTAATCCCCAACGCGCAAGGTCAACCATATGCGTACCATTGTTCAAAGCTTCTCCCGTTCCCCAATGCCAGAACCAATGCCAGTTATAATGGATCAGGTTATCGCGAAAAGGTTTACGTGGCGCAGGACCTTGCCATAGATCATAATTTAACCAGGCAGGTACAGCAGTTTCAATACCCTTACCAATGGTGGGACGATTATTGGTATACCATGTTTTGGCAAAATAAGGCCGACCAATGACACCTGCATGTAGCTCGGCAATGGCGGCACTTACATTGGGCCATGAGCGGCGCTGGTTGCCCATTTGCATTACCCGCTTGTGTTTGGCAGCAGCTTTTACCAGCATTTCGCCTTCATTCGGATTATGACTACAAGGCTTTTCTAAATAAACATGTTTACCTGCGGAACAGGCCAGTAAAGCAGCCGGTGCATGCCAATGATCAGGAGCTGTAACTACGAGTACATCAACATTTTTATCTTCCAGTGCTTTTCTAAAATCGGGTGTATCGATGGGCTTTTTTTGTTGTTGTTTTTCTACTGCGGTAATACAAGTGGCGCTTGCCCTACTGTCTACATCACAGATATGCAGTACTTCACTGTTTTTTTGTGCTGCAAAATTTCTGGCCACTGCTAATCCCCTGCTATTAACACCCATATGCGCCGAAATAATTTTTTCATTGGCACCTATTATGTTGCGATAACTTCTGGCGCTGAAGCCAGGCAACATACCACCTAATGAAAATGCCACTGCGCCGGTAGAGGCTTTTCTGATAAAATCTCTTCTTGAACGATTCATGTTTGTAGGTTTTTCTTCGTGCCATCTTTTCCTGGCGGTTAAGGATTTACCGCAAAGGCGCGAGGGCGCAAGGGTTCGCTAAGAATTTTTACAATTGTGTTTTTGCTATCTTAAAATGTTTGGTGTATACATCATAGAGTTGAACCGCTTTACCGCCATTGCGTTTACTTTCATCGGCGGCTTCCATAAATGTATACAGCTCTATTGTTTCTTCTGCACTTACAGGCGGTATGCCTGATTTGAAAAAGGCAATGATCTGGTCCAACAAATTATCATAGCCTTTAAAGGGACCTAAAACCAAATTGCCTTTTTCACCATATGCAGTACCACCGTAATCATGCTTGCCGGTTCTTGTTCCCCTGAAAGTGCCGGTACGCCCATCGGCCCATGTGCCCACTACTATTTCTGTATCGGCCGTACTTACACGAACGAGTTCTTTACAACCCTTACCCATAACCGTATATAAAATTTCTACACCATGAATGCCATACCAGAAAAGATCAGGATGTGTTTTTTCAAGTGTGGCCGGACTATACGTATCTGCCCCCAACACTTTGCCAATTTTCCCATTGGCTACTTCCTGTGCGGTTTCCATATAGCGAAGAGAGGAAGAAGAGAATACAGGAACTTTATATTTTTCTGCCAATCCATAAATAGCGATGGCATCTGAAAGTGTGCCGGCAATAGGTTTATCAATAAAAAGGGGTTTACCTGCTTTGATCACTTCTGTAGCTTGTGCTAGATGTGGGCGACCATCATTCGTTTCTAATAAAATATAATCCGACTTTGATAAGAGTTCTTCAATAGAGCCTACAATTTCAATACCTAATTTATTAACCTCTTCTGTATAACCTGCTATCCTTTTTACTGAGGACTCAATATCAGCACTACCTCTGGGATAAGCTGCGCTGATGCTGAAGCCCGCATAGGCTGCTGAAGGATTGGGCCCATTCAGTGCTTTGGCAAAAGCAATACTATGCGATGTATCGAGACCAATGATACCAATGCGTTTGGGTGTTTCGGCTGCTAGGCTAGCAAATGATGGTGTAATTTTTCCGAGCAAACCCAATGCAGCAGCGGAATGGGTGGCATAACGGATAAATGTGCGTCGTGGCAACAGATTTGGCATGAGCAATCAGGGCAGTTAATGGATGTATAAAATACGAAGAAGCGTTGAAATTCTGTGCTGCTTTGAAGAGAAAACAAACGCAAACGATTTCGTAATAACTTATTTGACTGAACTGTTCTTTCTTTTTGGTGATAGATAGGAACAGAAGCCCATTTGAATGCCATGCTATAATCGGAATATGCTTCGCATCATTTCCTGCTCAGCACTTGCAATGCCTGATTTACCGGCTATGTTTTTCAGCAACATACTGCCAGTTTCACTTCCTTAAAAATTTGAATTATCGAATAAGAATTGATGGAAACTACATTTTACAAACCAATATGCTATCTACTTTCTTCTGATCTTTCTGCTTTAAAAAACTTTGGTAATGCCCAAACCAATTGTCCATGAATTGTATGCATTTACTTTTAAGTCGTTCGCAATACAGGCATTCAATTCCATACCCTTTGAAAGATCTTGTACATACTCGGCGCCAATCCTGATCAGGAAATAATTAGCTTCATGAGCAAACTCACCTCCCGCACCGAAAAGATAATTAAAATGTTTCCCTGGTTTAAAAGAAGCCATTAGGGCAGACGCGATTGGGTAACTTCTTTCTAAAACATTTCCGCCACTTCTGCCTAAATGTTCTTCTACGGAAAAAGATTCTGTGATGATATCATTATGCAAACCAATTGCCCATTTTTTACTGTATTTATAATTGTAATTGATACTCCAGGATGGAAGTGACAGCCACTGCCTGCTGCCACCTGCATTAATACCCTGGCTTACCTGCATATGACCAATTAAAATTCCAAGTGAATGATGTGCATGAAAGCTATCATCATCATGGTTTTGCGCCTTTATATTTGGTGTTATCCAAATTGAAAAAAGTAATACCCATACAGGCAATAACTGCTTGTTTCTCAAAATCCTTTTTTTAATTTTTCTTATAGATGGTCTTGCCTTCTTTAATGGTTTCCAAAATCATAATATCCTTCAGTGTCATTGGATCAACCTTTAAAGGGTTTTTATCAAGCAATACCATGTCTGCAAGCTTACCGGTTGTCAATGTTCCCTTATTTTTTTCTTCAAAAAATTGTTCGGCTCCCCAAATAGTAATTGACTTTAATGCTTCATAGGGTGTTAGTCTTTCATCTGGTCCCATCACAGTGCCGCTCCTACTTACACGATTCACCGTAGTGTACATGATCATCATCAAGTTAGGTAATGCAACTGGTGCATCGGTATGGCTGGTTACCCGAATGCCCATTTTCATGGCATATTTAATAGGGCTGATTTGCTGTGCTTTATCTGGCCCAATAATTTCTTTATACCAATCGCCCCAATAAAAAGTATGCATAGGAAAGAAGGAACCAATGATATCATATTTCTTTAAACTGTCTAACTGATCCATCCGAATCAACTGACCGTGTATTAAAATAGTACGTCTGTCGTTATTGCCATATTTAGCAGAGGCCTTGTTAATTGCCCGGAACAACTGATCTGCAGAAGCATCGCCATTGGCATGTACTTTCAATTGCCAGTTATTGGCAAATGCACTATCCACAATGTTTTGAACGTCTTCATCTTTGGGAATAGCCGGATAACCTTTGTATCCTTTTTTCTGACCATCGGGAGGTACGAGATAAGGCATAGTACGCCAGGCTGTTCTACCCTGTGGAGAACCATCCAATGTTAATTTTAATCCAGCAATGCGGTAGTGATTTTTATATTCTTTGCTATTCCATTCACTGTGCATGTATTTAGGAACAGAATAGTCGATCCAGGAATTTACATCCAGGTACAATTTACCCCTATTTGCATAGTCGGCCAATAATTCGTGGTTGCCCGTTGCACGTCCTTCATTGCAGGTAGTATAACCAAAACTTGCAGCTAGATTTTGACCCGCATCCATAAACATTTCACTCATTTCTTTTTCGGGAGGTGCAATTAATTTCATCATATGTGGAATGGCAGCCAGCTCTTCCAATACACCATTGGGTTCTTTGCTTCCTTTAACACGCCTGATCACGCCCCCGGAAGGGTCTTTAGAATCTGCTGTAATGCCCAGAAGCTCTAAACCTTTGGTGTTAACACTGCAAAAATGTCCAGAGATATGTGTTGCCATTACAGGTATATCCTTAGAAACCTTATCCAAATCATCTTTGGTTAAAAAACGTTTTTCTTTCAGTACAGCATCATCAAAGCCTGTACCCATGATCCAACCTTGAGATTTTGTGGTGCCATTTTTTTCATGCCATTTTTTTAATTCGTTTACCAAATCATCTATTGAATTACAATTCCCATCAGGTGCTGCCAGCAAGTTAGCATAGATGGCTTGTGCGCCTAAAGCAAAAAAGTGTTGGTGACCATCAATAAAACCAGGCACCATTGTTTTACCTTCCAGGTTAACCATTGTATGCCCTTCACCTGCTTGTTTGATGGCTTCTTCTTTGGTTCCAACATAAGAGATTTTTCCAGCTTTTACCAAAATCGCTTCCGGGTAAATGGCGCTATCACCTTCCATGGTAATGATATCACCTCCGTAATAAACAGCATCAACCGATTCGGTTTGGGATGTTTTGGTAGCAGGCTGGTTACAACTTACAAAAGTGAGTAAGAGCAAGCCAGCGAGGAATTTGTTTTTTAGTTGCATGTGGTTATTTATTTAAGTTAATCAAGTTCCCGGAAGATCAAACGACACACCCTTTTGAAATGTAGGAGAGAGAAAATCACTAGCAAAAATTAACGCTAAAAATGATGGAAAAAAATAATACAGATACCTCTTGTTGTAATTTGTCGTTTTATTTGTCCGATTTTGTAAAGACCCTTTCTGGTATTATGTTTGAAGGCAATAACCAAATTTTATTTTGACAGATTCCTGATATAATCAGAAGGGGTTTGTCCAGTGATTTGTTTGAAATTGGCTATAAATGTTGAACGATTTGTGTAACCGCATTCTGCAGAAATGGCTTCTAATGTTAAGTTTTCCCATTTAGGATTGTGTATATTTTCCTTAAAATAGTTAACCCTGTAACGGTTAAGAAATTCCCGGAAGCCCATCCCATATTCCCTGTTTACAAAAGCAGAAATGGCATGACGGGGTAAATTGGTATCCATCACCAGTTTATCCAGGGTATAATCTTTTTGCAAAAAAGGGACATTTCTTTCAAAAAAGGTTTCGATTATTTTTTTATACCTGATACTGTCTGCCTGGCTTAACACAAACTGGTTATCCAGCTTTTCTAAAATGTTACCACCAGATGCTTCTAGCGTAAATATTCCTTCATTGGCAATACCAGTTTGATCCCATTTTTCTTCCTCTGTTACTTGTGAAGAAGATTCAAAACTAACTATCGGTTGAAAAACACCATACAATAGCCGCGGTTGCGTAAATAGTTTCAGGCATATAATTATTACTGTAATACCCGAAGCCAGATCAACCAGGAACATATTGGTTTTAAATACAGGGGCAATAATGGCATTGACCAAAGAAGATGCCAGCAATATTGCCAGTAACCAGTTAAAGAGTTTTAACCACTGGATCAATGCATTATTTTGAAGCGATACATGTTTCGAATCCTTTTTCCGAAACTGTCCGATGATTTTAAAATTAAAAACAATAAATACCGCAGACCATACAACCCTCAAAAATGTAAAAACATAAGGAGATAGAATGCCCTCACTAAATCGGGCTTGCAAATAAGGGTTTGCAAAAAATTCTTCTAGATAAACCCTTTTTTCAGCAAGTGGCATGGTATAATAAGGCATAAGGTCTATGATACAGGCTATACTTGGAATAAGGATCAACCAGTCATTTTTACTGCTCTTCAATTCACCACGCAAAACAGACCTTATGTACAACCATGCCAATGGCGTTATTAACAGGGTAAAGGGTAATATGAATTTATGCAGGTAAGGAAAATGCAGAAACCAAGCATTGTATAAACAAACACCATTTAAATTGGTCAGTGCCAGTATCAAAAGCACCATGGCAAGTAAGCGGTTGCTATGTTGCTGGTCTTTATTTACCCATAATAGAATGGCCGCTGCTAAAAATGCAAGTAAACAAGAAATGAACAGGAATATATTTAGAAAAAAAAGCATAAAAAATGATAACTAACAGTTGCTAAATAAGGTCATATATAAAAGTAATTTCTTTAAGACTAACGCAATATTTGGATAATGACTGGTAATAAAAAATAAATAGCGGAAAACGATGATGTGTATCCATTAAATCTTGCGTTTTTAATGAAATCCGTTCATAGTATTAAACCCCTAAAAAAGCAGTATCCTATTACTATATTTCCAGTTTAGTAAAGAAGTGCAATTCATTTAGTAAAGCTAAATTTTTACTTTTAGTTTTATTTGTAAAATAATATCTTTACTTTTGTCTTAATTAGTCAACTTATATGTTTACTTTATGAATCATCGAAGTTTGAAAATACAACAACTAAATTCTAAAATGTTGTCATTCAGTGTATTACAAAATATTGCCATTCCTGGTACAGGATGGATAAAAGCCATTCGTACATCTTTAGGTATGTCGATGCTCCAATTGGGTAATAGATTAGCTATTTCTAAACAAGCTGTTTTGGATATGGAAAAAAGAGAAATGCAGGGCTCTATAACTATTCGTTCTTTGAAAGAAATTGCTAATGCATTAGATATGCAATTGGTATATGGATTTGTGCCAAATGATGGTTCATTGGATGCGCTGATCGAAAGGCGTGCAAATCAATTAGCGAAAAATATTATTATGCGCACCCATAACAGTATGGTGTTGGAAGACCAGGGGAATTCAGATGAAAGGCTTGCTAAAGCAATCCATGAAAGAACAGAATTACTAATGAAAGAAATGCCAAAAATTTTATGGGATTAACGATAGATTTTGAAGATGGTCAAACACCACTTGATGAAACGGAGAAGGAAGGATTGCTAATTCACTCGATCACTACCAGAGCTGAATTGAATGAATTTGAACAACAAAATATAGAAACAGCCATTCAATGGACATTGACAAGAAATTTTAAACAGGCAGAAATTTTCTCAGAAAAACTAATCAAAGAACTGCACAGCCGTATGTTTGGAAATACTTGGAACTGGGCCGGCGAATACCGGCGAACCAATAAAAATCTGGGGGTTGATAAATGGATGATCGCAACAGAACTGCAACAACTATTACAGGATGCCATTTATTGGACAGAAAACCAGATTTTCTCACCTGATGAAATTGCCATTAGATTCAAACACCGAATTGTTACCATTCATTGCTTTGCCAACGGTAATGGAAGGCATAGCCGTTTAATTGCAGATCTGATAATGGATCAGGTTTTTAAACAGTCGGTATTTAGTTGGGGAGCAGGTGTAACCACAAATCCTTCCATAACCAGATACAATTACCTTACAGCCATTAAAGCAGGCGACAATGGGGATTTCAGTTTGTTATTGGCATTTGCTAGATCTTAAATCAATTGCTTTTTTAAAAAGCAACAACCACATGATCGGGAATCTATGAAAACTAGTAAAGTTTTAGAATTTCAAAAAATGTGCAGGAAATAATATAAATAGCCATGCATACAAGTTGACGATTATCTTCGCAAATACGATTTTTGTAAAAATGAAAAACCTAATTATTTCCCTATTTATATTGTTAGTGTTTTGTAATAAGGGTTCCGCCCAAAAATCAGACATAGGTAACTGGTTCATCTATTTCGGTAATAAACAGATCAACAAAAAATGGAACTGGTGGCACGAAGCCCAATACCGCAATTACAATTTTGCCGGTGATATGGAACAATTAATGTTGAGAACCGGTTTAGGTTATAACCTTACTGAAAATAACAATAACCTTTTACTAGGTTATGCATTTATCCAATCTAACCCTTATATAGCCGGTACTGATTTAAAAACGGCTACTAGTGAGCATAGGATCTATCAGCAATTCATCACCAAGCAACAGTTTGGAAAAGTGTTTTTGCAACACCGCTATCGTTTTGAAGAAAGATTTTTAACAAATAATTTCAGGATGCGTTTTCGTTATTTTCTTTCCGTTAATATCCCATTCAATAAAAGAACGGTTGAAAAAAATGCCTGGTATCTTTCTGCCTATAATGAAATATTTCTGCACCTGAATAGTCCTGTATATGACCGCGATCGTATCTATGGCGCATTGGGTTATGCCATCAATAATCAACTTCGTTTTGAAACGGGATTGATGTATCAGGTTCTTGAAAACACCAACAGGCCTCAGTTTCAGCTGGTTTTATTTAATACCATACCCTACAAAAAGTAAACTGTATTATTGGGTTTCTCTTTCATCAACAGAATTTTCGAAGTATAATCTTACCTTGCGGCCTCAATAAGCAACCATGAAACTAGAAGAGATTCTCTTAAACAGAAGTGAAAACAAATGTGAACTCTGCGGATCCACTGAAAACCTGAATGTGTATGAAGTGCCGCCACAGGACCAAACCAATGAAGAGAATTGCTTAATGGCTTGTGCTGTTTGTGCTAGTCAGATCGATAAAAAAGCCGAACTGGATCCTGCACATTGGCAGTGTTTGTATACTTCTATGTGGAGCGAGTTTCAGGCTGTGCAAGTGGTTTCATGGCGTATGCTAAACCGTTTGCGTGCAGAAAGCTGGGCCGCCGAACAATTGGATCTCATGTACCTCGATGATGATAGACTTGCCTGGGCCAAAGCCACGGGAGATCATGAAAATGATGCTAGTGTTGATTTGCACCGTGATAGCAATGGCGCCATTCTACAATCCGGCGACTCCGTTGTTCTCACCAAATCATTGGATGTGAAGGGTTCTACCTTGAATGCTAAAATGGGAACCGTTGTAAAAAATATCCGACTTGTTGCTGATAATACAGAACAGATTGAAGGTAAGATTGAGGGGCAGACGATTGTGATTTTGACGAAGTATGTTAGGAAGCAGGGGTAATTAATATCTTGTTCTTTCTGTATGACGAATTTCTTTTTTTAACGCAGAGACACGCCCCGCTCGCCAAAGCTTTGCGGGCGAGGAGGGCGGTGAGGTTTCGCAGAGAAATAAATTTATTATTAAAACTGCAAACGGTAACTGCCAAATACGCCAAACTTATCACGGAGTGCACCATTGATGGGGTCGGGGGCTGCAACACGCCACACAAAATCGATGCGGAATAATTTTAAGATATTATCAACGCCTGTACCTAATTCTACATACCATTTATTATCTAGTGACCGATAGGGATAATTGCCCACATAATTGAGTTGCTTATTGGCATCGGTTAAACTTCCTACCACACCTCTTGCAGTCCAGAACTGACGGAACTTTAATTTTCTGGTGACTGGTATGAATTTAAAAATGCCGGTTCCAAAATTGTGCTCTACATTAAAGCCGGCATACTGATCGCTGAGGTATTCAAAACGGTGCATCAGGTTGAAAGCATATTTGTTATAATAATACATTTCATTACCCGGTATCATATCCAGCATCTGATAAGGTATGGTGCCAAACACTTTTCCTGCAAAAAAATTGTAAAACAAAGTACCGTAGGGCGAGATCTTAGTGGAATGAGATATACTCACATCAATCTTATCATAATCATAATTACTGTTCAACACTTTGGTAATACCCTTGGTATATTTCAGGTCAATCACCGGATACAAAGTGCCTAAACTGTAACGCAAAAAATTATCTTCCAGCAATCGCTCCAGGTAAGCATAGCGAAAATGAACCTGCGTTTCAAAAGTATTAAAGGGATCTGTTCCCTTTTGCTTAAAAAATTCTTTACCCGGCAGGTTTTCAAGCGCTGTAAATTTTTTGCTCGCAAGGGAAGCACCATAACCCAATCCACTTTGTGTTTCTTTAAAAAATTCCAGTCGCTTTTCTTCCAGTTGCTGAAACTTAAAAGGTATATCTGGTCTTCTGAAAACTGTTCCAAAAATATTGTCGGTGCCTAATTGGTAATAATTTACCTGACCATTATCCAGGTCATTCTTATAAACAAATTTCAGGTAGGTCCAGTTATTCCGGTTAAACAGGTACTTGGCTTCTCCTCCTCCTTTAAACATACCATCCTTGGTGCCATAAGCCATATAACCAGTGAGGTATAATTTTTTATGAAAGCCCCTGTTGGTAGAAACATCAAATCTAAACCTTGCTCCTTCCCAATTATTACCACTGATCCAATAAAACCAGGGACCAATGCGGATATTACCAATATCCCGAACACCTTTTGCCAATATCTCTCCTAAATTTCTATAGAGCATATAGGTTGGATTTTTGGTGAGTGTATCCAACACTTTGTAAACCGTAGATTCATTTTTATTCAAAGGCTCATGCCTGTTGCGCTGCCAGAAAGAATCTGAAAGACTTTTAGAATCGGGCAAGAGATCAACCTGCTGAATCTTTTCAGTTTTACGCAGATCGCGTAATGCCATGGTATCATTCAGCACCACTTTTTCATAAGTGGATGTTTTTCTTCCCTTGATACCCAGTTTACCTTTTGCCAGCGGGGATATATCTGCCACAAACCTGTCTTTGTATAAAAACCAGGTGCTATCATTGATCAAACGGTATTCCTGTATCAGCGATAAACCTTCTATGAAATTGATATTGGCATCCGGTGATGGACGCATAGTTACTTTCTGTATGGCAAAGCTGGTATCGTTTACCCAGCAATCACCTTCAAATGTGCTCTCCCCTTTTCTTTTAGCCGTAAAACGAAAATGAACCAATCTCCTGCCACTCAAATAAGCAGTATCAGCCAGTTTGAAATTATAATAGTTGTCGGCTTTTGAATTAAAGGGACTGATAAATTCCTTGTTAAATACCGGAATAAAATTGCTGTACACATTTACATTCTGGTACATGCCCCCCAACTCTTTGATCAGGCTTTCGTTTTCCAGTCCATTGGCTTTGGCTGCTTTGATCACTTCATGAATTCTTTCCGGCGATTTCTGGTAATAATAATCCGACAATGTTTCGCTCAGATAAACAGGCAGGTAGGGTCTTTCTTCTGCAGAGGAATCCACATAATCCAAAACAAAACCAAGTGGTTTGGCTAGAAAGAATTTTTTGAGTTTATCCTTCTGCACATTGTTGAGATCCATTTCCAGTTTATTATAGATCTCGTATGAATAACTGTCCCATTTGGTTCGGTTATTCTTATCCTTATTGGCCATGATCTTTCGCCAGAACCAAAGTGCCCGGTTGTATTTGCTTTTTACCACTGCTTCGCCAGAAGGTGGTAATACTTCAATTTTAAAAACATGTGCCGAGCTGTCTGTTAGCTTTGATAGCGGTATGCCGATTTGTTTGTAGCCTACACTTATGATTTGCAGGGTATCGTTTAACCCAACATTGGTTATGTCTACTGTAAAAAAACCGGCCGAATCTGTGAGAACGCCTTTTTTGGCAATGGAGAAAAAGATGGATGCGAAGGGTATGGGCTCATCACTTTGCTTGTCTTTAACGGTTCCAGACAACAACTTTACCTGTGATTGACCGGTAAACCAACACAATACAAAAACTAAAGATAAAAAAAACAACTTCCCCTGTCCATTCATAAAGTCCAAATATAATCTTCGATTCTTTTTTATTGATGTTTTAAAACTATATAAAGCCTTAAAATTTGCTGTTTAGCAATTTTTCAATGGATACAGATCCCAGATAAAATGATGCTTTAAATTGGCATTTGGCAAAAGAAAGCGGTAGTAATGCAGCTTATTTTCTTTTGCTTCCTTTATAATTTCTGTTGCCGCCTCCGGAACGCATGGGTCTTGGGTGGTATTCGGGTGTAGGGCCAAATTGCTCGGGCACCTGGGCTTTTGTAACAGGATGACCCAATAAATTTTCTATCTGCTGAAATTTTTGTTGTTCTTTTTCACTGACGAAAGTATAGGCTGTTCCCTCACTGGCAGCGCGTGCTGTACGGCCAATACGGTGTATATAATCTTCACCATCATTGGGTACATCGTAATTGATCACCAGGTCAATATCTTCAATATCAATACCCCTGCTCAATATATCAGTAGCCACCAGGATCTTCAATTTTTTATTGCGGAAATCGAGTAATACCTGTTCGCGTTTTACCTGATCCAGGTCGGAATGAATTTCTTCCACAGAAAATTTAGCGCGTTTCAGTTCATTGCTCAATTGCTTTACGTTCTGCTTTTTAGAACAGAATACGATCACACTCTGAAAATCTCTTTTACCCAAAACCTCTTTCACCAGGGGGATCTTCTGTGGTTCATATACCACAAAAGCTTCCTGAACTATTTGTTCCGGGGGTTTAGATACAGCAATATTGATCTCTAAAGGCTGGTGCAAAATCTTTCTGGCCATCTCGCGCATTTTCATGGGCATGGTGGCTGAAAAGAGCAGGTTTTGTCGCTTTTTTGGTAGGAAGGAAATGATTTTCATGATATCATCATGAAAGCCCATATCCAGCATCCTATCGGCCTCATCCAAAACTAGGTACCGCAATGCCTGCATTTTTACATAACCCATGTTCAGGTGTGCAATCATGCGGCCGGGGGTACAGATAACAATGTCAACCCCGCTTGAGAGGGCCTTCTTTTCTGTTGTAAAAGAAGTACCGTCGCCACCGCCATAAACGGCAATAGAACTAACGGATGTGAAATAGGAAAGCCCTTCCATGGTTTGTGCGATCTGAACAGCTAGTTCTCTGGTAGGCACAATGATCATGGCATTGATGAGGTGTTCATCATGCGGCTCTGTAATTATTTTATTGATCAGGGGTAATAAAAAAGCGGCTGTTTTACCGGTTCCTGTTTGAGCTGATGCGATCAGGTCTTTGCCCTCTAAAATTGGGATGATCACCTGTTCCTGCACTGGGGTGGCATTTTCGTAGCCCATCGAGTCGATCCCTTCCAGTATTCTTTCGTCAAAACCAAATTCTGTAAACTTCAAAATTGATATTAGTTAATTTAATGAGGCCTAAAGATAGGTCGATAAAAGGTGAGAGGGCACTTAGATATGGTATCTCCGGGCAATTTCTGCCTTAATTGGCGTTATTTTGTGCTGTTTTAGCGCCTGAAAACAGGTTTTGACTAATTTTTAACCACCTGTATACCGTCAATTCTGTTAATTTGCGCCACAATTGGCCTTTAATATTGCCACTAACTACCAGAAATGAAAAAATTATTACTCGTTTTCCTCAGTATTTCTATCGGTTTTATCTCTTTGGCTCAAACCGTGGGCATTCCAAAATATGATCTGTCAAAACGTGCTGCCGATCATTTGATCATACAGTATGGGTCTGATAGCTGGACCAACCGTCCGGATAGTGTGCGTACCGGTGGCTTTAGCAGACATTTCAATATGTACTTCATGCTCGATAAGCCCTTTAAAACCAACCAGAAATTGAGTGTGGCTTATGGTATAGGTATTGGAAGCAGTAATATGTTTTTTAATAATACCAGGGTTGATATCAAATCCAATCAATCTAAACTTCCATTCACCAATACAGATAGTACCGACCATTACAGCAAATACAAAGTGGTGAATGTTTATGCAGAGATCCCGGTTGAGTTGCGCTATTATTCCAACCCAGAAAACCCCAATAAATCCTGGAAAGCAGCTATTGGAATTAAAGTAGGAAGTCTTTTAAAAACACATACCAAGGGCAAGAACCTGGTAACTAAAAACGGTGTCTCTTATTACGGTCCAACTTATATTGCCAAAGAAAGTCAGAAACGTTTCTTCAACGGAACCATGCTGGCTGTTACCGGAAGAGTAGGTTATGGTTTATTATCCATTGATGCCGGCTACCAGTTTAATGGCGTTCTTAAAGATGGCACAGGCCCCACAATGAACAGGTTTAGCATTGGTATTACCATTAGTGGTTTGTAGTATTAGATTGTATTTACAGCTATTTATTTATGCAAATTTAACAAGTGCAAACTTGTAAGATAATTCTTGTGCCAACTCCTAACCCCAAACTCCAGACCCCAAACTGAAGTCTCCAAACTTCTTTACCTACCTTTACCCAAACAAACAAAGTTGATAGAGAAAAAGAAACATATTCGGAAAGAAGAGAAAACGGTTTTGGTGGGATTGATACAGAAAGAAACAACCCCTGAACAGATTACAGAATACCTGGATGAGCTGGCTTTTTTATCTGAAACAGCCGGCGCTATTGCCGTTAAGCGATTTACGCAAAGGCTGCCACATCCCGACAGCAGAACCTTCGTGGGTAAGGGTAAACTGGAAGAGATCAAAGATTATATTAGTGGAAGGGATATACACCTGGTGATCTTTGATGATGAATTAACCGGCTCACAAATTTCTAATATTGAAAAAGAGCTCAACGTAAAAACCATCGATCGTTCTGATCTGATCCTCGACATATTTGCCAGCAGGGCTCGAACTGCGCAGGCCAAAGTACAGGTAGAACTGGCTCAGTACCAGTATTTATTACCCCGATTAAAAGGTATGTGGAAACACCTGGAAAGACAGGGTGGTGGTATCGGCACACGCGGACCCGGTGAAACAGAGATTGAAACAGACAGGCGTATTGTAAAAGATAAGATCTCCTTACTACGTAAGCGGCTGGGTGAAATAGACAAGCAGGCATTTACCCAACGCAAGGAAAGGGGTGAGCTGATACGCGTTGCTTTGGTAGGTTACACCAATGTGGGCAAAAGCACCCTTATGAATTTATTGAGTAAGAGTGATGTGTTTGCTGAAAATAAATTATTTGCAACCCTTGATACCACTACCAGAAAAGTGGTTTTTGAGAATACGCCTTTTTTATTGAGTGATACGGTAGGCTTTATTCGCAAATTGCCGCACCACCTGGTAGAGAGTTTTAAAAGCACTTTGGATGAAGTGAGGGAAGCAGATATTTTAATGCATGTGGTAGACATTTCGCACCCGCAATATGAAGACCAGATTGGTGTGGTGAACAAGACACTTCAGGAGCTGAAAGCCTTTGAAAAGCCCATCCTCACTATCTTTAATAAGATGGACCTCTATACCGAAAAGAATTTTGATGAGTGGCTGGATGAAAGTGTACAACAAGAAATTCTGCGCGAGTTGAAAGAGAAATGGGACGATGCTACTAATCACCATTGTGTTTTTGTATCAGCTCTTGAAAAAAATAATATCGATGCCCTAAGAGATATGATCATGGATAAGGTAAGGGACATGTATAAGATCCGGTATCCGTATAGAACGATGGAGTATTAAGTAATGAGTGAATGAGTGAGTTGGAGAATGAGTGAGCTGAAAGATACTCATACCACTCATACCACTCATTCTCTCATCCACTCATTCTCTCATTCTCTCATTCACTCATTCTCTCATTAACTCCAATGACCTGGTACAAAATAGCCGACACCGAAGCCGCCCTTCCTTGGCAGGAAAACAATCTTTGTGTGGTACTGGCGGGAGATAAAAAAATAACCCTGGCTAGGTTTAATGGACGCTTTTTTGCCTTTGCGCATAAATGTCCGCATGCCAGTGGGATTATGGCAGATGGGTATATCAATTCTGCCGGACAGATAACCTGCCCACTGCATCGTTACCGCTTTAATATGGAAAATGGGCGAAATACCAGTGGGGAGGGCTATTTTTTGAAGACTTATACAGCTGAAATGAGGGCAGATGGCCTTTATATTGGCATGGAAAGCAAAGGATTATTGGGTTTACTGTAAATTTTTCGATTCAGATTTTGTCGGAATGCAATTTTCCCTATTTTTGCAACCCCTTCGGGGAAATTCTGCTTGAATAGCAATAGGAAAGTAGAATTGGGAAACACTCCTCCTTAGCTCAGTTGGTTAGAGCATCTGACTGTTAATCAGAGGGTCTCTGGTTCAAGTCCAGAAGGGGGAGCAGAAAGCAGTCAGAAATGACTGCTTTTTTTCTTTTTAGCTATTATAGCTTAAATTGAGAGTACAATGAACCAGTTTAAATTAAATTCGAAACAAGACCTGTTGGTTGCCCTTTCAAATAATCGAGAGATTATAAAGTCGTATGGGGTTAACAGTCTCGGAGTTTTTGGTTCGTTTTCAAGAGGTTCATTTAATGATGCTAGCGATGTTGATCTTTTAGTAAATTTTACACCGGGAAAAAAGAGCTTTGACAACTTTATGGATTTATCATTTTTCTTAGAAGATTTACTCGGAAGAAAAGTAGAAATAGTAACTCCACAGTCGTTAAGTACATATATTGGTCCACACATATTAAAAGAGGTACAAAATGTTAGCCTCGTATCTTGAACTGGTTCAACATATATTGGTTGAAACTAATTTTCTATTAAATCATATTGGAAATAAAACAAAGGATGCAGTCATTAATGATGAAGTACTTTGTCGTGCGGCAGTAAGAAGTATTGAAATAATTGGTGAAGCATCAAAGAAAATTGATGATGAGTTCAAATCATTTAATCATCATATTGAATGGAAAAAGATCGCTTGAACAAGAGATAAATTAATACATGATTATTTTGGCATTGACTATGATATTGTGTGGGATATTATTGAAAACAAGATACCTGAACTTGATCATTTCTTAAGACAGATCATTTAATTAGTCGCCCTTTTCCAAATTAAAAATATCTTCCACTTTTTTATTAAAGGTTTTAGAAATCTTCAATACAAGAATTGCAGAGGGAATATATTTTCCTGTTTCAATAGCATATATTGTTTGACGTGACACATCAATTTCATCAGCCAATTCTTGTTGGGTCATATTTATTTTCTGCCGTTCCTCCTTAACTCTGTTCTTCATTTGATTTCTTTCTTATTAAAAACAATGAGATATTAAAATGAAGAATA
>CALRVT010000044.1:0-23687 GCA_943371675.1 Chitinophaga pinensis | reverse complement strand
GAAGCAACGGCGGACAAGTCCTCTTAGGCTGAAGCAACGGCGGACAAGTCCTCCTAGGCTGAAGCAACGGCGGACAAGTCCTCTTAGGCTGAAGCAACGGCGGACAAGTCCTCCTAGGCTGAAGCAACGGCGAGCATAAAAGCTTTAATAAATCGGTATTAAAAGATATCTCAAAGGTTATTGCACTTATTTCAATCAGACCTTAACGCATAGGTTCTAAAAGCACCAAACGTTCCTACGGAACGATACAGAACCCTGTTGTATTGGCGTGTTACCTATGTTAAGTACCTACGGCACTGAGGAATTTTAAACGGGTACTTGCTTCAATGTTTTGATAATTTAGTTGCATAGTCCCATCGGGACTGCTCATGGGTAACACTCCTAAAACCTATGATCACCAAAGGTTCCGTAGGAACGTATCGTGAGGGGTTGGAGTGGGAACGACTTTGGAGTCTGGAGTTTGGAGACTGGAGTCTGAAGTTTGGATTTATAAGAAACTACCCTGCCCCATCGGGGAACCAGGTCGGTAACCACGCAAATCATAAATCACCAAAGGTTCCGTAGGAACGTATCGTGAAGAGTTTGGAGGGTAAAGGAGTTTGGAATCTGGAGTTAGAAATAATTAAAAATTCATCATCCCCTCCTACTCTGAAGCTTCGGCGGATCCCCTACGCTAAAGTTACGGAGGATCCTCCTCCGCAAAAGCTTTGGAGGACAAGCAAGTTCTATTTGCCTAATCTCTTTTCAATCTCCTGCTTTTTCATTTGAAAAATTTCCGAGTGGGCATCTGAGCGGATGAAAATATATCTTCTATCGGGCAGGATCATGATGGAATTGCCGCAGGCGCAGCGTTCATTAAAAAGTAAATCGAATAGATGCATAGAAGTATCAATGATGATAGCATCATTCCATTTTTTTATTTTGTTGAGGTTGTAACCTGGTTCTCTGATTTCAAATAGGGAGGCATTTTCTCGGGTAGCTTGCAGCTTTTTAAAATGTTCTTTCCAATAATCAATATTGCGCATGATTGTGTTCTTGCTGCGCTTATCAAACTCATCCCAACAGGTTTCATTGTTATAATCGTACTTAATAAGTAGGGTGTCTTTTAAAATTGCCTAGGTAAGATCTTGCAATAAATACTTGACCACAATAAAATTTGACTCAGTCAATTTACTTGCATAGTATTAATTTTTATCATCATGGCGGTAGAGTTGCTGGGCTGTAGCTTCATTAGTTTCAATAAATATTAAAACTACCATAAGTGATAATAAACAATGAAATTGATTTTTCATACGAAGTAGTATTTTGTTATAGTTCGGCGTTATTATAGAACTTCTTAAAGAACGTGTATTGTAAACTAAATCGTATCCTATTCATTCTTTGGTAACCGATAAATTGTAAAACAACAATTCCATAATACAATAACACTTTAAAATATAAAGGTTTCGTTCAACAGTTTACTTCATTGTTGATGATGCGAACCCTACGAAGACTTAGTTGTTGTATTTATTTTTACTTGGAGGTCAATAGTTTAGGGTCTATTTGTATTCCAATGGTTGTCGTCTGCCTATTGAAAATGTCTTTTTGTGAAGAGTAAATCGGGAAGTTTATAGCTAATCGCAATTTACTACTGACTTCAATACCCGCTGTTGCTCTTGCTAACCAAAATCCACTTCTTGTACTTTCAAGTTTGTCATAGAAATTTGAACCCCCGTCTATATAACCCATTTTAGCATTTATAAATAGGCTGGCATTATTTTTATCATAATTTGTGTTTATAAATGGTATTCTCATATAAACTGATGCTGCTAACTCACTAAAGTAAAAGGTATTTTTCGTCAAAGTGTCTCTGTTTACTGAAACATTATCAACGGACGAAGTAAAAGTTAAAGGGCAATACATTGCGAAACGTTTGCCTGCATAATAGAATAAAGGCAAAGTGACTTGTCCATTTAATAAACCGCCAAAATTTATTTTGTTGTTCACCTTGTCTTTATTTGTTGTGTCATTGTTGTCTACAACTGTCGTTGAGATAGTTGCCTTAAAAATCCAAAGTGCTCCACTGATAAGGTCAGAAGCAATGGCAGTTTTATTAATGCTTGTCTGAATAGCATAGCTTGATAGAAAATTAATATTCTTCGCTGTACTATCAACCTCAGGTGAATTTTGATAGAAAAATCTTGCTTGATAAGAATGTGTTACTGGTAAAAACATTGCTCTAAATCGCGGTGTTCCAGTAAATTTATTTATTGAAGCGTAATAATCTCTAACATCTTCATAAAATGAAATACTATCTCTAAGTTCAATTATTCTTGAATTTTTTATCGCAGATGTTAATGCATTATCAGCAATAGTCTTTGGAATACTATCCTCAAATAGTTTAATTGAATTTTTTGCCCTTGTTCTTAATGAGTCAGCATAATAAGAATCAATCTTGTCACTTAATCCGTAAACTTCTCTGTACTTTTTTGTAGCAGAATCGTTTCGATTATTCACATAATATTTTACTCCTTCAAAGTTAGTAAACGCTGGAAACTGCCCATAACAAGTTGAAAAAGTCAGAAAGATAATTACTGAAAAGAGGAGTTGTTTTCTCATATTTTATTTTTAGATTGATAAATTATTTATTTGGCCTGTCAAAATATTAATAAAAACGTTTCGAAATTTGTTAAAAACGGATTTAAATCTCAACACTTATAAGATAGCACATAAGTTCATTTTAGGTAAAATGTTTAATTAAAATGAACCGTCAATTTATTAAAACCATTGATTTCAGTTCTGGCATATTCAGTCTACTTTGA
The DNA here is from genome assembly GCA_943371675.1 of Chitinophaga pinensis. Taxonomy (GTDB): domain Bacteria; phylum Bacteroidota; class Bacteroidia; order Chitinophagales; family Chitinophagaceae; genus Sediminibacterium; species Sediminibacterium pinensis_I. The sequence continues at coordinate 20,886 of CALRVT010000044.1, read as the reverse complement.
TTAAGTTTCATTTTCTCAGTTCATTTATTTTCTTTTCCATTCCAAACTCATCAAGATATTTCCAAAATGTCCAGCCATTTTCAGTTACATTTTCTGGGGCTCCATTATCAATCTTCACAGCTTGGGCTGCTGCACTTGGACTGTCGAAAAGCTTGCCTTGATAAAATATTTTTGTCGTAGATGGATTAAAGGTAGCGGCTGCTGTTTTGCTTTTGTAAGAGCAAAAAACTTCAATGTTTGCAGACTCTTCAAATTTTATTTCTTCGTAGAACTCTTCCTTTATTTTCTCTTTTGGTTCAATGATATGTTTTTTTACAAGTTCAAAAATTGAATTGGCACGGAGTTCTAAAAAGAAATTAAACTCTTTGTCGTATTCACCATTAAGAAGCTCTTTAGTTATCAAATGATTTTCCAATGATTTTCCTATTTCGGGGTTCACTACTTTGATTTCAGCTAAATATTCTGACGGTGTTTGGTCACTGATTTTGATGTTTTGAATTTTAGGTAATAAAGTTCTGTTAGCAACACAATCAATTAAATCTTTTTCTGCTTCACTCGTTAAGGCGTTTTGCAAAAAGTTTTTAGGGAAAATATGGTGATCTTCTAGTACTGAATTTAAAGAGAGTTTAGCATCGTTATTCCAGTTTATCAAACCACCTTTTTCAAAGTTTATCAGATTAAGTATTCCCTTATAAACTGCGTTTGCCTTTTTGTCAAATGAAAAAATATCCTCAGCAGATAAAATTTGAATCTTAGAAAGTTTATTGAAAAAACTTGCCGAGTTAGTTTTTTTACCTCTTGCAATTTGAATTAGAATATTTGAATCTTCAATGATTCTTTCGTTAGATGAGCCCGAATAGCGCAATGAAAAAACAGAGTTCCAATACCAGTAGTCAATGAATTTTTTTTGTTGTGGATTCATTTGATGGAAGTCACCACCAATTTCTTTTAGAAAATTCATCATTGGTATTACCATATTTTCATAAGGCATCCAGTCCTGCGAAATGATAAAATTATTTTGGAAAAGATAGTCAAGAGTTACTTTATACCATTTGCATAATTTGTCCCACCACTCCTTGAAATCGTCAGCATTCAATGAAGTGAGAATATAATTTCTGTTTATTTCCTTAGGAGAGCTTTTGATATAAGCGATTGAACGAACTATAATTTCAGGCACTAAATTGTAATCTGGATTCTGTTGTTCAAAGAATTTAATCTTTTCCTTCAGGTTGAAATTTCCTGTATAAAGTTTAGCAGCTAATATGTCTATGAAATTAAGTTGAACTCCTCTTGTATTACTTCTTTCAAAGAACACAACAAACTTCTCAAGGTTCATATCAAGCAAATAGAAGGAAAGGAGTTTTTCTGATTTAAATAGGTCGGCAATTTTCTTGCGAAGATTTCTAAATTTCTTAAATTCTGATTTTATGTCAAAGCCTTCATCATCACAGTAGGTTTTGAAATAAGAAGTCTGAAAGAAAAATTTTTCTTTTATTTCTTCTTCGTCATAGTCGTTCATTTCTATGTCCCAAACATCTGATAGTTTTATGGAAAGTCTTTCTGCGTCTTGTTCACCTGAGATTTCTTCAAGGATGTCTTCAAGTTTTGCGTTTTCAAATGAAGTGATTTGCACTTCATCATCATTTTTTGCAACAAACCAAACTTCATCAGTTCCTTTTAATGCCCTATATAGGGATGTTGTTCTCTGCTGTCCGTCTAGAACAAGCCTAAAATTACCTCCAATTTTATTTATGTCTTCTATTTGTTTTTTAGTGATTGTTGTGACTTCAAGTGCTGCTCGTTTTTTCCCCTTTGCTATCTTTTTGCGATTGTCTATTTCCCTTATAGCAATGTCAAAAGAAGGGATCCCGTAAATTATTGCGCCAATAAAAATATCTTTAACTAATGAGTCAAATAAGTCATAGGTTTTGGAAATTTCCCAAACAAAGTCCCGTTGGAATTCAGGAAGAAATATTTTCTTGTCGTCAATGTCAAGAATTAATTGTTTGAGTGATTGTGTTTGCTCCATATTGCTTGCTGTCAGTTTATTAATAAATTTTAAGGGGGTTCTTTAGTTAATACCAAGGCAAATAATTTTCAGATTTTGAAGCCAAGGGGATAGAACATTCGTCTTGCATAGACATATGTTACTGAATAAAGTTACTAATGTTGATGTTACATTCTACTTCTATTTAGAATTACTTCAGCCTGATCTTTTGTTGAGTTATTTTTTTATATCAATGACTTTACTCGTCAGCTCCTTTTGCATCATTGCAATGTTGAACGCATTTATTCTATTCGAAATTTGTCCCCTTCATTATATTGTAGTTCCTTTTCTCTTCCATGAATCCTGCAATGTATTTTCATGATTTTTGCAACTCCAGGAACTGGGTCTTGTATTCCTAAAAATGATTGACTTGCAATTATCTCAAAATATCCTTTGGAAATCAATTCCTTAATCTTTGATGTTACATCTGAGAAATTTCCTGCAATTCCATAAATAGCAGAGTAAATTTTTATTGGGTTTTTCAGTATTCTCCAAAAATCTCTATTGTTTGAGCCAATTCTACTTTCAGCAAACCCATAATCTTTTAGATGTTCCAATACTTGTTGAATTTTTTCTTGAGTGATGCCAGTTTCTTTTGCAATTCCAATAACAGTTCGATTTGAATATTTAGCTGAAAAAAGTGATTTCATCAAATTTTCTAAATCGTCATTTGTAAATGAAAATTTATTATTTGATAAGATTGCAATTCTTACTTCTGATGGAATAGAATCAAGTTCTGACTCCTCAAAGTTTTCTTCTAAATCTTCAACCTTTTTGTTAATTGCCTCAGTGTTTTTGGCCGATTCTTGCAGACCTTTTTTTGTTTCTTCATCTTGTTTTTCAACTTTGCTTTCTAGATTTTTTACTTTTTGATATAGGTCTTCTAGAAATCTTTTTGAAAAGAATGAAGCTATAATACAAAATCCTGTAAATATTAATGCATTTTTAAAATTGAGAGTATCAAGAATATTATTTGAAAGAATTTGCAAAAAAAGAGGGACTGTAAATGAAGCGCATAAACTTAAAGTAATCGAAGCAAAAAATTTAGTCCATCGTTCTTTGCTTTTTAATACAGTGTCAAAAAGCATTAAGAAGTTAGTTATGCCGCCTAATATTCCTGAACTAACAATTATTATTATGATCCAACAAGAATTTTCCATAATTAGAGGTTAAAATTAATGGCGTACAATACTTAAAAATTCTGCGAGCGTTCCCAAAATACTATCTTTTGGATTTCAGCAGAAAGTTCTTCTTATTTTAAGTAGACATTTTTATCTATTTAAAATTAGCTGATATTTTCACTTATTAATAGAGTCATTTATCAAAACACTCTATTCCTTTGGATAGGATAATTAACTCAAATTATGCATATTAATTCTACACAAATACGGGAAAACCCCCATTTCTTCCCCCATCATTTTTTTGTATATACCCCAGCCCCCTAAATAAACTTTTCCAATTAACCTCAAATTCAAAATTCCCCACTCCTTGTTCCTTGTTCCAAATTCCCTCCCTTGTAACTTGAATCTTGCTCCTTGACTCTTGCCTCTTGAATCTTCTTTCCTGTATCTTGCACCCCGAAGCTCGCAACGCTATGTTCAAAACCAAAAACCTTTCCCCCCAACAATTATCGGCTTTCACGGCTCTGGTATTATCGCTGCCCATTTCGGTGGGTGTTTGGATATTGCGGCCGGATTGGGTGATAGTGGTGGCTTCTTTGCTGATCACTTTTTTGGGTAGTTATTTTCTTATCCGTTTTGTATTGGAGTCTTTCATTTACCGGAAAATAAAACTGATCTACAAATTCATCTACCAAACCAAGGCCAGCAAAAGAGAAGAAACCTATTATAAATACATCCTCCCCCAAAAAGGCATTGATGAAGTTCGGCAGGATGTGGAACAATGGGCAGAACAGCGCAAGGCAGAGATCGAATTACTCAAAACCAATGAGGCCTACCGCAAAGAATTTTTGCAGAACCTGGCACACGAGTTTAAAACGCCCATCTTCGCCATACAGGGCTATGTAGATACTTTGCTCAATGGTGCTTTGGACAACCCCGATGTTCGCATCCGCTTTTTAGAGAATGCCGCCCGCAATGTAGAGCGCATGGTGAACCTGGTAGAAGACCTGGACGAGATCTCTAAACTGGAAAGCGGTCAGCAACCCCTCTACAAAGAGAATTTTATTATCCAGGACCTGATCCGCGAAAGCTTTGAAACCCTCTCTATTAAAACCAGTGCCCGCAATATCAAATGCAGCATTAAAAAAGGCTGCGAATCGCCCATTACTGTTTTTGCTGATAAGGAAAAGATCAGTCAGGTAATATTGAACCTGCTCGAAAATGCCACCAAATACGGCAAACAGGATGGCAGTATTGTGGCCAGTATCTATAAAACCGATGGCCACCATGTATTGATAGAACTGAGCGATGATGGCATTGGCATTTCCGAAGAACACCTTCCCCGCATTTTTGAAAGATTTTACCGCACCGACAGGGGCAGAAGCCGGGATGTGGGTGGCACAGGCCTGGGCCTCGCCATTTGCAAGCATATTATTGAAGCCCATGGCGAAACCATGCATGTGCGCAGTAAGCTGGATATTGGCACTACCATTGGTTTTACGCTAGTTTCGAAGAAGGATTAAAAAAGCCCTGATAGAAATCAAGGCCGGTGTCATGAGAAAAAAATGAATTGCTTTCCGGCTTAAAGTTCCAGGCTCCATATTACCGTAATATGAAAATGCTGCTAACAAACCATGACTTTCTGCTGCTAAGTATATATACCAAAAACTCTATATAACCAATATTATCTAATCGTTAATTATAGGCAGTAGCCCAACTATCAAGTGCTTAACCCTATTTTTGCCAAAACTTCATCGCTATGGGTATCAATAATATCGGCCGTTTTTTTATGCCAAAGAACAAGGTTTTTTATGAACTGTTTGAAGATGTGGCTGATAAGGTATTTGAAATGGGTGGCAAACTGAAAGAAATGGTGAGTGAGCCAGACCCCAATAAAAGAGCCGCTATCCTATCGCAGATCGAAGACCTGGAGCATAAGAACGATGACAATACCCACCGCATTTTTACCGAATTGGGTAGAAATTTTATCACCCCTTTTGACCGCGAAGACATTCACTACCTGGCCACTGCCTTGGATGATATCTGCGATTTTATTTATGCCTGCTCCAAGAAGATCAATTTCTACAATGTAAACCCCAATGATACCGGCATCCAGAAAATGGCCGACCTGATCTTACAGGGCTCTATAGAAATCAGAAAAGCCGTGATGGGCTTACGCGATATGAAGAACCTGCGCGAGATGACGGAAGCCATGGTTAAAGTAAACAGCATCGAAAACCAGGCAGATGATGTATTTGATATGAGCATTGAAATGTTGTTTCAGCAGGAAAATGATTTTAAAGAAGTGATCAAGAAAAGAGAGATCTACCAGGTGATGGAAATAGTAACCGACAAATGTGAAGATGCGGCGAATGTGATAGAATCGATCATTATCAAATACGCTTAAACATTAGTTAGTAAGCTTAGTTAGGCATAAAAATTTTATCTCTAACTATTAACTTTTAACTATTAACTATTAACTGCCCATGTTCACCTTACTCGTTATCATCATCGTTTTAGCTTTCATCTTTGATTATATCAATGGTTTTCATGATGCGGCCAATTCTATTGCTACCATTGTGTCTACCAAGGTGCTAACCCCTTTTCAGGCGGTTGTATGGGCGGCTTTTTTCAACTTTGCTGCTTTCTTTATCTCTAAATATATTTTTAAAGAATTTGGTATCGGTAATACGGTTGCCAAATGGGTTAACCCAGAATTCATCACCTTACAAGTGATCATGGCTGGTATTGTTGCTGCAATTATCTGGAACCTTCTTACCTGGTGGTTTGGAATCCCTTCCAGCTCTTCGCATACTTTGATGGGCGGCTTTGTGGGTGCGGCTATTGCCAATGCACATGGGTTGAGTCAGAATGGGTTAGACGTGGTGAACTATTCTAAAGTAATCCCTACTTTTTTATTCATCTTCTTTGCGCCATTGATCGGTATGTTCATTGCGTTTTTCATTACCATACTCATTGTACACCTGTGCAAAAGATCCAATCCCTATAAAGCAGAAAACTGGTTCAAACGTTTACAGCTGGTATCATCCGCAGCATTCAGTTTGGGCCATGGTGGTAATGATGCACAAAAAGTAATGGGTATTATCGGCGCCGCCATGATCTATTACGAAGGAACCAAGGGCAATAAGATGGATTTTAACCAGTTTGTGAATTTATATCCCTGGGTTCCCTTTACCAGCTTTTTGGCCATTGGTTTAGGTACCATGAGTGGTGGTTGGAAAATTGTAAAAACCATGGGTACCCGCATTACCAAAGTAACCCCATTGGAAGGCGTTGCCGCTGAAACTGCCGGTGCCATTACCTTATTTTTAACCGAACATTTTAAGATCCCCGTTTCTACCACCCATACCATTACAGGTTCTATCATTGGCGTTGGTGCTACCAAACGTTTAAGCGCGGTTAGATGGGGTGTTACCGTAAACCTGCTCTGGGCCTGGGTTGTAACCATTCCGATTTCTGCATTGGTGGCAGCCATTGTTTTTTATATTCTGCGTTTATTTATCTAAATCGTTGCCGGGTTTTCATTGTAAATCATATATAGTAACTTGCAGCATAAAATTTTTTTATGCCTAAGATTCTTGTTACCGGAGGAACCGGATTTATTGGTTCGCACACCATTGTTGATCTATTAGAGAATGGTTTTGATGTGATATCTATCGATAATAATTCCAGATCTACTTCCTATGCTATTTCTGGCATTGAACAGATCACCGGTAAAAAGATCAAAAACTATAAGGTTGACCTGAAAAATTTTGATGAAACCCTGGCTGTATTTCAGGAAAACACCGATATAGATGGAGTGATCCATTTTGCGGCCTATAAAGCCGTTGGCGAATCCGTTAGCGAGCCTTTGTTTTATTATGAGAACAATATTTTTGGATTGATCAACCTGCTCAAATGTGTGCAGGAATTTGAAGTGCCCAATTTTGTGTTCTCTTCTTCCTGCACCGTTTACGGAAACCCGGACCAAATCCCGGTTACAGAAGAATCGCCTACCAAAAAAGCAGAATCGCCTTATGGTGCCACCAAGCAAATGGGCGAACAGATCCTGGAAGATTTTACCAAAGCCAATCAACATACTTCGGTGATCTTATTGCGTTATTTTAATCCGGTAGGTGCACATCCTTCTAACCTGATTGGTGAAATTCCAGTTGGCAAACCACAAAACCTGGTGCCTGCTATCACTCAAACTGCTATTGGTAAATTACCCAAAATGTTTGTGCACGGCAGCGACTATCCTACCCGTGATGGTAGCTGTGTGAGGGATTATATTCATGTATCTGATATTGGTCATGCGCATACTTTGGCCATTCAATACTTGGCTGCTAAAAAGAACAAAACACGCTGCGATATTTTTAACCTAGGCACGGGTGATGGGGTGACTGTTTTAGAAGCCATCCATACTTTTGAAGAAGTGAGCGGTGTAAAACTCAACTACGAATTAGGACCGAGACGCGCAGGAGACGTAGTGGCTATTTATGCCAATAATAATTTAGCCGTTACAGAACTGGGCTGGAAGATCCAATACAATTTGAAAGACATGATGCGCACTTCCTGGAACTGGGAAGTGAAGATTAAAGAGGCTGAGGAGAAGGTGAAGAGTAATTAGAGGGTTGATAATTTTTTTCAACACAGAGATACGGAGGCAAACGGAGTTCACAGAGTTTTTCTCCGTGAACTCCTCGCCCGCTAAGCTTAGGCGAGCGCGGTGTTTCTCTCTGAGAGCTCTGTGTTGAAAAAAAAACACCCCTACTATTGACCAAGCACTTTATTATAATACCTCACCACCCTCACCAAATCCTCTTCCTTCTTACATTTCAAATCATTCGCAACCATAAATTTTCGCAGAGAAATTTGCTGATCACTGAGAACAGCCAGCACGGATGCATTGTCTTTTTTTAAGGGTAACAATCCTTTACCCGGCACACTTGCATAATAGATCTCCTTTTGCTCAAAAACCCTGGTGGTATTGGGAGAGCCATAATATTTGGTATCACGAAAACTGATCTGAAAATATTTCAATAATAACACAGCGCCCGAATCGAGTAGTTGATAAAAACTATTTTCATTCTGTTGATCAATAGGCTCAAAGCCACTCACAAAAGTTTTACTTTTTAAAGAGTCTTTACAATCGTAAAAGAAAATTTTTTCAACAGCAGAAGTAGCGGCCATTTCTTTGCCATCGCCCATATCATACACCACGAGGTTTTCTTGTAGGTTCAGTTTTACTTTAATGCCGTTATAGGTTTTACCCTTGCGCAATTTGATCCGTGCCGTACAATAATCGTTCGAGAAAAATGGCGTGCCTTCAATTAAATAATCTGCATGCATGTACATGGGTCTGCCAAATGCATCATTCATGAACTCCTGCGCATTATTGTAATTGTACACAGCAGAAAGCGATTGGGCATTCAAACATGAAAAGCCCACAGCAAGGAAGATGCCTATCAGCAAAAAAATCTTACGCATAGGTAAATTTACCCTTAAAGCTAAGACTGATTAACCATTTTAGCCGCATTTTCGGCCATTTGTAATGCTTCGATAAAATCATCAATATCCCCATTGATCACAGCATCGAGGTTATAGGATGTTAGTCCGATGCGATGGTCGGTAACCCTGCCCTGGGGCCAGTTATAGGTGCGGATCTTGGCAGATCTATCACCCGTACTCACCAGGGTTTTTCTCTGGCGCGAGATCTCGTCTTCCTGTTTGCGTACCTGTTCTTCATAGAGTCTGGTACGTAGCATAGTCATGGCTTTTTCGCGGTTGCCTAACTGAGAACGTTCTGTTTGACAAACCACCACCACACCGGTAGGAATATGGGTAAGGAATACTTTCGTTTCTACTTTGTTTACGTTTTGTCCACCTGCACCACCACTTCGGGCGGTTTCCATTTTCACGTCGCTTTCTTTCAATTCAAAATCCACTTCTTCTGCTTCGGGCATCACGGCTACTGTTGCGGCAGAAGTGTGAACACGGCCCTGGGTTTCTGTATTGGGTACCCTTTGCACTCGGTGAACGCCACTTTCAAATTTTAAAGTGCCATATACATCTTCACCGGTAACTTCCAGGATCACTTCTTTGTATCCACCAACTGTGCCTTCACTTTCACTCACCAGACTGGTTTTCCAGCCCTTGCGGGAGCAATAGCGCAGGTACATGCCTAGCAGGTCGCCTGCAAAAAGACTGGCTTCATCGCCACCGGTACCGGCACGAATTTCCAGGATGGCGTTTTTATCGTCCTGAGGGTCTTTGGGTATGAGTAATTTGGTGAGTTCTTTTTCCAGTTCTTCTTTTTTGGCTTCCAGTTCGGGCAGTTCCATCTTGGCCAGTTCGCGCATTTCCTCGTCGGGACTGTTCTGCGATTCTTTGGCGTATTTGTAATCGGCTAGTACCTTTTGGTATTGCTCATAGGGTTGCATGATCTTCTCCAATGAACGATATTCCTTACTATAGGTACCAAATTCTCGTTGATTATTAATGATCTCGGGGTTGGTAAGGGCTGTTCCTACCTGTTCAAACCTTGCTTTTATCGCATCCAGCTTATTCAGCATATCAATTTTTTAAAGTTGGCAAAATTACAGTTTTAAGCCTGAAGCACACATACTTATCATAGATTACTTAATTTCATAGCAACTCAACCCTGTTTTATGCGAAGGCTATTTTTCTCGATTTTGTTTATTTCCAACCAATTGTATGCACAGCAATCGGATATTTTGATCAAAAACGGTAAGATCTTAGATGGTACGGGCAATAGCTGGTTTTATGGAGATATAGCTGTGGAGAATGGCAAAATTAAAGCCATTGGCAAATTGACAAAATGGACAGCCCCCAAAACCATTGATGCAAATGGTAAAATGATCGCCCCGGGTTTTATTGATGTACACACACATATAGAAGGCGATGAAAAAAGACAACCCACTGCAGATAATTTTATTTATGATGGCGTTACCACAGTGGTTACGGGTAATTGCGGCTTATCGCAGGTAAAGATTGGTCCGTATTTTACTTTTTTGGATAGTTTGAAGACATCAATCAATATTGCTTCACTCATCGGACACAATGATGTGCGTAAAGCCGCAATGGGTTCTGCCAACCGCGATCCATCCGCTGCAGAAATGCAAAAAATGGAAGACATAGTAGCGCAGGCCATGAAGGATGGAGCAGTAGGTTTATCAACCGGATTAATCTATATACCGGGTACTTATTCTAAAACTGAAGAGATCGTAAGATTGGCAAAAGTAGCTGCTGCTTATGGCGGCGTGTATGCCAGTCATATGCGTGATGAAGGCGACAGTGTGGTACAGGCCATTGAAGAAGCATTGCATATTGGCAGGGAAGCGAAGATCCCGGTAGAGATCTCGCATTTTAAATTAAGTGGTCAGCAAAACTGGGGAAGAAGTAAGGAAACAGTGCCCATGATCATGCAGGCAAGGGCAGAGGGATTGGATGTAACGGTTGATCAATATCCTTATACAGCCAGCAGTACTTCCCTGAGTACCTTATTACCCGATTGGGTTTTGGCAGATGGACAGGATTCTATCGTAGCCCGATTGGCCAGACCTGAACTTAGAAAAGCTGTGAAAGAATATATGCTGATGAAATTGAAGAAAAGAAAATTGAAAAATTTCAGTTATCCGGTAGTGGCATCTTATAGGCCTGATAGTAGTTTGAACGGAAAAAGTATAGAAGAAGTGAACCTGATCAAAGGAAGAAAACACAAGGCAAAGGAAGAAACAGAAACCATTTTGGAAATGATGGAACAAGGAGGTGCGGGCATGGTTTTTCATGGTATGAGTGATAAGGATGTACAAACCATTATGCAATACCCCTTTAATATGTTTGCGAGTGATGCGAGTATTCGTGTGTATGGTTCTGGCAATCCGCACCCAAGGGGATATGGCACCAATGCAAGGGTATTGGGTAAATATGTAAGAGAAGAAAAAGTGATCTCTTTGGAAGAAGCCATTAGAAGAATGACATCCTTACCTGCACAAAAATTTCAATTGCCAAACAGAGGATTATTGAAAGAAGGATATGCGGCAGATATTGTAGTATTTGATGCACAGAAAGTGGCAGACCAATCCACTTACAATCAGCCTCATCAATACAGCACCGGTTTTAGTTATGTATTAGTGAACGGACAAATAACCCTAGATGAAGGTAAACACAATGGCACCAAAGCAGGATCCACCTTACGTTTGAATAAATAGTATATGAAAAATAAATTATTGCTTTTACTGGTTTTTACTAGTCAGTTTTGTTTTGCACAAAAAATCGATTATGCAAAAGTGGATAGTGTTTTAACAGCCTCTTCTGCAGAAAAACCATTGAGTGCTGTTGTACTCATTGCAGAAAAAGGAAAAATAAAATACCAAAAAGCATTCGGTTACCGAAGATTTGCGGACCAAACAGTTTTAAGGAAAACCGACATCTTCGAATTGGCATCTGTGAGCAAACAGTTTACAGCCATGGTAATTATGATGCTTAAGGAAAGAGGCTTATTGAATTATGATGATGCTATCAATCAATATTTAGATATCCCTTATAAGGGAATCACTATCAGAAATTTAATAACGCATACCAGTGGCTTACCCGATTACCAGGAGGTCATGGACAAATACTGGGATAAAACCAAAGTAGCCGGAAACCCCGATATCATTGCATATCTGAACAAATACCATCCACCCATTTTATTTGAACCCGGCACTAAATATACTTACAGTAATACGGGCTATGTGCTACTAGCCAGCATTGCAGAAAAAGTATCCGGCATGGATTTTATTGCATTTGCCAACCAGGAAATATTCCGAAAGCTGGGCATGAAACATACGGCCATCAGAACTTTGGAAGAAAAAGCAGCCGTTAAAAATTTTGCTATCGGACATATTTATGTGAAAGAGAAAAATGAATTTATTCGTGCAGATTCTTTTCCTTCTTCTGATTATACTATTTGGTTGGGCAACCGAAAAGGTCCAGGCCGTATCAGTTCTACTGCAGGTGATCTTTTAAAATGGGATAGGGCATTGTACACAGAGAAACTGGTGAGTCAGAAAACATTGGCAGAAGCATTTACACCCATGACCTTAAAAGATGGTAAGGTTTCGAATTATGGTTTTGGATGGATCACTGTATTGAATGATCCTTCTGGAAAAATTGTTTGGCACAATGGCGACAACCCGGGATACAAAACAGAAATCATTCGATTTATCGGAAAAGAAACTACCTTAATCATGCTTTGCAATAACTATGCATCTCAGTTTGATGCTGTCATTAATGAATTGCATCATATTATTACCCAACAATAAATAACCATGCTAAAAAAACTACTGTTCTTGCTATTGCCATTCTGTACACAGGCACAGAACTATCAGAAGATCCATGCCAAAGCCATTGTAGCCGATTCGCACAATGATATCCTCACCGCCTGTATGGAAAAGAAAGTGAGCATGGATGCAGATTTGAAAGGAAGAACACATTCTGATCTGAACCGTTTTAAAGAAGGTGGTGTGGATGTTCAAATTTTTTCTGTTTGGTGCGATGGCAATATGGTGAATCCCTTTGCCTGGGCCAATCAGGAGATGGATACACTAGATGCTGTTGTAAAAAGAAACCCAGATAGAATAGCCATTGTTAGAAATTCAAAAGAATTGAAACAGGCCATCAAAGAAAAAAAGCTGGCAGCTATGTTTGGCGTTGAAGGTGGACATATGATGGAAGATAATCTCGACAACCTCAATAAGATGTATGCAAGAGGCACACGATACATGACACTTACCTGGAACAATTCTACATCCTGGGCAACTTCCGCAATGGCTGAAACTATGAAGAAAGACAGTCTGGCAAAGGCTCACAAAGGATTAACCGATTTTGGAAAGCAAGTCATTCAAAGAATGAATGAACTGGGTATCATGGTAGATCTTTCGCATGTGGGTGAACAAACATTTTGGGATGCTATTAATACCACCACTAAGCCAGTGATCGTTTCGCATAGCAATGCGTATGCGCTTTGTCCTATTTTCAGAAACTTAAAAGATGATCAGATTTTAGCCATAGGTAAGAATGGTGGCGTAATTGATTTGAATTATTATTCGGGTTTTGTGGATAGTAGTTTTAGAAGAAAGGAAACGGCTTTTATGGTAGCTCATTTTAAAGAGTTGGACTCCTTAAAGAAAACGGGTGTGCAACAGGATTATGCATTAACCATCATTTCAGAAAAATATGCATCAGAATTAGTGGCGGTAAAACCACCATTGAGTATGTTACTGGATCACCTGGATTATATGGTAAAACTGGTGGGTGTGGATCATGTTGGATTGGGATCAGATTTTGATGGCATCAGTGCATCACCACAACAATTGGATGATGTTACGAGTTACCCAACTGTTACCAAAGCATTGCTGGATAAGGGTTATAGCAAGAAGGATGTGAATAAGATCATGGGTGGGAATATTTTGAGGGTTTTGAAGGCGAATGAAAATTAAGATTAGATTTTTTAGCCGCAGATTCGCAGATTGATAAACTAATCTGCGAATCTGCGGCTTTATTTATTTTCATTTGAGGATTAGTTAGGTAATATTTGACTATCCCGAATGGGTTGCTTAAATTATGGTCAATAACTTTAAATGGTTAACTATTTAAAATAAAAAGGCTATTAAAGAAGAAGTATCAATGATAAATTTGATAAAGAAATGAGTAATATTCAAATTTTTGAGAGTAAGAAAATTCGTAGTCAATGGAATGCTGAGGAAGAAAAATGGTATTTCTCGATAGTAGATATTATTGAAGTCTTAACGGTTAGTCCAAATCCTCAGGTCTACTGGAGGGTATTGAAAAAAAGATTGAAAGATGAGGGAAATGAAACCGTTACAAATTGTAACGCTTTGAAAATGGAAGCTGCAGATGGCAAACTCAGACGTACTGATGTAGCTGACACCGAACAACTTTTCCGCCTTATTCAATCAATCCCATCCCCTAAAGCAGAACCTTTTAAACAATGGTTGGCTAAAGTAGGCTATGAAAGAACTGAAGAAAATGAAGATCCAGAAAAAAGTATTGACCGTGCAATGGAAAATTACCTAAAACTCGGATACAGTAAAGAGTGGATCAACCAAAGACTTAAAAGTATTGAAGTAAGAAAAGAATTAACGGATGAATGGGAAAACCGTGGTGTTAAAAAAGGACCGGAATTTGCTACGCTCACTGATATTATTACGCAAGCATGGAGTGGGAAGACCGTGAAGCAATACAAAGAATTTAAAAGTCTGAAAAAAGAAAACCTTCGCGACAATATGACCAATCTCGAATTGGTATTAAATATGCTAGCTGAAGCCACTACTTCAGAAATTAGTAAGGAAAAAAAGCCTGCTAACTTTACACATAACAAAATAATTGCCAAGCAAGGAGGAACCATAGCAGGAAATACAAGAAAAGCCATTGAAGCAAAAACAGGAAAGAAAGTGGTGAGTAACAATAATGCAAAAAAATCATTGTCAAACAAATCATTTAAAAAATAACGCATGAAATATATACTGTTTATCTTTTTATTGCCGCTTCAAATATGGGCGCAACCAATTTCTTTTGAGTCGTTTAAATCTTATCCCTTTCCTACAGAATTAACTTCTTCAGCTAAAGGTTCTAAAATAGCCTGGGCTTTTGATGAAAAGGGTGTGCGCAATGTGTATGTGGCGGAAGGTCCTGCTTATAGTGCAAGGAAGCTCACGACTTTTGCAAAAAATGATGGACAGGAAATTACCAGTCTATCTTTTTCGGATGATGGCAAATGGGTAGTATTTGTAAGAGGTGGCGATCATGGTGCTAATTATGATGGTTTATTACCTATCAATTCATCCAATGAAACCAACCCTTTTAAAGTTCAGATCGCAACAATTCCATTTACAGGTGGTGAAATAAAATATTTATCGGAAGGTGATGCACCGGCCATATCACCTGATAGTAAATCAGTGGCATTTATCAAAGGCGGTCAAGCTTGGATAAGCCCTATTGACGGTAGTTCTGCGCCTAAAGCCTTATTTACCACTAGGGGCACTGTAGGCTCTTTAGAATGGCATCCGGATGGAAGTTCCCTTTTATTTGTAGCCAATAGAAGCGATCATTCTATCATGGGCGTTTATACCAATGCAGCTTCTCCCATTAAATGGTTGGCTGCTTCTTATTATAGGGATGGTTCTCCGCGTTGGTCGCCCGATGGTAAGCAAATTGTTTTTATTAGAAGACCTGGAGCAGGGGGTGCCCCAGATTCTTTACTAGCTAAAAAACACCAACCCTGGGCTATCTATACGGCTGATGTAAACACAGGAAAAGAAAGTCTTTTATGGACAGCGCCCAAAACATTGCGTGGATCTTTTCCTACCACACACGGCAATACCAATCTGCATTGGGCTGCGAATGATCGTATTGTATTTCTTTCTTACCAGGATGGCTGGCCACATTTATATTCTATTGCAGCAACAGGAGGTAAAGAATTATTACTCACTTCCGGCAATTTTATGTGTGAGCATATAAGTTTAAGTGCCGATAAAAAATACCTAACATTTAGTGCCAATGCGGGTTCTGATGCATTGGATATTGAAAGAAGACATGCTGTAAAAGTGAGTGTTGATAAGGCTGACATGCAAGTATTAACTCCGGGTAGTGGATTGGAATGGACACCGGTAATAACCGATGATGGAAAAGCGGTGGCATTCATCAGTGCAACTGCGCAGCAGTCGCCACTGCCCGCAGTAATGTCATTGAACAGCGATGGCAAGAAACAATTGATAGGGAAAGAATTGGTGCCTGCTGAATTTCCTGTTACAAAAATGGTCACCCCCAAACAAGTGATCTTTACTTCAGCTGATGGCGTTACTGTGCATGCAGATCTATTTGTGCAGGAAGGCGGTTCGGCTAAGAAGCCTGCCATTGTGTATGTACATGGAGGACCGCCCAGACAAATGTTATTGGGTTGGAATTATTCTGATTATTATTCCAATGCTTATGCATCTAACCAATACCTGGCCAGTTTGGGCTTTGCGGTTTTATCGGTTAATTATCGATTAGGCATTGGTTATGGATATGAATTTCACCAGGCAAAAAATGGCGGTGCTTCGGGCGGTAAAGAATACCAGGACATACAGGCAGCCGGAAAATGGTTGCAGCAACAATCATTTGTAGATGCCAATAAAATAGGCATCTATGGCGGTTCTTATGGTGGTTATTTAACAGCGATGGCTTTATCGAGGGGTTCTAAAATATTTGCAGCGGGGGTAGATATTCATGGTGTGCATGATTGGGGTTCGCAGGCTGCTTTGTTAAGTGCAGGTGAGAAATTTGAAAAAGCACCTGATTATGAATTGGCATTGAAAACAGCTTGGAATTCATCGCCGGTGTCGTCAATGAAAACCTGGAAATCACCGGTACTCATCATTCACGCAGACGACGACCGTAACGTACGTTTTATACAAAGTGTGGATTTGATCAACCGCCTAGAAAAGCAAGGCGTATCCTATGAAACCATGATGATCGTTGATGATACACACCATTGGATGAATTGGAATAATGCGGTAAAAGTATATGGGGCGGTGGCAGATTATTTTACGAGGAAATTAAAATAAAAAGGTCATTTAGTTTATTGACAAACTTGTTTAGCTATGAAAAAATACATCCTGCTTTTATGTGTATTGCCTTTCCAATTATTAGCACAGCCTTTCTCAAAAACAGAAATCAGTAAATGGCAGAAGCAGGCAAAAAACGTAACCATCATTCGCGATAATTGGGGTATCCCACATATTTATGGTAAGTCAGATGCTGATGCCGTTTTCGGATTATTGTATGCCCAATGCGAAGACGATTTTAAAAGGGTAGAAAAAAACTATATCGAAAAGCTGGGCCGACTATCAGAAGTATACGGCGAAAAGGAATTGTACAACGACCTGCTGATTAGAATGATCATTGATACAGCTGATGCGAAGAAAGATTTTATAGAAAGTCCCATTTGGCTGAAAGCCTTATTGCACGCTTATGCCGATGGCATCAACTATTATTTACACCAACACCCAGAAGTGAAACCTGCTTTACTGAAAAGGTTCGAACCCTGGTACCCCTTATTATGGACCGATGGAAGTATTGGTGCCATTGATGTAGCAGATGTGAACATCAATGAATTGAGAAATTTTTATTCGGGCGAGCAAACACCAACTGCAGCGATGGTTCCAAAAGAAATAGATCCATTACCGGGAGGCTCTAATGGTTTTGCTATTGCACCTTCCAGAACGGCTTCTGGTAATGCAATACTTTATATCAACCCGCATGTGACTTTTTATTTCAGACCAGAAGTAGCTGTACAAAGTGAAGAAGGCTTACATGCTTATGGTGCCGTAACCTGGGGACAGTTTTTCATCTACCAGGGATTCAACGAAAATTGTGGTTGGATGCATACTTCCAGTTACAGTGATGTGGCTGATACTTATAAAGAGAATGTGGTAAAAAAAGACAAAAGCCTTTTTTATGAATACGATAAAAAATTAAGGCCACTGATTCAGAAAGAGATCAAGATCAAATACAGGTATAACAATACCCTATTAACTAAAACCTTCAACACTTATGCCACGCATCATGGTCCAATTATGGCCAAGCGAGACGGTTACTGGATCAGTGTGAAAGCGAATAACCGTTCCATCAAAGGCATCATACAATCCTGGCAACGCACCAAGGCAAAGGGTTTCAGCGATTTTAAAAAATCAATGGAGTTATTGGCCAACACTTCCAATAATACGGTGTATGCAGATAGTAAGGGCAATATTTCTTACTGGCATGGTAATTATATGCCAAAGCGTGACCCAAAACTAAACTGGCTAAAACCAGTTGATGGCAGTAGTTCCGCTACAGAATGGAAGGGATTGCATACGCTGGATGAATTGATACAGGTACACAATCCCAAAACAGGATGGATACAGAATTGTAATTCAACACCATTTACGGTTTCGGGCAGTAGTAGTCCGGCAAAAGAAAAATTCCCGGTTTATATGGCACCCAATGGAGAAAATTTCAGGGGTATCAATGCAGCAAAAATATTGAGCAGTACAAGTGGTTATACCATCGATAAAGTGATCGCCTCCGGATATGATACGCATTTGGCAGCATTTGATATTTTGTTGCCTGCATTGATCAATGCTTACCAACTTAAAAAAGAAGAAACAACTTATCAATCCATCAAAGAAGTGATGCAGTTACTTACGGATTGGGATAGAAATTCATCTGAAAGTTCTATTGCAACTACAGTAGCTATTGAATGGGGAAGCAAATTATGGCCAATCATTTTAAGAGGCTCTGGAGATCCGGATGAATCACCGGATCAGGTGGAGAAGACAAAACGCTTTGCTGCCAATGCAAAAGCAGAAACCTTATTAAATGCGTTAACACAAACACTGAAAGATCTTAGCAGCAAATACGGAACCTGGCAAAAACCCTGGGGCGATATCAATCGCTTTCAGCGATTAACAGGCGAACTGACAGATACATTTGATGATGCCCAAGCCAGCATCCCATGCGGGTTTGCGGCTTCTACCTGGGGAAGCTTACCCTCTTTTGTAAGTAGACCATTTAATGGCAGCAAACTTAAATATGGGTATAATGGCAACAGTTTTATTTGTGCAGTTGAATTTGGGAAAAAAGTGGTTGCGAAATCTTTGTTAGCAGGTGGTGAAAGCGGGAATCCTGCATCAAAGCATTTTAAAGACCAGGAAGAAATGTATACAAAGGGAATTTTTAAAGAAGTATTGTTTTATAAAGAAGATGTGATGAAGCATGTTGAAAAAACCTATCATCCAGGTGGGGAATAAGTTGATGCATGTTGTTGGTCAAAAGACCGACAAGGGCTGAGAGGAATGATTGACGAATAATAGAACAAGGAATTTTGATTGAAGAATGGAATGATGAATAGCGAAGAATTTAAGATTGGCGTGATTCAAAATTCATTTCTTCCATCAACATTTCTTGTTCAATATTCAATATTTTCCTCGCCATTGCTGGTCTTTTGACCAGCAATAAAATAATATTAAAACCTTAAAGTAATTAGACCCATGAAAAAATATTTAATTCTCCTTCTCCTCCCCTTCACCCTAACAGCCCAAAAAAACTTTCCGCAATTATTGGAACAATATATGCAGGCGCAGCATACCGTTAAGGGTTTTACGGGCACCGTATTGGTGATGCAGAAAAACAAAGTGCTTTTGAGAAAGGGTTATGGCATGGCCAATAGAGAATGGAATATTCCCAATACACCAGAAACAAAATTTCAAATTGGTTCATTGACCAAACAGTTTACGGCGGCCTGTATCTTACAATTAGTGGAGCAAGGCAAAATAAATCTTGATGACAAACTCAGTAAATATTTTCCGAAATTTTATAAAGGGGATAGTGTAACCATACATATGCTCTTAAACCATACTTCCGGAATACCCTCCTACACTGCCTTACAAGGCTTTCCAACAATTGCCAAATTAAAATGGAACAGAGATTCCATGATCTCATTTTTCAACAACAAGCCCTATGATTTTTCTCCCGGCACCAAATACAAATACAATAATTCCGGTCCTTTCTTATTAGGTTTTATTATTGAAAAACTATCGGGACTACCCTATAATCAATACCTAAGAAAAAATATTTTAGATAAAATTGGCATGTCCAATTCTGGTCTCACAACCTGGGACACACTGCTGCCATTGCGCGCAGCTGGATATGATCTGGTAAATAAAAAAGTTATCAATGCCGATCAAATTGCAATGGAATGGCCATTCAGTTCAGGGGCCATGTATGGAACTGTGGATGATTTTTATAAATGGGACAGGGCGCTGTATACAAATACCATTATCAATGAATCATCCAAACAAAAAATGTTTACACCCGGCAAAAGTGATTATGGTTATGGCTTTACCATTGATTCATTAGAAAATCATTTACGCATTTCACATACGGGTTCTATTCCCGGCTTTAATGCCAACCTGGCAAGGTTTACCAATGATGATGTATTTATTGTGGTGTTGGGTAATACGGCAATCGTTCAAAATAACACATTGCGCGTGGTGAATGTATTGGCAGAAGGATTGGCCAATATTGTTTTTGGATTACCTGTTGAAACGCCTTATGTACATAAAGAAATAAAAATCAATCCTGCACTACTAGATAAATTTATTGGGAAATATGATGCGGGTATCTCTTTTGATGTGATCAAAAAAGACAACAAATTATACAGGCACCGTGATGGCAGTGTAGATATTGAATTGAAACCGGAATCCAACACCAAGTTTTTTTATGGAGACGATAGTAACCGCCAGCTAGAATTTGAGCTGGACAAAGCAGGTAAGGTAGTGAAGATCTGGTTCATCAATAATGAGCAGCGTGGAGAGATGAAAAAGTTGTAAGGCAGCTCTTTAAAATTATTTTTTTATTTTCAAAACCCACACTCGGGATTAAAATCCCGAAAGGGTTCATACACTATACCTTAATCCATGCTCTGAAGAGCATGGCAAAGTTTTCCTGTGCCCGCCGATGTTGGTCGCCTGACCACAGGTGTTCGGAAGATATTTATCTTAAATTCTCAATGCACTAACAAATACCCACACTGGGGACTAAAGTCCCAAAATGACTTTTTTTACTATTTATTCCATGCTCTGAAGAGCATGGCAAAGTTTTTAAGAA
>CALRVT010000043.1:0-24075 GCA_943371675.1 Chitinophaga pinensis | reverse complement strand
AATTGTGGCCATTACAGGTAGTAACGGAAAAAGTACCACAACTGCTTTAATAGCCCATATCTGTGAAAAGGCAGGATTAGATGTAGCGATGGTAGGCAATATTGGGATCTCATTTGCAAAACAAGTGGCTATACAACCCAAAGCTTTTTATGTTGTTGAAGTAAGTTCTTTTCAGTTGGATGACATCAAAACATTTCGGCCAGACATTGCGGTGTTACTGAATATTACGGAAGACCATCTGGACAGATATGATTACAAATTCGAGAACTATATCAACAGTAAGTTCCGAATAATTGAAAACCAAACAGACCAGGATTATTTCATCTATTGTGAAGATGATGAAGTGATCATGCAAAAACTCCCATTACTAACCATTTATACTAACCCATTACCATTCTCTATGAAACATGAAGTTAAAAAAGGCGGCTACATCAAGGGCGACCAGATGATGCTGAGAATCCAGGAAGAAAGAGTAAGCATGAGTATCTATGACTTTGCTCTTAAAGGAAAACATAATAACTACAACACTATGGCAGCAGGAATAGCAGCCGCTACTCTCGGCATCCGTAAAGAGAAAATCCGTGAAGCCGTAAAGGACTTCCACAGTCTCGAACATCGGATGGAGTTTATAGCTATGGTAAGGGGTGTTGAATTTATCAACGACAGTAAAGCTACCAATGTAAACAGTACTTGGTTTGCACTGGAAAGTATGAATAAACCTGTTGTGTTGGTATTGGGTGGTACCGATAAGGGGAATGATTATGCGCTTATTGCAGATCTTGTTAAAGATAAAGTGAAGGCAATCGTTTGTATGGGACTGGACAATAAAAAAATAGTGGAGGCTTTTAAAGATATCGTTCCGGTTATAGTAGAAACTGATTCGGCTAAAAAGGCGGTTAACGCTTCTTTTAAACTATCAGCTAAAGGTGATGTGGTTTTGCTGAGTCCGGCATGTGCCAGTTTTGATCTTTTTAAAAATTATGAAGATAGGGGTAAACAGTTTAAAGAGGCTGTAAAGGAACTATAAGTATCAGCAAGAACAAGGCCTATTCAAGTTGGTGATCAAACACCAACAATGCTTTTAATTAGTGAATGTATGACAGAAATAAAAGATACACTATTCTCACAGATACCATCTATTGGTGGTATGCGTGGTCAACTGGTTGACAGAACACGGGGAGATAAGTATATCTGGGGTATTGTGGTTTTGTTATCACTCATTTCAATACTAGTAGTTTATAGCGCCACAGGTTCATTGGCGTATAAAATGTATAAGGGTAATACCAATGTTTATTTGTTTAAACAGGTGTCTTTTTCTTTGGTTGGATTGTTGCTGATCTATTTTTTGCATCGTATCAATTATACCCTTTTTTCAAGGGTGGCAACCATCCTCTTTCTGTTTTCCGTTCCATTATTACTGTATACCCTATTTTTTGGTGCACGTATCAATGAAGGAAGCAGGTGGATCAAATTACCCATCATCAATATGACAGTGCAAACAAGTGACCTGGCTAAGCTGGCATTGTTCATGTATATCTCCCGTTTGTTAAGTAAGAAGCAGGAAGTGATCAAAGATTTTAAAAAGGGATTTATTCCAGTAGTAATGCCGGTGTTAATAATCTGCGCCTTGATCATGCCTGCAAATTTGTCCAATGCATTGTTAACAGGTGCAACTGCATTGTTACTGATGTTTATTGGAAGGGTGAGTTTGAAGCATATTTTTCTTACAATACTAATAGCATTGATACCCGTTGCCTTCATAATTACTGTGGCGATGGTTACCTATGATGTTAAACAAAAATCAGAATCGGCAAAACCGGCAATGGTTGAAAAAGTAAAATCTTTTGGACGATTTGGAACATGGGTAAAACGAGTTCAGGATTTTATGTATGCCAATGAAACGGAAACACCATACCAGGTGCAACAGGCTAAAATTGCTATTGCAAATGGAAGTGTCATGGTTGGATTGGGACCTGGTAACAGCAGACAAAGAAACTTTCTGCCACAGGCTTACAATGACTTTATCTATTCGATCATCATTGAAGAGTACGGATTATTGGGAGGAGCGTTCATGATTTTTATATACCTCGTTTTTCTTTTCAGGTGTATAAGAATATTTAGAAAATGTCCTTATGCATTTGGTGCTTTTCTGGCTTTGGGATTGAGTTTTACTTTAGTAATACAGGCGGTAGCGAATATGGCAGTTAATGTAAACCTTGTTCCCGTAACAGGGGTAACACTGCCTTTGGTGAGTATGGGCGGTAGTTCTTATTTGTTTACCTGTGGTGCAATAGGGATTATTTTAAGTGTTGCGAGAAATGTAGAACAAATGGAACCGTCACCAGCCTCTCCACAAAAAGAGGAAGAAGTGATCAAACCTGTTTAAAAATTAAAATGGCTGATAAAATATTCATAGGAAATAAGAAAAACGCAGCTTTTAAAGGGCAGGCGAATAAACGAATAATTATCGCAGGTGGCGGAACTGGTGGACATATTTTTCCCGCCATTGCCATCGCCAATGCACTGTGTTTACTTAGGCCCGGAATAGAAATTTTATTTATTGGTGCGAAAGGAAAAATGGAAATGGAAAAAGTGCCTCAGGCTGGTTATCCTATTGAAGCACTTGATATTGCTGGTTTTAACAGACAGTCTTTGCTAAAAAATATTTCACTTCCTGTTAAACTAGTTAAAAGTTTCTGGCAGGTTAGAAAAATAGTGAACAGATTTAAACCTGATGCGGTAGTGGGAGTTGGCGGCTATGCTACATTTCCTGTTTTGCGTTATGCCCAAAGCATAGGAATTGCCAGTTTTATCCATGAGAGTAATTCCTATGCCGGCAAAGCCAATATAATGCTTGCGAAAAAAGCCACTAAGATTTTTGTGGCAACTGATCAAATGCAAAAATTCTTTCCGCTTGCAAAAATAGTGATAACCGGAAATCCTGTTCGTGCATCCATTGTAAAGGCAAGGGTTGATCAAGCCACTGCCCTTCGATTTTTTGGTCTGGAAACCAATAAGCGTACTGTTTTGGCCATCGGCGGTAGTTTGGGTGCAAGGTCAATTAATGAGTCATTAGCCCAAAATTTAGAAAGTTTTGAAAAGAATAACCTTCAATTGATCTGGCAAACCGGAAAGTCAACGGCCAATCATTTCAAACAGGCAGGAGCAGGCCATGCAAATGTATGGGTTGATGATTTTATCAAAGAAATGGAGATGGCTTATTCAGCTGCAGACCTTGTTATCAGTAGATCTGGAGCAATGTCAGTAACGGAGTTATGTGTTGCCGGTAAACCATCCATTTTTGTTCCCTTTCCTTTTGCTGCCGAAGATCACCAAACTGCCAATGCCATGGTATTGGTGAATAAACAAGCTGCATTATTGGTAGCAGATAGAGACGCCAAATTATTGCTGGTTGATTCGGCAGTCAAACTTGCCAATAATGATTCATTACTAAATGAATTAAGTAAGAATATACAATCATTGGCTATAACAAATGCTGATCAAAAAATCGCAAACGAAATATTAGAATCCATTGAGTAAGCTAAACGATATTAAAGAAATATATTTTATTGGTATAGGCGGCATCGGTATGAGTGCCCTTGCCCGATATTTTGTTTCACGCAAAGTAAAAGTTAGCGGGTATGATAAAACATCCACACCCCTTACTCGTGAACTGGAAGCAATTGGCATTGCCATTCATTATGAAGAAAGACTGGATCTGATACCGGGAAACCCTGATGCAGTAGTTTATACGCCTGCCATACCTGCCACACACCTGGAACTCTTACATTATAAGGCAAATCACGATACGGTAGTTAAAAGAAGCGATGTATTGCAATGGATCACCGAAAGTTCCTTCAATATTTGTGTAGGGGGTACCCATGGTAAAACAACAGTTACAACTATGATCGCGCATCTTTTGCGTCATACGGGTTATGGCTGTAATGCTTTTCTGGGTGGGATCTCCGCAAATTACCAAACCAATTTTTGGAGCAATGAAAGAAATGTAGTTGTAGTGGAAGCCGATGAATACGACAGAAGCTTTTTAAAATTGGTTCCAGATATTGCAGTGATCACTTCAATGGATCCTGATCACCTTGATATCTATGGCACTCCGGAAGAAGTAGAAAATGCTTTCATTCAATTTTCTCAAAAAATAAAGCCCGGTGGCTGCCTGGTGAATAAGTATGGTTTGGGTAGGGGCAGCGAGTTAACTGCAGCACACCAATATACTTATAGCTTTCAGGATAGTTTGGCTGGTGTTCATGCTTCTGATATCAGGGTTGAAAAAGGCAGTTATTGTTTCAATGCTGTTCACAAGGATTGGGTGATCCGTGATATTTATTTGCATATGGGTGGTTTACATAATATCGAAAACTGCTTAGCAGCCATTACGGTTGCCAAATATTTAGGGATCGAAGATGAAAAAATAATAAAAGCGGTTGCAGATTTTGCAGGCGTTAGGAGAAGGTTTGAATATGCATTAAAAAACGATGACCATGTACTGATAGATGATTATGCCCATCATCCAGAAGAACTCAGGGCTTTGATCAGTGGGGTAAAAAGTATTTTCTCTAACCAGAAAATGGTATTGGTTTTTCAACCCCACTTATTTAGCAGAACAAAAGACCTGGCAGATGAATTTGCTATTAGTCTCGACATGGCAGATGAAATCATCTTACTGCCTATTTACCCTGCAAGAGAACTACCTATGGAAGGCGTAAAAAGTGCTATGCTAGCTGAGAAAATGAAAAATAAACAGGTTCATCTGATGGAAAAGGAAGCAATGCTGGATTGGGTTTCAAGCTATAAGCCTTCATTATTGGTTATGGCAGGTGCGGGTAATATTGATGCATTGGTTCAACCTGTAAAAGAATTATTAACAGGCAAATGAAAGGGAAGAAACTGAACTGGAAAAAAATCATTATCAATAGTCTTTGGCTATTGGCTGGAGCAGGCACCATTGTTCTGTTAGGCGCAGCCATGCAAAAAAAGAACAGGCTCATTTGTAAGAATATTAGAATTGAGATTGTTGGTGATGCTAAGAATCTGTTTATCGATGAAAAAGATGTATTGGAAATTTTAAATGAAGATGGTAATATAATAGGCAGGTCCATTTCCTCCCTTGATCTGCAAAAAATGGAATCGAAAGTTGAGAAAAATCTATGGGTGAGTAATGCTGAAATGTATATTGACAATAACCTGAACCTGGATATTATTATCGAAGAAAGGCAGCCAGTTGCCAGGGTATTTACCATGGATGGAGGAACATTTTATCTCGACAGTAATGCCCTTCGTTTGCCATTAAGTGAAAAGCTATCTGCCAGAGTGCCCGTATTTACTGGCTTTCCTTCTAATAAACCTATTTTATCAAACCCGGATAGTTCGCTTTTATGGGATATGGTAAACCTGGCAATGTATGTTGGTAAAGACTCTTTTTGGATGGCACAGATCGCACAGATCGATGTTACACCACAGGCAGGCTTCGAAATAGTGCCTTTGATTGGCGACCATTTGGTGTTATTCGGTAAAGCTGAAAATGTGGAACAAAAATTCAACAACCTCTATACCTTTTACCGTAAGGCTTGGCTACAAAATGGCATCAATAAATAT
This sequence comes from Chitinophaga pinensis, assembly GCA_943371675.1. Taxonomy (GTDB): domain Bacteria; phylum Bacteroidota; class Bacteroidia; order Chitinophagales; family Chitinophagaceae; genus Sediminibacterium; species Sediminibacterium pinensis_I. The sequence goes on along the minus strand of CALRVT010000043.1, from coordinate 18,462 downwards.
GAAAAGCTGGATGTGCAATACACTAACCAGATTGTTGCAATCAGAAAAGGGGCTACTAAGGTTTGGGCCGACTCGGCAGCAGCTTTGGCGAGAATGCAAGCCATGACCTCCGGTGCAGGTATGGCTTTTCCAGTAAGCATGGATCCTTCTTTGAAACCTATGATCGATACAGGTAAAACGGAACAAGTGCCAATGCAATCACAAAAAATCACGGATAATTCTAAATCAACTGTTTCTATAAACAATAAAACAAACCAGCATACGTTATCGAATGAGAAGAAATCATTGCCAAAAAAATCTGGTAAAAAGAATCCAAAAGCGGTAATGAATAGAAACTAAGGGAGGGAAGCAGAAGGTAGTAAAGAGGCGCAAAGAATGGTTTAAAATTGACATTAGTATTGTGTGATGGGGCAAACAATTATATCCCAAAGTTTATAATTGCTAAACTAAGCCTAACACAAACCAAATAATAGATCACAAACAACTAAAACACACCCATTATGAATCACAATGAATCACCAATCATTGTTGGTCTGGACATCGGAACTACAAAAATTGCCGCAATTGCAGGAAGAAAGAATGAGTATGGAAAATTGGAGATACTCGGATTTGGACGTGCCAACAGCAATGGTGTTCAGCATGGTCAGGTATTAAACATCGACCAAACCATCAAAGCCATTCAACAGGCGCTGGAAAATTGCAATGAAAGTAATCCTGATCTGGAAATATCTGAGGTTTATGTAGGTATTGCCGGTCACCATATTAAAAGTTTGCAAACACGTGGCGATATTGTTCGGCAGGATGCTGACACAGAAATAAAACGTCCGGAAATTGAGCAGTTGATCAATAACCAACGTAAAACCTTTATTCCGGCTGGCGATCAGATCATAGATGTGATACCACAGGATTTTCATGTAGATAATATACAGAATATCAAAGACCCCATTGGGTTCAATGGCGTGAAAGTGGGTGCCAATTTTCACATCATCACTGGTGATAGAAACGCCATCCGCAATATCAACCGCTCGGTTGAACGTAGCGGTTTAACTACCAAAGACCTTGTTTTACAACCCCTCGCATCAGCAAGTGCTGTAATGAGTGAGATTGATATGGAAGCTGGTGTTGCCATCCTGGATATTGGTGGTGGAACCAGTGACCTGGCCGTTTTTTATGAAGGCATTTTGAAACATACCGCTGTGATACCTTTTGGTGGTGAGAATATTACCAATGATATCAGGATGGGTTTGGGTGTTTTAAAAAGTCAGGCGGAAGCGATGAAAGTACAATTCGGCAGTGCATTGGCAGATGAGGCCAAAGCAAATGCCTATATCACTATCCCAGGATTAAAAGGAATGCCGGCTAAAGAGATCAGTGTAAAAAATCTTGCGGCTATCATTCAGGCAAGAATGAGTGAAATTCTGGATTTTGTAACCTATCATTTGAAGCAGGTAGGATTGGATAGCAGGATGCTGAATGGTGGTATCATCCTTACGGGTGGCGGATCTCAGTTAAAGCATTTGATTCAATTAACAGAATATACAACCGGTTTGAATGCACGTATAGGATTACCCAACGAGCATTTAGCGCCTAATCATATTGATGAATTGAAAAAGCCGATGTACTCAACCTGTATTGGATTAATTCTGAAAGGGTATAGTGACTACGACCACAAATACAAAGAATTCAACGAAAAATTCAGGAAGGTGGAAGTGCCTAAAACGCTGACTGTGCCACAAAACGAATTACCCAAAGAGCCCGTTGTTGCTGCATCTTCCGTAGATGTAACCGTTAGAAAGCAGAAGTTCTGGGATAAGTTCAAGAATAACTTGATTGATTTGTTTAAAGAAGAAGAAGACCAGGTAATAAAATAAAGTTGGGAGAATGCTCGTTAGTAGTAGCATAGTAACCCAACTAACCCGTTAATTCATTAAAAAAGAAAGCTATGATTCATTTCGATCTTCCCAAACAGAAATCTTCGATCATCAAAGTACTTGGTGTGGGAGGTGGAGGAAGTAATGCAGTAAACTTCATGTTTGAACAGAATATCGAAGGTGTTGATTTCATTATTTGTAATACAGACGCCAAAGCGATAGAACAAAGTAATATCCCTAATAAAATACAACTCGGGCCACATCTTACTCAGGGCTTGGGTGCAGGAGCTAATCCGGAAGTAGGTAAAAAAGCTACGGAAGAATCACTGGAAGAGATCAAAAGAATACTGGAAGTAAATACCAAAATGGCATTTATTACAGTTGGTATGGGTGGCGGTACCGGTACCGGTGGTGCACCCATCATTGCACAGATCTGTAAAGAACTGGGCATTCTTACTGTAGGAATTGTTACAACCCCATTTGCTTTTGAAGGACCTCGCCGTCACCAGCAGGCAGAAGAAGGTATCATGAAACTGAAACCCTTTGTAGATACCTTATTGGTGATCAGTAATGATAAATTACGGATGCAGTATGGTAACCTGAAAATGAAAGAGGCTTTTGGAAAAGCAGATAATGTTTTAGCAACCGCTGCTAAATGTATTACCGATATCATTAATAGCCGTGGACATATCATCGTAGACTTTGCAGATGTTTGTACCGTTATGAAGAATGGCGGTGTAGCTATCTTGGGCAAGGCTGAGCTGGAAGGAGAAGACAGGGCACAACGTGCTATTGAAGAAGCTTTGGCGTCACCATTATTGAATGACAATGATATCAGAGGTGCTAAATGGATATTGATCAATATCAATAGTGCAGAAGGCGAACATGAATGTACCATGGATGAATTGGAGATCATCAATAACCACCTGCGTTTACAGGCAGGTGAGAATACAGACGTTATCGTTGGTATGGGCTATGATCCGGAACTTGACAAAAAAATTGGTATAACCCTTATTGCTACTGGTTTTGAGCACAAAGATCCTTTTGCCAAAGCCGCTGCACCCAAAAAAGTTGCTGCCCCTGAACCTGAAAAAGTTGTCATGGTTTTAGGAATGGAAACTGAAGAAACCAAGCAGCCTGTGGCAAAAATTGCTGATCTATCTGTGGCAGATATTGCTGCTCCAGTTGCAGAGGTAAAAGATCCTTTTGCACCCAGTATGCATGAAGTACTGCCACTTGAACAAATGTTGACAGTATTTAGTAAAAATGATTTTTCAACCAGTTCTGTTCATATTTATGAAGAAGCAGCTGCCGAAAAAGAAACAGAAGTTTTACAATTCGAATTAAATCCGGAGATCACAGCAGAAGTGCATATCGAAGCGCCTGTTGAAGAAGTACATGTACCTAAATCGGCAATCGAAGAACTCATGGATTTTCAGGTAAATGAAAAAACTGAAGCACCTGTATCCTTATTATCCGGAATGCTCAGTAAGCCTTCCAATATTTATGCAGATACAGAAATAGAATATACTGCACCGGTTGTAGAAATGAAACAGCCTGAAGTAGAAATGCCCGCTGCTGTTCACACTTTTGAACTGCCAATTGTTGAAGAAGAAGAAACCATGCATATGGTGGTGAAAGAAAAGGAAGTAGAAAAAACACCTGTAGCGGAAGTTCATACCCCACAGCCTACTGCTGTTTGCGATGATTTTATGCTGGATGAAGCAGAAGAACAGAAAAAACGTGCTGCCGAAAGAATTCAAAAACTGCGTAACCTTTCTTACAATATGAATACGGCAGATAATAACCAAGAATTTGATGCAGTGCCTGCTTATGTTAGAAGAAACATGGAATTATTTGGTAATACCCTTACATCTGTAGAAAATTTTTACAGCAAATACACAGTGGGTAAGGATGAGAATGAACAAACAAAAATTTCTTCCATCAATACTTTTCTGGATGGCAAAAAACCCGACTAACCCTTGCTTGCTATACTAGTGTTTACATTTTGGTGATTTTAGTTGTTAACCCCCGATGGTGAATCGGGGGTTTTTGTTTCTTGCAGTCAGCAGCTAAAGTCTCATCTTTGCAGTACAAACATTGTGTACTTTTTTAGGTGCATATTGACCATTAACATCCTAAATCAATGATACATGCCTACAGTAATATTAACCGGCGGAACTGGAATGATAGGGAAACAATTAACCAGCTTATTGGTAAGCAAGGGTTATGAAGTGATCATCCTGACTAGGCAAAGATCTGGCTACATTTCTGATAAAGAACAAGTGAGCTATGCACAGTGGGATATAGAGAAAAAGACCATCGATAGGGACGCTATTGAAAAAGCCGATTACATCATTCACTTGGCAGGTGCCGGTGTTGCAGATAAAAGATGGAGTAAAAAAAGGAAGGAAGAAATTGTTTCGAGTAGGATAGAAAGCAGTGCGCTTTTAGTTAAATCTTTGCAGGAAATCCCCAATAAAGTTAAAGCTGTTGTCAGTACTTCAGCAATTGGCTGGTATGGACCCGATACACCAGCATCATTACAAAATGGATTTAAAGAGGATGCCAATGCCGACAATGCCTTTCTGGGCCATACCTGTAGCTTATGGGAACAAAGCGTTGAACCAATAGCAAGTTTAGCTATTCGTTTGGTAAAATTGAGGGTAGGTATCGTATTAAGCAATAGTGGCGGTGCACTGGTTGAATTTAAAAAACCGCTGAAAGCAGGTGTAGCATCCATTCTTGGCCACGGCAAGCAAATGGTTAGCTGGATACATGTAGAAGATCTTTGCAACATGTTTGTGTACGCAATGGAAAATGATCAGTTGAATGGCGCTTACAATGCAGTGGCACCCCATCCCGTAACCAATAAACAGCTCACCATTACATTAGCAAAGCAATTGCGCCATCAATTTTATATTCCTGTGTATATTCCAGCTTTTGTTTTAAAAATTATGCTGGGTGAGATGAGTATTGAGGTATTGAAAAGTGCGAATGTTAGTGCGCATAAAATTCAATTGGCCGGCATTGATTTCAACTATCCAACTATTGAAGAAGCTTTGAAGGATCTTGCCCAATAGGCCTTTCTCTGTGAATCTCCGTTCTCCTCCGTGTTCTCTGAGACCTCTGTGTTGAAAAAAAATATTCAATTATCGAGGTTTTTTTTCAACACAGAGGTCTCAGAGATAACAGAGTTACACAGAGATAGGAGTTAGAGGTCTCTTTTTTTGTGGACCTTGTAACAGATAAACCATATTAAGGCGGTAAGTAGAACGGTATACACTACATGCTCTGGAATCTGACTGATGGCATGATCATAAGATGCTTTGGCGTCCTTCCCAAATCTAGAGAAAAATGCGGGTACCGGAATTAGTCTGTCTGAAATTTCAAAAGGCAGGAAACGCCCTACATCATTGAGTTTGAAGCGTGCATAGTTCATAGCTATATTCTCAATGATCAGGTAATAAAACAGGAAAATTCCAAGCGCTATAAATGCCTTTTTAATCACATACCCTAACAAAAATGCAATAGACAACTGCGCAAATGTTTGCAGCAGGAAGAGTGGTATGTATTGCAATTCTTTTGACCATTGATAAACGGTAGCCGAATCGGCATAGAGGCCAAAGCCTAAAGCAACTATTATATAAAATCCCGTAACAATTAAAGACACGATCAATACATCAAAAAGCTTGCTGGTAATAAACTGTTCCCTGCTCCAGCCATCAATGATATTCTGACGATGGGTTTTAAAAGTATATTCATTGGTTACCAGCATGATCACTAAAATAGATGGTAACAAAATAAAGAAGGAAGAAAAATAAGCAACAGAATGCCAGGTTTCCGGAAATGCAAAAGGATTACCGAGAAACATCCTGGCAATATTTTTTGCCATGTCCTTACCGGTTGTGGCTTGCATATAACCATAATAGGTCATGGTGTTGATGGCAGGATAGGTAAGCATTACAATGATCACCATCCACCAGAAAGCCGGGTATTTTTTTATTTTAAGCCATTCTATTTTTATCAGAGCAGTCATAGAGTAATATTTTATTTGTCGTTGGTTAATTCGAAGAACCTTGTTTCCAAACGTTCTTTTCTTACCAGTAATAAGTTTAAACTAATTCCTTTTTCAAAACAGTATCTGTTGATGTCTTCGAGTTTTACAGTTCCTATAGGAAAAAACAATTGAACCCTGTTACCATCTCTTTTGATATTTGTATGAGCAGGATAGTTTTCTAACAGTGCAAATAACTGATCAGGATCTGCAGCAGATACTTCTACAATGTCTTCATTAGAAAAAACTTCATCCACATTTCCTGCTGTGATCAATGTGCCTTTTTTAAGGATGGCTACATGGGTACATACTTTTTCTACTTCATCTAGTAAGTGACTAGCCATGATGATTGTTTTGCCTCTTTTGGAAAGTTCTTTGATCAGTTCCCTGATCTCTGCTATGCCTACAGGATCCAAACCATTGGTTGGTTCGTCAAAAACCAATACCTGCGGGTCTCCCAGCAATGCTGCAGCTATCGCCAATCTTTGTTTCATGCCCAAACTGAAAGTGCTGAATTTGCTTTTTCTTCTCTCGTACAGCTTCACTATTTTAAGCACCTGTTCTATATCTTCCTTATTGCCTCTGCCACTAATAGCTTGCGTGATATTCAGGTTGTCGATTGCCGACAAATAATGGTAAAAATTAGGTGTCTCCAATAAAGATCCTATCCGTTTTCTGGTTGCAGGAGAACCAGGCTGACCAAACCATTGAAAACTTCCGGCGTCTGACTTCAGTATGTCCAGTATGATACTGAGCATTGTGGTTTTACCACTTCCATTGGGTCCGAGTATGCCGAAAACGGCTCCTTCTGGTACATCAAAAGAAACTTCTTTCAAAGCTTTGATGGAACCGTAGGATTTTGAAATGCTTGAAAGAGAAAGTACTTGTTGCATAAGGTTTGTTTAAGAAATAAAATACTATCTATTCTCGAAGATAAACAGATATTCCTGATACGCTCAATTTATTGATAAGACAGTCAAATGCAGTATCAACGGCAAATACAGAGGATTATTAATTGATTGGTAAAATTTATAATGACTATGCGGCAGCTATTTTATTTCCTATATTTATCTGAAATTATTTGATATTGTTCACCATCGTTCAAGCATAATTTTATGCGTATTTTAATTATAAGTTTGGGTTTTTTGTTTACTTGTGTTGGCACAGGATGCAGTAAGTCAGATGCAGGAACCGGCACAACCCCTACTAATCCCACAACCCCCACTACTCCTACACCTCCTGCTACACCACTAACCTACCAATTGGTATGGTCTGATGAGTTTAATACAGGTACCATGCCCGATACAACCAAATGGGGTTATGATGTTGGTGGTAATGGATGGGGTAATAATGAATTACAATATTATACCAATGCTCGTCAAGAAAATGCTAGGGTAGAAGCTGGCAATTTAGTGATTGAAGCCAGAAAAGAAAGTTTGGGTGGCAGAATATATACTTCTGCCAGATTGCTTACTAAGAATAAAGCCAAATGGACCTATGGTAAATTTGAGATAAGGGCAAAGCTGCCCAAGGGTAGGGGAACCTGGCCTGCCATCTGGACCCTTGCTGCTACCAATCCACTAGTTTGGCCTGATGACGGTGAACTGGATATCATGGAAGAAGTGGGTTATGATGCCAATATGATCCATGGAACAGCTCATACAAAACTTTATAATGGAGCAAATGGTAAACAAAAAGGCGGCAGTGTTCTTATCAAAGATGCACAGGATTCATTTCACGTTTATAGTATGGAATGGACAGAATCGCAGGTTACCTGGTTTGTTGATGGTAATTTTTATTTCACCTATAATAATCCAAATACAGGTAATGACGCATGGCCATTTGCCAAAGATTTTTTCATGATCCTGAATATCGCCATCGGCGGAAACTGGGGCGGGGTGCAGGGTATAGACGATACCATTTTCCCGCAAAGTATGCTGATCGATTATGTGAGAGTGTACCAAAAGAAATGAGTGTGTGGGAAGTTAAAAGTTAAAAGTGAATAGTTAAAAGTTAGAGAGTCATTCTTTTCACTTTTTACTATTCACTTTTAATTATTAACTCCTGACTCCCGACTCCTAATTCCTCACCGGTCTTCCACTCTTCAACACACTCTGTATTCTTTCCAGTGTTTTCTTTTCTCCACACAAACTTAAGAAGGCTTCTCTTTCAAGATCCAGCAGGTATTGTTCGCTTACCAGGCTTTGTTCACTAAGATCGCCGCCACACATAACATAAGCCAGCTTACGCGCTACCAATGCATCATGGTCGGTTGCATAACCACCGCGCCACATACCGTTGATGCCGGCAAGCATGGCACCCAGTCCTTGACGCCCCATCACTTTTACATCCTTGCGTGGTTGCGGCATGGCATAACCCTGGTCTGCTAATTCTATCACAGATTTTTTTGCTTCGGCTATTCTTCTGCCAATATTCATGACTACTTCATCCTGTCCTTTTCTGAGAATGCCCATATCAAATGCTTCTTGTGCAGATGTTGCTACTTTTGCGGTAGCAATAGCAAAAAAGCGATTCTTAAGGGTAACAGTTTCCGGTTCGTCTTCATGAAGGTCATCGCCTGCACGTAAAGCAAATTCTTTGGTACCACCACCTCCGGGAATCAAACCAACGCCCAGTTCTACTAATCCAATATAAGTTTCAGCAGCTGCACAAATTTTATCAGCATGTAAATTCATTTCGCAACCGCCACCTAAGGTTAAGCCATGCGGGGCTGTAACTACGGGTACAGTAGAATACCTGATACGCATCATACTATTTTGGAACATACGTATGGCCATATCCAGTTCATCGTATTCCTGTTCAATGGCCAACATAAAGATCATACCTACATTGGCACCTGCACTAAAATTGGCGCTTTCATTTGCTATTACCAGTCCCTTAAATTTTTCTTCAGCAACAGAAATGGCTTTGTTCAAACCTTCTAAAACCTCACCACCAATGCTGTTCATTTTAGTACTCCATTCAAAACCAGCAACACCATCTCCTATATCATATAATTTGCAGGCACTGTTTTTCCAAACCAATTTATCAGCATGATTATTTAAAATAAGGAATGCATCTCCGCCAGGTAAAACTTTATAAGATTTTGTTGGCAGATCATAATACATGCGCTTGCCTGCTTCAACTTTATAAAAGCTTTTTGCACCAGTTGCCAGCATTTCATCTACCCATGGGGCAACCTGATATCCAGCAGCTTTCATTCCTTCTACTGTTTTTGCAACACCCACTACATCCCAACTTTCAAATGCGCCAATTTCCCAGCCAAAGCCAGCCATCATAGCATCATCTAACCTGTATATCTCATCGCTGATTTCCGGAATACGGTGTGAGATATAAGAGAAAAGTGAATAATGAAATAGCTGGTAAAATTGACCAGCTTTATCAGTAGCAGCACCCAGCATTTTGATGCGCTGTTTTAGATCATCCACTGGTTTTGCAGCTTCCAGGCTACCAAATTTTGGTTTCACCCTAGCACCATATTCCATGGTTTGTAAATTCAGCGTAAGAATTTCTTTACCTGTTGCTGATTTTGTTTTTTTGAAAAAGCCCTGACCGGTTTTATCACCCAGCCAGTTATTAGTAACTATTTTATCGAGCCAGGCAGGGATGGTAAAAATAGTTTTGGCCTCGTCATTAGGGCAATTATCTGCCACACCTTTGGCTACTTTTACCAATGTGTCTATACCTACTACATCAGCTGTTCTGAATGTTGCTGATTTTGGTCGGCCAATGATAGGTCCTGTTAAAGCATCTACTTCATCAATGCTCAACGCTAGCTTATCCATGATGTGAAAAATACTCATGATGCTGAAAACGCCGATACGATTGGCTATAAAGGCTGGTGTATCTTTACATAGTACGGTGGTCTTACCTAAAAATAAGTCGCCATATTCCATCAAAAAGCTGATAACTTCTGGATCTGTATATGGGGTTGGAATAATTTCCAGTAAACGCAGGTAACGAGGCGGATTAAAAAAGTGTGTACCACAGAAATGTTTTTTAAAATCTTCCGATCTGCCTTCAGCCATCATGTGAATGGGTATACCAGAAGTATTGGAGCTTACTAAGGTTCCTGGCTTGCGAAATTTTTCTACTTTTTCATAGATCATTTGTTTGATATCCAAACGTTCAACTACTACTTCAATGATCCAGTCGCAGCCTGCTATATCTTTTAATTGGTCATCAAAATTTCCGGTGCTAATTCTTTTAACCACTTCTTTTGTGAAAACTGGTGAAGGGTTACTTTTGATGGCAGCCTGCAATGCATCATTCACCAATTTATTTCTTTCAGAAGGTTTTGTGCTTTCTTCAGCGCCTTTTGGTACCATATCTAATAACAAAACCTGCACACCTATACCTGCAAAATGACAGGCAATGCGTGAACCCATCACACCACTACCCAAAACAGCAACTTTTCTGATTGATCTTTTCATACAAGGTTAACTTTTGGTAAAATTAGTTAGTTATGCAACTAATTGTATCGAAGGTAGGATAAAAAATAGTTGCACATAAAAAGCGCACAAAAAGTTTTTTGTTTGATATACCAGGTATCAAAATCGAAGAGAAATCAACAAAATTGGAGAGAAGAAGTGATAAGAATCCTTGACTCTCTGAATTAGTCAGAAAGCCGTAGGAAAAGGATTTCATGGGTTATTCTGAAATCAGTTTTCAGAAGTAACCCCTTCCCTGTATACCTTGTAAAGGCATACGAGGAAAACGGTTAATGTGGCTACTATGAGCATATTGGGGGATATGGTTGCTACAATTTAAATAAAATTTCAACGTAGTAACATTAAATTAACAAATCATTTATCAAGATATGTGCATTGTGACTTTCAGGTTAAAATAAGATTAGAAGACTATTGATTTGCTTGTAAAGAGAATTGCAAGCATTTCTTAGACACTAAGTTTTTTTGAAAGTGGAATACGATGTTTTACTGAAAAGGGCAATTATTACCGCTGTTTCAGCTTATTGACCATTCAAAAATATCCCGCCTAAGTTGCGAAGCTTTCTATTATTTTTGTTAAGTATGAAAATTGACGGCAAGATGGTAGACAATCTGGCTCATTTGGCCAGGCTCAGGTTTGAGGAAGACCAGAAGGAATCTATACGAACGGACCTGGAGAAAATGGTTGCTTTTGTGGAACAATTGCAATCTATTGAAACCGAAGGTATTGAACCATTATTACATATCAGCGATGCTGCCAATATCTTAAGAGATGATATGGTAAAGGGATCTGTTACCAAAGAGGAAGCTCTTTTGAATTCACCGATTACCGATGCTACATTTTTCAAAGTGCCTAAAGTGATCAGAAAATAAAGATTTGTTTTTAACAACTAACCTTACCGGATTATGAGTGAAGCAATTATACGTTTAGAAGATATTCAAAAAAGTTATTTCATGGGTAACCAGGCCATACCTGTTCTGAAAGGCATTAACCTGGAAATCTTTAAAAACGAATACGTTGCCCTGATGGGACCTTCCGGTAGCGGTAAAAGTACCCTGATGAATATACTGGGGTGCTTGGATTCTCCCACAGGTGGCAATTATATCCTCAACAGGCAGGATGTGAGCAAGATGGCAGACGATGAACTTGCAGAAGTAAGGAACAAAGAAATTGGTTTCGTTTTTCAACAATTCAATCTATTGCCAAGGTTATCTGCAGCTGAAAATGTTGCATTACCCTTGATATATGCCGGTATTAAGAAGAAGGAAAGAATTGAACGTGCCATGGAAGCGCTCAAAAAAGTAGGTCTGGCAGATAGAAGTCACCATAAATCCAATGAGCTAAGCGGTGGTCAAATTCAACGTGTGGCCATTGCACGTGCCCTCGTAAATAACCCATCTATCTTACTCGCAGATGAACCTACCGGAAACCTCGATTCTAAAACATCTGTTGAAGTAATGGAGATCTTTGGTAAGATCCGGGATGCTGGTAATACTGTTGTGTTGGTTACCCATGAGGAAGATATTGCACATTATGCACACCGCGTTGTAAGATTAAGGGATGGTTTGGTAGAAAGCGATAATATGCGCGAGGTTTCTACTATTTACCATTGAGCCTATTCCAGTATCTATCCTACTCAAAGCAGCCCTGGTTAATCTAGAATGCCTCTTTATTGTAAAGTGAACTATTCCCCTTTAGGTTTGTTGTTGAACATTCCTGTACGTTTATGCGTTTACAGGTTAAACCTAATTACCTTTATTTGATTATAGTAGATCATGTCACAAAAAATTTATACAAAAACTGGCGACCTTGGTAAAACTTCCTTAATAGGTGGTACCAAAGTGCCCAAGAGCCATATCAGAATTGATTCTTATGGAACGGTTGACGAACTTAATTCTTACATAGGGTTACTCGGTGATCAAATTTCTGATCAACACAGCAGAACAGTATTAAAAGAAGTACAGGACCGACTATTTACCATTGGATCTTCTTTGGCTTGTGATCCTGAAAAAGAACCCCTCATGAAGATCCCTGATTTGAAGGAATCAGATATTCTTTTTCTTGAAAAGGAGATCGATGCCATGAACCATGTATTGCCGGATATGAAATTCTTTGTTTTACCCGGTGGACATGTGGTAGTCTCCACTTCTCATGTAGTAAGGTGTATATGCAGAAGAGCCGAAAGATGCTGTGTGAATATGCAGGAGCACGAGATGTTTGTGGAACCCCTTGTAATTAAATACCTGAATAGGTTGAGTGATTATTTATTTGTGCTATCAAGGTATATGGGACATCTACTGCAGGTTCAGGAAATTGCCTGGAAACCTAGAATGGCTTAAGCAGGATCAGTTAATTATTTTCCCGTCTTTCATGTGTAATATTCTGTCGCTCATAGAGGCTAGTTCCTCGTTGTGCGTAACGATCAAAAATGTTTGCTGAAAATCCTTGCGTAATTTTAAAAACAGGTCATGCAATTCTCTAGCATGAATGCTATCCAGGTTGCCGGTGGGTTCATCTGCAAAAACAATTGCAGGCTGGTTAATCAGCGCCCTTGCAACAGCCACCCTTTGTTGCTCACCACCAGAAAGTTCCTGGGGTTTATGGTTTGCCCTGTCTGCAAGCCCTAAAGTTGTTAACAAATTCAAAGCATCTTCCATCACTGCCTTTTTCTTCTTGCCTGCTATCCATCCGGGGATACAAACATTTTCTATGGCTGAGAATTCTGGTAAAAGATGGTGAAATTGAAAAACAAAGCCAATATGCCTGTTTCTGAAAGCAGCCAGCTTTTTACCCGAAAATTGGTCGATTTGTGCGCCATTCAACCATATTTTGCCCTGATTTGCCCTGTCAAGGGTTCCTAATATGTGTAAAAGCGTGCTTTTGCCCGCTCCTGAAGAACCAATAATACTTACGATCTCTCCTTTCGCTATACTGATATCCACGCCTTTTAGAACAGCCAGGCTGCCATAATTTTTTGTTAGCTGTTCCGCTTTGAGCATTTCCAAGGCAATAATTTAGGTACAAACCTACAACAGTGACCGGTTTATCAGACAATTTTTAAACATTTCTTTGCTAAAGAGAAAAACTCCGGTTTGGTGGTTTCGTTTATACGGCTACATTTGCAAAAAATTAAAAGGTAAAATATGTTCTGGACATTAGAATTAGCAAGTTACCTGGAAGAAGCACCCTGGCCCGCAACTAAGGACGAATTGATCGATTATTCTATCCGTAGTGGTGCACCGCTAGAAGTTGTAGAAAACCTCCAGGAACTGGACGACGAAGGTGAAGTGTACGAGAGCATTGAAGACATCTGGCCTGATTATCCAAGTCAGGAAGATTTCATGTTTAATGAAGACGAATATTAACACTGTTCTTCCGTCACATTACTGGGAGAGTAATATCATGTATAAAAAATGCCATTCATATTAAATTGAATGGCATTTTTTATTGGCTCATGAAGCAATTATTGTTTCTTAAATATCTGTTTAAAATAAAGAAGTACCAGCGTTAAAAATAAAACAATCAGGTTAGCAGAAATAACCGGTCCGCTATTGATAGCAAATCCATATACCAGCCATACAAGGGTACTGGTAACCACAATGAGGATCATCCAGATACTCAGATCACCCACACTTTTTGACTGCCAGGATTTATACACCTGTGGGATGAAAGTAATAGATGTTAAAAAAGATCCGAAGTAACCTATATACTCAACCATATTGGCTGGTATTTCATATAATAATGTTGTAATGCCCATATAAATATTGTTTAAGGATAAAGTTATTTAGTACCAGCCATATCATTTATTAAGTTTATGCTAATACCAAACATGCGCCTTTTATTCACCAATGCCTAGCCTGCGCATAACATCATCACTTACACCTGTAGAAACATAACCGCCATCATGGTATAGGTTTTGCATGGTTACCATACGTGTAAGATCTGAGAAAAGCGTAATGCAATAATTAGCACAATCTTCTGCTGATGCATTACCCAGAGGAGCTATTGCCTGTGCATAATCAAAGAAATCGCCAAAGCCTTTGATACCGGTACCTGCCGTTGTTTTGGTAGGAGATTGTGACACGGTGTTGATCCTTACTTTTTTCTCCAGGCCATAATGGTAACCAAAGCTACGGGCAATAGATTCAAGCATTGCTTTGATATCGGCCATATCCGTATAAAAGGGGAAAGTACGCTGGGCAGCCATATAAGTAAGTGCAACTACACTTCCCCATTCATTAATGGCATCCAGTTTTTTTGCAACAGCCAGCATCTTATGAAATGACATGGCCGACACGTCGATGCCTTTCATGAAATAATCATAGTTAGATTCTGTATAAGGGATCTTTTTTCGGATATTAACACTCATACCAATAGAGTGTAATACAAAATCGATCTTACCACCCAAAATTTCCTGCGACTGGGTAAATAAAGTGGTGAGTTCTTCTACGCTTGTAGCATCTGCCGGAATGATTTGCGAGCCTGTTTTTTCTGCCAGTTTTTTAATTTCTCCCATCCGCATAGCGATGGGTGCATTGGTTAAAACAAAGCTGGCACCTTCTTCGTGTGCTTTTTCTGCAACTTTCCAGGCTATAGAGTTTTCATCCAAAGCTCCGGTAATGATTCCGCGCTTTCCTTTTAATAAATTGTATGACATAAGTATCGGTTTGTGTTTTATGGTTGGGGTTGTTGGTTATTCACTTCATAATTAGCCCCAAACATAAAGATTAAGTTTTAAATGATGAATATGCTACCATTCTTTACCCTCAATTCATGATCATTTCCCGGGCATTTTCCAAGGCAGCGGCTGTTGGTTTTTCGCCACTAAGCATTCGGGCAATGGCAGTTATGCGTTCGTCCTGGTTCAAAAGACGAATATTTGTTTTCACCGCATCATTTTTAATTTCCTTGAACACAAAAAAATGTGCATCAGCTTTTCCGGCTATTTGTGGCTGGTGGGTTATGCAGATGATCTGGCGGCTTTTTGTGAGGTCTTTCATGATTTTACCAACTTGTTTGGCAGCTTCACCAGAAATGCCAGTATCTATCTCATCAAAAATCATCGTGGGCAAATCAATGGATTGAGCCACCAGCGATTTTATACATAGCATCAGTCTGCTCAATTCACCACCGCTGGCTACTTTGGCAATAGGCTCAAAATGATTGTCGTTGCCTGTTTTACCTGCAGGAACATTAGCATTAAATAGAAAATTGATCACATCTTTTCCTGTTGCAGTAAGTTTATCCTCTTTCAGCTGCACTTTCAAACGAGCATTAGGCATACCCACCTGTTTAAGTAAACTATTCACCTGCTCTTCCAAGGGGTTAACCTGTTGATGTCTGGCAATTGATATTGTATCTGCCAGCGCATTTGCATCAGTTAAGAGAGCTGCTAATTCTTTTTCTTTCAGAGCAATATTATCATCTATCAGCAATACTGCCTGTAACTTTTCTTCTAATTGATGCTGTATAGTCAATAACTGATTTGTATCCTGTACAGCATGTTTCTTCAACAGTTTATAACCATCCATTAATCGTTGGTTGATCCATTCGATCTGCTGAGCATCAAAATTTACTGATTGGTTGATCGTTTCTATTTCAGTGGCAATATCCTGCACTTCTATTTGTGCACTTTGCAATCTGTTTATAACAGACTCCAATCCCTGATGTAAAGAGGAATAGCTTTGCAATTGATGAACCAATTGCTTCAAACTAACAACGATAGGTTGTTCACTTTCTGCAAGACTATAATATACGGTGGTAAGTGTGTTTTTTATGCCCTCTGCATTACTAAGCAACTTTAACTCATTGGTTAAGTCTTCCAATTCATTCTCTTTAAGCCCCAACTCATTAAGTTCTTCAAAAAGAAAACGGTTATAATCCAATTCTTTATTAAATGCGGTTTTCTGTTGTTGTAAATCTGTCAGTTCCTTACCTGCTATTAACCATGCATGGTATTTTTTTTGGTAAACCTTTAAGTTTGATTCGTTACTAGCCAGGGCATCCAGTACTTCCTGTTGAAATTCGCTATCACCCAGTTCCAGTGAGTCAAACTGCTGGTGGAGATCTACCAGCATAGAAGCCACTGTTCTAAGCTGTTGAAGGGTTGCAGGGGTGTCATTGATAAAAGCCCTCGATTTGCCATTCACGGCAATCTCTCTTCTGATCACTAATTCATTTTCAATATCCAGATCCTGTAACTGTAAATAATCTAGAACGGATTTTTTTCCATTCACCAAAAAACAACCTTCTATAAAACATTTTTTCTGCTGGTTAACCAAAACAGAGCTATCTGCTCTTTCGCCTAAAATAAGGCTCAGGGCCCCCATCAAAATACTTTTACCTGCACCCGTTTCACCGGTGATGATATTCAGCTTAGATGAGAAATCAATTTCGATCTCATCTATGATGGCATAGTTCTGTATGGTCAATTTTTTTAACATGGAACTGAATTAGCTAAGGGCAATTTAATTGTTTGAGGTAAAATTAAGCGTTAAGTTAGATAAGTAGTGGGCAACGAAAAAATACCTGTTATTAATAACCATCTAAATTAAATTTCATTTGCGTTTATTAGCATTTAGTTATTCTCCCTTGCACCTTGCAATACCTGATTTGGCTCTTTGATCCAGCGAATCTTTGTATTCATGGTCACCCATATCCAAACATTTCTGGTAATAACTAATAGCCAATGCTTTCTGGCCTTTTTGCTCATATAATTGACCAATCTGAACTGCAGCCCTAGCTGCATAATATTCATTTCGGAATTCCCCTTTTTTTATGGCAATCTGGTACGACCTGATGGCTTCTTCTTCCCTGCCCAGGTCCTCATATATTCTGCCAACCCGGTAAGCGAATTCCAGTTTTTCCTCTTCTTTGGCAAAATCATTTTCTGATTTACCGTGTAAGAGCACTGCGGCATCTCCGGAATAGCCGCCATCATTCAATAATCGGGCTTTCAATAAAAGCAAATGGGGCCATTTGCCAGATTTTGCATCTTTTAAGGCCTGTTTATCTGCGTCGGCATTGGTGGCTCCTTTGGTTAAAATTTTAGCCCTTGCTTCTTCAGCTTTTGCTTGATTTCCCTGCAAGTAATAACACCAGCTTAATTTTTGGTAAGCATCTTTTACATAAAACTTACCCTTAAAATTCTGCAAGAAGCTTTCCAGGTTTTCTATGGCAGGCTTTGTTTCTAGATGGTAAATTTTGGTAAAGCCCAGTTCAAAATTCCAGATCTCTGTTGAAAGGTATTCAGTAGAAGGATTTCTATGAGTGATCAGGTTATAAGCATAAGCTGACTGCTTGTTATTGATGGCAAGGTTTGCTGCCATATACGTATGCAGGTGATTGTTAACAAGATCCAGTTTTCGCTGTTGCGTAAAATTGTAGGCTTCTTCCTTTTTGTTTTCAATATAAAAAAGAAGATAAGGGTATATGAATGCGGCTTCATTAAACATTATTTTGGCCAAAGGGTCATTGCTGTTAATGAAATTGCGAACCTTGCTCATACCATCTGTTATCGATCCTTTCAAACCAAATAATCCTGCAATCCATTTGTACCCCTGGGGGATTGTGCCAATGGCAGCTTCCAGTGCGCCATACATCAGGTTATTCGGTGTGAATTTTGGAAATCGAATTTTATTTTCCTTTATCAGGAGAAATGCTTTTCGGAATTCCCATCCTGCATCCCAAATTTTGCCAAATTTAATGGCAGTGGCAGCTTTGTGAATCCTGATGGTGCTTAAACAATAAGTATAAAAAGGGGAGGATTTTGGCCCTTTTGATAATGCTTCTATTCGTTGATTGAATTGCGGATAAAGTTTGGAATAATCTTTCGGATCCTCGTTTAAAAACAAAATGTAAAAATCTATATAGCTCTCCAGCAGGGTAGGGATGAGGTTATCAGGGTTTTCCTGTTTTGCTTTATTGATCAGTGCTTGTCCTGCCTCCAGTTTCAACTTGGTTATCTCCTGGTAAGCTTGCTGACAGGTATTGTTAAAATCGTAGACTTTCTGAGCCTGGCTATTGCTAAAAAAAGCAAACAACAATAAGGAACAGAAAAATGCT
>CALRVT010000042.1:0-25080 GCA_943371675.1 Chitinophaga pinensis | reverse complement strand
GATGGCGCAGGCAGGGTAGTGGATGCAAGATCTAAACTGGGATCAAATAGCACACTGCAGATCGGTCATAGTTATAGCAGCGGTACTTACTATGCAGAGTTGATACAAGGAACGAAGCGTAAGGTGGTGCAGTTGATTAAGGCGAGAGGATAGAGAAAGTTAAAAGTTAATAGTTAATAGTTAAAAGTGAAGGTCTGCTCAGTATTGGGTGGACCTTTGCTTTTGTGTGAACAGCAATGCAAGAACTCCTCTGCGAAACCTCTCCGTTCTCCCCGGCTCTGCGGTAAAAGAAAAGACCATTTAACCGCAAAGACGCAAAGACACAAGGGTTCGCGAGGAATGGCAGTTTGATGTTGGTGAAAACACCAACATCGGCGCGCGAGGAAAGTGACTATTAACTTTTAACTATTAATTTTTAACTTATTCCTTAGTTGCCTAAAATATCAAACTTAGATTTTGGCCTTATCTCGTTTAACCATCGATAGCCTCTGAGTTTCAGTTCTTCATGGTTAACTTGACGCATGGGATACATGGTGCCATCCAGGTTTTTCTGGAAGATGACCCTTTGAACTTTGCCATCATCAAAAAGAATATCTATCTGATCAGCATTGGACTTGTTTACACCAATGAATTTCTTTTTTTCATCCTGACCATAATACACATTCTCTGCATTGCCCTTGGCACGTAAAAAATTGATCTGGCCGTCAAGAAAAAAAGCATTGATGGTGGTTCCTTTAACCTGGTTATAATAATCTGTACTATCAACCCTGCTAATAGCTAATGCTTCTTCGTAAACATACAAACGTTCCGGTTTCTTATTTTTTACATATAAGTAAATGGTATCGCCTGTGATCTGGTTTTCCTGCGCCCATACCACCGGATTGGTGAATAAACGAAAAACAGAATCTTTTAAAGAATAAAACAAGCTATCTCCAACAGCCTGCAATGAATCGGAAAATATTTTTACATGGTAATAGGCTTCCAGGTATTTAGAAGTAGTATCTACCTTTTGTTCAGTAGAATCAGAACCCGTTAAACCTGTAAGAGAATCCCTAACAACCGGCACCCGTCTGGTTTTCAGCAGATCTGATAATCTGGCAGAATACAATGTGTCTGCTGATACAAAAATGGAATCCTTACCCTGCTTGATCAATAAGATCGGTTTTTCTGTTGCCAATAAAATATCTTTTTTTCTGTCTGTTTTAATATTGTTGGCGATCATATCAAAACCTTCAGCCGTATCCTTTCCTCTGTAAACTGCATTACCTCTAAACTCACCCAGCTTAGTGGAATCATCAAAAGCCATATCATCAGCCGTAAATGTATAAGTGCTGTCATCAATCACCGAACGCTTAAAGAGCATACCCTTTTTATTTTTCCTGTCGAAGAAACCATCCCTGGTTTTGATCACCCTTCTGGAAGTATCTGTGATAACAGTTGGAGAAGTAAAAGTGGCAATTTCAGTAGTAGAATTATACTGAAGTGTATCCGTTACAATTTTATATTCCGGATCTACCAATAAAACTTTTCTTTTAAAGATCACATCTTTGGTATCACCATAATAATAGCCTTCTGTGCTGGTTAAAACAGTTTTCTTATTTACCAGTTTGCCACCCCTTACGTAAGTGCCTATTTTTAAGGTAACATCATATTCAAGGTCTTCTGTGGTGAGGGTTCCGGTACCATCCGTAAGCTTTACTTTCTTACTTAAAAATGCTTTTTTTTCCTTGCCCAGGTATTTCAAATATTGCGCATAAGTGTGCACACTATCCGCATCATTGATATGTACATTGCCAAAAGCTTCTAATGAATTGTCGACTTCATTCCAGATGGCGCTATCGGCATAGAACAAAGTTTTTTCCTGTTTTACAATTGCTTTTCCAACCAGTATGGTTAAACGATGTGCTGAATCAACCGTAAGCAGGTTGAGCTTATCGGCAGAAATGATTTCCAATAATTTACCGGGTGCACGTGAACTGTCTACAGGCAATCTTTGGGCATTCACCATTTGCATGGTAAAAAATCCAAGTATGCTGTATAAACATTTTTTAAAAAACATTAGGGTTGTTTCTGGGTAGAATCACTCAAAGGCGCAGTAAGCGGAACGCTTTTATCTTTCTTGCCAAATACAGACACGTTCACATATCTTTTGGGATGTACACGCAGATCATCTATCAATATATTGGCACTTCTAACCGTATTGGTTAAATTATCATACAACGCTTTGTCGTTCATCAGTTTGCCCAATGAACCTTCCTTAGATCCAGCTTTTTCCAATAAGCCATTTAAATTTACCATGGCTGATTTTAGTTTTTCAACAGTACCAGTAAGATCGGCTTTGGAAAGATTTTCAGTTGTTTTCTCCAGGTTGCTAATGGTTTTATTTACTTTCTCATTATTCTCCGATAAGTTCTTGGTAAAACTAGACACATTGTTCATAGACTGGGTAATAGCGCCACTTTGCTCATGTAACATTCCCTGAATAGCTAAAGAAGACTCAGTAAGACTAGCGGTGGTTTTATTCAGATTGGCAATTACTTCCTGCAAATTATTCTTGGTATTGGGATCGAAAATAGAATTGATATTTTTTAAGACTACATCCAATGAAGCTACGGTTGCTTTTACCTGATCTCCTACAGGCCCCAGTTTCGTCATCACATCACCCAATAAACCTGGATTATTACCGGTTAATACCGTATCTCCAGTTTTAAGGTAAGTTTTTGCATCACCCAATGCAATGGCAATACTGGTGGTACCCAATGGATTTTCCTTGATGCTGGCTATTGAGTTAACCGGTATATTATAATTGGTTTTCAATTTGATGGTAATAATAATGGAGGAAAGGTTTAAGTCGGAGTTTTCAATATCAAAAACAGAACCTACCTGAAATCCATTGATAAATACTGGGTTAGAAACCATAATACCCTTGGTATCTGCATACTGAGCATAGATATAGTTACCGGTTTTGAGTATGGTTTTCCCTTTCAGAAAATTAAATCCCAGAATCAATAAGGTAATGGCGATAGCGGTAAGCGCACCCACTTTCGTTTCATTTGATATCTTCATAAGTCACAAATCTAAGGTTTCTTAGGCAGCCAATTAAGCAAGATGGCTGTTAAAAATGTCATCCTTTTATTTTTTTGGCGTTGTTTGCGTGCCCTGCACCTGCTTTTCCAATGAATATTTATATCGTTTAAGCGATTTTACCAATACTTCACAAATTTCTCTTTGTCCTTCTTCACTATTTAGATAATCTTCCTCTTCAGGATTGGAAATAAAGCCTGTTTCCACCAAAACAGCGGGCATAGCAACAGCCTGCAATACCCAAATCCCTTTCTGGCGCTGTTTAGCGTCCCTGCTGATTCGTCCAACTTTCTGAAATTCTTCTTCAATGGTTAAAGCAAGATTGGCGCTTCGCTGAAAGTAAGACTGCGTCTTCATATTGATGATCATCATCTTGGCGGGGTCATTGGGGTTAAAATCTTTCAATTCTTTTGCTGAAACACTGTCTAAGTATAAGTCCTCATTGGCACTAATTGTTTGCTTAGCAGCATTGCTTTTATCTACACCATAAATGAAGGTTTCCGTTCCCTTTGCAGGGTTGGGCGTTGTCCAATAACGATAATCCTTCACTTTTGCTGTATATGCCTTCTTTTTTTTACCCTTGCCCTTGTATTTGGTTACTTCTTTATAACCAATGAATTCTTTGTGTTTAATGGGACCGCCGCCTGCATTTACATGTATGCATACAAATAAGTCGCCTTTTTCTCTGTTGGCAATCTGTGCTTTTACCGTAACTGGGTCAAAAACATCGGTTTTTCTGGTAAGATAAGTTTCTACATCAGGCATCTCCTCACGTAGCATCTGGTCTAATTTCAGGGAAATTGACAGGGCAATATCCTTTTCATGTGAATATTTTCCAGAAGCTCCAAATTCACTGCCACCATGACCTGGGTCGATTATAATCTTCTTTAAAGGTTGTTTTTGTAGCGGCTTACCTGGTTCTGCAAATAAAGAAATAGAGAATACTAAACAGACAAAACTTAACAAAACAACGGGTACCGTTTTTCTAATCTTCATATGATTTCGTTAAAGGATTTTAGCCGAAATACCATTTACACAGCTAAGACCTTATTTTTGCCTTTGTGAATAGTTGTACAAACCGCAAATTTAACGCAAAAACATCCCTGTCGATTGGTGTAGCGGCATTTTTGCTCTTATTAACATTTCATGTACAGGCTACTGGACATAGATCCCATCTCATCCGAACCTCAGATGCAGGAGCTGACACCGTATTGCCCAAAAAGAAGGCAGATACAACCATTACTACCATAAGAAAGTCAAATTTTAGTTCAGATACCGGCAGACTGGCATCGCTACCCGATTCGGTTGTTAAGGTGGATACAATGGTCATGTCGAAAGATTCAGTGGACGCCATCATTAAATACCATGCGGATGATTCGGGTGTTCTAATCATGTCTTCTAAAAATTTATTATTGTACGGAAAGGCCAAAACAGATTACAAGGATCTGAACCTGGAAGCTGCAACTATTCTCTATGATCAGGCTTCACAAACAGTAAAAGCTTATGGTGATTTAGACTCATCAGGTAATCCTTCCAGCAAACCCCAGTTTACCCAGAGCGAATTGAAAACAATCAGCGATTCCATCATTTATAATATGAAAACGGCCAAGGGCCTCACTAAAAACACCTTTCTGCAACAGGGTGAAATATTTTTAAATGCTGGTGCATTGAAAAAAATCACTTCCGAAGAGATGTTTGCCAAAGATGCCCGTTTTACAACCTGTAACCTGGATACCCCACACTTTGCTTTTCGTACCAAAAGAATGAAGATCATCAATAACAAATTGGGCGTAACTGGTAGGGTATACCCCGAAGTGGAATCTGTACCCATCCCGATGGTTTTTATTCCATTCGGGATCTTTCCTTTAAATAGTGCGCGGCATTCTGGGGTTTTATTTCCTTCCTTTACTACCAGTGAGGATTTTGGTTTGGGATTGGAAGGATTAGGTTATTATAAAGTGTTGAATGAATATGCCGATATCACAGCGCGTTCCAATTTATATTCTTATGGTGGATGGAGCCTTAACCTGAGTTCTAAATATATCAAACGATACAAGTATACCGGCAACCTCAACCTTACTTTTCAGAATACCAAAACATTGAACAGGAATGTTGGTACCATTGAAGAGTTCAATGAATCAAAATCGTACATGATCAACTGGAGCCATAGCAGAGATACCCGAGCCAGGCCAGGTACCAGCTTCAGTGCCAATGTAAACTTCGGTAGCACAAAATTCAACCAGTATCTGCTCAATAATCCTTACCAGAATTACAATAACCAACTTTCCTCTTCAATCAATTACTCCAAAGACTGGAAGGGTAAATATAATCTGTCGCTTAACATAAACCATAGTCAGAATAGTGTAACACGTTTGGTGAATTTAAATTTTCCCACTGCCAACTTCAATGTAAATACCATTTATCCTTTCCAGAAAAAAGAACAGATCGGTGCAGGCAAATGGTACGAGAAATTAGGTATTGGTTATAGCGGCAATATCCAGGATCAGGTATCTTTCTACGATTCTAGTTTTAATTTTTCTAAATTACTCGATACCCTGCAATGGGGTGCCATACACAATATTCCCATTACTTTATCACTGCCTCAATTAGGGCCGCTAAATATTTCGCCTAGTGTTTCTTATGAAGAAAGATGGTATGGTGTAAGAACATTTAAATCATGGAATCCCAATACCGAAAAAGTAGATACCGTAACCCAGAAAGGGTTTTATACCGCACGTCAAATGAGTTTTGGTATGGGATTGAATACCCGAATCTTTGGTACCTATAAATTCAAACCCAGCAGTAATATCATAGCTATCCGGCATGAAGTGCGGCCAACTATTTCCTTCAATTACAAACCTGATTTAGTTAGTAAATCATATTATACAACCCAGGTAGATACGAGTAAACATTTTGTACGATTTTCTCAGTTTGATGGAAGCATCATCGGCTCATTTTCTGAAGGAACTTTTGGCGGTATCGGTTTTGGGATCGATAATCTGTTGGAGATGAAAGTAAAAGACAAATCAGATACTTCTGCAAAAGCGCCGGGTAAAAAGGTTAAGCTGATAGAAGGATTTGGCTTTAACTCCTCCTATAATTTATTGGCAGATAGTTTTGCATTGGGTAATTTTTCTATCTATGCAAGAAGCACACTTTTTGAAAAAGTAAATATTACCGCATCTGCCAATCTCGATCCTTATGATGTTGACAAGCAAGGCTACCGCGTGAACAAACTTTTATTTGATCCAGCTAAGTTTAAATTTGGAAGAATCACAGGCGGGAATATTGCCATTTCTACCTCTTTTAAAAGCAAATCAAAAGACGGTAAAACAGACAAGGAAAGAGATTTACCCATTGACCCTTTTATGACGCCTGATGAACAACAAAGGATGCTGCAATTTGCAAGGGCAAACCCTGCAGAGTTCACAGATTTCAACATACCCTGGAATCTTTCCTTATCCTACTCACTCAATTTTAATAGGGTTTTGAAATCAGATTATAGTGGTTATGAAACCCAAACCTATTCTTCTCTTAATTTTAATGGCGATTTCAGTTTAACCCCAAAATGGAAAGTAGGTAGCACCGGTTATTATGATGTAAGCACACAAACCCTGCAGCAATTAAGTGCCTTCATTACCCGTGAAATGCATTGTTGGCAATTGTCTATCAATGTGAACCCGATTGGCTTGTATCGGTCATTCAGTATCATGATCAGTCCTAAATCCGGTATTTTGAGAGATTTGAAGATCAACCGTAGCAGAACTTTCTCCAGCTATTGATGATCATTTTTCTCGTAATATTCCCACATGATCTCAAATACTTTTTCTTTTAATTGAACGGCTGTTAGTCCTGTTGGATCAACTGGCGGTAAAAAATGCATTTCTAATTTGTGGGGATATAGAAAAAATAATTTATGTGGCGGTAATACTTTTTTGGTGTGAAAAAGAATGGCAGGTAAAATATGTTTGCCTGTATCAGTTGATAGTTTGAAAGCCCCGTCGTAGAAGGATTTCAAGGGTTTGTCGGTTCTGTTTCTGGTTCCTTCCGGATAGATCACCATATCCAAACCAATGGCCAGCATACGCTTCATTTCTTCGTAACTTTTTCTCCTGCTGGCATCACTGTTTCTATCTACCAATACCGAACCAAATCTGTAAACCCAGCCAAAAATGGGGATCTTGGTAAAACTTTTTTTGGCAATGGTTTTATTGGCCCTAGGCATGAATGGCGTACTTACCGGAACATCCATCAGGCTATTGTGGTTGCATACTACAATGTAGTTGGTATTGTTTTTAAATTGCTCATTTCCTTTTGTTCTAAGCGGACAGAGGATCAGGTTGAGGTAAACAGTCATCCATACATTTGATACGATCCTGTGCCAGACTGCTTTTCGGGGATCCTCCAAAAAAAAACAAGGTGAATAGAAAACAATAGCAATGAATAGTGTGGCAATGAATAATACCATGGCCCATAACGACCAGATGCGTGCAAATACTTCAATGAATATATTGGGTTGTTTTGTGTTTTTCAAGTGTGATTGTATGGTTAGTTGTTACAGGTTATTTGTTCAAAGATAATTTCC
This sequence comes from Chitinophaga pinensis, assembly GCA_943371675.1. Lineage (GTDB taxonomy): Bacteria > Bacteroidota > Bacteroidia > Chitinophagales > Chitinophagaceae > Sediminibacterium > Sediminibacterium pinensis_I. Next base: position 17,411 of record CALRVT010000042.1, on the reverse strand, counting down.
TGCGAACAAACCTGTATTATTTTTAAAAAATTGAAGAGGTTATATTGACTACTCCACATGCCAATCAATGGGTTCCATGCCTTGTTTGACCAGAATTTCGTTGGTTCGGCTAAAATGCCTGCATCCATAGAACCCTTTATCAGCGCTGAATGGAGAGGGGTGAGTCGCTTTTAAAACATGGTGTTTGGTCTCATCTATCAATACCTGCTTTTCCTGTGCAAACCTGCCCCATAATAAAAAAACAACCCCTTCTTTTTCATCCGAAATTTTTCTGATCACAGCATCTGTAAAATCCATCCAGCCAATTTTTGAATGACTGGCAGGTTCATTTGCCCTTACCGTAAGTATGGCATTCAAAAGAAAAACACCTTGTGCAGCCCATTTTTCCAGATTGCCTTTTTTTGCTATGGGAATGCCCAGATCGGAAAATAATTCTTTGTATATATTTTGTAAGGATGGTGGTAGGGCAGTGCCATCCATCACAGAGAAACATAAGCCATGGGCCTGACCTGCACCGTGGTAGGGATCCTGGCCAAGTATCACTACCTTAACTTTGTTGAATGGTGTAGCATTAAAAGCATTGAAAATTAAATTGCCTGAAGGATATACCTGCGCTCCTGTTGCTTTCTCCGTTTTTAAAAATGCAGCTACTTGTAGAAAATAGGGTTTACTAAATTCTTTCTTTAAAACAGCCTTCCATTGGTCATTTATTTTTACATCCATAAAATTGAAATGTCAAAGCTGTGCAATAAAATGTTAACGAACCAAAGTAACACTTCCACCAATGGGTTTCAGATCTGCCCTTCGTTTAATGATATAATAATAAGTTGCAACCGGTTGGTCGATACCATTGAATTTGCCATCCCATGGTTTGTTGTAACCAACCGAATTAAAAACCTTTTGTCCTAATCGGTTAAAAATCTCGATAACACATTCAGGATAATATTCAATTTTTTCAATCATCCATTGATCATGTATCCCATCATTATTAGGCGAAAATGCATTGGGTGGTGTTATTTCTACTTCTGCTATAATTACATTAACACCATAACTAACAGTACAACCGGCCTGGTTGGTTGCTTTGATAAAATACCTTCCATTTTTGTCAATTGCATGCGGGTTGGATAGCGCTTGTGTTAGCAATGAGTCCTTCCAATAGGTAAAATTCAGGTTAGCAGTAATACCTTTTACGGTAGCTAATAAATCGATGGTTTCTGGTCTGGGAACAGGGATAGGGTCTGTTACGGTTAGATCTGGATAATCTACCAATTCCAGACTAACCGGTTTTATGGCTGTACATCCAACACTATTCACCGCTTTGATATAATAGATGCCAGATGTATTGATGCTATTCGGTCTGGCTACATAATTATTTTGAGTAAGGTCTGTATAATAAGTCAATTCAAGATTAGGAGAACTGCCACTGGTTATGAGAGGAGTAGTTATATCAATAGGACTTGAAATGCATGATTGAATGGTATTCGTTGGAACTTTTAAGGTTAAGATTTCTCCTGAATAAGCAATCGTGGTGTAAACCGTATCTGTGCAACCCTGTCCAGAGAAAGGCGTTATTTCCACGGCAAATACAGTTCCGGGTGTTGGAACTGGCTTCAGGGTTAATGTTTGTTCTAAGCCCAAAACTTTGGTAAAATTATCATTGAACCATCTGTATCCTCCAAAACCAAAAGGTGCTACCAGTGTTTGGGAACTATCACTGGCACATTGGGTATTGCCTGAAATAGGAGAAGAACAATTCTGGTTTACATCAACATAAGCATAACCAAAATGCCCGCCTCTTGTACAATCGTTGGTTGTAAATTCAATACGGATACTATGGCCAGCATAACCGGATAATTTAATGGTTACCGGCGTCCAGGGTTTATAGAAAACACTGTCTTCAGACATTTTAAATCCCGGTAAACTGGCTGCTGCTGCGTAAGAAAAAGAACTGCAGTCGATATATTGGTTATTGGTAACATCATACACATTGGCAGTGAATTTTGGCTGCTCCCATTCTGCATGAGAAGGATTCTGAAATACTACGGCATAATTATAAATGATGCTGTAATTGTTTTCGTTAGCAGGGATATTGATCAGGTAACTCACTTGTTCAGCCTGACTGCCTGTAGAACTATTACCTAATTGTATGGAATAACCACTGCCGTTGGGACAGTTTATTGGAAATCCTCCAAACCTATCATTGATAGCCGGAGGAATGTTTTGGAATAAGGTATGTCGTCCGGGGATGGCACCAGTAGGATTCAGGGAGATAACACCATCAGCCCTATTGATCGTTCCTGTACTGCATTGCCATAGTTCAAAACTACCTGATTCAAAACCTATATTGGGCGGGCATTGGGCATAAAGACCGCTACTGTACCCAATGAAAAACATCAGCAACAGCCAATAGAATTTGAAGCCTGTAATATGTTTCATATCAGCTGATTCAGAAATAACGGGGCAGTTTAAAAATACGAATAATGTCCGTTATCTGTACAACAGTTTTTCATCAAACAAAGTCTGATAAAAATAAGGTTGGTTACTAATAATTAGAAACGAATTTGTTTAATAAAGGGTTGCCTTATTTGAGTGAGTTAAAATACTTAAGGGCATTGATCCATCCTTTTTCTTCTGTAAGAGGGAGATTTTTTTCCTGTACAAATTTAACTACTGCCTGCTTTTTGGAGGCGATGGCTGCATTGCTGTTAAAAAATGATTCAAAGGAAAGTTGCGTGAGTCTTACATCCACAGCCTTTCCATTATTCAAAAAACTAGGGTCTTCATAACAGATGATACTATAAGAGGGAGGGGTTGGATTACCGTTCGCATCTCTTTCAGTTGTGCGGAGCATGGTAAGTTTGCCGTTAACTATCGGACTTTCAAAGGAAGAGGGAGAAATGGTTTTAGGTACATTAACGCCTCTTTGTTGTGCCTGAACAGGTGTGTTACTGGATGTTTTTGTTTGCGCTTGAGTTAAACTGGCAGTAAGGAAAAAACCTGTTAAGATGTACAAATATTTCATAATTATTTTTTGACTTATAAAACTTCTAAAACTTTCCTGAGCTGTAAAGTTATTGAAATACCGGTAATCTGTCTAGATTCCTCTATTTATTAACGATTCCGTGTGTTTCTCAGGCTTATGATACATTAAGATTCAATTTTGATGCCAGGATTCAAAAAACTGCCTGTTTTATGCCAGATCATTTCAACTCTTATCAGCCTATCAACAGAAAAAGCCTTTTGCTGCTTTTTTTATAGTAAACAAATTATTCACGAGCTGAATTTATGATAACGATTTGATAATGAAATAATTACCCTTAGCTGAGAATTCAATCCAAAATTTTTTTTAACAAAACACTAAATGGAATTAAAAAATTGTAATTTTACGGGGTTAATGTGTAAAAATTACACATAATTTAGGATTGCACGATTTTTTATTTGCCATGAGAATAAAGTTATCCTTTATATTATTATTCTTCGCTATTGCAGCCCATGCACAATTGTTGCAATGGTCGCCGGCATTTATCAAAGAATCTTCCTCCACTATCACCATTACTTGCGACGCTTCCCAGGGTAACCTGGGTTTATTGAATTATACGCCCACTAATGATGTGTATGTACATATAGGTGCAATTACAAACCTAAGTACAGGGGCTTCTGATTGGAAATATGTGGTGAACAGCAATTTTAACCTGCCCGCTACTATAGTGCAAACAGCTAGTGCCGGAAGTAATAAATGGACTTTCACCATCAACGGCGGTTTGCGCAGCTTTTTCAATATTACCAACACATCAGAAAAAATTCAGAAAATATCGATTCTTTTCAGGAACGGCAACGGCACCAAAGTGCAAAGAAATTCAGATGCTTCTGATATGTATGTGTCTGTTTACGATGATGGCTTATATGCGCGTATAGACAGTCCGTTGATGCAACCTTTTTTTAAACCCATTACGCAAACGATTGCGTGGAATGTGGGCGACAAGATTCCTATAACAGCTGTTTCCAGCAAAGCTGCCACCATGAAGCTATTTTATAATGGAGTAGTGGTGAATACGGTTTCAAATACAACAAGAATCAGTACGGAACCGGTAATAACAACTTCAGGAACACAAACCATCATTGCAGAAACGGCAGATGGAACCAGCACTTCGAGGGATACTGTAAGTTTCCTGGTATCAGGTACTGTTAATATAGCAGCTTTGCCATCGGGTGTTAAAGAAGGGATTAATTATGAGCAGGGCGATACTTCAGTGGTATTAGTACTATATGCACCCGGAAAAACCAAAGCAGCAGTTATTGGTGATTTTAATAACTGGACAGAAACCTTAGGTGCCCAAATGAATAAAACACCTGATGGAAATTATTTCTGGTTAAGGGTTATGGCACTTACTGCTGGCACAGAATATGGTTACCAATATTTAATTGATGGTAGTATTCGTATAGCAGATCCTTACACAGAAAAAGTATTGGATCCTAATAATGATGCATTTATAACTTCCACAACTTATCCTGGATTAAAAGCATATCCAACTGGCAAAACAACTGGTATTGTTGGCATTCTTCAAACAGCCAAGCCCACATTTAATTGGCAGGTAACAAATTTTCAAAGACCCGATAAAAAAAATCTGGTCATTTATGAATTGCTCATCAGAGATTTTGTTGGCACACATAGTTTTCAGGCATTAAAAGATACACTGAGTTATTTTAAACGATTAGGCATAAACGCCATAGAAATCATGCCCTTCAATGAATTCGAAGGCAATCTAAGTTGGGGCTATAACCCAAATTATTTCTTTGCACCAGATAAATATTACGGAACAGAAACGGCCATCCGTCAATTTGTAGATGCATGTCACCAGCAAGGCATTGCCGTAATCATGGACCTAGTCATGAACCATTGCATGGGCTCTTCGCCACAAGCACTTTTATATTGGGATGCCATTAATAACCGACCCGCTTCAAACAATCCATGGCTCAATGCCAGTGCAAAACACCCCTTTAATGTAGGGAATGATTTTAACCATGAAAGTCAGGCCACCAAAGACCTGGTTGCACGCGTGGTTCGTCATTGGCTCACACAATATAAAATTGATGGATTCAGATGGGACCTTTCCAAGGGTTTCACACAGGTAAACAATCCTTCTGATGTGAATGCCTGGGGCAATTTCGATGCCAGCAGAGTAGCCATTTGGAAAAGGATCTACGACTCCATGCAAGTTGTATCACCCAATACTTACTGTATTCTGGAACATTTTGGTTCCAATACCGAAGAAACAGAATTGTCTAATTACGGCATGTTATTATGGGGTAATGCCAATTACCAGTTTAACCAGGCAACCATGGGTTATAATAGTGGTTCAGATTTTTCTGGCGTGATCTCCAAAAGCAGGGGATGGGCTAACCCATTATTGATAGCTTACCAGGAAAGCCATGATGAAGAAAGACTCATGTATAAGAATACCAACTTCGGCAATGCAGCTGGCTCTTATTCCACCAAAGACTCTGTAACAGGATTGAAAAGAAATGAAATGGCTGCGGCATTCTGGGCTATGATTCCCGGACCTAAAATGATCTGGCAGTTTGGAGAACTTGGCTATCCTTATTCTATCAATACCTGTAAAGATCTAACCGTTGATGCAACTGGTGGTTGCAGATTGGAGCTTAAACCCATTAAATGGGATTACCAGCAAAACACTTCCAGAAAAGCATTGTTTGATGTATATGCCAAATTATTAAAGTTGAAGCTCACACCTAATTATAAATCAACTTTTACCTCTAATAATGTTAGCTGGGATCTTTCGGGTAATATCAAAAGTTTACAGATCAATGATGATTCTTTAAAAGTGATGGTAGTAGGCAACTTTGATGTAAACAACCAAACAGCCAATGTAACATTTCCAACTGCGGGTACCTGGTATAGTTACCTCACCAATGCCACTAAAACCGCCACAGGAGCTGCGGAATCCATAAGTCTGGCACCTGGTGAATATTATGTATATACCAATCGCAACATAAATGGTGTGATCACCGCAATCAATGGTGTTGAAGAAAATCGGAGCGAATTACAAATAAGCATTTCGCCCAATCCTGTTAGTTCGGCAGCCACTATTCGTTATCGCTTGCCGGAGAATGCACAGGTAAAAATATTTATTTCCGATCTACAGGGCAGAGAGCTAGGAACTATTTTTCAGGGTTACAGGCCGGCAGGAAAACAACAGCTTACACTGCAGGTAAATCAATTGCCTGTTGGTGCAGGATCTGATGGTATGTACCTGCTTCGCATCAATTATAACAAGAAAACAAACGTGCAAAAAATTTTACTTATGAAATAATACAACTATTAACATGCTATGCAAGATGAAACAAAAAACCTTAAAACTGAAAAAACCACAATTATGAAATTCAAACGAATGCTTGTTGCTTTGTTGTGGGTGCTCACGGTATGCAGTCTGCCTGCCATGGCCCAGGACAAAGTGGTTACCGGCAAGGTGACCGATTCAAAAGACGGAACAGTAATGGCCAATGCCACTGTTAAAGCAAAAGGAACAGATGCGGCTACACAAACAGACGCTAATGGTATCTTTAAGTTGAAAGTTCCGTCTGCTGCAACTACCCTGGTTGTATCCTCCATCGGATTTGCAACCATTGAAATTGCCATCAATGGTGATGTTACCAATATTGCACTTACACAAACCAGTTCTTCACTGGGTGAAGTGGTAGTGGTAGCATATGGTACCCGTAAAAGAGGCGACCTAACAGGTTCTGTTACTTCTATTTCTGCGAAAGATTTTCAGAAAGGAGCTATCGCTTCTTCTGAACAATTATTACAAGGTAAGGTAGCGGGCTTACAAATTACTTCCGGTGGCGGTTCTGCAGGTGGTGGAAGTAAGATCCGAATTCGTGGTGGAGCATCCCTTAATGCAAGTAATGATCCATTGATCGTGATTGACGGGATACCCGTAGAAAGCAATGGTATCGCTGGTTCCGGCAACCTGCTGAATAGCATCAATCCCAACGACATTGAAAGTATGAGTGTTTTAAAAGACGCTTCTGCTACGGCTTTGTATGGCTCACGTGCATCTAATGGCGTTTTGATCATCACTACTAAAAAAGGAACAAGAGGTAAAGTGATCTACAATTTTGGTACCCTGTTAAGTGCAGGTAATATCGCTAAAAAAGTAGATGTATTAACTGCTGATGAGATCAGAAGTATCATTACTGCTGATGCAACAGCTACTGGAAATAATGCCTACAAAAACATCCTAGGTTCTGCCAGCACAGATTGGCAAAATGAAATTTACCGTACAGCTATTGGCTCCGATAATAACCTGAGCGCAAGTGGTATGATGGGTAAAATGCCTTTCCGTGTTTCCATGGGTTACCTGGATCAAAGCGGTATTTTAAAAACAGATAATTTTAAAAGGGTATCAACGGCTTTAAACCTTTCGCCCAAATATTTTAACGACCACCTGAGTGTGAATTTTAATTTCAAATACAGCCAAACAAAGAATCGTTTTGCTGATGGTGGCGCTATCGGAAATGCCGTTGGTTTTGATCCTACCCAACCGGTTATGGCTTCTAATAAATACGGTGGATATTTTGAATGGTTACAACCCGATGGTAAACCCATCGATCTGTCGAACCGTAATCCTTTAGGCTTATTAAACCTGCGTAACAACAATTCTAAAGTAAACAGGATGATCACCAACTTGCAGTTAGATTATAAACTGCATTTCTTCCCCGATCTGCATGTTTTACTGAATGTAGGTGTTGATAATGCTAGTGGTAGCGGAGATGATAATACTGACTCAGTTTCTGCAACCAATTATAAAACTGCCGGCCGTTATGTTCATTATGAGCAGAAGAAGAAAAACACCCTGGCCGATGTTTCTTTGTTTTATACTAAGGACATATCTAGCATCAACAGTAAAGTGGATGTATTAGTTGGTCATAGTTACCAGGACTTTATCACTGAAGTAAGCAATTTTGCATCTTATGGTCAGAACGGAGTTATCATACCCGGATCTACACCAACATTTGCAACAGATAAACCACAATACCGTTTAGAATCTTATTTCGGTAGAATGAACTTCACCCTGAATAATAAATACCTGTTAACAGGTTCTATCAGAAGGGACGCCAGTTCTAAATTTTCAACCGACAATAGGGTAGGTTATTTCCCTGCATTTGCAGCAGCATGGAAACTGCGTGAAGAGTTCTTCAAAGGAAGTTCTACTGTGTACGATTTGAAACTTCGTTTTGGTTGGGGTATTACTGGCCAACAGGATGTGGGAAATCTTTATCCTTATCTTCCTCGTTACAGCAGAAGTACGGAAACAGCCCAATACCAATTTGGTAATACTTTTTACAGCTTCTTAAGGCCTTCAGCTTATGACGCCAATATCAAATGGGAAACCACTACTACTTCTAATATAGGCTTGGATTTTGCCTTCCTGAATAACAGAATTTCTGGTAGTGTTGACTATTATGTAAAAACCACCAAAGATCTCTTGAGTGTGATTCCGGTTGCACCTGGTTCTAACTTCGATATCACTTTATTGACCAATGTAGGTAATATGGAAAATAAAGGAGTTGAGTTTACTTTGAATACTGTGCCTGTTAAGAACGATAACCTTACATGGGATCTGGGATTCAATTTCACTTATAATAAATCAACCATCACCAATTTGTTGAAACAACAGGATGCATCTTTCAAAGGCATTGATGTAAGTGGCATTGGTGGAGGTACCGGAAATAATATTGGTAAGTTCCTGGTTGGTTATTCTCCTTATACATTTAATGTATTCAAGCAGATCTATGATAAAGCAACTGGTGCACCTATTGAAGGTTTATATGAAGATATCAACCGTGATGGTAAAGTAGATGATGCAGACCGTAACTACTACAAAAAGCCAGCACCTGATTTCTTATTAGGTTTCAATACACAAGTGGCATATAAGAGTTGGACAGTAGGTATGAGTGCGCATGGTTCAATTGGTAACTATTTATACAATAACTATCAGTCATCCAATGGTGTGTTAAGAGCTATCAAGAACCCGATCAATTTTATTGCCAATGGTTCTCGTAGCTACCTCGACAGTAAATTCAATAACAACCAGTACTTGTCTGATTATTATATAGAGAATGCATCTTTCTTTCGTTTGGATAACATCAATATCGGATACAATGCCGGTAAAGTGTTCCACAACAAGGCAAGCATGCGTTTGAATCTTAGTGTCAACAATGTATTTGTGATTACGAAATACAAAGGATTAGACCCTGAAAATTCTGCTGATAGTGGAGTTGATGGTAATATCTATCCTCGTCCAAGAGTTATTTCACTGGGTGTAAACTTTGATTTCTAATTTTCAAAAACGAATTATATGAAAAGTAAAACAATATTTAAACTGATGTTTGCCCTGGTGGTTGTAGCGGCGGCAACATCCTGTGCAAAAAAGCTGGACCTGTTCCCGCAAAACGATCTAACGCCGGAAACTACCTATTCCAATGCAGCCGGATACAAGAGTGTATTGGCAAAAGTATACGGTGGATTGTCTATCACTGGTAATAGTGGACCTGCCGGTTCACCCGATATAGCAGGTGGATTGGATGAAGGCTCTCAGGTAGCTTTTATCCGTATGTTCTTTAATTGTCAGGAATTGCCAACAGATGAAGCAGTGGTTGCCTGGAATGACCAGACCATCAAAGATTTTCATGACCTGAAATGGACAAGCGGCGATCCCTTCCTGAAAGGAATCTATGCCCGACCAATCTATAATATCACATTAGGTAACGAATACCTGCGTGAATCTACAGATGAAAAATTAGCTGCCAGAGGAATTGCTGGTGCTGATGCTGATGAGATCAGAAAATCAAGGGCAGAAGTACGTTTCTTGCGTGCCTTTAATTACTGGGTAATGCTAGATCTTTTTGGAAAATCTACTTTTATTACAGAAGCAAACCTGATAGGTACAGACCTGCCGCCGCAGATCAACCGTCCTGAATTGTTCCTGTACATAGAGAAAGAATTAAAAGCCATAGAAACAGAATTGGCTGCTGCCAAAACTATTGAGTATGGTAGGGTTGATCAATCAGCCGCATGGTCATTGCTGGCGCGTTTATACTTGAACGCTGGTATTTATACGGGTACACCACGTTATACAGATGCCATCACTTATGCTAAGAAGGTAATAGCTGTTTCCGGTTATAATTTACAAGCTGGTTATGGTAAATTATTCATGGCTGATAACGACAAATTTAAAAATGAGATTATCTGGGCTATCAACTGTGATGGATTGAAAACATCAGCCTATGGTAATACCACATTCTTTGTTCACGCAGCTTGTGGTGATGATGCTGGTGAATATGGTGTTGGTGGCGGTTGGTATGGATACAGGGCTACTGCAGCATTGGGTAATCTATTCCCTAAAACTGGTGGTGGTGAAATTGATACGGTGAAGGATAAAAGAGGGGTACATTTCTTTACGAGTAAGTTCAAAGGATCTAATACGCAGGCTGTGATCAATGATATCAGTGATTTTAACAATGGTCTGCACGTTAAGAAATATGTGAACCTCCGTACTGATGGTGGTGCAGTTTCAGATGTGACCAAAACTTTTTCAGATGTTGATTTTCCTGTTTTCAGATTGTCAGAAATTTATTTAATTTATGCTGAATCTGTATTACGTGGTGGAACAGGTGGCGACGCAAATACTGCGCTGCAATATGTAAATGCCATTCGTGCCAGAGCTGGTGCCAATGCTATTATAGCCACAGACCTTACTACGCAGTTTGTTTTAGATGAAAGAGGAAGAGAATTGTATTGGGAAGGACATAGGAGAACAGATCTGATCCGTTATGGTATGCTCACTACAGGCACATATGTATGGCCCTGGAAAGGTGGTGTATCCTCCGGTACGGCCGTTGATGCCAAATACAATATTTTCCCAATTCCTGCTGCAAACAGAACAGCCAATCCTAACCTGGATCAAAATGCGGGATATTAATTTTTAAAAACAAATCAAATCATAGCATATGAAAAAGATTGCAAAATTAATGTTCTTATCCTCCCTGCTGGCCATCGGTTTCTGGTCATGCACCAAGGATGAAAACAAAATATTTTTTGATGGCGGTACGGCACCGGTATTAAGTGCTAACACTGCAACTTTAAACCTCAATTTTGCGAATGCAGCAAATGAGGCGATAAAATTTAGCTGGACTAACCCTAATTATCAATTCACAACAGGCGTAAGCTCTCAAAGTGTTAGCTATGTGCTGGAAATTGATACTACCGGTGCTAATTTTACCTACACTGGTAAACAGTCGATTGCTATTAGTCAATCACTCAGCTTATCCATTTCTGTTTCTCAATTCAATGATTATTTGCTGAACCAATTGGTCCTCAGGCCAGGTTCTCCGCATAACCTGGATGTTCGTATAAAAGCAACATTGGGTAACGGGGCAGTGCCAATTTTTTCTAATGTATTAAAATTGGTTGCCACACCTTATGCCATCCCACCTAAAGTTGCTTTACCAACAGGCGGTACTTTATTCCTGGTAGGAAGTGCTACGGCAGGAGGTTGGAATAACCCGGTTCCTGAACCCTCACAGAAATTCACACAAGTGAGTACTACTTTATATGAGATCACCGTTCCCTTAATAGGTGGACAAGAATATTTGTTCTTACCTACCAATGGCGACTGGAGTAATAAATATGCAGTAACAGATAAAACCGTAGGAGGTTTGGCAGATGGTGGAGATTTTGGATATAACAAAAATGATAATTTCCCTGGCCCGGCGGCAAGTGGAAATTATAAGATATCTGTAGATTTTCAACGCGGCAAGTTTACTGTTACCAAACTATAATTATTGAAGAATAAATATTCAACCTAAAAAAATGGTTATGCAAAAATTATTTAAATCTGGCGCCATTATCTGTCTGCTTTCATTGGCATTAAGTGCCTGTGAAAAAGTAGAAAGTCTGCCATTTTACACAGCAGGTACGGGTATTACGATGAGTACCAATACCGCCACGGTTGCAGCTCCGCCTGCAGATTCCCTGAAAACTGTATTAACAGTTAGTTGGACCAATCCTAAATATTCTGTTGATTCTGCAACAGTAAAATATATCGTTGAAATGGATTCAACAGGAAGGAATTTCAGCAAAGCAGTTTCTAAAACTGTTACAGGTGCAATGAGTGTTTCATATACAGCCAAAGAACTCAATACCATCATGCTGGCTTATGGTTTTACCATTGGCGTAGCGTATGATATGGATATCCGGGTAACTTCTTCTCATGCCAATAATAATGAGCAGTTGAAGTCTACCTCTGTAAAAGTAAAAATGACCCCTTATAAAATTCCACCAAAAGTTGCACCACCAGCTTCCGGTAAATTATTCCTGGTAGGAAGTGCTACAGCTGGCGGATGGAATAATCCGGTACCTGCACCAACACAGGAATTTTCTAAAATCGATTCAGTTACCTATGCTGGTGTGTTTGACCTCAGCGGTGGTAATGAATATTTGATCCTGCCAGTTAATGGCGATTGGAGCAACAAATATTCAGTGGCTGATAAATCAGTTTCCGGATTAAATACAGGTGGTAATTTTGGATACAATCTGAATGATAATGTACCAGGTCCAAGTGTTTCTGGTAAATACCTGATCACACTCGATTTCCAGGCAGGTAAATTTAAGGTAGAAGCTTTCACCAAAGTAGTACCCACAGGTTTATTCATGGTAGGTGACGCAACTGCTGGTGGCTGGAATAATCCTGTTCCAGTACCAAGCCAACAGTTTACCCGTGTTAATTCCACACAGTTTGAATTAACTACAGCCATCACTGGTGGTAAGCAATACCTGATGTTACCTGTAAATGGTGATTGGAGCAATAAGTTTTCAGTAGATGATAACTCAATTACTTCATTAAAAGCTGGCGGTACATTCAAATACAATGCTGCTGCTAACTTCCCGGGACCAGACGTTACCGGTAACTATAAGTTTGTAGTAAATTTTGCTAATTACACTTATACCGTTACAAAGCAATAATTGTTTTGGTTTTTTGTTTGAAAGAAGGGCCCCAATTGGGGCCCTTCTTATTGGGGGGATTGAAAAAATGTTAACAGGTTAGCTGCATTTATTGTAAGGGAAAGTTAAGACTGATAGAAGTGCCTTTGTCCGTTTCGCTAATGATTTCTATATTACCACCAGCATCCTCCATGAATTCTTTGATCAATTTAAAACCTAAACCGCTTCCCTTTTCATTATCTGTTCCCGGAGTTGAAATCAGGTTGTTTTTTTCAAGTAATGTATGAATGGTTGCTTTATCCATACCCTTGCCGGTATCATTAAAAATTAGTTTGTAATGCTGATCCGTTTTATCTGAGTAAACAAATATTTTGCCTCTTGAGGTGAATTTGTTGGCATTGGTGAGCAAATTTCTCACAATGAATTGTAGCATGTCATTTTCAATTGGCAATATTAAATCCTTGCTTACCAGGTTTGTTATTGTATTTTCTTTGAGGGTTGCAGTCAGGTTTAACAAGCGGATTTCTTCGTCAACAATATCTTTTACATTACAGGTAAGATGGGTGTTTTCTTTGTTTTCTATTTTGGCAATACCCCATCCAACTAAGTTGTTTAACAAATGTAAAATACTTTCTACCTGAGCTTTTGACATAGATAAAAGCTCATTTTTTGATTGTTCATCAATAATTTTTGCTTCACCCATTTCCAGAACTTTCAATAAGGATGCTATCGGACCCCTTACATCATGAGCAATGATTGACAGCATTTTCCTCAATACCTCATTCTGTGATTCAATTCTTTTACTTTTTGCTTCTGATTGTTTTTTGGTAATTCGCAGATCCAGCATTTTAGCCACATGGTTTCCCAATACTTTTAAAGCGAAAATTTGGTCGGCAGTTAACTTATTAGGCTTGGTATCATTTACACATAGCATACCTATTTTATAACCCTTTTTGGTTGTTAGTTGCACGCCTGCATAAAACCGGATATTTGGCTCAGAAACAACCAATGGATTATCCACAAACCTTATATCTTTCAGGGCATCTGGAACTTCAAAAAAGTCATTATCATGTAAAATAGCATGCCCGCAGAATGATATATTTCTTGCTGTTTCACTATCAGTAATGCCAACCTTGGCTTTAAACCATTGTCGGGAATAGTCAACAAGTGAAATCAAAGAAATGGGTGTATTACAGATTTTTGATGCCAATTGAACAATGTCAGTAAAATTATCATCTTCCAAAGAGTCCAAAATATCCAGATCGATCAATTCCTGAACCCTTTCTTTGTCGTTGATAGGAATAGGTGCTTGTATCATACAAATAAGTTTAATGGTGAACTACTTTCCTATACAAAACTACTTTGATGTGCTAGGCGATAATTTAGTAATGGACATAGAATCTTTTTAGTAAGAGGCTGAAAATTGCATTAGTACTTATACTAACCTTAGTTATTGTGTTCCTGATTTTAGCTTATTTTTAGATTCAATACGAAAGGTTATGAAAAAGCTTATTCTGTCCTGTTTTCTGTTGATTTGTATACTGGCTTTTATGCCCGAAAACAAACAAATACAACTATTCAGTTTAACAGCCTCCCAACCTATTTATTTCAAATCATTTGTAGACTGTAATATGGCGGAAGCCTGGATAGGGGATACCTTAAGAATTTTTCCCGGAAAATATGGCGAAGACCCTCTTTGGGGAGATGCCCGCGACCTAAAATATGCAGATGGCAAAACTCCAGACCAAGTGTTTAACAGACTTTCACATGAATTTGTAGAGCCCGCGCTTCCTAAAAATGTACCACCAGATAAAGAAGGATTACATGGTGCCGTTTGGTTTGAAACGGTTTACCAGGATGCAAAAGATAAGACCGGCAAAACCCTGTATGCATTATACCATAATGAAAACTATCCCGCCACTTTTCCATTCAACAAACAAACAGGTAAAGGGTATATCGACCAAAACTGGCCACAAGGCTTAACAGGTGAAAAAACACCTGCAGCTGTTTGTCGTATTGGTATCATGAAATCAACCAATGGTGGTAGAAATTGGGAAAACAAAGGCATTGTGTTGGAAGATAACCAACCCAGAATGATATTAAAGCCACATAATACATCAGTAACATTTGCCGGAGGGGTAGGTGATCCTTCAGCTATTGCTGATAATGACTATCTCTATATTTTTTATGGTGAATATGGATATCCGGGAAAATATGAAGGCAAAACATATAACAAAGACAAGGAGTATAGCGGGCAGTGCATCAGTATGGCCCGTGTCAAATTAACAGATCTGGATCATCCTTCCGGATTGGCTAAAAGATGGGGTGGCAATGATTTTAACGTACCCTATGATGGAGTGGGTGAACCCATTAAATCAATGCAAATTCCAGTGGAAGAAGGTGGAGGCCCCACTTCACAGCCAGAAAGTAAATACTATTGGGGCCCCTCTGTTAGTTGGAATACCTACCTGAAATCATGGGTAATGCTGATGGCCAAATCAGAAGGCCCTTCCTGGAAAGGAACCAGCATCTATATTTCTTTTAACGCAAACCCAAGCCTGGATAAAAAAGCAGGACAAGAATGGTCTAAGCCACAATTATTGGTCAATAAGCCCAACCACACCATTTGGTACCCTTCCTTGCAGCCCTTTGGTGAAAGAAATATCCTCGCCAAAAATACCTGCCTGCGTTTGGGAGAAACAGCCCGTTTGTTTTATAAGGACCAGACAAAGGATACGGCTGTGTATCTTTCCGAGTATACTATTCAGTTTAATAGGAAGAAATAGAGAGCATGTATCTATTTACTTGAATTCGGCTACTATATGTTCATTTAATGCACATGCTTCTCATCTGATGAACTAATAATTTTAAGTGTTTTCAAATATATTTTTAATTACTCAGTATATTGAGTAATTTTACTCATTATACTGAGTAATTTGTTAAACATGTTTGAACGCCATCATTTACAGTCACTTATAAAAAGAATGCAAGAGCCAAGAAGGTTCTTACAGGTGATTATGGGACCGCGACAGGTGGGTAAAACCACCCTTGTTAACCAATTGACTGCTCAGTCAAAAATTAATTACCTATTTGTTTCTGCTGACGCTATTGCTGCAGGTAATACTACCTGGTTAGAGCAGCAATGGGAGGCAAGCCGAATAAAACTGGCACAACAGGAAAAGAAAGAATATTTATTGGTTATTGATGAAATTCAAAAAATTGATAACTGGAGTGAAACAGTAAAATTATTATGGGATGCGGATACCCGAAATAAGGTAAACCTGAAAGTAATTTTACTAGGTTCATCGAGGCTACTACTGCAGCAAGGACTTACCGAATCTCTGGCGGGCAGGTTTGAAAGTATATATATGGGGCACTGGTCTTTTGATGAAATGCGGCAGGCATTTGGCTGGGATGTAAACCAATATATTTGGTTCGGAGGCTATCCTGGTTCTGCAACACTGATCAATGAAGAAGATCGCTGGAAAACATACGTATCTGAATCGTTGATAGAAACAAGTATTTCAAAAGATATTCTCATGTTAACACGCATTAATAAACCTGCTTTGATGAAGCGTCTTTTTGAATTAGGCTGTTTGTATTCAGGACAAATTCTTTCATATACCAAACTTTTAGGTCAGTTGCAGGATGCAGGCAATACTACAACACTGTCGCACTATTTAGAATTACTGGATACAGCGGGTTTATTGGCAGGAATAGAGAAATATACACCAGATAAGATCCGCCAAAGATCATCCAGTCCAAAATTTCAAGTGCATAATAATGCATTAATAAGTGCACAAAGAAACGAATCTTATAAAAATATTATGGCCAGGCCAGATGAATGGGGCCGAATGGTTGAATCTGCCATAGGCACACATTTGATCAATTATTCGCTTACTGAAAAATTCAACCTGTACTATTGGAGAGAGCGTAATGAAGAAGTAGATTTTGTAATAGAAAGAAAAGGAAAATTGATTGGACTAGAAGTAAAAAGTAATGCCTCAGGTTCTACTTCAGGAATGCTTGCATTTAAAAATAAGTGTAACCCTGATAAAGTGCTGCTTATTGGAAATGCAGGACTAAAATGGCAGGAATTTCTTACCATAAATCCAGTCAGTTTATTTTAAACTGTCTGCTTAATAGGGGCACTTATGCATTCAATCTGTGAAATAAAAAAGGTGAAGTCAAATGACTTCACCAAGTGAACCGGATTGGATTCGAACCAATGACCTGCTGCTTAGAAGGCAGCTGCTCTATCCAGCTGAGCTACCGGTCCAAATAAAACTCCAAACTCCAAACTCCAAACTCCAAACTCCAAACTCCAAACTCCAAACTCCAAACTCCAAACTCCAAACTCCAAACTCCAAACTCCAAACTCCAA
>CALRVT010000041.1:0-26342 GCA_943371675.1 Chitinophaga pinensis | reverse complement strand
GAACAAGGTTGGCTTAACGGTAGCCATTAATTCAGATGATGCAGAAATGGCTCGTCGCTTAAATCAGGAAGCAGCCAAGAGTGTTAAATATGGCGGTATTTCAGAAGAAGAAGCGCTGAAAATGGTTACCATCAATCCGGCAAAAATGTTACATGTAGACGATAAAGTAGGTAGCATTAAAGAAGGAAAAGATGCTGATCTGGTTTTGTGGAGCGACAATCCGCTAAGTATCTACGCTAAAGCCATGTACACCATGGTTGATGGTACTTTCTTCTTCGACAGAGAAAAAGATGCGGTGATGAGAAAGCGGGTTTCTGCAGAACGCACACGTTTGATTGGTAAAATGGTTGGTGAAAAAAGAGGTGGTGGACCCGTAGCTGCATTTACACCGAGCTATAAATACATCCATACTTGTTTAGATCATGGTCATAAAATGGGCATGCTGGAAATAGATGCTGATGAAGAAGAATAAACAAACGCTAACCACTAAATCAAAAAAAATGAAAAGAATACAATATATACTTAGCGCCTTTTTACTGATGTCAGTTGTGTCTGTGGCACAGGATAATATCTATCCCGCCAAAGCACAGAAAGGCTTATTATTTTTAAAGAACGGTACCGTGCATGTTGGCAATGGCACCGTAATAGAAAATGCAACCGTAAAGATCAACAACGGAAAAATTGAGGAAGTTGGCGCATCCGTTGCTATTTCTGGCGGTGAAGTTTTTGATGTTTCAGGAAAACATATTTATCCCGGATTGATATTGCCCGCGTCTACATTGGGTTTGCAGGAAATTTCGGGCATCCGTAGCATGCAGGATTTTACGGAATTAGGAGACTATAATCCATCCGTTCGTTCTATTGTTGCTTACAATGCCGATTCAAAGATCACCAATACGCTTCGCTCAAATGGCATCTTATTGGCACATACAGCGCCCGTTGGTTCCTTAATTGGAGGTCAGTCTTCTGTAGTGCAATTAGACGCCTGGCATTTTGAAGATGCTGCTTACCGTACAGATATGGGCATGCAGTTTTATATGCCAAGCTTATTATCCAGACAGGGCGGGCGTTTTGGCGCACTGTTAGCCCTTTTTGCACCGCCACAAGCAACAGATCCCAATAAAGAAGCATTGGATAAGATTGAGCAGGTGAAACAATTTTTCAGAGAGGCAAAAACCTATATTCAATCAGAACAAAAAACGCCAAACCTGAAAATGGAAGCGACTAGAAAACTATTCGCCAAAAAGCAAAAACTCTTTATTCATTGTAACCAGGTAAAACAAATGTTGCTGGCCATTGATTTTGTGAAAGAGTTTGGCTTTGATGTAGTATTGGTTGGTGCAAGTGATAGCTGGCAAATTGCGGACCTACTGAAGCAAAATAATATCAGTGTGATCATTAGTCAAATGCACAACCTGCCTACTTTAGACGATGATGATGTTGACCAGCCCTATAAAGCGCCAGCTGCCTTACAAAAGGCCGGTGTTTTATTCTGTATCAATGATGATGATCCGCAGAACAGGGGTAGAAATTTGCCATTCAATGCTGGTACAGCAGTAGCTTACGGACTTGACAAAGAAGCCGGTGTTAGCGCCATCACACTCAATGCTGCCAAAGTATTGGGCATAGATGATGTAACAGGTTCTATTGAAAAAGGCAAAGACGCCAATATCATTGTAAGCGAAGGCGATATCCTTGATATGAAAAGCAGTGTGGTTTTACACGCATTCATTCAGGGCAGAAAGCTGGAACTCAATGATAAACACAAACAATTATTTGAAAGGTATAAATACAAATATGCTTTAAAATAATCCAGATACAAATCTTAAAAACCCTCCGTAAAAAGAGGGTTTTTTTATGATTAGCTTTGAAAGAAATGGGATTTTCCGATATCTATAAAAGCTTTCATTAACTTAGCCAAATGGGTAAAAAACTTTTTCTGCTAGACGCTTTTGCATTGATTTACCGTGCCTATTATGCGTTGATCCGCAATCCACGTATCACATCCAAGGGTCGCAATACGAATGCACAATTCGGTTTTACCAATACACTCTTCGATCTGATCAACAAGGAGAAACCTACACACCTGGCCGTATGTTTTGATACACATGCGCCAACAGAAAGACATACTGATTTTACTGACTATAAAGCAAATAGGCAAGAAGCACCGGAAGACCTGTTGGCCGCGATACCCGATATCAAAAGGATCATACAGGGTTTTAATATTCCTGTAGTAGAAATGGATGGCTATGAGGCAGATGATGTAATTGGCACCGTTGCATGGCAGGCAGCTGATTTGGGATATGAGGTTTTTATGGTTACGCCTGATAAGGATTATGGACAATTGCTCATTCATCCAAAGGTATTTATTTACAAGCCGCCAGCATTTGGTAATCCGGAAGAAATTTTAACGGCAGAAAAGATTTGCGCCAAATGGGATATCCAAAGGGTAGAGCAGGTAATTGACATGTTGGGTCTGATGGGTGATGCAGTAGATAATATTCCAGGCATACCTGGTGTAGGTGAAAAAACGGCAGCCAAATTATTAAAGGAATACGATACACTTGAAAACATACTGGATAATGCAGATAAATTAAAAGGAGCACTGGGAGAAAAAGTGCGCAACGGAAAAGAGATGGCCATCATGAGTAAAAAACTGGCTACCATTATCACCAATGTTCCCGTAAGTTTTCATGAAGAAGATTATCGTTTAAAGGAATGGGATAAAACGGCTTTGGTAGAAGTGTTCACAGAGCTGGAATTTAAAACATTGGGAAAGCGGATTTTAGGCGATACTTTCAACGCCTTTCAAACAGCTCCACAAGCAGTTCAGACCGACCTTTTTGGCAATACGGTAAAACCCAGCAAAAAAGAAATAGCCGCCACACAACAAGAAGAACCTGCACCCATCATAACTGGCGAAGAGAGTTCGGGATTACTGGCCGATAAAAACATCAACAATACAGAGCATCATTACCAATTGGTTCAGGGTAAGGAAGCCATAGAAAAAATGATTGCCGTTCTTTCCCTGCAAAAGGAAATCTGTTTCGACACAGAAACAACCAATATAGACGCAAACGAAGCAGAACTGGTAGGCATGAGCTTTTCTTATAAACGAGGTGAAGCCTATTATATTCCATGTTCCGCTAACAGAACAGAAACTCTTGAAACGCTTTCTTTATTAAGTCCGCTTTTTAATGAGCCGGCGATAACCTGGGTGGGCCAGAACCTTAAATATGATTTGTTGGTATTAAAATGGTACGATATTAGCATCAAAGGAAACTTATTTGACACCATGCTTGCACATTATGTAATTGAGCCGGAAGGCAGGCGTAGCATGGATTTGCTGAGCGCACAATATTTGGGATATGAACCAGTACACATAGAAGAACTAATTGGCAAGAAAGGGAAATCGCAGGGAACCATGCGCGATGTTGAAATAGAAAAAGTAAAAGAATATGCAGCCGAAGATGCAGATATCACCCTGCAACTAAAACATTGTTTTGAACCCTTGTTGAAAGAAAAAGATGTTGAAAAGGTGTTTGAAGAAGTAGAGAACCCTCTCGTGCACGTATTAACAGATATGGAATTCGAAGGGGTAAAAATTGATGTGCCTTTTTTGCAGGAGTATAGCAAGGAGCTGGAAAAAGATGCCAAACAGTTTGAAGAAAACGTTTACACACAAGCGGGGGTTCGATTCAATTTAGCATCGCCCAAACAATTGGGTGAAGTGTTGTTTGAAATATTGAAGATCGACCCTAAAGCAAAAAAAACAAAAACAGGACAATACGCCACCGGAGAAGACATTCTTCAAAAACTAGCACACAACAATCCCATTGTAGCAGATATTTTAGGCTTTCGGGAACTCACAAAATTAAAAAGCACCTATGTAGATGCGCTGCCACAAATGATCAATAGCAAAACAGGCAGGGTACATACATCATATGCGCAGGCGGTGGCTGTAACGGGTAGGCTGAGCAGTAATAATCCAAACTTGCAAAACATTCCTATCAGGAGTGAGAAAGGAAGAGAGATCAGAAAAGCATTTGTGCCCAGAGACGAGAAACATATTTTAATGAGCGCCGATTATTCACAAATAGAATTGAGAATCGTTGCTGCCATTAGCGGAGATCCCAATATGTGCGAGGCTTTTAAGCAGGGAAAAGACATTCATACGGCAACAGCAGCCAAAGTGTACAATATAGCAGAAGCAGATGTAACCAAAGAAATGCGTTACAAGGCCAAGAGTGTAAACTTTGGGATCATATACGGCCAAGGTGCATTTGGACTGGCAGAAAACTTGGGCATACCCAGATCAGAAGCGAAAGAGATCATTGATAATTATAAAAAAGAATTTTCGGGTATCACTACTTATATGGACGATACCATTCGCTTTGCACAAACCCATGGTTATGTGCAAACACTTATGGGGCGTAAGCGTTGGTTGAAAGATATCAATTCATCCAATTTTACCGTGCGTGGCTTTGCAGAACGCAATGCCATTAATTCTCCCATACAAGGAACTGCGGCAGATATGATCAAACTGGCGATGATTAAAATTCATGCTGAGATGAAAAAAGGAAGCTGGCAATCAAAAATGATCTTACAGGTACACGATGAATTGGTATTTGATGTGATTAAAGAAGAAGAGGAGGACCTAAAAAAACTCATTTTACAGAACATGACCGCGGCCATGGTTTTACCCAATGATGTTCCTGTAGAAGCTGAAGTGGGCTCAGGTAGCAACTGGCTACTGGCACATTAATAAAAAACATCAGAAGGATTAATATTTTATTTATGGACATAAGAGAAGAAACCATCAACCGCTTTTACACGGCATTTCAAAAACTGGATTATGCTACCATGCAATCCTGTTACCACGAAGAAGCGGTTTTCAGCGATCCCGCTTTTGGCTTACTGGATGTAAACGAAACCCGCGCCATGTGGGAGATGTTGTGTAAGCGGGCTAAAGAATTCTCTTTGGTTTATGGCAACATAAAAATGTTGGACGAAGAATATACCACCTGCGAATGGACGGCCACTTATCTATTTTCAAAAAATGGACGAAAAATAGTGAACAAGATCACCGCGCACATGAAATTCAAAGACGGACTGATCATAGAACACACTGATGCATTTGATATCTATCGCTGGTCGCAACAAGCAATGGGATTAACCGGTTGGCTTTTTGGCTGGTCATCATATATGCGCAAAAAAATACAATTGCAGGCAAAATATTCGCTAGGCCAATTCATGAATGGTTGATCACATTAATGAAAAACCAAGTAGCATCATTTCTACGGAAGCAAGTATGATTAATAAGGTTCTAAAGACCATCCACAAATCAGGCGGACTGGTGCTATTGCGTGCAGCTAGTATAAAACCAAAGAGGGCGAAACCTAATAACAAATAAATTTGTTGCGTGAAAGTAAACCCTGCTAAGGGTAATACCTGTTTATATAAAACACCCATTTCGGCCAGTGATTTATCTTCATTCCGGGCGTCTAACAAAAACCAATTGGTAATGGCATAGATGCCTGGTAACAAAAAAAGAAACGCAACCCATAAGCTAATCGTTTTTTTCATGGTAGAAAGTTAACCAAAACATGGAAGCATTTTTAGGCATTTGCTTATATTTATTATATGAACTGGGCTTTCTTTTTTAAAAGTACCTGGCTGATTGGAGGCCGGTATTTCATCATAGCAGGCTTTGCCTTTGCACTATATTATATTCTTTGGAGAAAACCCTTATTTTATAAAAAGATACAATCCCGGTTTCCTAAAAATGCCGACTATCTCCGTGAGATGGGCTATTCAGCCCTAACCATTATTATTTTTTCTTTTGTATCAGTGGCATTGTTTACACACCCTGCCATTGCACCACATACCACCCGATACCAGCAAATAGAAACTTATGGCTGGCTTTATTATTTTTTAGTATTTCCTCTGATGTTTGTGTTGCACGACACCTATTTCTATTTTGCGCATCGGCTCATGCACCATCCTAAACTTTTTAAATGGTTTCACCTGGTACACCACGAATCAACCAATCCTTCACCCTGGGCCGCCTATGCCTTTCACCCGCTGGAAGCAATTGTTGAAGTAGGTATTGTGGTGGTGTTCCTCTTTAGCTTTCCCATTCATCGCACACACTTGCTGATCTTTTTTCTGATGATGATCGTTTACAATGTGTATGGGCACCTGGGTTATGAATTATATCCAAGGGGTTTTAATAAAACGGCTATCGGCAAATGGATCAACACTTCGGTAAACCACAACCAGCACCACAAACATTTTAAAGGAAATTATGGTCTGTATTTTCTTTTCTGGGACAGGGTTTTAGGCACCATTCGAAAAGATTACGATGAAAGCTTTGAGGAAGTTAAAACGAGAAAGCCGCTTGCTTAAACAGTTTTAGGTGAAGCAGGTTTTTTATAAATTGGTACCGTGCTGCATGGCTCTCCATACATGATGCTTTTAACAAAAGGTCTTAATTTGTTGGTAATGGCCACATAAGCGGATTCCGGAATACTAACTTCTCCGCAACCTTTGATCACCACACGCATATCGGTGTAATCTTCGCCATTAACCGCTTCCAGGTTTTTGAGCAGAATGGTTTGTATCAATTGTTTTTCATCTCCAAACGCAACATGTGCTGCTATGGGTTGCAGGTAGGATGCGGCTAACATATAAGCCCACATGGGTATGATGGCGTCTGTTGTACAGGTGATGGCTACTTCTGCGCCTGCATAAACGGTCCAGTCTGTAGCTTGCAGGGCTGCCCTGTAATCCTTTTCCTTCAGGATCAATTCCATGAATAGATAAGCTTTCAGGTCAAACAACTTGATATCACCCTTTGGATAATAGTCTTCCAGGTCAAAACTTACCAACCCGCTTTCTGCCACCTTGTTTACAAAAACCTCACTCATTAAATAACATTATTAAGCAAATTTACGAAACTAGCCCATCATTTAGTTTCGTTAAGCGTAAAACGAAAAACCCCCTAAAAAGGGGGCTTTTGCTTATAGATCGATATAATCATTAATAAAACTTAGAACGATTGTCTTTAACAGAAGCTGATTTTCTCAAAGCTTCAAAACCTCTGTAAGAAGACATTCTGGCTGTTTGAATCAGGTTTTGTTTAAGCGTAGCAGGGTCCTGGTCTGATGCTTTAGCACCATTGTTTTCGATTCTGATAGCAAATACACCAGTTGCACCGGCAATAGGCTGACCAACTTTTCCGATCATGGCTTTATTGAAAGCAGCACCCACGATCTTGGGTTCGCTTCCCACACTAGGAATAAAAGGTGCAGCAAAACTTAGACTATCAGCACGCAAAACCGGTGCTCCTGTTGCAGAAGAATAAGCTTCCAGGGTATTGCCCTTGAACCTTGTTTCGATAATCTGCTTAGCTTTCTTTTCGTTTCTAATAATGGTTTCAACGGTTGGTCTTGCTTCTGCAACAGAAACCAAGCCCGCTTTGTTGATAGCAGCGATCATGGCTACAACATAATTGTCACCAATTTCAAATGGTTCAGACACATCGCCTACGCTGTTCTCATAAGCCCAGCGAACCAATTGACGGCTTTGACCCAAACCAATTACATTAAAATCATTTTGTTTGATATCATTACCTACCAATATCTGTTTGTTGGTCTTTAATGCGTTTTCATTAAAAGCTTTGGCTGATTTTCCGCTAACAGCAAACTGAGCAGCCGCCGCATTGGCAGCGCTTACTGTTTCGTTACTGGAAAGAATCACTTTTGCCAGATAAGCAATCTTATAAACAGGGTTGCTGTTCTTTTGTTTCAATACCTCAACATAGTGGTAACCATAATCTGTTTTTACAACTCCTTTGCTTCCAACAGGTTTGTCGAAACAAAAATCATTAAAAGGAATCACCATTTTACCCTGCTCGAAAAACTCATACACACCACCCTTGTCTTTACTTCCGGGATCATCAGAATATTTGGTAACCAAAGCACCAAAATCAGCGCCACCTTTGATGGCGGTTTCAATACTATCAACCAATTTCTTACCTAAGCTATCCGGACGAATAACCTGTCCGCTTCTTGGGTCGGCAGTTGCAATCAGGATATGACGAACGCTGGTGCTATCTGGCCACTGTTTCATACCCACCATTTTAGCAAGTACATAATTATTAGCATCTACATAAGGACCATACAAACCACCAACCGGGGTATTGGTTAAAGAATCCTTATTGCTTTGCTGCATACGTGATTTGCTGAAATAACTGTCGTAATAAGGCACTTCACTGCCCGCTTTATTTAAAAATGCAGAAACATCAGATGTTGCAGCAAATTCATTTTTTAAGCTAAGTACCTGATCTAAAGCCGCTGCTGAATCCGCGCCGCTTGGTGAAGCATTGAAAGCAACATAAGAGATATTGCGTGTTTCTTCTTCTTTTTCAAATTCTTTAGGGTGTTTCTTGATATATGAAGCGATCTCATCATCACTCACTTTTGCAGCGCTATCGTTTACTGTTACATAAGGCACATATACATAAGAGAAAGAAGTGATCGCATTATTATCTGCTATCTGCTTTTCTAATAACCATTTAGGTACATAAGCCGATTGGATAAGCAGGTTCTGGTATTTGGTACGCAGGGTTTGCTGAACAGTTGGTTCAATATAAACGCTGTTGATCATTTTGATCTGATCAGCATTCTTACTTTTTTTCAATTGCGCAAAAGCCTGTCTGGCATCATTTGCTTTGAATTCACCGGTGTTGGGGTCAGAAAATTCCTGACGTAAGGGAGAATTATCACCAAAAAGTATATCACTCAACTCTTTAGGAGAAACCTGTAAGCCCAATTTTTCATATTCCTGGCTCAAAACAACCCTATCGATCTCCTGGTTCCATAAAGAACCAATTAATTGATCACGCTGCGCACCCTGCGAAGCATACATACGCTCCTGCATAGCAAGCTTTTCCTCAAAATCAAGGCGGTCTATCTTTTCACCATTAACTTTACCAATGGTAGTACTGGTAGTACCGCTACCACCACGTCCAACACCATCCTGAAGAATAAAGGCAATTAAGGCAAGGGCAATGATTCCAAAAATGATCCAGGCGCCACGATCACGAATCCGTTGAATTACAGACATATTGTATTAATTAATGAATGATTTGTTCCGTTTTTTACGGGAGGCAAAAATAGGGGAATAAAACATTAGAACAAATTGTGGAAAACCTATTTAATGGCAGGAATGACAAGGTTTTTCGGCTCTTTTCGCCAAAAAGCAAACTTTAGGCTATAATTACTGTTTGAAAAACTGTCAATGGAAGGAATAGGAAAAAGGGCATTTCACATAAATTAATGCACAGATCCCTGTTAATAAGGCTGTTTTAAGGTGGAAAAACAAGGATTTTACCTTTATAAATGTGCAAAGACAAGGCATAAAAAGACTAAAAAGGAAGGGTATAAACCCTATACTGATTATTCACTTGCTTTTTATCCCTGTTAATTCACAGTTTAAGAAAAGTGGATAGTGAAAAATAGGCACTGTTCATTTGTTTATACAGTTCTGTTAAAAAACAGCTTAAAACCAGAAATATTAATAGATAAGCCTGTGGATTATTTTGTTAATTAAGGTGGATAAGCCTCATCTAATTAACTTTACCCTTTGGGGATAAGTAAGTTATCCCGATATACACAGCCCTAATAATAGTAGTTAGGTTTATTAAAAAGAAAAATTTTATTACTACTACCAAAGTTATGAACAACAGATCTGAGAACGTTTTAGAAAAAGGTTACCTTGATATCGAAATAGATCCGAGGCTGGATTTATTTGCAGAGATCGAAAAACTTAAAAAAGAAAAAAATGCCATCATCCTTGCACATTTTTACCAGGAACCAGATATCCAGGATGTGGCAGATTTTATCGGCGATAGTCTGGCACTTGCCCAGCAAGCCAAAAAAGCAGAAGCAGATATTATTGTTTTTGCCGGTGTACACTTCATGGCAGAAACAGCCAAAATTCTAAACCCAACTAAAAAAATTCTCCTGCCGGATTTAAAAGCAGGATGCTCCCTAGCTGATAGTGCGCCAGCAGATTTGTTCCGCGCTTTTAAAAACAAAAATCCGGATTACCTCGTTATTTCTTATATTAATTGTACGGCAGAAATAAAAGCGCTTAGTGATATTATTTGTACCAGCAGCAATGCAGAAAAGATCATAGAAAGTGTACCAAAAGACCAACCGATTATTTTTGCACCCGATAAAAACCTGGGAGCCTACCTCAATAAAATAACGGGCAGAAATATGTTATTGTGGAATGGCGCTTGTATGGTGCATGAGATCTTCAGCCTTGAAAAAATAACCAAATTAAAGATCAGGCATCCTAAAGCAAAACTCATTGCACATCCAGAATGCGAGGAAGCGGTTTTAGCCATCGCAGATTTTATTGGCAGTACCACGCAGTTATTAAAATATTCTCAATCCGATAGTTCACAAGAATATATTGTGGCTACAGAAACCGGTATCCTGCATCAGATGCAACAGAACAGTCCTGATAAAACATTTATTCCTGCACCACCCAATAATAGCTGTGCTTGCAATGATTGTCCGCACATGAAATTGAATACCCTGGAAAAATTATATACCTGCATGAAATATGAAATGCCGGAGATTGTGATGGATGAAAATCTGCGATTGGCTGCCAAAAGATCAATGGACAGGATGATGGATATTAGTTTGGCAGCGGGTTTAATTGGTTAAATTTTGGAAAAAAAATGAAAAGTATTTCAGAGATATTCGTCAACACATTTGAAAAAGAATTGCTGGAAGAAATGGAACAAAATGGTTCCATGGTTTTTGTAAAAGCAGGCGATCTTATTTTAGATATCGGTCAAACCGTAAGAACCATGCCCATCATTCTTTCAGGAACTGTTAAGGTTTCACGAACTGATGATGATGGCAAAGAATTATTACTCTACTATGTAAACGCGAATGAAAGTTGTGCCATGACTTTTACCTGTTGTATGCAACAACAAAGCAGCGAAGTAAAAGCTGTAGCAGAAGAAGATGTGGAAATGTTTGTAGTTCCCGTTGGTTTGATGGATAAATGGATGTCTACCTACCCTACCTGGAAAAGTTTTGTGATGCGTACAATGCAGAACAGGTTTCATGAATTATTAAAAACAATAGATCAGATCGCTTTTCAAAAACTGGATGAAAGACTGATCCATTATCTCAAAGAAAAAACAAAAACATCTGGATCCTCGCTGATCAATATTTCTCATGAACAGATCGCCAATGAACTGGCCACGTCAAGGGAAGTGATTTCACGACTCTTAAAAAAACTAGAAATAGATAAGAAACTACTCCTCTTCCGAAACCAGATCCGGTTAATGAAGGATATGTGATAATTGTCACATTTTTCCCCATCTCCGCTTTATAGCTTTGTATCCTACAACAAAACAAAATCTATGAAAAAGAATGTTGGAAACATTGACAGAATCTTTCGCTTAATTCTTGCCGCCTTTATGGCCGCACTTTATTTTACCGATACAGTAACAGGAACATCCGGATTGGTATTGGTTGTATTGTCTGTTGTTTTTTTATTGACAAGTTTGGTAGGCTTTTGTCCGCTCTACCTTCCCTTTGGTATCAGCACCTGTAAAATCAAAGAAAAATAATCTATATGGCACACGAAATTGAAACCCAGTGGATGGGCAAGATGCAGTTTAATGCACTTGTTAATGGTCACACCATTGTGATGGATGCGCCAGAACGCGTGGGAGGCGAAGATCATGGCCCCATACCCAAACCCTTTGTTTTATCGGCACTATCTGGCTGTACGGGAATGGATGTGGTGGGATTACTGAGAAAAGCTGCCAGCGAGCCCAAGAATTTTAACATGAAAGTGATCGGAGAAATCAGCAAAAAAGCACCGATCGAATATGTGGCGATACATGTGGTTTATGAGTTTGACGGAACAGAAGAAAATAAAGAAGCTTGTTTACAGGCGGTGATGGATTCGCAGGAAAAATACTGCGGTGTTAGTCATATGCTCAAAAAAATATTACCCGTAACCTGGGAAGTAACCTATAACGGAAAAGAAATCTTTAACAACAAAGTGGCAGATGCCGCAATCTTAAATTAAGAAAAGAATGTTTGAATCAATCAAGGCCTTGTTCTCACAGGGTGTGCAGGTAAATTATGCAGAATTACTAAGTAATGGTGCACAGATAATTGATGTAAGAACGCCCGGAGAGTTTCAGGGTGGACATATCAGAGGATCTGTGAATATACCTTTGGATACTTTGCAGAGAAACCTCTCAAAAATAAAAAAAGACAAACCGGTGATCACCTGCTGTGCCAGTGGTATGCGCAGTGGTTCTGCTAAATCTTTTTTATTACAAAATGGCTATACGGAAGTGCACAATGGAGGTGGATGGACTGGCTTACAACAAAAACTAAACAAATCATGAGAGAAAGAATATTTTCTAACTGGCATGTACAAAGATTTATTTATTTGTTGATAGGCTTGTTTTTTACAGTTTATGCAATCATAGATAAAGACTGGACGGCTCTATTACCCGGACTGTATTTTAGTTCTATGGCTATTTTTCATTTTGGCTGCGCAACAGGTGGTTGTGCTATTCAACCCGGTGTTAAAAGAACGAGCAGGGATGCTAACGAGGAAACGGTGGTGTTTGAAGAAATAAAAAACAAATAAGATGGCAAACTTTTCAGAGATCATACAAGGAGACAAACCCGTACTGGTAGATTTTTCCGCAGAATGGTGTGGGCCCTGCAAAATGATGCAACCCATCTTAAAAGAATTAAAAGATAAAATGGGGGAAGAAGTGACCATTTTAAAAATAGATGTAGACAAAAGCCCCAAAACTGCAGCGGCTTACCAGATACAGGGCGTGCCTACATTGATCCTTTTTAAACAGGGCATGCCTTTGTGGCGTCAGAGTGGGGTTATGCCCGCCAATCAGCTTCAAACCATCATTAACCAATATAAATAAGGTCTATAGTTAGGAAAAAAGGAAAAACAGGTTAAAAAACGCCCGAAAAAGGAATAAATACGCTTGCCGGCCATCATTTGGCCGGCTATTTTTATGTGGTGAGGGGAAAATAGGGCACGCTAAAAGCATTAGCTAAAAAAATACTAAAATTATTAGTGTGTATAATTAAAAACCCCTACTTTTATGTCTCCATTAAATTTGACAATTAAATACTAAACCATGAGCAACGCAGAAAAACTGAAGGCACTAAAGCTGACGATTGATAAAATCGATAAGGACTATGGAAAGGGCAGTGTAATGATGATGAACGAAAAAAGCCAGGATCCGATGGAAGTCATATCAACGGGATCTATTGGTCTGGACGTTGCATTGGGCGTTGGTGGATTGCCGAAGGGGAGGATTATTGAAATATACGGACCGGAATCATCTGGTAAAACAACCATTGCTATCCATGTGATCGCAGAAGCACAGAAAAAAGGCGGCATGTGTGCTATCATTGATGCGGAGCATGCTTTTGATAGTTCTTATGCCATGAAGCTGGGTGTTGATGTAGATAATCTGTTGATCTCTCAACCCGATTATGGGGAGCAGGCGCTGGAAATTGCCGACCGTCTAATATTATCTGGTGCATTGGATGTAGTGGTGATCGATTCTGTTGCAGCACTGGTACCTAAGAGTGAACTGGAAGGTGAAATGGGTGATAGTAAAATGGGCTTGCATGCCAGGTTGATGAGTCAGGCCTTGAGAAAACTCACCGCAACCATCAACAAAACCAATACCATCTGTATTTTCATCAATCAGCTCCGTGAGAAAATCGGCGTGATGTTTGGAAACCCGGAAACAACAACGGGCGGTAATGCACTAAAATTCTATGCTTCTGTTCGTTTGGATATTCGCAGAATGACGCAGATCAAAGATGGTGATGCGGCAGTGGGTAACCATGTAAAAGTAAAAGTGGTTAAAAATAAGGTAGCGCCCCCTTTCCGTGCAGCCGAATTCGACATCATTTTTGGCGAAGGGATCAGTAAGCTGGGCGAAATAATAGACATGGGTGTGGAATTGGGTATCGTACAAAAAAGCGGTAGCTGGTTTAGTTACGAGACCAATAAATTAGGTCAGGGCAGGGATTCTGTGAAAACACTTTTACACGATAATCCAGAATTGGCCAATGAAATTGAAGCAAAAATCAGGGCGAAAGTTTCAGAAATGAAAGCCACAGCCGAAGCATAAACTTGTTTTTTGATGGGTTAGTTAGTATGGCCGCTCCTTTTTTAGGGGCGGCTTTTTTGTGGTTAAGAAGAGGGATTTTGCCTCCGATTTAGATAAATACTAAAAAGAAAGAGCAAAACTGTTTAAAAACACACAGAATTTCCACATTTGATGCATTTGTGCAAGTGGGCAGACTATCGCAATCCTTATATTAGAAGAATAAAAAATAGCCCTTGTTTTATACCCTGATCAAAATACCTATCAAGTTGGCCCTATGGATTTTTTGCAGGGAGATCAGGGTTAAGAATGGTGAATTCCTGAAAGAAACCGGTCCGCTTTTATTGGTTGCCAATCACCCCAATTCTTTCCTGGATGCTATCATTATTGCTTCCCGCTTTCAAAAACCTGTCCATTTTCTGGCCCGAGGCGATGCTTTTCAGAAGCCTTGGCACAATTTTCTCCTAAGCGCGATGAATATGATACCCGTTTACCGGATGAGTGAGGGCAGGGAAAATCTCCATCGAAACGAATATGCATTTAATAAAAGCAAGGAGGTGTTAGCAAAAAATGGAATCGTATTAATATTTATCGAAGGCATCTGCGTAAACAAACATACCCTACAGCCATTTAAAAAAGGTGCAGCAAGAATTGCTTGGGAAAATAAAGCATTACAAGGTTTTCGTGTATTGACCTTGGGGATCGCTTTTAACTCCTTCAATAGATTTGGAAAAAAAGTAAATATTCAGCTAAACAAACCATTGGCAATAAAGGAACTAATGCCTTATGAGGATGCCATACCTAATTACAGGTATTTCAACGAGCAGATAGAAAAGGTTTTACAAGAAGCTGTGTTGATTCCAGAAAGTAAAGTCGCCCCAAACAGTAATATCTTGAAACTATTGGCCCTGCCCGGTTTGCTACTAAACACTTGTTTGTACACACCAGTAAAAAATTGGATCGCAGTTAAAACAAAAGGCACCGTATTTTTTGATTCCGTATTATTCGGGATGCTTTTGGTAATATATCCCTGTTACCTTTTATTGCTGGGAATTATTCTTGCATATTTATCAACACCTCCGCTATTGATTTTTTGCATTTTACTATGCTTTCCGCTGCTGGCCTGGCTAAGGGTGAAAATCAATAACCCATAAAAGCGGTTCTTAATATTCTGTAAAACGGTTACCTTAACGTACATTTCGGTATCAATTAAAAAACATGGCCAAAACCAAAATTCTGGGCAAAAGAAAAAGAATAGCACTGGTTGCGCACGATCATAAAAAAGCAGATCTGCTGGAATGGGCGATACACAACAAAACATCTTTGGCCAAACATGAATTGTTTGCAACAGGCACCACTGGAAAAATGTTGGAAGAAGCGCTCGACAGACCTGTAAAAAAATTAATGAGCGGACCCCTGGGTGGTGACCAGCAAATTGGCGCCATGATTGCGGGCGGAGAAATAGACATGATGTTTTTTTTCTGGGATCCCATGGAAGCACAGCCACACGACAGTGATGTGAAAGCCTTGCTACGCCTATGTGTAGCCTGGAATATTCCGATGGCTTGCGATAGGGCAACGGCAGACTTTATCATGACATCGCCTTTTATACACGAAGAATATGTTACCACATTACCCGACTATACGCAGTATCTGAACAGAGAAGTAAAATAATTTACATACTAAAAAAGTAGCAACCACATGAACAACCATGTAAAGACCAATACCAAACACGCCATAGAAATTTCCATACGATTGGGGGCGCTTTTTTTATTGTTGTATTATTGTTTTGAGATCATTGCCCCCTTTATTAAACCAGTTCTTTGGGCTATCATTTTTGCGGTAGCATTATATCCCATACACAAAAGCCTGCAAAAAATTTTAAAAGGGAAAACAAAATTAGCTGCAACCCTTGTTACCATTGGTTTACTGGCCATCATATTTATCCCTGCGGGTTTATTTATTTCTTCAGTTACTGAATCTATCATTCACTTTATTAAAAAAGTGGAAGACGGAACGGTGCAACTAAATACGCCTAGTGCTTCCATACAAACCTGGCCCCTCATAGGCGAACCCCTTTATAATTTTCTGAAAGACGCTTCCGGACATCTTACCGACTATCTTTCAAAATATGAAACACAAATTTTATCAGCCTCTAAAATTGTGTTGAACGCGATCATTGGAACCGGTCTTAGCTTTTTACAGGTGATCATCTCTATCGTTATTGCAGGTGTATTATTGGCAACAAAACAAACAGAAGAAACCTCCCAAAAGATATACGAGAAAATTGTTGGCGAAAAAGGTTTGGAATACCTGCAACTTACCGGAAGCACGATAAGGGCTGTTGTTAAAGGGGTTTTGGGAGTAGCAGTTGTTCAGGCTGCACTCTGTGGAGTTGGCTTTTATTTTGCAGGCATACCCAGCGCAGCCATTCTAACCCTATTGGCTTTAATACTAGCCATTGTTCAACTTGGTCCTGGAATATTATTGATAGGAAGCATCATTTACCTGCATGCAACGGGCAGCGGTTTTGCACCTACCATTTGGACAATTTATTTTATCGCTATCATGTTTTCAGACAATATACTAAAACCTTTTCTACTGGGAAAAGGCGCGCAAGTGCCTATTTTAGTGGTTTTTATTGGTGTAACCGGTGGCTTTTTATTATCAGGATTTATTGGTCTTTTCAGCGGTCCCATCATTTTGTCGGTAGGGTATAAATTATTTTTAGCCTGGCTAAACGAAAATGTTGCAGAAACCATTTCCGAAATCAGCAGCGAATAAAACAAAAACCATATGCTTTGGCAAGGAAGAAGAGAAAGCGATAATGTTGAAGATCGTCGTGGATTTAGTGGCGGCAGAATAGCCATGGGCGGTGGCATAGGCACTATCGTAATTGGCTTGCTGTATTTACTATTGGGTGGTAACCCTACAGACCTGGTGAACCAAATAAACCAGCAACAACCAACCCAAAACGCAGTTAACCGCAGTCCGGAAGAAGAGAAATTAGCGTCCTTAGCAAAAGTGGTATTGGCAGATACAGAAGATGTTTGGTCGCAAATATTTAGAGAGAACGGCAGTTTTTACCAGTTTCCTAAAATGGTTTTATTTACTGGTGAAACCCAATCGGGCTGTGGCTTTTCGAGCGCAGCTACAGGGCCATTTTATTGTCCTTCTGATAACCGGCTTTATTTAGACCTTTCTTTTTTTGAAGAAATGGCAACTAGGTTTCAGGCTCCGGGAGAATTTGCCATGGCCTATGTTATTGCTCACGAAGTGGGACACCATATTCAAAACCTGGAAGGAACATTTGAAAAATCCGAACAACAGAGAAATGTATTGAGCGAAAAAGAATACAACAAACTGTCTGTTAAAATAGAATTGCAGGCCGACTTTTATGCTGGTGTTTGGGCAAACCGAAACCAAAAAATGAAACAGTTCATGGAAGATGGTGACCTGGAAGCTGCGCTGAATGCGGCCAACGCTATTGGTGACGACAGGTTACAAAAACAAAGTCAGGGTTATGTAGTTCCCGACGCCTTCACACACGGAACTTCCCAACAAAGAATGTACTGGTTTAAAAAAGGGTTTGAAACGGGTGATATCAAACAGGGCAATACTTTTGATGATGCGTTAAAATAAAAAAGGGTAACCCCCCTACGAACCCGCATTTAAAAGCTTTGCGAATAAAACGATAAGAGTTCTTGTAAGAAATAAAATACTATGAAAAAAACCCTGCTCATTCTATGCCTGCTTTATTTTGTTAACACAAAAGCCCAGGACACCCTTACGAAAGCTGATCTACAATCGGCTGCAAAAATGCTCGATCTCCGCTTCACCAACAAAGAGATCGACACCATGTATGCCGGTGTCAATGAAAATATGTTGCTCTATCGTACCATGCACAAACAAACATTGAACAACAATGTGCCGATGAGTTTATGGCAAAGTCCGGTATTACCAGGAATGGTGTTCAACGAAAAGCAAGAAGCCATCAAATGGAAAATACCCAACAATATTACTTTACCGGAAAACAAAAACGAACTCGCATATTATTCCATCTTGCAATTGGCCTCTTTGCTAAAAAATAAAAAGATCAGTTCGGTTGACCTCACAAAAATATTCATCGATAGAATAAAAAAATATGGCGACAGCCTGCAATGTGTCATATCTATCACAGAAGAAATAGCCATACAACAAGCGCAGGCAGCAGATGCAGAAATTGCTGCAGGAAAATACCGAGGACCCTTACATGGCATACCTTATGGACTGAAAGATCTGTTTGCGGTTGTGGGTACCAAAACTACATGGGGCGCGGCTCCTTATAAAAACCAGGTAATAGATGAAGACGCTTTTGTTTATACCCAATTAAAAAATGCCGGAGCCGTATTGGTGGCCAAGTTTACACTTGGTGCATTAGCCATGGGCGATTATTGGTACGGAGGCAGAACCAAAAATCCCTGGAATACCAAAACAGGAAGTTCAGGATCATCAGCTGGTTCAACATCTGCAACGGTTGCGGGATTGGTGCCCTTTGCTATCGGCACGGAAACATGGGGATCTATTGTATCACCAGCATCCACCTGCGGCGCAACGGGTTTGAGACCCACATTTGGTAGTATCAGCAGAAGCGGTGCCATGACATTGAGCTGGAGCCTAGATAAGGTTGGACCCATCTGCAGAAGCGCAGAAGACGCGGCCGTTGTATTTCAGTTTATTCATGGCACAGATGGTAAAGACATGAGTGCCGTGAACATGCCCTTTAATTATAAGCCTCAGGTAGACATCAAAAAAATGAAAGTGGCTTATGCAAAAAATTACTACGACAGGATCACAGACACAAGCAGGAATGAGTGGAAGGTATTACAAGCCTACAGACAAATGGGCGCAGAATTGATTCCTGTAAATTTTCCAGATAGCGGCGTTTACAATTTTAATATCATGGATATCGTGATCAGTGCAGAATGCGCTGCCGCTTTTGATGAGTTTACCCGAAACAATATTGATGATGAAATGACCAGACAGGGTGTGTTTGACTGGCCTAATAATTTCAGGGTATCAAGGTTGATGTCTGCCGTAGAATATATCAATGCCAACAGGCATCGGTATTTGCTGATGCAAAAAGTGAATGAAGTAATGAATAGTATTGATGTGATGATCTGTCCAACCCGCGGAAGCGGTAACCAGGGTGCCATCACCAATCTTACCGGCCATCCGGTAATATCGTTGCCAACAGGATTTGATAAGCGCTCGGGCTTACCTACCAGTATCACACTTATCGGAAAATTATACGACGAAGCAACATTACTTGGAGCCGCAAAAATTTTGCAAGACAATACGCCTTGGGAAGACGTGCATCCGCCATTATTTAAATAAGTAGTAAGATCTTAATGTTAAAAAACTATCCATTCCTTTTCCTATTTTGCAAATTGTCATAAACAAAAACACATGAGAAAATTATTTACCAGTTTTTTATTTTTAGTTGCCTTTGTAACCTTTAGTGATGCACAAAAAAAGATAAGTGGATTCAGCGAAAAATCAGTTAGTGGTCAAAGTCAATTGGAACAAAAGTTTGACGCATTATTAAGTGCGCAAAGAGTGGGCGAAACGATCAAGGATCTATCGGCTGTTCCACACCATGTTGGTTCTGCTGGCGGTAAATCTGTAGCTGAAAATATTTTAGCCAAATACAAAAGCTGGGGATGGGATGCACAACTGGAAACCTACCAGGTTTTATTTCCAACGCCAAAAACAAGGGTGCTGGAAATGTTGTCACCAACGGTTTTCAAGGCCTTGTTGAAAGAACCGGCACTGAAAGAAGACGGTACTTCTGCACAAACAGAACAATTGCCTACTTATAATGCGTGGAGCGCAGATGGTGATGTAACAGCTGATCTTGTTTTTGTAAATTATGGATTGCCGGCTGACTATGATAAACTGGATGAGCTGGGCATTGATGTAAAAGGAAAGATCGTGATTGCAAAATATGGTCAGAGTTGGAGAGGCATCAAACCCAAAGTAGCACAGGAACATGGTGCGATTGGTTGCATCATTTATTCAGACCCCAAAGACGATGGTTATTTTCAGGGAGAAGTTTATCCGAAAGGCGCATTTAAAAATGAATATGGTGTACAAAGAGGATCCATCATGGATATGGTGATCTATCCAGGCGATCCACTTACACCTAATATTGGTGCTACAGAAAATGCGAAAAGGCTTAACAGACTGGAAGCACCGAATCTGTTGAAGATTCCGGTATTGCCGATTAGTTATCACGATGCACAACCATTACTTGAGGCACTGGAAGGCCCTGTGGCTCCTGCAGAATGGCGCGGGGCATTACCTTTCACGTATCATATCGGTCCGGGAAAAACAAAAGTGCATTTGAAAGTAGATTTCGATTGGAGCCTGAAACCCGCATATAATGTAATTGCCAAAATAAAAGGATCACAGTTTCCGGATCAGTGGGTAATACGTGGCAATCACCACGACGCCTGGGTGAATGGTGCCAATGATCCTATTAGTGGTATGGCTGCTATTATGGAAGAAGCACAAGCAATAGGACAATTGGTAAAGAGTGGCTGGAAACCCAAAAGAACATTGGTGTATTGTGCCTGGGATGCAGAAGAGCCGGGATTAATAGGTTCAACAGAATGGGTAGAGGACCATGCAAAAGAATTACAACAGAAAGCGGTGATCTATATTAATTCAGATGGTAATGGCAGAGGTTTTTTAAATGTAGATGGTTCACATGCTTTAGAAAATTTGGTTACAGAAATTAGTAAAGAAGTAAAAGATCCGCAAACGGGTGTTAGTGTATTTGAAAGAGAACGCGCGAATAGTGCCATAAAAGCAACCAGTGCCAAGGATAAAAAAGAAGCGTTGTCGAAAAATAAATTCACCGTAGAAGCAATGGGTTCGGGTTCAGATTATTCTTCATTTATACAACACCTGGGTATACCTTCCCTTGATTTTGGTTTTGGTGGCGAAAATGCAGGAGGCGAATACCATTCCATTTATGATTCTTATGATGATTACAGAAGATTCAAAGATCCGGGTTTTGAATATGGTGTGGCATTGGCCAAAACCGCTGGTCGCGCGGCTTTACGCATGGCTGATGCGGATCTGTTACCCTTTGATTTCAGAAGCCTGCATAAAACAATTGGCGGTTATGTAAAAGAATTGATTGGTAAAACGGATCAATTGCGCGAAACCACAGAAGCGGACAATGCATTGATCCTATCAAAAGCATTCGCTCTTGCCTATGATCCAACATTGAAAAGGAAAACCCCCACAGCAAAAGCAGAAGTGCCTTATATTGATTTTTCACCCTTACAAAATGCCTTGAATGCTTTAGAAAAAAGCAGCGA
Source organism: Chitinophaga pinensis (assembly GCA_943371675.1). Lineage (GTDB taxonomy): Bacteria > Bacteroidota > Bacteroidia > Chitinophagales > Chitinophagaceae > Sediminibacterium > Sediminibacterium pinensis_I. The sequence goes on along the minus strand of CALRVT010000041.1, from coordinate 4,763 downwards.
TGATCTGGCTGCTAACTGGGCTAAAATAATGACCAATGATGCTGATAAAATGCGCACCAACCAATCACTCTACAAAGCAGAGCAACAATTGTTAACGGAGATAGGATTACCACGCAGAGGTTGGTATAAACACACTTTGTATGCACCGGGTTTTTACACTGGCTATGGAGTTAAAACCGTACCTGGCGTACGTGAAGCGATAGAACAAAGAGACTGGAAAGAAGCGCAGGAGCAGATCGGTATCGTTGCGGGCGCTATCAATCGCTTGTCAAATTATTTGAAAGCCATCCAATAAAAAAGCGAATATGAAAAAATGGATTGCATTATTGCCGGCACTTTTTTTTCTGCATAGTCATGCGCAGCAGCTAACAAGTTTTGAAAAAAAACTTTTCATCAACGGAAAAGATACCCTGCGTTACCGTATTCAATATCCGGAAAACTATCGTGCCAAAAAAGCCTATCCACTGGTCATGTTTCTGCACGGATCTGGCGAAAGAGGTAACGACAATGAAGCACAACTGATACATGGAGGAAAGGTTTTTGCAGACCCTGGTTTGCGACAGCAATTCCCAGCCATTGTAATTTTTCCTCAATGCCCAAAAGATAGCAGCTGGTCAAAAACAAGGAGAAGCGCAAATGCCAATGACCGGATCTTTCCCGGAAAAGAAGCCGCACCTGTTCCACAACAACTGGTAAAACAATTGATGGATAGCCTGCTCACGCATAAAAAAATTGAAAAAAGAAAGATCTATCTGGGAGGCTTGTCTATGGGAGGTTTTGGAACCTACGACCTGCTGATCAGGTATCCGGATTATTTTGCGGCAAGCTTTCCAATTTGCGGAGGTGCGAATATTGACCTGTTCATGCAGGGTTCTACACATATCCCCCTTTGGATCTTTCATGGGGCAAAGGATAATGTAGTGCTACCGCAGTATGATCGGGAGCTCTATGCCAAGCTCAGAGAAAGCGGCAGCAAAATTGTTACTTACACAGAATATCCGAGCATGGGGCATAATAGTTGGGATTCAGCCTTAATAGAACCCAAATTATTTCCCTGGATATTTGCACAAAAAAAGAAAAAATAAGCAGCATGCAAATTAAAGTGATTGCTTTTGATGCCGATGACACACTATGGTCTAATGAAGAATTTTTTCGTGAAACAGAACATCGATTTTGTGCTTTATTGGAAGACTATCTTCCCATGCACCAGATAGAAAAGGAACTTTTTAAAACGGAGATGGAAAATCTTGCACTCTATGGCTATGGTGTAAAAGGGTTTATGTTATCTATGGTTGAAACCGCTTTGCGTATTTCCAATCACACACTGGATACCAAAGCCATTGACCAAATCCTAGGTTTTGGAAAAGAACTATTGAACAAACCCATTCAGTTATTAGAAGGCGTTAAAGAAACCATAGAGTCTTTAAGAGGACAATATAGACTGGTGGTTGCCACAAAGGGAGACCTGCTGGATCAGGAAAGAAAACTGAAAAAATCCGGTATCGAACATTATTTCCACCATATAGAAATCATGAGCGAAAAGCAGGAAGGGGATTATCAAAAGTTGATCAAACATTTGGATATCCAGCCCGATCAGTTTTTAATGATTGGCAATTCGCTAAAATCAGATGTCATGCCTGTTTTATCTTTAGGCGGACATGGAATACACGTGCCCTATCATACCACCTGGGCGCATGAAACAGTGGAACATCATATTGAACACCCAAATTTTAAGGAAGTAGAAAAGATCAGCGATATATTACCTTATTTGCAACAATGAATAGCACAGACCAATTACCGAAAGTAGAATTGCATTTACACCTTGACTGCTCGCTCAGTTATGAAGTGGTAAACAAGATAGACCCAACAGTTACACAAGAAGCTTACAACAAAGAATTTATTGCCCCAGCAAAATGTTTGCACCTGGCAGATTTTTTAACAAGGGCCGTAAAAGGTTTTGCATTGATGCAAACAAAGGAGCAATTAAACTGGGTGGTAAAAGATCTTTTTAAACAATTACAGGCAGATAATATGTTGTATGCCGAGATCCGCTTTGCGCCACATCAACACCTGGAAAAAGGCTTAACACCACAAGAGGTAGTAAAGGCAACAGCAGACGCAACGGCTGAAGCCATCAAAGAAACGGGTATAGAAGCGCGGTTGATCCTATGCACGCTCAGGCATTTTACAGAAGCGCAAAGTATGGAAACTGTTAAACTGGTTGAAGCCTTCAAAGGCACAACGGTAGTGGGTTTTGATATTGCTGCAGATGAAGCAGGCTTTCCAATCACCAATCATATCAAGGCTTTTGCCTATGCGAAAGAAAAAGGTATTCCTTGTACCGCACATGCCGGTGAGGCAAAGGGGCCGGAAAGTGTTTGGGAAACATTGGAATATTTTGGACCGACCAGAATTGGCCATGGCGTTCGCAGCAGTGAAGATAAAAACCTGGTTGCACACCTGATCAAACATCATATTCATTTAGAGATCTGTCCAACCTGTAATGTGCTCATTAATATCTATGATACCTATAAAGACCATCCAATAGACAATTTATACAGGGCGGGCGTATCCTTAAGCGTCAATACCGATACCCGCACTATTACAAATGTTGGTTTGAACGAGGAATACCAAAAATTGACGCAGGTATTTGGATGGACGATCAAAGATTTTTATCGTTGCAATGTATCGGCACTGAAGGCAGCTTTTATAGATGAAATAACCAGAGAACGACTGCTTGCAAAACTAACCGAAGCTTATTTGTTGGAAGACGGGACTTTGGAATTGTAAAAAATCCAGCTTCAGTACTATCATTAATTGCATAAACGGAAATTGCTTTGATTACCTTCGGCAAAAGAATTCAATAGTTTGAAAAAGATAACCTACTGCTTGCTGATCTCTTTGTTTTGCTGCGGAAAAGTTTTTGCACAGCAGATTCAGCAGATCAAACTGATGGGAACCTATGAGCTGCCACACAATATGCTTTTTAATGGCACAACCATAGGCGGCTTATCTGGCATTGATTATGATGCAGCAAGAAACCAATATTATATTATTTCTGATGACAGATCAGCCATCAATCCTGCCAGGTTTTATACGGCGAAGATTTATTTTACCCATAAGGGAATTGATAGTGTGTCATTTTTAAAAGCGACAAGTTTTTTACAGTCCAATGCAAAACCTTATCCTGATACCAAACAAGATCCACGAAACACGCCAGACCCGGAAGCCATCCGATACAATCCTTTAAGCAATGAATTGTTCTGGACAAGCGAAGGCGAAAGAACCATCAAAGGCAAGGACACCATTCTTGCCAACCCTTCTATTACAAAAATTTCTACGGAAGGTATGTTTGCAGATACCGTTAAACTACCTGCTAATCTTTATATGCAGAAAGAAGAAATGGGACCGCGACAAAATGGTGTACTGGAAGGAATGAGTTTTTCCAATCATTACCAAACGCTTTTTGTAAATGTGGAAGAGCCCTTGTATGAAGATGGGCCACGCGCAGCGCTCACCGAAAACAAAGCATTGATCAGGCTGTATAAATTTGATGTGAAAAGCATGGAAAATACGGCGCAGTACGCATATCTGCTTGATCCCGTAAGCTATCCACCCATTCCCGAAAATGCTTTTATCGTAAATGGAGTACCTGATATATTGGCTATTGATGATCAGCATTTATTGGTTATGGAGAGGTCCTTTTCTATGGGTAGACTTCCCTGTACCATTAAAATATATCAGGCAGATCTTACACATGCTACAGATATAAAAGAAATAAAATCATTGTCGGCAACCAATGAAAATCCGCAGCCCGTTATTAAAAAGCTGCTGCTTAATCTAGATACATTGGGTATCTATACGGATAATATAGAAGGCATGTGTTTAGGACCGGTGTTACCCAACGGACATAAAACATTGATCATGGTGGCTGATAATAATTTTCAGCTTTTCCAAAAAACACAATTCTTTGTTTTTGAAATTTTTGAATAAATCATGAGAGCTGTCATCATTATATTATTCGGTTTCTTATTTGCCTGTAAGCCAGTAAACAAAGGTAATCCGCATATAGAGATTCAGACATCAAAGGGAAATATAGAATTAGAGCTCTATCCAAAACAGGCGCCCAAAACCGTTGCAGCTTTTTTATCTTATATAGATTCAGGTTATTTTAATAATGCTAATTTTTATAGGGTGCTTAATTTGGAGAACCAACCCATCAACGCACCCAAAACAGAATTGATTCAGGGCGGGATCTGGAAAACGAATAACCAGCTAGCCATAAGAATTCCAGGTATTCCGCATGAGAGTACAGAACAAACTAAGATCAAACATACAGATGGCGTAATATCGCTGGCCAGATCAGCACCAGGCACTGCTGGTACAGAATTTTTTATTTGTATGGGCAAACAGCCGGGTTTAGATTTTGGTGGAGAAAATATGGCCGATAAACAAGGCTTTGCAACTTTTGGTAAAGTGGTGAAAGGAATGGGTGTGGTAAGAAAAATAGCCAAGCAAAATGAAAGTGATCAATACTTTAGACCGCCAGTAGCTATTTATAATATTATCAGAAAATAACCTGTAGTGCTATAACTAGGTTTATCATCTACTGTGCCTTTGTGTATTCTAAGACTAAGGAAGTAGCAAATTTATTTTATGCTGCTTGTAAATAATCTTGAACAAAAGGTAATTGTCTCTTAATAACAGCAAACATCCTGTATATTATTTTGTTCCGGATAATATTTATTGTGCTCATTTTCGAT
>CALRVT010000040.1:0-27064 GCA_943371675.1 Chitinophaga pinensis | reverse complement strand
CCCGATGTGTTGGATATCAATTTTAGAAAAATGATCAGGAAGTTCAGATTCAATAAAGTTTTTGATCTTTTCAAAATCTGTTTTCCAATTTGGATTGTATGGTTCGATAAAACTGTTCATTGTAAAAAATGGGATGAATACTCATGAACGTCATCATTTTCACGTTCATCTAATGATGGTAAAGTATAACTGTATTAGTATTATTGGGTTTAAGATTCTTTGTCACTATCGATTGCAGGTCGGATACCAAATAGTAATAAATAACCGATCATCCATAATTCTCCCAGAGTTGCAGGTATCACAAGCATATCTAAATAAGAACTTTGAACACCAGTACATTTTAGAAAGGTCTGCAGTAGGTAACCAATTCCACCTACAATTAATATGCGCCCAAGCCATATGGGCATTCTCCCTGTGCTGATTACAATATAACCCATCGGAATAAGCCAGAGTCCGAAAAAAAGACCACCAATTGACCATGTATTAATGATTATTTCCCCCAAAACTTGAATCAATATAGTCTTCTCCTGTAATGTTGGAAATGAAGCGTTGGCAATAGAAATGGCAGAACCCATAGATATGGCACTTATCATGATTACAACAGCATTAACGGTTCCCCAAATTCCTATTACAGAAGCAGCCCACTTATTGATATGATAAAAGAGTTTGTAAAACCAAACTGCAGCAAGTGCTTGTGAAACAATAATAACCAACTCTAATACAAGTCTTATTCTTGAAACTGACCCAAGGTTGATTAAATTGTTCAAGGTTTTCTGAGGGTCATCTGTAACAAAAACTTGTGGATGGAATATCATAAATCCCAAAATACCAGAACCAGCCAAGATCAAATACCACAATCCTGCAAGTTTTGCAGTCTTTTGTAATTGCTTTTGTTCGATTGTCATCTTTCTTTTTTGTTTAGTTTTTATTTGCAATGGCAATAAAGTCCAGGCATTGAATGTTTTAAGGGAAGATTTTCAGCTGCTTTATGCAAACCGATGAGGAAGTTCATTTTTACTTTTTGTATTCGTTCATCTTTTCGATCAACAATTTATGTAGGTCGTCAAAGTTTGTCTGTATAAAATTGGAAGAGATACTTATGGGTGTACCGTATAACTTATGATTCAATTTCATTGCCATTCTTTTCAATGGATTGGATACATTATCTAAATAGTTCTCAGGGTTTGTAACGAAAAGCATTAAAAATTTCTGCTGGCTTGTGATCTGTGAAATTTTTATTTCTTGAATGTCTGTCCATGCAATTAGCCCTGCAGCTAAGCCAGTTGAATTATCCATAATGCCTTGTTTACTTATGATTAGTCCTGGCTTTTTGTCTGAAAGCTTGCTAACTAATATTACCACTACAAGGCCAAAAAACAGGACCGAAGCAAGTCCTGTTATAATAAATAATGTATGATTTCCAAATAACCAATGATCATTAGTTGGCGGGTTTATTGAAAACCAAAGACCTAGTGAAACAAAAATAAGTGAACCTATTAAGGATAAGATTATTTTAGGTTTACTCAATTGAATGTCAATTTCCTCTTCAATTTTCATATTGTCTAAAGTTTAAATGTTCGGTTCTTCGGTTCTATCTCTCAGCTTCAAAACTTTGCCATGCTCTTCAAAGAATGGAATGAATAGAAATAAAGATCATTTTGGGACTTTAGCCCCCTGTGTGGGTGTTTGATAGTGCTTTTAAAATTTAAGTTAAAAATCTTCCGAACACCTGTGGTCAGCGACCAACTATGGCAGAAGAATAGCATAACTATCTTCAAGCATTTTTAAAACCCATCTTTTCTTTTGTAATGGGCAAGTCGCGTACACGTTTCCCCGTTGCATTATATACCGCATTGGCAACAGCGGCTGCAAAACCTATCAACGATATTTCGCCTACACCCTTAGAACCTATTTCATTTACATAGTAGTCGGGCTTATTGGTAAAGAATACTTCAATCGGTGGAATGTCTGTATGCAAGGGCATATGGTAGCCGCCAAAACTGGCATTACTGATCTCGCCAGTTGTGTGATTAAAAGTGAGCGCTTCTTTCAAAGCCATACCAATACCACCTACTACACCACCCATCATCTGACTCTTCGCTGTTTTTTCACTGATGATCTTTCCGGCATCGCCACAGGTTACTACTTTGGTAAGTTGTATCTCGCCGGTTTTGGAATGCACACGCAATTTTACAAAATGCACAGAAAAAGAATTGGATGTCATTTTTTTCTCTTTCGAACTATTCCCTCCAACCGAATCTACTGTTAAATCAATGGAAGGCTTATTCGCTTTTTGTAATAATTCTTTGATACCCATTTTACCACTACTGTCTTTAAGAATAAAAACGGTTTCATTTTTCACTTCCAACTCTTCAGTCTTCAGGTTTTGAAATGCTGGTATGGTTTGTATGGCTAATTCTTTGATTTTAGTTTTTAATGTTATACAAGCCAGGTTAACCGCAGAACCCACTGTAGAAGTGGTGCCCGATCCACCCTGTGATGGTCCTGGTGGCAGGTCAGAATCACCTAATGCAAATTTTATTTTTTCTTTGGGCATCTGCATGGCTTCTGCAGCTACCAATACCATAGATGTTGAGGTTCCGGGGCCCATATCGCTCACTGCACATTGTAATAATAAGCTCCCATCATTCTTTAATAAAGCACGCACACTGGCATTGCCCTTGCCGGCACCAAAAACACCACCACCCATACCATAACCCACCAGCCATTCTTTGTCTTTTGCTGTACCTGGTACTTTAGGTCTGCTCTTCCAACCAATTTTTTCTACTCCTGCTGCATAGCATTCCAATAAATTTTTCTGACTCCAGGGAAGGGTATTCTCTGGATTGATGTCTGTAAAATTTTTGATCCGCAAATCCACAGGATCCATTTTCAATTTGTATGATAATTCATCCAACGCACTTTCTAAAGCATAGCAGCCGGTTACTTCTCCTGGTCCGCGCATCCAGGTAGGCGTGCTCATATCTAGTGGCAATAATTTATAATCGGTATCTACATTTTCGCAGGCATATAAAAATTTAGATGCATTAACAATGCCTTCTCTAAATTCTTCATAGCGAGAAGTACCACTGATGGCCTGGTGAGAAATGCCCAGTAGTTTTCCGGACTTATCTGCACCAATCCCAATCTTCTGCCAGCATTGTGGCCTGTAACCCACTAGTGAAAACATCTGGGGCCTGGTTAACAAAACCTTTACGGGTCTATTCAATTTTTTAGCGGCTATAACTGCTGCAGGTACATGTAACCAACTGCGTAAGGCATTACCAAATGCGCCGCCCACATATTCTGTTACCACCCGCACATTTTTATCGGGCAAGCCAAAAGCCCTTGCCAGTCCGGTTTGTGTGCCCTTGGGGCCCTGCGATTTATCGTACACCAATAATTTATCTTCTCCTTCCCAAACTGCAATGGTGCTGTGCATTTCCATCGGACTATGCACTTCAACAGGTATATTGTATTCTGCTTCTATAAATACAGGTGCTGATTGGTAAGCATTGGCATTGCCTCTTTTGTAATTGCCGGCAGCTTTCAGATTAGTTTCTACCAATCTTGCTTTATCAAAATTGGTTTCATGTACTTCTTTGTCGTAATCCGCTTTTACCAAACTCAATGCACTCATCGCATTCTCAAAACTATCGGCTACCAATAAAGCTATGGGCTGGCCATAAAAACGTACTTTATTATCATGCAATACTTTCAAACCGCGCCATTCAAAACCGGGCTTGTTCTTATTTTCAGGAGCAGGGTCATAGCCCGGAACTTTAATGCAGTTCTGCCAGGAGATTACATCCAATACACCCGGTGCTGCAAGCGCTTTGGTGGTATCCAGGCTTTTAACCGAACCTTTGGCAATGGTACTGCATACAAATAAGCCATAAGCTAAATTAGGTATCGCGTGTTCTGCTGTAAATTTTGCGCGACCGGTTACTTTTTCAAAACCATCAGCGCGGTCGTCATCTGCAGGCGAAAAGAAAAATTTATTATCAGACATACAAGTTAGGTTAGGGTTGATCAAACAGGTTTTCCGGATTGTTTTACTTCCAGGATGGCATCTACAATATTTTGGTAACAGCCGCATCTGCAGATATTGCCTTCCATATAATCTTTTACCTGCTGGCGGTTATTGGCATGGTTGGTTCGGATACAGGCAATCCCCGACATGATCTGTCCGGGTGTACAATAACCACATTGCATGGCATCGTGTTTAACAAAAGCATCCTGCAATGGATGTAATTGTTCGCCCTTGGCCAAGCCCTCAATCGTAGTTATTTTGTTGCCATTATTATCTGTAGCCAGTGCGAGACAGGAATTTACTTTTTTGCCATTCACCAAAACCATACATGCGCCGCATTGACCCATATCGCAGCCTTTTTTGGTGCCGGTAAGGTTCAGTTGTTCGCGCAGGGTATCGAGTAAGCTGCTCCTGCTATCTACCATGATCTCGTAGGCTTTTCCATTGATCTCGAATGCCAGTTTTTCTTTTTCAATAGGAAGTGGCACTACTTTATCAATAGCTGCGGCTTTTAAAAATACCGGTGGCGCTAAATAGAGTGCAGCAATGGCGGCAGACCTAGTAATAAAATTGCGTCTGCTTTCCTGCAGTAGCTTTTGGGACATAAGAACAGTTTTCCTAAAGTTAGGATTTTTTCATTGCTCCTTATATTAAGATTTTTAAATAGTCAATCAGCTACTTTAACCCTCTCTGTGTTACACTTATCTGCTAGCTCCTTACTATGAGAGAGCCTTCTGTACCTCTGTGTTGAAAAGAGTACTTATCTTAGGATCTTATTATTTAACAAAGAGCACACTGAGAGGTATGAGTTGCACGGAGGGAGTTTCTTAAACTAAATAGATATGCGGAAAAATAGAATGGGAGGGATTATTTTACTAATGACATTATTTGTTACCCATGATATGTTAGCACAACAGAAAACGAATAGCATACAAAATGCCAGTGAGCTCATTCAGGCAAATGCAAAAGCACTGGAAAATGTGGATCAGTTGATTTTAGTAAGTACCGATGCTGACAAAAACACCGTAGCTGTTTTCTTTGCGTATGAAAAGATCAATCAGCGTTGGACACAAAAATTCGGACCAATAAAAGCAGTGATCGGAAGAAATGGAATGGCAGACCCTGGTAATAAAATAGAAGGTGATGGTAAATCGCCCACAGGTTTGTTTGAGCTGGGACAATTATTCAGTTACGAAAAAACTATCCAAAGCCAATTACCATTTATACAATCTGGCCCTGAGGATAAATGGATCGACGATCCTGCATCGCCCGATTATAACCGGCATATCCGTGGAACAACGAAGGCGAAATCTTATGAAAACCTTTTGCTCACAAGTATAGATTATAAATATTGTATGGTGATAGAATACAATACCCGTCCGGTTTTGAAGGGAAAGGGTAGCGCCATTTTCTTTCACCTGGCAGATGCCAACTACACTCCAACTGCCGGATGTGTGGCTATCCGTGAAAATGATATGCTGACTATTTTATCCTGGCTAAAACCAAGCTTAAAAAAATATATCCTGATGGGTAGCTACCCAAACCTGTTGAATCTTTCCAAGAAAGAATAAGGTTACTTTTTATGATAGAGGGTTAAGTTTTAAAACCAATTATCTTAGTGATGTTCTATTTAAATTAAATTATGGCGGCTGACCAACTAGCTATGAAAAAATATTTTCTGTTTTATTTAATACTGCTAATTGCTATACAAACCAATGCGCAAAAACCTGTTAACAATATTCTCATAACTAATGTATCAGTAATAGATGGTAACGGAACGCCCGCTAGAAAGGAATCTGTGCGTATTGGTCAAAATAAAATACATGAAATTGGAACGCTCACACCCAAAGCAGGTGAAACAGTAATTGATGGAAAAGGGAAAACACTGGCACCGGGTTTTATAGACAGTCATAGCCATATTGGTGGTTCCTTAAACAGCTATCCCGAAGCTATTGCCTGTTTAAACCAGGGCGTAACAACTATTGTTAGCGGACAAGACGGTGATGGTTGGTTAATGGATACCATAAAAGCCGATATACAAAACAAACCCATAGCAGTAAATATGGCTGCTTATACAGGTCATACCATGTTAAGGGAAATGGTGATGAAAAATTCACTCAACAGGCCTGCTACTGATGCAGAAACCAAAGCCATGGCTGTTATTTTAGAAAAGGAAATGCAAAAAGGCTCATTGGGTTTATCTACTGGTCTGGAATATGCAGGCGCATTTTTTTCGAGCAGAAAAGAAGTGGTGGCATTAGCAAAAATGGCCGCAGCAAAAAAAGGGCGTTATATCAGTCATATCAGAAGCGAAGACATTACGGAAGCAGATGCACTGGATGAGATCATTCAAATTGGAAGAGAAGCCAAACTGCCGGTACAGGTTTCCCATATCAAACTGGCATTGAAAGACGACTGGGGAAAATCGCCTGATATTTTAGCGCAACTTCAAACTGCACGCTCGCAGGGAATTGATATTACAGCTGATTGTTACCCTTACGATTTTTGGCACAGCACTTTAAAAGTATTGTTTCCCAAAACAGATTATACCAATCCGGTGAGTGCACAGTTTGCGGTAGAACATACATTTGATCCTGCACAATCAGTAATGGTAAAATTTGCAGCCAATACATCCTATGCAGGAAAAACCATCGCCGAAATAGCCGGCATGCGTAAGGAAACACCTGCACAAACCATTATGGGGTTGATTGCAGAGTCTGATGCTTATGCTAAACAAAATCCGGAAGCAAGAGGTCTGGAAGCCATCATGGCAAAATCAATGACAGATGCGGATGTGGTTAATTTTCTGGCATGGGCCAATACCAATATCTGTTCGGATGGCTCTAATGGCGGGCATCCCAGGGGTTATGGCAGTTTTACCAGGGTATTGGGTCATTATGTTCGGGAGAAAAAGATCATGTCGCTGGAAACAGCCATCCAAAAAATGACCAGTCTTTCTGCAGAACATACAGGCATCAAAAATCGTGGTTTAATTGCAGCGGGTTATTTTGCAGACTTGGTATTATTTGACCCCGCAACCGTAAAAGATAATGCCGATATCAAAAATTCAAAAGCCTTATCTACCGGAATAGAAATGGTTTGGGTAAATGGTGTTTGTGTTTTTGAAAATGGCTTGTCAACTAAAAAGTTTCCGGGTGTTTTTGTAGGCAGATAAAATATTTAAAAACTTGTATTGATTGTTGTGATATGAATCTAAAAAATGAAAAACCAAGGGCCATTATTCTAACCAATGGCTTATTGGCTCATCCGGATGCAAAAACTGCGCATGGATTGATCAGGGGAACAGACAGGTTTACCATTACGGGTGTGGTAGATTTTGCACATGCCGGTAAAGATGCCGGTGAAGTATTGGATGGCAAAAACAGGCAGATCCCGGTTTTGGCTAATTTGGCAGAAGCCATTGAAAGCCTTTCCCCTATTGAATTCTGTATTATAGGCATTGCAACGGTAGGAGGAAGGCTGCCAGAAAATTTTATGCCGATCATTGAAGCCTGTATTGCTAATAAAATTTCTGTGGTAAATGGACTGCATGAGTTTTTATCAGATAAGCCCGAATTGGTTGCCATGGCTGCAGCCAATAATGTGGCATTGATTGATATCAGAAAACCCAAGCAAAAAAAAGACCTGCATTTCTGGACAGGCAAAATATTCAAGCTTCAAACACCAGTAATTGCTGTAATAGGGATGGATTGTGCGATGGGTAAAAGAACTACCTGCCGCATGATCAGACAGGCATGTGAAGCCGAAGGATTGAATGCGCAAATGATTTATACCGGACAAACAGGCTGGCTGCAGGGAGGTAAATATGGTTTTATTTTCGACTCCACCCTCAACGATTTTATCTCCGGAGAACTGGAACATGCTATTCTTACCTGTAAGGAAGAAACCCATGCAGACCTGCTCTTACTGGAAGGACAATCAGCCCTCCGAAACCCAAGTGGGCCCTGTGGTTCAGAGTTATTGGTATCGGGCAATGCCAAACATACCATACTGGTTGTAGCACCCAAAAGAAAATATTTTGAAGAGGACCCTGAATGGGGCGAGATACCATCAGTTGCCTCAGAAATTGAATTGATCAAAATGTATGGATCAACGGTGATAGCCATTGCTTTGAATACAGAACATTGTACAACTGAAGAAGCATTGGCATTTCAGTTAGATTATGAAAACACTTTCCGTGTACCGGTATTACTTCCCTTGCAACAAGGGGTTGAAAAGATATTGCCTGTATTTAAAAAACTACTTCAATAGCTACAATGAAAATAACAGCCATTCGCTCATATTTACAGGAATTACCGCTTACCAAACCTTATACCATTGCGTATAAAACAACAGCAGATACAGAAATTGTTCTATTGGAGATCGACATTGAAAATGGACTAACGGGCATTGGTGCTGCCAACCCCTTTGCAGATGTAGTAGGAGAAACACCCACTCAAACTTTGGCCAATCTACAATCAGGCTATTTGGATGAGTTGGTTGGGAAAGATATTCGCCAGTTCCAGCAAATAATAGATGCAGCCTCTATACATTTTCCTAAGCAGCCCGGAACCCTTGCTGCTATTGATATTGCGCTGCATGATGTATTTGGAAAATACCTGCGTATTTCTGTACTTGATTTTTATGGCAGCAAAATAAAAGCACTGCCTACTTCTGTTACCATTGGTATCAAGGAAGCAAAAGAAATGCTGGAAGATGCGGATGCCTATTTTTCACTTGGTTTCCGGATACTAAAAATCAAAACCGGATTGGATGTTGCGGCAGATATAGAAAGAGTTAAAAAGCTATCTGAAAAATTTAAAGGCAAAATGAAGATCAGGGTAGATGCCAATCAGGGCTACTCGGTTACAGAACTGCTACAATTCATAAAAGCGACAGATGGTCTGGGTATTGAATTAATAGAACAGCCTTTGAAAACGGGCAATGAAAGTGAACTGAAATTGCTCACCGCACCTCAAAGGAAAATTTTAGTGGCAGATGAATCTTTGCTCGATGCTGGCTCTGCCTGGTATCTATCACAAGAACCCCAACCCTATGGTGTATACAATATCAAGCTGATGAAATCCGGTGGTGTTAAAGGCGCCAGAGATATTGCAGTGATAGCTAAGAATGCAGGAATTGATCTGTTCTGGGGTTGTAACGACGAAAGTATCATCAGTATAACGGCTGCTTTGCATGCTGCCTATTCATGCAGTAATACCCGCTACCTGGATCTGGATGGCAGTTTCGATCTGGCCAAAGACCTAGTAGAAGGCGGGTTTACTATTAGGGATGGTTTTTTATATCCCAATGATTTGCCGGGTTTTGGTTATCATCGTTTAGGATAATTGAATATTAAATTTTAGAGCAATTGCAATAATTAATTTCTGGAAAAATTTAGAACAAGTCTTTGTCTTCTTTTATTGCGTCGCAAGAATCAACACAATTTTCGAATGCAGTATGCATTAGCCTATTCCATGCTCTTTAGAGCATGGAATAGGATGCATAAAAAAATAATATGGGACTTTAGTCCCGCGTATTGGATTTAAAATTTGAAATTAAAATAATAGCAATATTTTACTTTGCACAAATGTTTTGTCAATTAAAACTTTTATGAATTTCATTCAATGATTCTGAAAATATTGCAGAATAATGATTATTTTATCATCTTAAATCTTCCCCTTGCAAAAACTGGCACCCACTCTCATTTTAAGTTCTGCTATTTTTTTGGTGATCAGTAATATTCTTGGCTCGGGCGTTTTTAAAAAAGTAGCTATGATGTCCGCCACACTGGGCTCACCGGTATTGGTGATCAGTTGCTGGGTATTAGCAGGCATCATCACCCTCGCAGGCGCACTGTGCACAGCTGAAATGGCCGGCATGTTTCCCAACTCGGGTGGTGAATATTATTATTTTGAAAAAGTATATAATCGCTTTTTCGCTTTCATTTATGGATGGGCAAATTTTGTGGTGTTGAAAACAGCTTCCATTGCAGCACTTGCTTATATTTTTGCACAGTCCTTCAATAGCCTGATACCATTGCCTGAATGGTCATTCAATACTAATGCGGCAGGCGCCCCTATCATCGATAATTTATCGGTAAAAATGCTGGCTTCGGGCCTGATCATTTTGTTAAGCTATATCAACCATCGTGGAATAAAAAATGCAGAGAAATTAACCAGAATGATGGCTTATATCATGTTGTTGGCCGTTGTGGTGATCATCATTGCCGGATTAAGTTCTCCCATTGGTAATACCAAAAATCTGGTTACCAATTATGCACCTATTGCAGATGGTTTGGATGGATGGTTATTGGTTAAAGCAGTAACCATCGCCAGTTTGGGGGCTTTTTGGGGTTATGAAGGCTGGAACTGCATTGGGTTAATAGGCGAAGAGATCAAAAACCCAAAACGCAATTTACCCATTGCATTGGGTATCGGAACCCTTGTTATCATGGTTATTTATGTGTCCTTGAACCTGATCTATCTCTATATCATTCCGATAGATGAAATGATCACCATCAGCCAGCACTCCAATCAGATTGCAGGTGTGGAAGTGATGAAAAAAGTATGGGGTAAATGGGGTGAATTATTAGTGGCTTCGCTGATTTTGGTAACTACATTCAATGCTTCCAATGCAACCATCATGACCTCAGCCCGCATTTATTATGCCATGGCCAGGGATAATCAATTCTACAAACCTGCTGCAACCATACATCCTAAACATAACACACCATCTGTTGCTTTAATCATGCAAGCCGGCTGGTCTGTATTATTGGTATGGTCCGGAACATTTGACCAGTTAACGGATATGCTGATCTTTTCATCCTTTATTTTTTATGGTGCAACAGCACTTGCGGTGATCATCATGCGTAAAAGACTGCCCTTACAGCCCAGAACTTACAAGGTTTTCGCTTATCCCATTACGCCTTTATTCTTTTGCTTGTTTTGCCTGCTTTTGATAGGTGTAACACTCACCAATCAACCCCGGGAAGCCTTATCCGGATTGGGTTTGATCGCTATCGGTATTCCCTTTTATTTTTATTGGAAGAAAAAGGGTCTCGTTTAAAATATCTTGTTAAACTAATGGAGGTTTAGTGCTGTTCATCCAGGTAAGCTATCAGATGTACCAGTTCGTCTTTGTCTCTAACACTAATCTTGTGCCGGTCTGCATAGCTTTGAATAATGGTAGCATAGGCAGGCAATGTTTTTTTAATAGCCGGCAATGCCTGTTTTAAAGGCTGGATTTTATTTTCTTTCAACTGAAACACATAAAGCTGTTGTTCCAAAACAAATTCTTTTTCGCGACTGCCACCATAAGTAAAAATATCCTTCATCTTTTTATGGTTCCATTGTATTAATTGCAGGTTATTGCCTTCAAATAGTACTTCGTAAAAGCTGGTTTCGTTTTGTTGGTCAATAGCTGGTAAGCCGCTTTTAAAACGATAATGAACCGAATCGCCTTCCATCGTCAAATAACCGATGGTAAAGGATTCTATGGGTTTGATTGCTTGGTATAATTTTTTGTTTTGGGTATAGTATAATTTATGTTCGCCAAGTGAAAAGTTGATGGATTTATAAGCAACCGTTTCACCCGTCTGATATTGCACTATGCCAGCTCCCCAGCCTTCCCTTAATAAAGGAGTTCCTTTTACACCCATTTCACTGGCAGTTTTAATGCGGGTGCCTTCTGTATCATACCATTCTAAAAATCGCATGGCACCATCATTGCCCAGGTATTGCATGTTGTTGGTTGATTGGGCAGACAGTATATGACATGAAAATATAGTACCCAAAAATATAATATATAAAATAAAACTTCTTTTCATGTTGAACATTACAGGTGAGTAACTAATTTGGTTTATTAGTTTTTATAATATAACTATAAAAACTATTTGATATTAAATTTTGCACTATTCTTTTTCAAATATTCTTTAATTTGTTCAAAGTTCATATTTGCTATTTCCAAAGAAATTTTGTCTTTGATGATTCTAAAAGTTTTGACGGTATCAAAATCTTTTTCTTTTTCGTGTTTTTTTATTTCAGTCTTCATATTCAATAATTTCTTTTGGCGAACGTATTTCCAATGATTGATAATTAGAACGAATGTTAATTGAATTATAACCACGAATTCTATAAACATTTACAATATGCTTAAAATTCCAACTTACTAAGATGTCTGCCTTATAAATTGTGGCAGTTGCAATGTGTATGCAATCGTCGAAGCTAGTTTGGCCAACAACTTTTTCAGCCACGTATTTAGATGCAAGTGTTAATATTTCATCTGTTACAATTACTCTTTCCGTGTTTGCTTTTGGAAGATTTTTAAAATGTTCTTTTACATATTCAGGCGCATTCAATAATTCCGTTTCTATCAAATCTGAAAAAATACAAATAATTTTCCCTAAAGTCACTCTTTCAAAAAGTTGAAGGGTTGCTTCCTCAAATTCTTTATCAAATGCACCACCAAAAACTGAAGTGTCAAAATAAAACCGTTGCATTTGATAAAATTATTTTTCTAAGTAAAGTTAATATTTTTTCAGGTCATGTCTTTTATGGGTATTTTAACATAAAATGTTGATTATAAAGAAGATATAACTATTGACTAAATAGTAATAATTAAAAATATGCTTACAATCATCCTTTTTTGCTACCCCAAAACCTACTTCAAAATACTACCTTTATTTATAGCCAATTAACAAACCAAGTATGCAAAAGCGACAGGATTATATCTCTTGGGATGAATATTTTATGGGTGTTGCACTATTATCTGCTCGTAGAAGTAAGGACCCCAATACACAGGTGGGTGCCTGTATTGTAAATACTAAAAATAAAATTGTAGGTGCTGGGTATAACGGATTGCCAATAGGTTGTGATGATAACAATTTTCCCTGGGCAAAGCAAGGCGATTTTCTGGAAACCAAGTACCCTTATGTTTGTCATGCAGAACTAAACGCCATCCTTAATAATATTGGAATGGACCTGCATGGTTGTAAAATTTATACGGCACTTTTTCCATGTAATGAATGTACCAAAGCCATCATACAATCCGGCATCACTGAAGTAGTGTATCTGTCTGATAAATACGAAAACACCGATTCTGCCAAAGCTTCCAGAAGAATGCTGGAGCAATCCGGAGTGGTTTGCAGGAAAGTTATAACGGGTATTCCTTTTATACAATTGTCCTTTAACGAAAAGGATGTTTAAGCAGATTAGGGTGTTATCTTAAACACCCATGCATACGCACATGGATTATTTGCAGGTGTAATTACCGGTGGTGTAATAATCAGTTTGCCATTTTTATAAGTTGATTTTACAGGTGATTGAAGTCCTAGCATTGTAACGGATGAAGGCTTGCCCAAATTCTCAATCACCAGATCCTGTTCCGGAAACTTGGTACACAATACATACAGATCATTTCCCTTTTTAGTAAAATAGTTAATTGTTTCTTTGTTAACTGCAGGTGCTTTTTCCCATTTGCGTGTTCCATAAATAGCTTCACCATTTACATCCAGCCAGGCACCCATATCTGCAAGCCTTTGTTGCATGATCACAGGTATTCTACCATCGGCTGTTGGTCCGATATTTAACAAGAGGTTACCACCGCGTCCAACCTTATTGATCAGTATATGCACCAACTCCTGCGATGTGGAATAATCATCCAGCATTTCATTGCGGTTATAACCAAAGGATCCTGCCATGCCCCTGCATTCTTCCCAGGGTCTTTCAAATTGAATAGCGTCCGCACTTCCTTCATGTACCAGGTCGTATTCTGTTGTAAAAATACCACCATGTTTACCCCTGGTTTCTTTACCCCATCTGTCATTCACCACAATTTTATCCTTTACCGGAGATTCATTATACAACCAGGAAAGGAAATTGGTACTGCGCAGTGTTTCGGAAGGATAGTCCCATTCACCGTCTGTCCATAACACATCCGGTTTATAGGTATTCACCAGATCCTTCATTTGCGGAAACATGTGCTGGTCGATATATTCATTAATGGTTTCTTTTTTATACAAAGGGTGGTACCATTCCAGCAAAGAATAATAGTATCCCATTTTAAGATCTTTCTCCCTAACTGCTTTGGTAAGATCTCCCAACAGATCACGGTGCGCGCCAATATCCATGGCATTCCAGTTCCATGATTCCTTAGAGGGCCACAAAGGATAACCCTCATGGTGCTTCGAAGTTAGTACCACATATTTTGCACCAGCTCTTTTAAAGAGCTTTGCCCATTCTTCCGGCTGAAACATTTCTGCTTTAAAATCATTGGCCAGATCCTGGTATTTTTTATTCGGACCATAAACACGATTATGGTATTCCGTAAAAAATTTTTGGGTATTACTGGGCGTCAACAATCTTCTCCAATACCATTCTGCATAACGTTCGTAAACGCCTACCTTGTCGCGTACGGTTGGACTATAAGCCGGAACCGAATAAACCCCCCAATGAATAAAGATGCCAAATTTTGCATCCTCAAACCAGGAAGGAACGGGTCTACTATCAATAGAAGCCCAATCGGCTGTATATGTTTTCTGAGAGAATGATGATTGGAATGCAGTGAGAATGAAAAAACATAAAAGCAGTTTTACTTTCATATGGCAAGTTTTAGCAAATACGATTAACAGTGTTAAACAATTTCGCATTTTTTCTCCAATAGTCAGACAGTAACATGTTTTATTTTTTACATTCCATAAGGTGGAATTGAGTCGCAAATTTTATTATTCATTTCTCGAAGGACGAGCTAGTAGTACTAATTAATTTAAATGCCTAACATCTCTGCGAAAACTCTCCGTTCTCCGCGGCTCTGCGGTTGGTGTAAGCTCAATTTTACCGCAGAGCCGCAGAGAACACTGAGGTTTCGTAGAGAAAAATACGATGTAGAGAATTAACCTAATTTTTTATAATGTACTGCCCGATAGGAGAACTATTGTAACTTGAAATTTTTAAATAAGATGGAGATACTCAGTTATTATTCTTTTCCTGAATGGCTTTTGATAGTAGCAGCTGCTTTTATCATCGGTTTAAGTAAAGCCGGATTAAAAGGGATAGACATGCTGAGTGTTACCCTGATGGCTTTTGTTTTCGGGAGTAAATCATCCACTGGAATTGTATTACCTCTTTTATGTATGGCAGATATTGCTGCTGTAAATTATTACAACCGGCATGCCCAATGGAAGCATTTTTGGAAACTGGTTCCCTGGATGATGATGGGTATTTTGTTGGGCGTATTTCTGGGTAAAGACATGAATGAGGCTTTGTTTAGAAAGATCATGGCCATCATTATTCTTATCACCATCATTATTGTGTTATGGATGGAGTACCGTAAATCTACCAAAGTGCCGGAACATCCCTTATTTGCCGCAACAACCGGACTGGCAGCGGGTTTCACCACCATGCTCGGAAACCTGGCGGGTGCATTTGCCAATCTTTATTTTTTGGCCATGCGTATGAGCAAGAATGATTTTATTGGTACTGCCGCCTGGATCTTTCTTTGTATGAACTTATTCAAATTGCCCTTTCAGGTTTTTTACTGGAAAAATATCACCCTACAAACCATCAAAGTAGATCTGGTATTGGTGCCTGCACTGGCATTTGGTTTCTTTATCGGATTTAAGATTGTTGGAAAAATTAAGGATGACCATTACCGAAAACTGGTAATAGTGCTCACTTTGATCGGATCGATCATGATGCTATGGAAACGATAATTGATTGGTTCTACAACTGACCTTTTATAGTAGTTCTCCAAAATTTAAGATATTACCACTATTGTCCAGGATACTAAACTGCTTAACGCCCCAGGGCTTTACCTCTAAGGGTCCATTGGGATGAATGATCTCTAATGCCTTGTATTCTGCATACAAACGGTCGATATCATGTACCCGAATATAACAACCGGTATGCTTTGGAATAGCTTCATCATCACATTTCCATAAATGAATTTCTATCTGATCTCTTTGATTCATGATATAACCATTCCATTTGTTATTACAGGTAAAACCAATTTTTGTATAAAAGGCAACCGTTTCTTTTTCATCAAGAAAAGCTAAAATGGGTATGGCGGAAACTAGGGGCATGGTTTAATTTTTTTCAAAATACAACAATTAACAAATCTGCATTTATTGAAATGATATACGGTAAAAAACAAACGCCGAAGCAATTCACTTCGGCGTTCGATATTATTCTGTTCGACATTCTATATTCCCTACCTTTTCTTTTCATTGATAACTACTTTCGGCACCAATACCTTATTCACTTTCTCTACTACTACTTCCTTCGCTAATTGAAAACTGGCTGAAACCGTTGCCTGTTGTGCATTTCCTATATAGATGCCATATGTTCCTGCATCAGCAACAAAGGAACTGGATGGGGTATCAAATGAACTTAGGTCTGCAGGTGTTAAAGTAAAATGCAATTTCTGCGATTCTCCAGGTTTCAATAATTGGGTCTTACCAAAACCTTTTAATTCTGCTTTTGGTTTGTCTAATTTACCGGAAGCCGCGCTTACATACAACTGAGCCACTTCCTTACCTGACACAGTGCCTGTATTGGTAATGGTTACACTCAGTTCTATTTTATCAGCCATAACCGGCGCACTCAGTTTTAAATTACTGGTATTAAATTGTGTGTAGGAAAGTCCATAACCAAATGGATAAGCCGTTGGCACATTGAAACTGCTGTAATAACGGTATCCTACATAGATGCCTTCTTCATAGATCACTTCCGCATCTACTTGTTTCTGTCCAAATAGTCCGGGTTTTTCTGAACCGGGAATTTCTCTACCTGGAAAATTCTTAGCACTCACTTCGTCTTCATATTTTAAAGGAAAAGTAGTAGCCAGTTTGCCTGATGGATTCACTTTGCCGGATACAATATCTGCCATTGCATTACCACCTTCCAGTCCGGGCTGCCATGCTAATAAAATCGCATCTACCTGATCGCGCCATTGCGTAAGATCCACCACACCTCCAATATTCAAAGTCACTACCACTTTTTTCTTTTGTGCATGAAATGCTGCTGAAACAGCTTTGATCATCGCTTTTTCTTTCTCAGTAAAATAATAATCATCCGCTGCCTTACGATCATTTCCTTCGCCTGCATTCCTTCCTATGGCAATCACTGCAATGGATGATTGTAATGCTGCTTTACGAATCTGATCATCCGTTACGGTCATTTCTACAATGGGTTTAGGCGGACTCATCAGTTCTTCCATCAAAGAACGTTTAGGCTGCTTCGCTTTTTCGTCAGCCATATATTTTTTATAAGATCGAAAAAGATCCGAATTCAAATTATAGCCTGCATGGAAAAGTCCTTCAGCAAAGGAAACCGTATACATTTTATTTACATCACCACTTCCTGTACCGCCAGCCACCAGATCCAGGCCATTGATACCGAATAAGGCGATTGAATTATTTGCTGGTATGGGTAAAGTATTGTTATTATTCTTCAATAAAACCATTCCCTCTGCCGCAGCATTGCGCGAAATTTGTGCATTCTCTTTCAATGAAGGGTTGTCGCTGAATTTGTATCCCTTGAATATGGGCGATAGCTTGATGATATTCAAGATCTCAACTATGTTTTGGTCTAATACAGATTCCGGTAATTCTCCTTTTTTCACTGCATCTAATAAGGCCGTTTTCTGTGAAGGCTGACCGGGCATGATGAGGTGATTCCCTGCGATCTGTTGTGCTACAGCATTCTTTCCGCCAAACCAGTCGGTCATCACAAATCCTTTAAATCCCCATTCGTTACGCAAAATAGTACGCAATAATTCCGGGTTTTCAGAAGTAAAAGGTCCATTCAATAAATTATAAGAACTCATAATGGTCCATGGGTTCGATTGTTTCACTGCTATCTGCCATCCTTTCAAATAGATCTCGCGTACGGCTCTTTCGCTAATGATGGTGTTTACGGTAGCGCGGTTGGTTTCCTGGTTATTGGCAAAAAAATGTTTGGCAGACGTTCCCACCCCATTACTCTGAATACCATTGATCATGGCAGCTGCCATATTACCGGTGATCACCGGATCTTCAGAATAGTATTCAAAATTTCTGGCGCCTAATGGATTGCGGTGAATATTCATGCCTGGTCCGAGCAGGATATCGATACCATATTCTTTGGCTTCAGCACCCAGTGCCACACCAACTTTACGCACCAATGCCGTATCCCAACTGGATGCCAGCAATGTGCCAATAGGCCAGGCGGTTGCATAATATAAACGACTCTTACCACCATTGAAAGCATGGATCCCTGCAGGACCATCACATACCACTAAGGAAGGGATGCCCAGTCTTGGAATTGCGAAAGTAGATCCTGCTGCTCCTGTTACTCTTTTTTGTGCTTCGGTAGGCGGAGCTCCGGCACCGGGGAGGGGCATTCCGGGTACATACATTCCAGGGCCAACTAAGAGGTTTACTTTTTCTTCCAGTGTCATGGCTTTGACCACTTCATTCACTGGATTTTTACCAAGTTGGGGAAGACTTTGTTGGGCCTGTAAACTTCCTGCAAAAATAAGCAATGCAAGAAGCAAATAGTTTTTGTTACAAATGTTTTTCATGACAAGCTTGTTTGATGAAATTTCTTATTGCGTTAAAATGACACAATGTACTTATTTTTCACTTTTTCACAAAATTTCCGAAATGAAATGATAGGGTATATGGAATTTGGCTAGAAGCATTTAAAATAAAAGATCCGCAAAGCCTTTATTTACAGACGTTTGCGGTTCCTTTATTTTATGAGTAGGTTGGTATTAGATTACAGTCATCTTCTCCATATTTTCAGGATAACTATCAACTATAACCTTAATCATTGCGCCTACTTCCTCTAATACAAATAAGCATTTACTAGTTCAAACATTCCTGAACTTGAGAGGACTAGAAGCCATATGTTTTTTGAAGAAATTGTTGAAATGGGTAACTTCCGTAAAACCCAACGCATGGGCTATCTCAGAAACATTCCATTGACTGTGTTTCAGTAAAATTTTCGACTCCTGCAAAATGCGTTCTGCAATTATTTGAGAAGTGGTTTTTTCTGTTATGGCTTTCACAGCCCGGTTCAAGTGATTCACATGCACATTTAATTGATGGGCAAAATCCGAAGCTGAACGAATATGAACTTGCGGATGTGTTTCTTCAATCGGAAACTGCCTTTCTAACAATTCTAAAAACAAGGTTACAATTCTTTGCGATGCGTTGATGGGTTGTTTGTTGATACTGGCCGTAGGTTCCATTTTTAAAGCAAAATGCAATAGCTCGAAGACAAGGTTTCTTAATACATCATATTTATAAACGTATTCTGAATTTATTTCAGCGAACATTTTTTCAAAGATAGCAGCTACCTGTGTGCTTTGTTCATCACTTAATTCAAAAAGATGTGTGCCATTGGGCTGGAAAACTGCATACTGATCAAGTTTGCCGAATTGATGAAAAAACTGGTGGTCGAAAATGCAGAAAGCGCCATCTCGGATCCTATCAAGGTGTTCCCATTTATAAGGAATTTGCGGATTTGAAAAACCGAGTGCCTGTGATTTTATTTCAATGACTTTATCAGCATAATTAACCTTGCTATTGCCTTTTACCAGCATGATTTTATAGAAATCCCTTCGCTTATATGGAACAGGTTCTGCATTATCGCCAACATAAGGCTTAAGTTTGAAAACATTAAAATGACCGATCTCGTTTTTAAGGTTATCGGGTATCCAATTGAACTTTCTTTTGTAGAACGCTTCTAATGATTCCACTTTATTCATAGTTGAAATATACAAAATTCAAACAGGGAAAAATAGCATTGTGACGATGATTATTGCCTGTGGTAATTGTGGTGAAAGGAATAGGTTAAGCTTAGGCTCCATATAAAATTCTGACTGGCTTTGATATCAGTTTTGATTACTTTATTGAAGAAACCTGAAATAGAAACCGGCAAATTTGCTTTTGAAACCGTTATACCCGCTGAAGTATAGAAACCACCATATTGGTCCATTTTTAAATAATATACCTGAGGATTAAATCTTAATGCTATCTGACCAGGCAATTTGATGGATGAAAAATTGGCATTGATTGTAAGGAAATGGGTATTCCTGGTGGCATCTGCATCAATGCCATGACCCCAAAGATAATACATGCCCACACTGAGGTTTTTAGTGAGTATATAATTGGGCGAAAGTTCGGCAGCCAGAAAGCGTTGTGCCTGAATAACCTGGGTTTGTACGCCATTTACTTCGGCTGTTATGGTTCTGAATGCAATGGCAGGATGTGCACCAATATTGAATTTGAACTTATTATGGTTAACTATTTTATATCGCCACCAAAAAAGATAAGACCAGGGTTTCCCTTCCAGGGCAAAACGAAATTCGGGTTCAAAGCTTAATCTTTTATTACCCACCGACAAATTAAAGATAGCAGCAGGTTTGCCCAATGAAAATGTTGGAATTACCGAAATGCCATTATTGGTAATACTCGCCGATCCTGAAAAATGGTAATCGGTTTTTCCAGGTACTTTATCCTGGGCAAAGGAAAACTGGTACAGGAATAGCAAAAATACCAAGGGTAAAGTCCTTCCAAGTCTGTTTTTACATAATTCCATCAGCTCTTTGGTTTAAGCAACAAAGAACTTCATTGCATGAGGATATGCCTAACGAATTTCAAAGCAATGGTTATCAATTTCAAACAATTCAATGGCAATAATTAAGGAGACTGTGCTTTCTTAAAATATATCATAAGAATGAGCCACTATAATTCAATATATTCATACACACAATTAGCTTGCCATATGAAAAAATCAGTTTTGAGTTTCGCGGTCATTTTTCTTTTTGCTGCCATTCATGCGCAGAATTGGAAACCGGCGGGAGAAAAAATAAAAACGCCTTGGGCAGAAAAAGTAGACCCTGCCAATAC
The DNA here is from genome assembly GCA_943371675.1 of Chitinophaga pinensis. Classification (GTDB taxonomy): domain Bacteria; phylum Bacteroidota; class Bacteroidia; order Chitinophagales; family Chitinophagaceae; genus Sediminibacterium; species Sediminibacterium pinensis_I. The sequence continues at coordinate 6,137 of CALRVT010000040.1, read as the reverse complement.
ACTTCCGGAATATCCCCGTCCACAACAAGTGCGCGATGCATGGCAAAATTTAAATGGCTTATGGGATTATGCCATCCTTCCCAAAGGCAGTAGTATTCCCGAAACCCACCAGGGAAAAATCTTGGTACCCTTTGCTATTGAATCCAGTTTATCGGGCGTGCAAAAAACTGTTGGCAACAATCATGAATTGTGGTACCACCGCTCCTTTGATATAGCGCAGGCCTGGAAAAATAAAAAGATCATCCTGCATTTTGGCGCTGTAGATTGGAAAGCCGATATATGGATCAACCAGATCAAAGTGGGTACGCATCAGGGTGGCTATACGCCATTTAGTTTTGATATCACACCCTTTCTTACCAATGATAAAAACCAGCAATTAGTGGTAAGGGTATCAGACCCCACAGATAATAGTTACCAGCCCAGAGGCAAACAGGTAAACCAACCCAGGGGTATTTGGTACACACCTGTAACCGGCATCTGGCAAACGGTTTGGATGGAGCCCGTTGAGCAAACCCATATCACACAATTAAAAACTGTACCCAATATTGACGGAGAAAATATTGCAGTGGCTGCAACAGTAGTGAATGCCTTAGCATCAGACATCATTGAAGTGAAGGTTTGGGATAATGGTAAACTTGTCAATACGGGTAAAGCTGCCATCGGACAAGAAGTGCTTGTTGCAGTACCGAAAGCCAAACTATGGACACCGGAATCGCCTTTTTTATATGATATGGAAGTAACAGTTACCAGGAATGGTGTAGTAACAGACAAGCTGAAATCTTATGTAGGGATGCGCAAAATTTCTACCAAAAAAGATGAGAATGGCATTGTAAGAATGCAATTGAACAATAAAAATTATTTTCAGTTCGGACCTCTCGACCAAGGTTGGTGGCCTGATGGTTTGTATACAGCACCAACAGATGAGGCGCTGTTATTTGATATTAAAAAAACAAAGGATTTTGGTTTCAATATGATACGTAAACATGTAAAAGTGGAGCCAGCCCGCTGGTATTACCATTGCGATAAAGAAGGTATCCTGGTTTGGCAGGATATGCCCAGTGGGGATGCTAACCCAAGGTGGGAAACAAAAAGTTATTTTACCGGATTGGAGCTACGCCGCAGTAAAGCTTCCGAAGATAATTTTATGCAGGAATGGAAAGAGATCATGGACCTTACCTATTCTAATCCAAGCGTAGTGGTAAGGGTTCCCTTTAACGAAGCCTGGGGTCAATTTAAAACACCGGAAATTGCAGAGTTTACAAAAAATTATGATCCATCCAGATTGGTGAATGCGGCTAGTGGCGGTAATTTTTATGATGCAGGCGATATCATGGATATTCATAACTACCCCGATCCCATCATGGTTTTGTTTGATGCGAAAAGAACCAATGTATTGGGTGAATATGGTGGACTGGGTTTGGTGGTGAATGACCATGTATGGGAAAACAATCGCAATTGGGGATATGTACAGTATAAATCAAGCGAAGAAGTAACCAATGCCTATGTTGAGCTGGCAGAGAAACTAAAAAAACTCATTCCATTTGGCTATTCAGCAGCAGTGTATACACAAACAACAGATGTGGAAATTGAGATCAACGGCTTTATGACATACGACAGAAAAGTGGTAAAAATGAATGAGGAAAAAATAAAAAAAGTTAACCAGGAAGTTTGTAATGCACTAAAATAAATTATGAAACAGTTACTAAAATTTCTGGCACTGTCATTATTTTTTTGTTTCCTAACGCTATTGGGTCAGGCACAAAAAACAGACATTGAAACCATTAAAGAACGGATTGTAAAAGAATTATTAGCAGGCAGTATAGATGATGCCAGGGTAAAAGCCATTTTGGCCAAAATGAATGATGACGGGAGTTTTCAGGGGATTAATTATGCTGATCTAACTAATATTGCAGGCTTTCCGCATGCAGAACATACCAGCAATTTGGTTTATTTAGGAAAAGCTTTTCAAAATAAATCATCTGTAAATTATCTGTCGGATCAACTTAAGCAATCAATTATAAAAGGATTGGAATTTTGGGTAAAAAATAATTTTGTAGGAGATAATTGGCACGACAACCAAATTGCCACCCCCACCAATTTAGTAAATCTTATGTTGGCTATTGGCGATGATCTACCTAAAGATCTGGTAGCTAAAACACAACCTATCATCGGCAGGGCCAATATGAATGCATCGGGTGCCAGGCCCAGTGGCGATAGAATTGTGATTGCAGGGATATTAGCCAAGAACTTGCTTTTTGTAGGGGATGACAAAAGATTTGATACGATCATTAAGATCATTGAAGGTGAAATAAAATTTTCAACAGGCGAGCGAGGTTTGCAACATGACTTTAGTTTTCATCATCGGGTAGACCGTGTAAATAATACAACCTCTTATGGTTATGGAAAATTTGCGAATGCCTACGGAGAATGGTCTTTATATGTTGCCAATACCAAGTATGCATTTTCTACAGAGAAAATAAATCTGTTGGTGGATTACTATCTGGATGGCATCTATAAGCAAATGGTGTATGGAGTTTATATTGATGTTAGTGTAAAGAACAGAGACGTCAGTATCAAAGGGAGTTTTGAGCCAAGGGGTACACTAGAGATTGAAAGACTTTTATTAAGAACCAATTATCGGAAAGCAGAGTTGGAGGAAATTATTCAACTAAGAAAGGGACAGGCTAAGCCATCAAAGTCTTTTGCAAAATTTTTCTGGCAAACGGAACATTTTGTTTTTCAGCGTCCGGGTTTTTATACTACTGTAAGAATGTATTCTACCCGAAACAGAAATATGGAAGAAGCGTATAATGGTCCGGGTAAAACAACACACCACAGGGCTGATGGCACCAACTATCTGATGTTAAAAGGCGATGAATACCAGAATATATGGCCGGTATATGATTGGCAAAAAATCTCCGGCACCACCATCATACAAAAACAGGCATTACCGGGCCCTAACCAGATTCAAAAAGATGGGTTAACCGATTTTGTGGGGGCTGTTACTGATGGGTTATACGGTGCTGTTGCTTTTGATTTTAAAAGTCCGCATGATATGCTGGCTGCTAAAAAATCATGGTTCTTTTTTGAGGAAGAATATGTTTGTTTGGGTACGGCTATCAAATCATTACCCAATGCACCCGTATTTACAACGATCAATCAGGTATTGATGCGGACAGATGTTACTATAAAGCAGCAAGGAGATATCAAGATATTACCAGAAGGCAATCGTGTTATGGAAAATGTGAAATGGATCTACCAGGATAAGATAGGTTATGTTTTTCCAAAACCTACGCAAATAAGCATCTCCAACCAGGCAGCAACCGGCAGATGGTCTGATATCACCGACCAGAAAAATATTAGCCAGGAATTGGTAACAGAAAAAGTGTTTTTAGCAGGATTCCAGCATGGTAACCGACCGGAAAATGCTTCCTACCAATATATTGTAGTGCCAAATATTGCAGAAAAGGAATTAGACAAGTCAAGTGCAGATAATCGGGGTATTGAAATTCTTGCTAATAATGCAAATCTGCAAGCAGTGAAAAGCAGTAAATTAAATATGGCGCAAATTGCTTTTTATAGAGCAGGGGAATTGTCTGTTTCAAAAGAAATAAGCCTGAAAATGGATAGTCAGGGAATGGCCATGCTTACCATGAAAGATAATAGGGTAAAGGATTTGAGTGTATCGGATCCGTCCAGAAAATTAAACAGGATCAATCTAACCATTTCTGGTATTTATAATATTCAACAAGAAAATGTAGTAGCCTATCCCGATAAAAAAAGTAATCAAACCTTACTCATTATCCAATTACCGCAAAATGAGTATGCCGGTAAAACCGTTAGTATGGTACTCTAAAAATAAAACCCACGATCATCAATGATCGTGGGTTTTATTTTTGGGCTAATATTTTAAGCTAATAACTAAATTTTCACACGTTCTCCTTCAGCATCAAACATGCCAAGTAAGCTACCAGTAAGGTGATCCTCATCTTTTTTACCCATGGTTAAAATAAGGTCGTATCCACTGGCACTGAAATATACAGAGATCTGATCTTTTTCAAAATCAATTTTAGCGATAGGACTGATCTCTTTGCCGGTAGTATCTGTTAAGGTACCAGTTAGCACGGTGTCTTTTTTTTCGAAAGTAAAGATCATTTTAACATCGCCCTGTGGGGTGCCTCTTACAATTACTTGCCATTTACCTACAAAATTATCTTTTGTAACCGCTGTTTGGGCTTTAACCGTTGAAATGGAAAGGAGGAGTAAAAGGGATAAAAAGAATATGCCTGATTTTTTCATGGTAACAGTTTTTAATTTTTTTAAGTTGGTTTAAATGATATGGCACTCAATTTATATATTTCTCTTCATAAAATAACAATCAACCAAGGGAATTAATGAATAACTGTTTTTAAATAGCCATTACTATTTAAATTGAAATAATAATGGGAACAAAAATGCAACTGCAGCGGCCCAAATGCCATAAATAGGGATAAAGAAGGCGATCACATTTTCTACTTTTTGGGCATCTGCTTTTCCTTTTACAATTAAGTACAATTTATGTGCAACAAATAGCAGGTTGATAAATATCAGAAGGTTGGCTCCGAAAACTGCTAATCTATTCGCTGACAAGCCGAATTCTGTCAGCCTGAATGCAATGGCTGAAAGTGCAAGTACATTTAAAACGATAGTTATTAAAGACAACCCTAATAAAAATAAGAGATTGATTTTTCCGGTGGTATTCTTTGTTGCTTCCGAAACTGAAAATAGAATCAGGGCCATTACTCCAATTAATAAACCATTAAACAAGAGCAGAAAATTTCTATCGCTGTATAAACTTTTACCAGTATATATCAAGGCGGATAAAAAAATGATCAGGGTTACAAATACAATAGGTGTAAATATTTTGGCAATAACGGGAGAAATCTTATTGACAATTTGCGGATTATACTGTACTAAGTATGTGGCAAGAATGGGTATGGCGGAAAGACCCCATACAACTAAATGTTCTGCATAAAATTTTTGAATAGGTATTCCAATCAATTCAAATAATCCTACAGTAAGACCGGAAAAGATGACTCCTGAAATCACAAGCAGCGCTGCCATAACAAGCAGGTCTCCGTTGAATCGGAGGTAATCAATTTTTTTCTGTTGATCATTTAAATCACCACCGATAAAATTGTATCCCAATATTACCCATAAAAGAATCGGCATATGAATACATGCCAGAAATATGGAATCGCTTTGTAAAGGGGCTGGTAAAAAGTTGATATAAGTTGCAGCGAGTATCACTGCAATTGTTGTAAACATTATTTGTTTGACTCCTGCCGACTGTTTCCATAAAAAATAGACTAGTAACATGGGAGATGCAACAAATCCAATATTTCTGCTAAAAAAAAAATCTTCGTTTATACCAGCAAATACTGGAATCTTGGCTAGGGATCCTGTTATAAGTATGGATAAAAAAATATAGAAAAGGTCTTTTTTGGGGAATAAATAGAAAGCATCCTGCTCGTAATTGAGTCTTTCGTTCCAAATACGCGCAGTTGCATGTTCCTTTATTTCTGCGTAGGTGCTGTTAAATACCCTTTGAAAAAGTATTTTATTTTTCCGGTATAAGCTTTCTAATTGTTTTGGCTGATCAAGGTTTTCAATGATTCCAAATTTAACAATGTTAAATGCTGCGTCTGTTGGCGTTGCTTTATTTGCTTTCATTTGAAATAGTTTAGTGATCGGTGTTTAAATATGCCTTCCAATATTTTAGGCCATTGATTTTTTTATCAGATTTTCCAATGCAGAAAGGTGTTCGGTAAAAGCTTTCTTACCCGCACTGGTTACTGTGTATGAGGTATTGGGTTTTTTGCCAATAAACTTTTTTCGCACTTTCAAGTATTGCAGTTTTTCCAGGGCGCTGATATGGCTGGCAATATTGCCATCGGTTATCTCTAATTGTTCTTTTAGCGTTCCAAAATCAACGCTGTCATGCACCATTAGAATAGACATGATGCCTAATCTAACCCTACTTTCAAAACCCTTATTTAGTTCTTCTATATAGTTTTTCACTTCTCGTATTTAAAGTAAATGGATATACCATATACAATATGCAGCACGCCAAAACCCAAGGCCCAAAAGAGCAGACC
>CALRVT010000039.1:0-27867 GCA_943371675.1 Chitinophaga pinensis | reverse complement strand
ATCCGGGATGGCAGGGCTTCATCAATGGCGGAACTATGACGATTCGTTACACTAGTTCTTTTGGTCCTAAAACTATAAATAGTGATGCCGGTAAATGTGATGCAACCCTAACACTTACTGCACCTAATACTTCAGATAATTGTGGTGTTGCTTCTGTAACCAATGATGCGCCTGCAACTTTCCCATTAGGTACAACAAACGTAACTTGGACGGTGTCAGATATCAATGGTAATAACAATACAATCTCTCAAACAGTAACAGTAGTTGATAATCAAGCGCCTGTAGTTACCACACAAAATATTACAGTTCAGTTATCTAATGGCACTGTTTCTATTACGCCATCACAAATCAATAACGGATCTACAGACAATTGTGGCATTGCCAGTTATAGTTTGGATAAGACCAGTTTTGATTGTAGCAATGTAGGATCAAATACAGTGACTTTAACTATTACAGATAATCAAGGTAACAGTGCATCTGGTACCGCAATAGTTATGGTTCAAGGTAGTGGCTCTCCTGCAACAGTTTCGGCCAGTGGCCCAACAACTTTCTGTTCAGGTGGTTCTGTTACCTTAACTGCATCGGCAGGCACTAGTTATTTGTGGAGTTCAGGTGAAACAACACAATCCATAACTGTATCAACAGCGGGTTCTTATACCGTTACGGTTTCTGATGCATCTGGTTGTTCTGTTGCATCAGCCCCAATCGTTGTTTCAGTGAATGGATTGCCAATTGTAAATATTACAGCCGCGGGTCCTACCACATTTTGTGCAGGAGGTTCAGTAGCATTGACCGTTAGCGGTAGTAGTGGAAATGGGAATGCACTTACATTCAATGGTGCAAACAGGGTAACTGTGAATAATACGCCAACCATTCCAGTTGGCAATAGTGCTTACACAATGGAAGCATGGATCAAGCCAAAAACGGTTTCAGGCGCAAACGGTCTTTTAGGATGGGGTAACTGGAATGCAATAAATCAAGTAAATGCTATAAGGTTTGAAGGCCCTACCACTTTGATCAATTATTGGTGGACTAATGATCTCTATGTTACCATTCCGAATGTATTGGATGGTCAATGGCATCATATTGCAGCCACATATAATGGCACCACGCGGTCGATGTATATGGATGGTGTTTTACTAGGTTCAGATGCTCCTACCGGACATAATGTTCCATCAGGAACAACGATGTACATCGGAGAAACCAACCCAGCCGGTAATGAATATTTTGATGGTGCAATGGATGAAGTGAGAATCTGGAATGTGGGAAAAACGCAGGCCGAAATAACCGCCGCAATGAATTCAACCATTCCAGCGAACAGTGCCGGTTTGGTAGCATATTATAAAATGGACGAAGGAACAGGTATTACAACTGCAGATATAACCGGTAACAATAATACAGGTACATTAACAGGCAGCCCTGTTTGGACCATTCCTTCAACTTCACCGGTTACAAGCGGTTTTGAAACAATAACCTGGAGTCCCAGCGGAGCTACCACTGCCAGCTTTACGGCTACCACCAGTGGAAATTATGCAGTAACTGTAACCAATGCATCAGGTTGTTCAGCTACTTCAACCATTACAACCGTTACGGTTAATCCAGCACCTGTTGTAAATCCAATTGTAACTGCCGGTGGGCCAACTACTATTTGTGCAGGCGATAATGTAAGTCTTTCCGTTTCTTCTATAGCTGGTAACAGTTTACGATTTAATGGCAGCAATTATTTGGAAGCACCTAGTGCCCCGGGTAATTCATTAAGCACCGCACTTACCCTTGAACTTTGGTTTAAAACGAATAATGCCGGAGCCGTACAATACCTGGTATCAAAAGGATTGGAAGATGGTTCTCCCGGTCATTATGGTCTTGTATTAGTAAACGGAGGTGTTCAGTTACATTTAGGCGGTGCTGGTTCTGCCAGTATCAACAGTGTTACTAAGTTAAAGTCTAATATCTGGTACCATGTAGCAGCAACCTGGGATGGTGCTACCGGTAATGCCAAACTGTATTTAAATGGTGTATTTGAAGGACAGGTTGCAACTGGCGTAAATTCAAACCTGGGCACCAATACAGAACCGCTGCAAATTGGTAGATTAGGAAAACCTTGTTGCCCTTATTTATTCCAAGGTGAAATGGATGAAATAAGAATCTGGAATGTTGCGAGAGATGTCAATCAGATTGTAAATGATAGATCCTTAAGATTAGGTGCTACACCTAACTTAGTTGCCAATTACCATTTTGATGAAGGTTCTGGAACAATAACCAATGATAGTGCACCTGCTGGTAGTAATGCAACACTTGTAAATAATCCAACCTGGCAGGTTTCTGGTGCGCCAATTAATCCATCTGCTGCAACTTATCTTTGGTCTAACGGTGCTACTACACCAACTATCAATGCCAGTGCAGCCGGATCTTATTCCGCAACAGTTACCTATATAACGCCGGAAGGATGCACCGCTACAGGCACATCTGCTCCATTTACAGTATCCGAGTTTGCAACTACCGCATCTATTACAGCTTCTGGTTCATTAGCACTCTGTTTTGGTGGTTCTGTTGTTTTAACAGCCAATGCAGGTACTGCTTATTTATGGAGCAATGGTGCAAATACACAATCAATTACGGTGAATGCTGCGGGTAATTATTCTGTAACCGTTACCAATGCCAATGGCTGTTCTGCAAGTTCAGCTATAACAACAGTAACCGTTAATGCACCTGCCGTATCTCCAACTATTTCAACTAGTGGCCTCACTACTTTCTGTGCTGGCGGATCAGTTACTTTAACATCCAGCTCAGCAACAGGAAATGTTTGGAGTACTGGTGCAACATCTCAATCTATCACTGTTTCACAATCAGGAAATTATAGTGTTACGGCAACTGATGGCAATGGCTGTTCCGCTATTTCAACCAATACAACCGTAACGGTTAATACTCCTCCAGTTGTTTCCATCTCTGCGGGTGGACCAACCAGTTTCTGTAATGGCGGCTCTGTTACTTTAACATCCAGTTCTGCAACAGGAAATGTTTGGAGTACAAATGAAACTTCTCAATCCATTACAGTTACAGCATCCGGTAATTATACGGTTACTGTAACGGATGGCAATGGTTGTTCGGCTATTTCTGCAGGTACTGTAGTTAATGCCAATTCAGCTATTGCTCCTGTTATTACTGCCAATGGTGCTACTTCATTCTGTACAGGTGGTTCGGTAACATTAACTTCTTCTGCAACTAGTGGAAATGTATGGAGCAACGGTGCTACAACCCAATCCATCACTGTTAACCAAACAGGTAACTATAGTGTAATAGTAACAGATGTAAATGGCTGTAGTGCAGGTTCCAATAGTATCACTGTTACCAACAATCCTTTACCGGTTGCTATCATAGCTACTGGTGGACCTACTACTATCTGTGAAGGAGGATCTGTAACCTTAACATCTAATACAGCAACAGGAAATTTATGGAGTAATGGAGCAACATCACAATCCATTACCTTATCACAAACAGCAATAGTTAGCTTAACCGTTACAGATGCAAATGGTTGTAGTACTACAACCGGACTTACTACCGTTACCGTGAATCCTTTACCGGTGGTTACTATTTCTGCAAGCGGACCAACTAGTTTCTGTCCTGGTGGTCTGGTTATTTTATCATCCAGCGCCGGCAGCGGAAATGTTTGGAGCAATGGTGGTTCAACCAATGCAGCTATCACTGTTAGCACATCCGGCAATTATTCAGTAACACAAACGGATGCCAATGGCTGTGCTGCCACATCGAATACCATTACAGTAACAGCTGAAGATATTGCAGCACCTGTTCCTGATATTGCCGTATTATCTGATCTAAACATTTTACCAAATGGAACCATAGTTCCACCTACAGCTACAGATAATTGTACCGGTGGTGTTATTATTGGTGTGCCGGATAATCTGCCTGCTGAATTGTTAACTGGTACCTATACCATTACCTGGACGTTTACAGATGCGGCAGGTAACGCATCTAGTCAAATACAAATTCTGAATGTACAGGATAATACTCCGCCTTCTCTCAAGGTGGCTAATGAGATCATTAAGAACAATGATCCTGGTACCTGTGGTGCATTGGTTCAATATGAATTGCCGGTAGCTATCGATAATGTTTCCACCAATACCATTTCTGTTTCAGAAGGTGGTGGAGATGGAACCATCACATTTGATACCAAGCTTACCAATAATGTAAGCAGTATTGATTTTATCAGTACCGGTGAATTCCAGGATATCGTTCATGGTCATGGTGCCAATATTAATGTACGCATTGAACTATACAATCCTTTGGATGATACTTGGACATTGATCAAAGTAATACAAACAGGCACGGGCGATCTTCACCTGGGTGGTTCATCCATTAACTTCCCTACCATCAACAGGGTAAGCAAATTGAGATTTATTGCCGATCAGTTTGTGGGTGCGGCTTTCCACCTGTATGAATTATCTATCAACCTGAATAGTATTGCCATTGTTCAAAGAAAAGGATTGCCAAGTGGATCTGTATTCCCGATAGGTTCTACACTCAATGAATTTGAAGCCATAGACATCGCCGGAAATATTGCCACTACTTCCTTTACAGTAACCGTATTGGATAATGAGTTACCGGTTATATCAGGCTTCCAAAGCATCAAACACAATGCAGCTGCCAATTGTAGCTGGACAGGCTCTGCCGCAACCATCATTAGTTTTGATAATTGCCCGGTACAATTGTTATTAACTGAACAGTGTTTCGATAACAAGGGCAATCGTTTTTACAATGGACAATCGAGCATTGCACAAGGTGCTTATGTGTTACCTAACCGAACTTTCCCAGTTGGTGTAAATACAGTTGTATTATCACTCACTGATGCATCCGGCAAAGTTTCACAACTAGCTAAATTTAATGTAACAGTAGAAGATGTAACCGCACCTACTATTGTATCATCCGGAAATATTGTACAGAAAGCTGATCCGGGCGTATGCGCAGCTTATGTAAAAGTGCCATTGCCAACCATTGGCGATAACTGTTCTATACAGTCTGTTGCTAATAGCTTTAATAAGAGTCCATCTGCCGCTGACCGTTATCCTGTTGGCGTTACCAATATTATCTGGACCATTACGGACGCTAGTGGTAATAAATCAACCACCACACAAACCGTTACGGTATTGGATCAGGAGGCCCCGGTAATATTTAATGTACCAGTGGATATTAATGTAACCAATAACCCCGGAACCTGCGGAGCCCTTGTAAGCTGGGATCCTTTGCAGGCGGCCGATAACTGTAGTGGCATTCAGTCATTCACTTCAGACCATATCCCTGGTGAAGTATTCCCAATTGGTGAAACAACTGTTACCTATACTGCAATAGACAGGTTCAATAATGTAGGCACCGTAAGCTTTACCATTACTGTTACCGACAATGAAGCGCCAAGAGCTATTACCAGACCAGTTACGGTAACACTAGTAAATGGTGCTGCAAGTATTCAGGTGTCTGCTATTAATAATGGAAGCTTTGATAATTGTAGTGCGGTAACTGTTACTGCTTCTAAAATCAACTTTACTTGTAACGATATCGGCGTGAATGATGTAATACTAAGTGTTACAGATATTTACCAGAATGTGTCTACAGCCATTGCAAAAGTTACCGTATTGGGAGAAAAACCAAGTTCTACTATTGTAGCAACGCCTAATTCAGCTGTGTATACAGGTGGTGAACCAACAAACCTGTATCTGGGTTATGGACCAACTGCCTTAACGCTTACCGCTAATGTTGCCAACAGCACACCTGTTACTTATGCATGGAGCGGAAGTAATGGACTATCCAGTAGGGTAATTGCAAATCCTAGTTTTGCACCAACAGCAGCGGGTTCTTATGAATTTACGGTTGTTGCCACCAATCAATACGGTTGTACCACTACAGCTAGTGTAACAGTGTGTGTTCGTGATATCAGAACAACTGGCGGTGTTTCTGTATGCAGAACCGATAATAATACAGGTAATACCACAACACTTACGGTAACTACCGGTCAGGTGGCTAATTTGCTGGCTTCTACCACCAACCTGCAGTATAAGTTGGGTGCATGTGGAATGCCGACCTGCTCACCTGTAGCAGCGGCTTCTGAAGTAGTGGCTCCAATTACAGCCGTTCCTGCTATGGAAGGTAAAGTGAAAGGAGAAACACCAACCACTGAATTAAAAGGCTTAACGGTAACTGCTTCTCCAAACCCAACCAACGATGTATTTAAGATCGTAGTGAATGCTGCTAAGAAAGCACCAACCCATATTCGTTTATTGAGCGAGAATGGAAGGGTTCAGGAAAGCAAGAACAATATCATGCTGGGTACACCATTTACCATGGGCGAGACCTTGCATTCAGGTGTTTATTTTGCGGAAGTGATCCAGGGCAAGGACAGGGTGGTACTCAAATTAATTAAGTTGAATAGATAAGATTTGATAAATTACGTTTCAAAAGATATAGGCCAATGTTTCATAAGCGGATACTTCTATTATATATCACGGTTTTTGTTTGTATTGTATCCCATGCGCAGGATAAGACAATAGACAGCTTAAAAACTGTCTTGTCGAAATCACAGGAAGACACTTCAAAAGTGAATACCCTGGTAGCACTCGCTACCGCCTTAAGGGGTTCTTCACCGGAAGAGATGTTGAAGTATGCAACTGAAGCGAACGTACTAGCCGAAAAACTGCAGTTTGTTAAAGGACAGGCCAATGCCCTCAAATATGTGGGCATGTATTATTATTTTGGCGGTCAGAGTGTAGAGACACTGGATAATTGGCTTAAATCGCTTAGTCTATTCCGATCGATCAATGATAAGAATATGACTTCCAATATTCTCAACAATATTGGTTCACTTTATTCCAATCAGACAGATGATGTAAAAGCATTAGAGTACTATTTACAATCCTTGCAAATTGCGGAAGAATTGGGAGAAAAACTACGCATTGCAACCGCACTTCAGAATATTGGCAATGTTTATGTAAGAAAGAAGGCTACTCATCCAAAAGCCATACAGTTCCTGATGCGGGCACTACCCATTAGTATAGAACTGGAAGACCAGGATGCTATTGTAACGATTTATGCTAATCTTGGGAATGTATATTTTACAGCTGGCAAAATAGATTCCTCACTCTATTATTTCCAAAAGGGATTGGATGCCAGTAAGAATATGGAAGTGGTTACCACCACTTTTATATTAAACGATATAGGAAAGGTATATGTGCTGAAAAAAGATTTTCAAAAAGCGATAGACTATCAAAAACAATCCATCGCTCTTGCCAGAAAACTTAATGCACAATTATATCTAGGAAAAGCAATACTTGGATTGGCCAATACCTATCTTGCTCAGGGAAACACTGTAGCAGCTACCGCTGCATTTAAAGAAGCTGAAGCAGAATTGATTGCCCAGCGTGCTCTGGAAGAGTTGAAAGATATTTATGCAGGACTCACAGAAGTATATAAACGAAATGGCGATAATAAGCAAGCCCTTTTTTACCAAACACTGTATACTAATTATAAGGACTCGGTCTATAATTTTGAAACAGACCGAAAGGTTTCTAACCTGCAATTAGATTTTGATATTGCTCAAAAAGAACTGAAGATCAACAAACTCACCAAAGAACAGGCATTAAAAGATCTTGACATCGCAAGGCAAACTGCTACGCGCAATATCTTTGCCATTGCTTTTGGATTGATTCTGATCATTGCTTTCGTTATTTACAGAGGCTATCGCCAAAAAGCAAAGACCAATATTCTGCTGGATAAACAAAAAGTACAGATCGAAAACCTGATGCTGAATATTTTGCCGGTTGAAGTTGCCAATGAATTAAAGGAAGAAGGTCATGCCACCCCTCGCTATTATGAAAGTGCTTCGGTATTGTTCACAGATTTCAAAGGCTTTACCAAGTTGGCAGATAAAATGACGCCGCAGGAACTGATCGAAGAACTGAACGATTCCTTTGTGGAATTTGATGATATCATTGAAAGGAATAACCTGGAAAAAATTAAAACCATCGGAGACTCCTATATGTGTGCAGGCGGTATTCCAACAGAATATCCAAATCATGCCATTAATATTGTGAAAGCGGCACTGGAAATTCAGCAATATATCGCTAAGAAAAACAAGCGTAGGGCCGATGAAGGTTTGGCTCCCTGGGAGTTAAGGGTAGGGATTCATGTGGGTCCGATTGTTGCTGGTGTGGTAGGCAAGAAGAAATATGCCTATGATATCTGGGGCAATACCGTAAACGTAGCCAGCAGAATGGAAAGTAACGGAGAACCAGGCAGGGTAAACGTTTCAGCCAGTACCTATGAACTTATTAAAGACGTATATCCGTGTACCCACCGTGGTAAAATATCTGCTAAAAATGTAGGAGATATTGATATGTTCTTTGTTGATATGTAAAGAATTTCAAAAAGAGAAGAACGAAGGAAAGAAGCGTCTCTGAAAGCCAAATCCTCTGTTCTTCTTTTTTTCTCTTAGCCCAGTTTTCCTTTTATTGAAACCATTCGCGTTGAAAAAGTTTCAATAAGAGAAGGACAAAACCTGCCTGACGGCAGACAGGGAAAAAGAGCGTCTCTGAAAGCCAAAATCTCCGTTCTTCTTTTTTTCTCCGTTTTTCTCTTAGCCTTGCTTCAAAAATTTTCAATAAAAAAAGAACAGAACCTGCCTGACGGCAGACAGGGAAAAAGAGCGACCTGAAAGTCAATACCTCCGTTCTTCTTTTTTACTCCGTTCTTCTCTTAGCCCCGTTCTTCTTTTTTTCTCCGTTTTTCTCTTAGCCCCGTTTTGTAAAATGAAGCCAAAAGGGCATTAGCTGATAAATTACATCTTCTTCCATGACAATTGTCATAACCCACACTAAGCCATCCTGTTAATTTTAGGTCATAAAATTTGAAAACTTATGACCAAGAAGACCAGTACGAGTAAGTACGTTTATTTTTTCGGTGCCGGCAGGGCCGATGGCAACGAGTCAATGAAAAATTTATTGGGCGGTAAAGGTGCTAACCTTGCCGAAATGGCGGGGCATCCCAAGCTTCGATTGCCTGTACCTCCGGGCTTTACTATTTCAACAGATGTATGTACTTATTATTACGATCATAAACATACTTATCCTGTTGTACTGAAAAAGCAGGTAGATCTTGCCTTACGTGAAGTGGAGAAGATCACCGGAAAAAAATTCGGAGATGTAAATAACCCCCTATTACTCTCAGTACGCTCAGGCGCCAGAAGAAGTATGCCAGGTATGATGGATACGGTATTGGATATTGGATTGAATGATGATACCATAAAGGGTTTGATTAAACAATCAGGTGATGAACGCTTTGCTTATGATGCCTATCGTAGACTAGTAATGATGTATGCAGATGTGGTGATGGAAAAAGCCGGCGGCATAGAACCCAAGCATGGTAAGGGTATCCGTAAAGTATTGGATGAAAAGCTGGAAGCCGTAAAGCATGCAAAAGGTTATAAAATTGATACGGATATTACCGTTCCTGAATTAAAAGAACTGGTGAAAGTTTTTAAAGTAACCGTAAAAAAAGTATTGGGCAAACCCTTCCCTGAAGATCCTTATGAGCAATTATGGGGTAGTATCGGTGGTGTATTTGGAAGCTGGAATGGAAAGCGTGCCATCGAATACCGCAAAATTGAAAAGATCCCACACGAATGGGGTACTGCTGTAAATGTGCAGGCAATGGTATTCGGTAACCTGGGCAATGACAGCGCTACTGGTGTTGCCTTTACCAGAAACCCCGGAACAGGTGAAAATAAATTCTATGGAGAATACTTGGTAAATGCGCAGGGTGAAGATGTGGTAGCAGGTATCAGAACACCGGCACCCATTAATGCTTATTCTAAAAATGATCAGAGTAAAAACCTGGATACTTTAGAAAAACTCATGCCCAAAGCTTATAAAGAACTGAATGGTTTTCAGCAAAGACTGGAGAAGCATTACAAAGACATGCAGGATATTGAGTTTACCATTGAAAAAGGAAAACTCTATATGTTGCAATGCCGTGTAGGTAAAAGAAATGGGGTTGCTGCTGTAAGAATGGCCACTGAAATGTTTACCGAAAAACTGATCGATACCAAAACAGCCATCATGCGTGTGGCACCCAATCAGTTGGTAGAATTATTATTACCCATGCTGGATCCTAAAATAGAAGCCGTAACAAAGCCTATCGCCAAAGGCTTACCAGCTGGACCCGGTGGTGCTAAGGGTCGCGTTGTATTCTCATCAGCAGAAGCCGTAGAATGGGCATTGAAAGGAGAGAAAGTTATTCTTGTTAGAGAAGAAACTTCACCGGAAGATGTTGACGGTATGCATAAATCACAAGCCATACTTACTACCAAAGGTGGTATGACCTCTCACGCTGCACTGGTAGCAAGGGGTTGGGGCAAATGTTGTATTGTGGGTTGTACCGATATTGAAATACATGCCGACACCAAAACCTTTAAAGCAAAAGATGGTTCTGTAGTAAAAGAAGGCGATATCATTACTTTGAATGGTACCAGGGGATTGGTTTATAATACCGATATGCCATTGGTGGCCATAGACCTCAATAAAAATAAATCATATAAGAACCTCATGACATTGGTTGACAAAACCAAGATCATGGGTGTAAGAACCAATGCCGAAACACCACAGGATGCTGCGCAGGCTATGTTGTTTGGTGCTGAAGGCATTGGTCTCTTTAGAACAGAACATATGTTTTATGGAGAAGGCAGTGAGCAGCCCTTATTTTTACTCCGTAAAATGATCATGAGTAAAACAGAAGCCGAGCGCCGTAAAGCACTGAACGACCTGTTTGTATTTGTGAAGAAAGATATCAAAGACACCATGAAGGTAATGAAGGGACACCCCGTTACCATTCGTTTACTCGATCCACCATTGCATGAATTTGTGCCACATGATGTAGAGAAACTGCACCAGCTAAGCAAAGAACTGGGCATCAGTATGAGTATTTTACGCAGAAGGGTTTTGGCATTGCATGAAAACAATCCAATGCTTGGTCACCGTGGTGTTCGCTTAGGTGTTAGCTATCCTGAAATCACTGAAATGCAGATCAGGGCTATATTAGAAGCTACAGCAGAATTGGTTAAAGCGGGTAAAAAAGCATTTCCTGAAATCATGGTGCCGGTTACCTGTACTGTAAATGAATTAACACACCAGAAAGCTATTGTAGATACGGTTTACACAGAAGTTTGCGCCAGGTTAAAAGTGAAGAGTATCCCTTACTTATATGGTACCATGATTGAAATACCCAGAGCTGCTTTGCAGGCAGGTCAGATGGCACAGGTAGCAGATTTCTTCAGCTTCGGTACCAACGACCTTACCCAAATGAGCTTTGGTTTCAGCAGGGATGATGTGGGTGGATTTTTACCCAATTACCTCGATCAGAAATTATTGCCTGATGATCCTTTCCAGACCATCGACCAGGATGGTGTGGGAGAACTGATACAGATCGGTACCAGCAGGGGTAGGAAAACAAAGCCAAAACTAAAAGTGGGTATTTGTGGAGAGCATGGTGGCGATCCGGAAAGTGTAAAATTCTGTCACAGAATAGGTATGAACTATGTAAGCTGTTCTCCATTCCGTGTGCCTATTGCAAGATTGGCTGCGGCACAGGCTGCAGTGCAGTATGGTAAAGTGTTTGCATAAATGGCAGTTTATGTTTAGGATGAGAGGGACTGGGTTTTTTCAGTCCCTCTTTTTATTTTTTCAACACAGAGAAACAGAGGAACACGGAGGTTCACAGAGTTTTTTATAAGAAAGAAGCCATGAGTTCTGCTACTTTTTTAGGGTTTTCTTCCATGGGTACATGGCCAACGTTTTTTAAGATCTCCAGTTTACTGCCTTTAATTTGTTGGTGAAATAATTGGGCATTCTCAACAGGTATCAGGTTGTCAAATTCGCCCCATATTATAAGAGTGGGTGTTGTGATGTTTTTAATTTTTTCTGGTTCCCTTTCAAAACCCTTTTTAAATATTTCTAAAGCAGCTTTGCGGTTGCCTTCGCTAATGGCAACATCATGAAAGCGTTCAACCTGTGCATCTGTTACGCGTGCCTTGTCATGATAAATTCCTTCCAAACTTTTGCGTACCAAAATTTTAGGGGTGATATAGAGAAGTAAATTATTGATCACCGGGGTGGAGGCAATGGTAAATCCTATTGAACCTTTGCTTTGTTTACTAGGGTAACCGGCTGCATCAATAAGAATTAATTTTTTTACAGTACTGGGGTTTGCAACGGTATACTCCCATGCAATGGCACCTCCCAATGAGTTTCCGGCGATCATGCATTGCTTTATATGCAACCTTACTAAAAAGGAATCCAGAAACTGGTTATAATAAGCAAAACTGTAGGCGTTGTTTGCATTCGGTCCCGTTAGTCCAAAAGCCGGAAGATCTATGCTAATCAATCTTTTTTTGTCTTTCAGCAATAGCACCACACTGTCCCAGGTATTTAGGGAAGATGACATACCATGCAACAAAATCATAGGAACAGAATCGCCTGCAACACCTTCGTCTCTATAATGCACTTGCATACCCATTAATGGCATGAATTGCGAAGCCGTATTGGTATACTTGACTTTTAGGTCATTAACGGGAATATCTCTTTCGGATAGAAATGCCAGTATAATAACTACCAGAACCAGCAAGCTTAATAAAAAGTATCCTATGAATTTGAGGATTGATTTCATAAAAGGGAATTAACAGAAGGAAAGATATAGGGAAATCTTATAAGTCTGTTTTCGAAAAAGGAAGGAATACGAAAAAATAATAAAGTCTAAGCTGTGATACTTGTAAAGAACATTACCAATTATGTAAGTGGAAAAGGGATTTACTGTACCAACTTCACAGTGTTATTTCAATGTTTACACAGTAAAGAATGGGTTTACATGCTATTTATTATTCAAAGAGATGAGCCATAATTCATTTCATTGTAGAAAAATTTTTCCATGTTGGAACTTCAAGAATTTGTATCAAAATTTTATTAGTAGCGAAACACAATGAAACTAATGGAAGAGTGAATATTTATGACAAATACATGACACAAATCATAAAACATAGTGATATACGTCATAAAAGAACCCCTTAAATAAAATAAACTTTGAACGATAATAAAACGTTGAAACATTAAATACATCACTATGAAAAAAGTTTCCATCCTCTCGCTGCTTCTTTTGCTTACCGTACTGTTTATGTATTGTACCAAAACGGCACAAGTGGTGATTAGCCCAACAGCGGCCAGTACCAATGAATTGTTATCGTATAAAACCGCTACGGCACCTACTATCGATGGTACCATCGATGGTATTTGGGATAATGCCACTAAACTGGCAGTATCGCCAACAGTTCCCGATGCAGGAAATAACCTATTTCAGGGTTATATCGGAGAAAGCTATCCGGTTACAATTCGTTCAATGTATGATGACCAATACATTTATTTTTTGGCGGAAGTTACCGATAAGGACAAAGATGTAAGATCATCCCCTTGGTATTTTAATCCAACCACGCTAAGATGGGCACAGGAAAGCAACGCCCGCAGTTTTGATGCGAGTGGCGTTTTAACAAGGGAAGGTTTTGGTGAAGATAAAATGGCGATGCTTTGGAATGTTGACAATTCAACGGCCAAGTTTACTACACAAACATGTTATGCCAGTTGCCATATATTTTCTCCATACCTGGATTATTCGGTATCACCAGCTGCTATGAAATCAAATGTTAGCAGTGGCAATCACTATACAAATGGTGTTGCAGAAAAAATTGACATGTGGTGGGCGCATCCAAACAGAGGCCTTTCTTTTGGTATTTTGGATGACAACTATCAGGATTGGGCAGGTGGCCCCGGTGTTACCGGTTTAGTGGGAGGTTCCGGAAATGGCAGACACTTTGATGATCTGGTAGTTTCTGGTGCTTCAACAACCTGGCCTAATGCACCAACCTATACTGCCGATGCAAAACAGGGCACTTTTACAAACAGGCAAAGTTTGAAATTAGATGGTACTGGCGCTGCTGTAAATGTGCCACTATGGGTTATACCCAATGGTTCTAATATTGATTTCCTTTTTATTGCTGATACAGCAACAGGGGGTAAAGCGGTTAAAATTACTGGTGTAAGTTCAACTGGTGTATTAACCTATAATGCAGGAACCATTGATCCTAATGTTGGAACAGATTATAAGCGTATAGGCGATCCTGTAACAGGAGGCTTAGGCGTTAAGAGTATTCCAAGTGTTATTCTTTCACCAGTATTGCGAGGAAGAGCTGATATTGATTGTAAAGCTGTTTTTACCGGTACAGGATGGATCTACGAATACAAACGATTACTGAAAACCTCAGATGTGTTGAAACAGGATATCAATTTTACCAGCTTATCTGATCAGCCATTTGGTATCGCCATCTGGAATAAATCAAACTACCAGCATGGTATTCAGCCAGGCTTATTATTAAAGTTTCAGAAATAGACTGCAACCGACTGTTTTACTTTTAAAAAAAGATCATGTTAAAGAAAAAAACGGTAGTTCTATCCGGGTTAATAACCATGATCATCCTCATTATTGCGGGATGTTCCAAAACAACCACTATTGTAGTAAACCCTGGCAGCAGTATCACAACAGAAATGAGCTATGCAAAAGATATCACACCCATATTTGATACCAAATGTGCATTAAGTGGTTGCCATGTTACAGGGGGTAAAACACCAAATCTTACAAAAGCAATTTCATATCAGGCTTTAACAGACGGTGGTTATTTGAAAGCAGGTGATCCTGATAACAGCATTCTCATGCTTTGGTTAAATGGGAAAAAATCTCCTGCAATGCCTATTGGTTCAGGACCTGATGAAACTATCAATGCAAAAATCTATGCCTGGATCAAACAGGGTGCCAAAAACAATTAAAAAATCTATTATGAAAACATTTTTCAAATCATATAAAAAACTGGCGCTAGCGCTGATGATCTTGTTGGGATTTGGCACTGGTGTAACTGAATTGCTTGCACAGGATACTAAAGCTAAAGCTCCGGAAAAAAGCAAACCAGCCCTGGCAAAAAACACTTTTGAAGGTAATTACCTGATTGATAACCAAACAGTGATCGTGCCGGTAAAAGGAACATTCCAGGCAGATATACAACACAGGTTTGGTACAGTTGAAAATGGCATCAAAGACCTCTATGGTTTATTTGCCTCTGCCAATATGCGTTTGGGAGTTTCTTATGTAGTGGTTGATAAGCTACAATTGGGTTTTGGTGCATCTAACGACAGGATGCAGGTGGATGGCAACCTGAAATATGCATTGCTGAAGCAAACAAAAAGCGAAGCAATGCCTGTTAGTGTTAGTTTCTTCGGCAATATGGTGATGGATACCAGGGCTAAAAGCAGTTCCTTACCCATCGTGGCCGTAGCAGACCGCTTCAGCTTTTTTAGTGAATTGATGATAGCCAGAAAATTCAGTGAAAAATTTTCTGTGCAGGTTGCACCAACTATGAGCTATTTCAACAATGTGGAAGGATATTTTGATGAGAAAGGCATCATCCAATCGAAGATGAACAATATGCACCTTGGCATCAGTTTTGCAGGTAGGTATAAGTTATCGGGCAAGATGTCGTTGATGGCCAATTATGATCAGCCTTTAACACAACACCCGATGAATAACCCTCATCCGAATATCAGCATCGGTCTCGATTTTATCACTAGTGGTCACGAGTTCCAGATCTTCGCAGGAAATTATGGTTATATACTTCCGCAGAACAACAATATGTTTAACCAGAACGACTTCACAAAAGGGCAATACCTGATAGGCTTTAATATTTCAAGGCTTTGGAATTTTTAAGGGATTGGGTTAACCTTTTCCAGACTGTTTAATTGTATAAACTGGAAAATAACAGTTTATGAAAACCAATCAAGGGTGGAATTGGGCAAATCGCCCTTACAATTCACACTTGATTGGTTTTCACATCAATTTATTAGAAGAGTGTAAGCATTTGCCTGATACCAAAACTGATTGCAACTGAGGGTTTTATAAAAAAAATCGGTATATTTCATTAGGCAAGAACATGATATAAATCATAAAACATCATGATAGGAATCATTCGCTGGTTCTCCTGAAAAAACAAATTTTACACTCAAGAAGAAGTTGCAACATTGATTTTTAGTTTCTGCTTTTCAAAACCGAATATCATCGCGCAAATTGCTTCTAACATAAACCTTTCAAAATTTTAATTAACAAACATCCTGTTTTCAACCTTAAACATTCAAAACCATGAAAATGAAATTCTTATCATCTGTTGCTATCCTTTTGGTAACCGTATTAGCTACAGCTTTCACATTCGATCAAGCAAAACCCTGGCCTGTTCCTGACAAAAATGCTAAAACAGCCAATCCTGTAAAAGCAGTTGCCGCATCCATAGCAGAAGGAAAATCTTTATGGTCACAACATTGTGCTTCTTGTCATGGTAAAACCGGTTTAGGAGATGGCAGTAAAGCAGCCCAATTGAAAACAGAAGTCTCTGATTTTTCAAAAGCAGCTTTTCAGTCTCAAACAGATGGTTCTTTATTTTATAAAGTATCAGAAGGCAGAGAAGATATGCCAGCTTTCAAAAAGAAAATACCAGATCAGGAAGAAATCTGGAGCCTGGTTAATTTTATGAGAACACTTAAAAAATAATATCATACTGTTAAAAGGCCTCGTTTCTCCGGGGCCTTTTATTTTTTGCCTATTCACCGCTTCTACTAATTGTTTTGAACATTATAACCATACTTTATGAAAGAGACTGATGAAATTGCTACACCTACAGATACCAGAAGAAAGTTTGTTTTCGGTATCAGTCTTTTATCGCTTTTGCCCTTAACCATGCTTGGGAGATTCTTTGGAAACAAAAAGGAGGTCATTAGTTGTGCACCACCCAGTGAAAAGAAAACTGTTAAGATGCTTACCCAGGATGGCAAGCTGGTAGAAGTAGAAGTTTCCAATTTGGCCAGTAACAACAAGCAGAAAATTTCTAAGGAAGAACTGATGGCCTGGGTTAAAAAATAAGCAAGATCCTAAAAAAATATTTCCATGAATAATAAAGATACTTCTCGCAGGGATTTTCTGGCTACAGCCGGTTTAATGGCAACAGCTGCTATAACGGGATGCGCATCAAAAGAAAATCCTTTTTTACCGGATGCGTCTGAGGGTTTGAAACCTTCCGGGAAAAAAATTAAATTATTGTCTGTAGATGGTGAAGTGATTGAGGTGGATGAAGCATTTCTAAAACCCGTTCCAGTTTTACCTGCCGTTTCCAACGATATGGCACGTAAAGGTATTCCGGGTAAAAAATTCGTGATGGTCATTGACCTTTCCCGTTGTAAAAATGTGAAAGCCTGTCAATCAGCCTGTAACCATGCACACCATACACATGCAGACCAGAACTGGATCAAGCTCCATCCCATGCAGGATGCAGAACACACAGCACCATATTGGCAACCTACTACCTGTATGCATTGCGACGAACCACCATGTGTTAAGGTTTGTCCGGTTGACGCCACTTTCAAACGCCAGGATGGTTTAGTATTAATTGATAGCGACAGGTGTATTGGATGTAGGTTCTGTATGGCGGCCTGTCCATATTCAACCCGTGTATTCAATTGGGAAGAACCCGTTTTAACAAAGGAGATCGCCGCACAGCCTTATTCCTGCGAAACAAGTATGCCCCAGAAAAAAGGTACCGTAGGTAAATGTGATTTCTGTCCGGATATGACACGCAAGGGAGAATTGCCACACTGTGTATCAGCCTGCCCCAATGGTGTTTTCATGTTTGGAGACATGATAGAAGACTCTGTAACCAATGGTGCGGAAACATTCCGTTTCAGCGATCTGATCAAAGACAAAGCAGGCTATCGTTTGATGGAAGACCTGGGTACCAAGCCTAGTGTTTATTACCTGCCGCCTGTAAACAGGAACTTCCCATTCAAAAACGAGGAAGAAAATAAAGAAGCCATAAAAGTTAAATCTTAAATCCTTAGCCGTGGAATCCTTAGCTAAAACAAAAATAATAGAAGACCTGCTGCCACAGAAATTTGGAAAACAGGGAAAGATATGGGTGGTTTTTTTATCAGCCCTTTGTCTGTTGGGAGCGTTTGCTTATTACAGGCAATTATCCAAAGGACTCGTAGTAACTGCTATGCGTGATTATGCTTCGTGGGGAATTTATATTTCTAACTTTGTATTTTTTGTGGCAATCAGTCTTGTTGGTTCTTTGATAACGGCCGTATTGCGATTAACCAATGTGCATTGGAGCACACCTCTCACCAGGATTGCAGAGATCATTGCGGTTTCAGCCATCACATTTGCTTCGCTGATCATTATCGTGGATATGGGTAGACCCGAAAGGTTCTATAATTTATTTATTCATGGAAGATTACAATCGCCCATTATCTGGGATGTGGTTGTTATCACTACTTACTTTTTTATCAGCCTGCTTCTTTTGTATTTCCCATTGCTGCCCGATATGCAAATCATGCTCAAATACAAGGAAAGGTCTGGGAAATACCTGCATAAACTCTATTCCTTCCTGGGTTCATTTTGGAAGAATACACCAGGTCAGATAAAGATCAGCGACAAGGCAGTTAACATACTTTGTATCGCTATCATACCTGTTGCCTTTTCTATTCACACTGTTACATCCTGGTTGTTTGCTACAACGTATCGTCCGGGTTGGGACAGTACCAATTTTGGTGCTTATTTTATTTCGGGTGCATTCCTTGTGGGTGCCGGAGGCGTAATGGTGGCCATGTATGTTTTCCGTACTCATTATAAGCTGGAAAAATATATCACCGAATCGCATTTTGATAAGATGGGCAAGATATTGGTGATGTTAGCATTACTCTATCTCTATTTTAACGTGAATGAATTTATGGTGCCCGCTTTCAAAATGAAGAAACCGGAAGAAGAACATTTAAGGGGCTTGTTTACAGGCGAATTTTCTGTGGTATTCTGGTTCGCTATCTCTACAGCCATGTTCATTCCAATATTGATATTGATATTTAAGAAAGGCAGAAAACCCTTTCCCGCATTCATAGCCGGCATATTGGTGGTGATTGGATCATGGTTTAAAAGATACCTGATCGTAACGCCTACTTTATTACATCCTTTTCTTCCCATACGCGATGTGCCCGAAAGTTACCACCATTATTTTCCAACATGGGAAGAGTGGTCCATTGCTATTGGATCATTAGCTGGTGCTTTACTGATCATCACCATTTTTGCAAGGATCTTTCCCATTATACCTATACAAGAAACCATCACTGAAACTGAAGAACATGAGAAAGCTTAATAATTCAGCCATCCTTTTATTGCTGCTAAGCCTATGCAGTTTAACCGCTTATGCGCAACAGGAAAAGAACAGCCTGATCCTAAACCTTGCCTATCATAACAACAATAACCTGCAACAATACCTGGTGGCCAATGCCAAATCCAAGATTGACGGGAAGTTTAGAATGATCGAAGGCGTCACAGTTAGTTTTTATATCACCAGTGATTCTGCTAAAACCAATTTTTTGGGAACAGCAACAACTGATATTAAAGGCAATGCTGCTTTATTGATTCCACCATCTGCCAAAGCCGAATGGATGAAAGCCGCTAGCAGAGATTTTGTTGTGGTATCAAAAGCAGACAAGCAATTTGATGTATCTACTGCTACAACAACTATCACAAAAGCAAGGTTGAAAATTGACACAGCTGATGGTAAGATCATCAATGTATCTGTATTAGCGCTGGTTGACACTGTCTGGACCCTGGTGAAAGATGTGGAATTAAAAGTTGCCGTTAAAAGATCGGGTGGCGACCTGAATGTGAGTGAAACGCAAAGTTACACAACAGATTCAACAGGTACGATTGCAGCAGAATTCAAACTGGATACTTTGCCGGGAGATCTGAAAGGGAACCTGGTACTCATTGCTAAAATTGAAGAGAATGAAACTTATGGAAATCTAACTGCAGAAACCACAGTACCCTGGGGAGTGCCTGCAACTTATGTTTCTGAATATGATAAAAGAACTTTATTTGCCAGAAGAGGGTTCACACCCTATTGGCTGGAGTTGATGGCATATTCCATCATTGTAGTAGTTTGGGGCGTTCTGTTTTATCTGTTTATGCAAATAAAGAAATTGAAAAAACTAGGGATCGAATAATTTGCTTGCCCTATATTTTAAAGTGACGGAAGCCGTCACTTTTTTTATGCCCTATAGCCAATGAAAGCAGCATTTTATCAAAATCTGGGTTTGTATTTTAAGTATAGAAAACGATTTGTTATATTTAAGCAACTTAACAAATGGTTATGTTCAAAAAAATAGCAATGGTTTTTTTTGCAGTGGCAATGGTAACTGCAGCTTACAACCAACAGAATAAACCCAATATCCTCGTAATATTTTCCGACGACCATGCCCAGCAAGCCATCAGTGCCTATGGAAGTAAATTGACACAAACACCTAATATAGACCGTATTGCCAAAGAGGGTGTTTTGTTCTCCAACTCCTTTGTCACCAACTCTATTTGTGCACCCAGTAGGGCGGTACTCTTAACAGGAAAGTACAGTCATATGAACGGGCTGAGAGACAATGCACCCAAAAGAAATTTTAATGGAGCGCAACAACAGGTTCAAAAATTATTACATGATCAGGGTTACCAAACAGCCTGGATAGGTAAATGGCATTTACAATCTTTGCCGGTAGGATTTGATTACTGGAAAATTCTTCCCGAACAGGGAAATTATTTCCAACCGGATTTCATCAATATGAAAAATGATACTGTGAGATACAAGGGCTATGCAACAGACATTATCAGTGATTTTTCAATTGATTGGTTGAATAAACGCAAAGACAACACACCATTTTTTATGGTAATAGGTGAAAAGGCAACTCACCGTAACTGGATGCCGGATATACAGGATCTGGGTGCATTTGATGGTATTGAATTTCCCTATCCGGATAATTTTTTTGATGATTATCAAAACAGAAAAGCGGCATCAGACCAGGATATGACCATCAGTAAAACCATGTTATTACAGAATGATTTGAAGATGAATGTGAATTACAAATTACCGGGAATGTTTGGCAGAATGTCGCCAACAGAGAAAGCGGCCTATGAAAAATATTATGCCAAGGAAGCTGCCGAATATGATAAAATAAAAAAGGATAGCCTGGCAGTTGTTAAGTGGAAATACCAGCGATACCTGAAAGACTACTTGTCCACCGCCAGATCAATGGACAGAAATATTGGTCGCATATTACGTTACCTTGATTCAACCGGTTTGGCAAAAAATACGGTTGTCATCTATACGTCTGATCAAGGTTTTTATATGGGCGAACATGGATGGTTCGATAAGCGTTTTATGTACGAAGAAAGTATGCGTACGCCACTGGTTATGCGTTATCCCGGTGTTATAAAGCCCGGCACAAAGAATACGCAATTGGTTATGAATATAGATTTGGCACCAACCTTATTAGATGTAGCCGGCAAAGAAGTTCCATCGGATATACAGGGAAGTAGCTTTTTTCCACTGATAAGTAAAAAGCCATTGGTTAAACCCTGGCGTAATGCATTGTATTACCATTACTATGAATACCCTGAGCCGCACCATGTATCACCTCATTTTGGCGTGCGTACACAACAGTATAAACTGATCCGCTTTTATGGTCCGGCAGATACCTGGGAATTGTATGATCTGAAAAAGGATAGCAAAGAAATGAAAAACCTCTTTGGCGATCCTGCTTATGCAAAAATCATTTCGGATCTGCAAAAACAGTTAGTACAACTGGCAACACAATTTAAAGACCAAGAAGCCTTGGATATGCTCCAGAAGAATAAATAAATAACAACCAAACTAAATATCAGTGTAATCTGTGCAATCTGTGTATTCAGTGGCAAAATAAAGAACAAGCCTTTACCTAAATTTTCATTCTGGTAGCAAAACCAGAATAGCAGCAGGTTTTATAGCAGCATGAAGGGTATTCACCCTTCCTAGAAATTCTCCATCAATTTGAAAAAATACTTTTTTCTCAGTGGTTACAGTTACCTCATCTGTTTGAAAAATTTCTATTTTATTCGAATCAAATGGTGCATGTGTTAAAAGCATTTTCAATAATTCCCATATGGATAATTCTTTTACTACCACTACTTCAAATTTGCCATCGCACAAATCTCCCAATGGATTAATGAGTGCCCCTGACCCATAAGAGCGGGCATTGGCAAAAACAACCATATAGGTATTCCTGTTCAGTGTTTGTCCGTTAAGCTGAATACTGGTTTTAATTAATTTCCGCTGTTGCAATACATGGTAGATAGATTTCAGATAGCCCCATTTGCCCCGCATTTTTTTAAGCGTGTAATCTTTTATCACCAGCGCATTCAATCCAACATCACTCAAATGAACACAGTGCTCTTTGTTGTTAAATTGAATCAGGTCTATTTTTTTGGTGTGGTTACCAAGGATCACTTCCATCGCTTCTTCAATGGAAAAAGGGAGGTTCAATTCTGTTGCTAGTCCATTGGCGGAACCTGCAGGCAAAATACCCAAAGCGATATTGGTTCCAACAATTTGTGAAACGATCAAATTAATGGTGCCATCGCCTCCAACCGCTATAACTTTTTGGGGTTTGAATGAATCCAGGTAATTGCGAATTAACAGATGATCATCAAAACCGGTAAGGGTGATCATCTGGTAGTTTTGGGGTGTATTAGCAAAATGGGTGTGTATGGCATCTTCCCATACTTTTTTATTATTGCCACCTGAAACCGGGTTAACAACAAAAAGTATTTTAGGCAGGTTGGATTCTTCCATACAGCAAGGTCGTAACTTAGGTGAATCAGTGATGCAAACTACTAAAACTATAGCGCCTAAAAAATTGGAAAAATTGCCGGGAATTTCATGGAAAGAAAGATGCTGGCGGTGGTTGGGTTTTACCGCATTACCAACCATTCAGATCTATGCAGGTTACGGCCATGCATCACAGATGGTTATTTATGGACACGCTCTTTCTTTTGCTCCATTACGCAGAAAAAAATACCGTTCCTTTTTACTTAGAAACTTAATCGGTTTGATCAGGTTATTTATTGTAAGGCAGATACCAGATACAAAGGTTCAATTGTATTGGAACGACCAGGTATTTAATTCTGTTACAGAGTCGGATGGTTTTATTCACCAGGACTGGTACTCTACATCGCCCATACCCTATGGTTGGAATGATGTAAGGATTGAGATAAGGAATAAGATGGATCAGCCAATTGCACAGGTAAAAGGAAAAGTGTTGGTGCCACATTCTACACAGTATGCATTTATCTCTGATATCGACGATACATTTTTGATCTCGCATAGTACCAATTTACGTAAAAGACTATCCTTACTTTTTACGCGTAACCCCAGAACCCGAAAGCCTTTTGAGGGAGTGGTTAATCATTATAATTTATTAGCAGCTGCGCATACAGCAGATGACGAACAAAACCCTTTCTTTTATGTGTCGAGCAGCGAATGGAATTTATACGATTACATAGATGAGTTTATAATAAAGAATGGATTGCCCAAAGGGGTGATTTTATTAAGTAAGATGAAGAAATTGGGCGAGTTGCTGAAAACCGGGCAAAATAACCACCAAACAAAATTTGCCCGAATCTCCAGAATATTGAATGCATTTCCCAAACAGCAATTTGTTTTATTAGGTGATAGCTCACAGCAGGACCCATTTATCTATGCAGATATAGTGGCGCATTTTCCGGGTAGGATATTTGCTGTATATATCAGGGATATAGCCAGAAAGAAAAGCGATGAAGCCCAAGCCATTCTCCACAAAATGGAATCAGCGGGTGTTGCCTGTTGTTTTTTTGTGCACAGTATAGAAGCCGTTGCACACTCGAAAAAGATCGGGTTGATCAGATAATTCTTTCTAACCGTTTGAATTTTGAATATTGAACAAGAAATGTTTATTGAAGAAGTGAATTTTGAATCTTGCAATTTTTAACTTTTCTCTATTCTTCATTCCATTCAACAATCAACATTTCTTGTTCAACATTCGTCAATCATTCTTTGCTATTGTTGGTGAAAACACCAACATCGGCAGAAAATTTCTTTTTCAACATTCGTCAATCTTTTTTCTTTAACATTTCTTTGATAACATCCCGCCTTGTTTTTGCATCTAATCATTTGTAAACGTATTTGATCAACCTAAACAACAGCCCATACATAATTCTACACAAACGGATTAAATCATTTTTAAAACCTTTGTTATGAAAACGTATGTATGCGGATGTCCTGCTCTACAAATGTTGCAGGCCCTTTCCCCAAATATTTGGTACTCGGTAATTGTTAAAAGCAGCTCCATTTTTTTAACAGAACGGCCGGTACATCATTTTGAAACCTTACAAAAGGATTTGTAACCAATTAGATCAAATACACTGTAAATAAGGCTTCATGCATTCCGTACTTAGTTTCATTCATCTCTTACTTGTTTTTTCCCATAACCGGATCATGCCCGAAATGAAAGCGGTATGGCAGGCGATCATGCAAGAGAAAGTTGCAGTTAAGCAAGAGAGAAGTACCCTACAAATACCTTTTGGATTTCATCAGCAGTTACCTAAAGCAATTGTTTACAGAGATGACCGAACAAAAATATCCCCCGCCCATAATAGTTTTAATATCATCCGGTATCCAGTTCTGGTTAAATTATCCAAAGGAGTAAGTGGCCCACCAAGATCAGCAAAAAGATACCTGGTGTTTTGCCAGATGAAATTGGAAGGCTAGAGGGAGAGTAAAGAGTTAGAAGTTAAAAATTAAAAGTTAGGAGTTTGGAGTAATTGTAAATAAAAATTTTAATCAAAAACATAACTGTAATAACATGAAAAAACAAATCAAACAGTCATTCGCATATTTATCGGCAGCCATTTTATTGATAGCTGGGGCAACATCCTGCAAAAAAGAAATTTCAGGCAATGGCAATAATGATGCCACACCTGCTGCTGTAACCACAGCAACATCTTCTACCATAACAGTAGCTGCTACTGCAGCCGGCGGAACCGCATCGGGTTCTGCAACTGATTCTGTAATGGTCATACATAAATGTGAAAAGGGTGAGCGTAGAGATTCAATTGCAGCTTCTGCTTTGCCCACCGCTGTACAAAATTATGTAGCCACTAATTACAGTGGAAATAGTTTTGTGAAAGCATTTTCTGTAAAAGATACAACAGGTGCTGTAAAAGGCTATGTTGTCATCATCAACTTCAACGGCAAACCAGTTGCCCTGCAGTTTAAAGCCGACGGAACATTTGTGAAAGTATTGGAGCAGCGTGAAAAAGGAGATATGGATAACAAAGGCTGGCACCGCGGTGGTCGTTTTGAAAAGCGCGATGGTGAGAAGAAAGATACGGTAGCACTCAGTGCACTTCCTGCTGCTATCAGTGCGTATTTTGCTGCCAACTTTGCGGGAGATACCTTAACCAAAGCCTTCAAAACATGTGATAGTGGTTACCTGGTAATATCTAAGAATAATGGTGTTTTTGCATCCTTATTCAATAAAGCGGGTGTGTTTGTGAAAAGAGTAGATCTGCCTAAATCGGATGGGGTACTTGCATCTGTTGCACAATCTGCCTTACCAACCAATGTTCAGAATTACCTGAGCACTACCTACCCTAATTATGCATTTGATAAAGCAGATAGTGTAACATTGAATGGAGTTTTGAAAGGATATATTGTGATCATTGATGCCAATAATACACGTTACTGTGTTGCATTTGATGCAAGTGGTAATTTTGTTGCAGTTAAAACGATCTGGTAATACAGGGTCAGATACAAGGTAAAAAGGCATATGGTTTTCCATATGCCTTTTAGTTTTATATCCTGAAATGCAGGGTATTTTATTTTTTCAGCTAAGCTATATCTCTGGATAATCTGTTTTAATTTCTAGAAGGAGTTTCTCTAAAGTTGTTTGTACTTCTTTGATCAACAATGCTAATTGGGGTTGGTCAATTCCAGTTTTGCAAAGACTTTCCAAATCGCGAATGGTTTGTTTAAATGAACCCATATTCAGGCTATCGATGGTGGGTTTCATTTTATGTGCAATGTCTTTTATCTCGGTCAATCTTTTTTCTTCATATGCAAGATGCATATCTTTTAACATACCGGGAATTTGAGCGGCGAACATTTGCAGCATGGCGCGAACAAATTGCATGTCACCTCCAGATAGGTCAAGTATCAGGTCTATATTATACAATTTACTTTTTACCTGTGATTGGTCGTTCTGCATAAAGGATATTTGGCCATTGCAAAGTACATTTTTTTGAGGGCATTTAATTTTGCAAAATGGAAATTTGACATAATCCTACATGGAATGATTTAGTATTGCAGAATAATTTTTCCGCTACCTTATGTATCAGCAAAAGAAAGGGATAGATATCATAGGCAAAATCCTGGATGCTTGTTATACCCATAATCCGGATGCTCTTTTTGTGATGAGCCTGATGCACCAATATGAGGAAAGGGGTAATTTGAGTAAGAAACAATTGCAAGGTTTGCTGCAAAAAGCCTCCCGAGTAAAAGAAATACCACAAAGCTGGCTGGGAACCCTGGAAGCCATCATATTAAAAATGCCTACCCGTTATAAAACCGAAGAGCCCATTATAGTGGCACCCATTTACCCTAAAAATGAGGAGGCGGAAACATTAATGTTGGCTATTTTGGCTAAATATCCTGAACATAAGCGGGTACTCTTTTTGAAAGCCAAGGCAGATAACCACGAAATCCTGAAGCCAGAAGAGTTACTTGAGCTGAAAAAATTTCAGAAAGCTTTAAAATTGTCATAGCCCAAAAAAGCTATATGTTTCTACGCATAATTATTTGATAACGAATGGATTAAAAAATACTTTAAAACAGATTAAATTTTTGAAATATTTGTTCATTTGTTAAAGAAATTAAAATAATCCCCTTACTTTTCCTGAACGTTTCCGATTCAATATACACTAGAAAATAAGTATAAAAGCTTGTTAATGAGTTTCTTGAACATCCCCTGGCCTCGATAATCCATTGATAATAAGCATTTTAGGTTATTAATAGATACTATTCAGTCTGTAGATAATGTATGCTATCTGCAGATATTTGTTATAAGCGTACCAACCAAAACTACCTGCTTTATGAAAAGAGTCATTCTTTTTCTTTCCCTATTTGTATGCTTGTATGGTCAAGCCCAAAACGTATCCTCCCTTAAAAGTCAGCAATCAGACCCCGATGGCTTTTTTTTATTAAAAGACACGGCTAATATTCAGTTTAGTATAAAAGAAATGGGTTGTAATGGCAATAGCATATTCCTGGTAAGGATTGTAAATGCCAGTTCCTCTGCGCAAAGTGTTAAATGGAATTTTTGGAAAACAACGGATAGTGAACCAGCATCTGAAACTTTCAGAACAGTATCTGTGGCTGGCAATTCCCAGGTTGCAGGTGAATGTCCTGAACCAACTACCATGACCGTTTTCAGGCCTTTGTATCATTACCTCTATGATGGGGCAACCATCAACGACCTTGTATTTAAATTACTTTTCAACTAGTATCTATGCATATTCAGAAATCTACTCGTAAGTTTTTACTGTCTGCCCTTTTTGTTTCCACTGCATTATTGGGTATTTCACAAACAAGTATATTCAATTATACAGGGGCTCAGCAAACTTATACGGTTCCAGCAGGTGTAACTTCTATCAGCATTCAGGCAAAGGGAGCGCAGGGAGGTAATTCCAGTGTTGCTTCAGGAGGTTTGGGTGCAAACATGAAGGGAAACTTTGCGGTTACGCCTGGCCAGGTTTTGAAAGTTTTGGTAGGCGGACAGCCGGTTT
>CALRVT010000038.1:0-29030 GCA_943371675.1 Chitinophaga pinensis | reverse complement strand
CTGGAAAAAATTGGGTATAAATGCAAGGGTGAACAAGGCATTTCAGGAAGGTTTGCTTTTAAACAAATTTCTGAATATACACCCATTACTAAAAGGAAAGATAAGTGGCCAGCGCATCATCTTTATGTATGTTATGCAGACAGCCTGGCCTTAAAAAATCATTTATTATTTAGGGATGTACTTAGAAATGACAAAGAGTTGGTAGAAAAATATGCAGAACTTAAAAAAACACTGACAAACAATGAAACTATCACAAGAGAAGCATATACTACAAACAAGACAGCTTTTATTATTGAAGTGCTTGCTTCGGCGGGGCTTAGTGATACGGAACTTGAAGCTATAAGAGCTGCCAATAAGTAAGGGTAAACACTATTGTTTTTTGGTGAAAACACCAACAAAGGCAAAACACAATCAATGGCAAAAAACCAACAAATGCCAAGCGAAAAATAAAGTAAATGAACGAATTGACTAACTTTTACTTAAAGCAGGAAGAGCCCATAAAAAGCTGTTTACTTGCATTGAGAGAAATTATCTTACAACAAGATAAAGACATTAAAAATGTTTGGAAATACGGAGTGCCCTTTTTTTGTTATAAAGGGAAAATGTTTTGTTATTTATGGATTCATAAAAAATACAAACACCCTTATATTGGCATTGTAGAAGGAAAACATTTTACGGAAGCTTTCTTACTTCAGGAAGATCGCAAAAGAATGAAGATCATGTTAGTAGATCCAAATGAAGACCTACCCCTTCCATCCATTGAAAATATCATTCTAAAAGCCATTAATTTATATAAAATGGGTGTCATTAAAATTCATGAATCAACCAATTCTAAAAGTTAATCTACACTAGTTATACATAAGCTATGAAAGAAGCACAATTTCAAACCTTGCATCCACAGATCAACAAAACCAATAAAAAGATATCATTAGAAAAATATCTTTTTATCAAAGAAAATCTATTGGCAATTCTAACAGAACTTGAATTAACACACACAGAACTGATGGAAGCCTTATATACCAGGGTAAAAGATAATTTTGAGGGCGGTGTACAATGGTATGGAGAAACCGTAAAACTAGATCTGGAAGCAAGACAAATGATTGAAAGAACTAAAACAAAACCTGAAAAATACAGGTTAAAAAAGTAAAAGGTTAATCGTTTACGCTAAATGGCAATTTTTTAAATATTAAAACTACGGTTTACGTAATAGCAAATCTTTGTGATTGGTCTTATATTGACAGAACCCTGGCAAAAGCTGTTACAATAAGTATAAATGCAACTTTAACAAAGCGAATCTCCTGTTGTTCTACAAATGATGTACCTTGTACGAAATCACCTTTTATATATTTTTTGTACTTATAGGTGGTTTTTAAAAATACCATCTTCTAATTGCAAATCTACGCTGGTTTGGGTTGGACAAACAACTTTGAACCTTGGTTCTTAACTTAATCAACATATTTTAATTTTTAACGCATCAGGACCCAACTAATTCTAAACACTCCATGTAAATTGGTTTTAATATTTATGGATACTAATCTACCGATGGCAGGTATTTAAAATGTAGGTTAAAAAAAATCATGCATTAAATGCAAACAGTGCATTTTCCTAAGCAGGCATGGAAGCGCATATCATCATTTTTTCTTATCGCAGGATTTCACTAAAGCTTTCAGTATAAAAGCAAGTGCAATAGATTTTGCTGCTGAAGCAGTTTGGAATCTATTCTCGGTAAAATTGCAATATTATAAATTATTCATCCAATTGATCAAATAAATTAAATGAAAAACATAGAAGAAAACACAAAAATTCTCAAGTCTAGATATATACCAACTGCTGAATTTTACAGTCAGATTATTGACAGCCTACAAGACTATTCCATATTTACATTAGATAAGGAATTCTCCATAAATAGTTGGAGCTCCGGCTCTACCAAAATATTTGGATATGAAACCGATGAAGTAATCGGAGAATCCTTCAATATGATCTTTACAGAAGAAGATGTACAAAATGGGATTCCAAAAAGGGAAATTGAAACGGCCCTGAAAGAAGGAAGAGCTACTGATAACAGATGGCATGTTGCTAAAGACAAATCTATGTTTTACGCCAATGGATTGG
Organism: Chitinophaga pinensis; assembly: GCA_943371675.1. Taxonomy (GTDB): domain Bacteria; phylum Bacteroidota; class Bacteroidia; order Chitinophagales; family Chitinophagaceae; genus Sediminibacterium; species Sediminibacterium pinensis_I. Next base: position 26,918 of record CALRVT010000038.1, on the reverse strand, counting down.
TTTTCCCTCTTACCGGCATTGATGGAGAAATGTTAGGCTATGTTAAAATACTGCGCGACCTGACAGAAAGAAAAAAGTCGGAGGATGCTATAAAAAAATACATGAAAGACCTGGAAGAATTGAATACGCACAAAGAAACCGTACTATCTATTCTTTCACACGATCTAAGAAGTCCTCTTTCCGGCATTATCGGCATAACAAAATATTTAAAAGAAAACTTCCACAATATGAAATCTTCTGATGTTCAGGAAATGCTGAATATCATTTATAAATCTTCAAACGACGAGCTCGATATGCTTGACTACCTAGTAGATTGGGCCAGGGTAAAATATGCCTCAGATGTTTTTTCGCCAAAAAAAGTAATCCTTGCCGACTTTGTAAATAAAGTATTTGAAACCCTGAACGAAAACGCATCAACAAAAACAATTCATCTGCATAATTTAATTGAAACAGATATGGTTGTATTTGCAGATGAGAAGATGCTGATTTCCATCATACAAAATATTGTTTCAAATGCCATTAAACATACTGATAAAGGAGGTTCCATCAAGATATCTGCAACCAGGAATGAAAACTACATTACTGTAGATGTTAAAGACACTGGCATTGGTATGTCAAAAGAAATCATAGAAAAACTATTTACCCCACAAATGAAGGCTCTATCAGAAACAAGAAAGATTAATAAGGGAGCGGGCATAGGATTATTATTGGTGAAGGGTTTTCTGGAAACAAATGGCGGCGAAATATCTGTTGAAAGCGTTGAAGGTGAGGGATCAACCTTCAGTTTTACCTTGCCCATTGAGAAACCATTCATTAAAAAAGGGAATTCAACTGAAATGATGTTTGATGAAAGTGCCTGATACGATAACCTGAATACTCTACTTACAATTAAATCAGAGTGATTTTAGATTAATTTGCTTATTCGCTTTACTGGACTTTTACTTTGTATATTTATAGAAGAATTGAGCCTTTTTATAGTAATGAAAAATGTGTAATACCGTTAACTTTTCTACTACTTTCTAGGTTGATACTATTTTTTTACAAAAATGACTCTCATGACTAATTACGCTAATACAGCTCAAATTATCGTTGCCCTATCGATCTTCTATGTTTGGATTTTTCGTTTTGAGAATATTGTGAAAGAATTTAAACAATATGGCTTAAATGACCTAACCCGGACTATGGTAGGTTCTTTAAAAATAGCTTTATCAACCTTACTGGTAGCCGGTATCTGGTATCCAGCCCTGATACTCATACCAGCACTCATAATTGCATTGCTAATGGTAGCAGCGCAGTATTTTCACTTTAAAGTTGGTAACCCCTGGCAAAAACATATACCATCCTTTTTACTGTTGGTGCTTTGCTTATTCATCGCAGCCGTTTCTTTAAATTATATTTCGTGACCGATTTACTTAGTTTTTGGATCCTTCTTTCCGGTATATCTTTTATCGGGTATGGGATAACATATTTCACATCCAAAAACATGAAAGCAGAATTTAAGCGCTTTGGTCTTGAAAAAGCGGGAACACTTACTGCAATTTTAGAGTTATTAGGTGGCGCAGGATTAATAGTTGGCCTGAAATTTCAGGCTATTTTGCTAGTTTCGGCGGGAGGACTTTCCTTATTAATGCTCATAGGTGCTGCTGTCAGGATCTGGTTTAAAGACAGCTTTTGGATAACCATTCCGGCCCTGTTCTTTATGGCATTAAATGCTTATATTTTTTATAAGTCGGTCTGATAACATTCTTATTAAAAACTTCCCCAAAAAATACTTAAGGTAAAATCCCATGTGGCAGGCAATGGCAATAGGAAAGCTTTGCAAGTCTGTAAAAAATGGATTCTTTAATAAGTTATTGAACAAAAATTTATTGAAACTGTTTATGCCTATTGAAATAATCATGTGCAGAAACATATTCTAGAATATGTTGATTGAAAAATCAGCTATTGATCATATACTCATTACCAGATATGAGATCGAATAGCTAATGATTTAAAAGATGAATTGATGGAGCAAAAAGATATTGACCGGATAATTGAAATGGCCTGGGAAGACAGAACCCCCTTTGAAGCCATCTATAGCCAATTTGGTTTTTCGGAAGCTAATGTGATAGCCTTAATGAGAAAGGAATTAAAACGCAGCAGTTTTAATTTATGGCGTAAAAGGGTTAATAGCGGGATCAGTAAAAAACACTTGCAAAAAAGAGATCCCTCAATAAACCGATTTAAATGCAGCCTCCAAAGAAATATATCGATGAACAAAATAAGCAAACGCTAATATGACCGTGGCTTTTACAACAGACTATCCATCGATTCTCCAAAAAATTGACCAGGTTAACCCGATTCAATACAGCAAAAGCAGGAATTATACCAATGGTGCCGTAACCTATTTGTCTCCCTATATATCCAGAGGTGTTATCAGTACCAAACAAGTACTAGACAGTGTCCTTAAAAAAGGGTATAAATTAAAGCAAATTGAATGCTTTGTTAAGGAATTATGCTGGCGTGATTATTTTCAAAGAGTTGGGCAACACAAAGATCTAAACCTGGATATCCGGCAAAAACAGGAACCGGTTCTTACTAATGAAATACCTGTTGCTATCATCAATGCTTTAACAGGTATAGAAGGTATAGACAAAGCTATTGAACAATTATACCTTACCGGCTATATGCATAACCATTGCAGAATGTACACGGCATCATTGGCTTGCAATATTGCTAAAGCTTATTGGCAACAACCCTCGCAATGGATGTATTACCATTTGCTTGACGGTGACTGGGCCAGTAATACCTGCAGCTGGCAATGGGTAGCTGGTGCAAACAGTCAAAAGAAATACTTTGCCAACCAGGAGAATATCAACAAGTATACCTTTACAAATCAGCAGCATAGTTTTTTAGATCAGCCCTATGAAGCATTAGAAGGTTTAGAAATCCCTGCTTCTTTATTAAGTACCCAGAACTTTGTACCGGAATATTATTTTCCTACTGTTGATGATATTGAGTTGGATAATAATTTACCAATCTTTATCTACAACTATTATAACCTGGATCCTCTTTGGCATAAAGACGAGGGAGGGAATAGAATTTTATTATTAGAACCCGACTTTTTTTTGCGATACCCTGTAAGTAAAAAATGTATGGACTTCATGCTGGCACTTGGTAAAAACATTGCAGGCTTGCAGGTATATACAGGTTCCTTCCACTCCTTAGCAGATAAGTGTGCAGGTAATAACATCTATTTTAAAGAACATCCGTTGAATATTGGCTACAAGGGGATTGAAGAATCCAGGGACTGGATCAACGATGAAGTAAATGATTATTATAGTTCCTTTTTTGGTTACTGGAAAAGGATTGAAAAAAAATTCAATACATCAAGTTAAATATATGCGTTTAAATAAAGAAGGTTTGGTACAGCTAGAACAGCGTTACAGAACAGCTTTTATCAATTCTCTGGCAGGATTTAGACAAGCCGTATTGGTAGGTACCAAATCGATTGATGGTAATACCAACCTGGCCATTTTCAATTCCCTTATTCATTTGGGGGCAAACCCTGCTTTATTTGGCTTAATGAGCCGGCCTGATACTGTGCAAAGAGACAGCTTGCAAAATATATTGGATACCAAAGAATATACCTTGAATTATATTCAGGCCGAACATTATATAAAAGCGCATCAAACATCAGCCAGGTACGAAAAAGGTGTTTCAGAATTTGAGAAAGTAGGTTTCACAGCATTATACCAGGAAGGCTGTAAAGCGCCATTTGTAAAAGAAGCCCTGGTAAAAATTGCGATGAAGTTGGAAGAAACGATTCCCATTACCCTAAATGGAACTGTTCTAATAATTGGAAGTATCCAGGAGGTTGTGATAAACGATGGCATAGTAGGCGATGATGGTTTTGTAAACTTATCAGCAGCGGAAGTGTTGATCAGTCAGGGTCTTGACGCCTATTTTATTTCCAAAGAAATTGGTCGTTTACCCTATGCAAAACCTTAAAACACCAACTCTTGAAAAATATTAAAAAAGAAAACTTACCCCAGAAGATCTGTGTTGTTTGCAAAAAACCATTTACATGGCGTAAAAAATGGGAAAAGGTTTGGCAAGAAGTAAAATATTGCAGTGATAAATGCAGAATGAACAAACAAATAAAATGAAGAAGGTTGGGATCTTATTTCCGCATCAGCTATTTCAAGAAAATATCCTTATAGACTATTGTCCAATTATTTACCCGGTGGAAGAATGGCTCTTCTTCCGCTATATTCATTTCACAAACAGAAGATCGCATTTCATAGGGCCAGCTTGAAGTTCTATGCAGCTTATTTAGAATCAAACAGTTTGGTTGCTTTTATTATACTTACGATAATGCCATTTGCAGCTGGTTAACTTTATATTATCAGAAATAACGAATAGGCATTTTTGTGGATTTTTTGTAAATTTAAAAGCATTACAAAAAATGAACACTTAAACCTCAGAAGTCAACAAACCTTAAATTATGAAAAAAGTAACCGGAATAGGCGGCGTATTCTTCAAATGCAAAGATCCAAAAGCCATGAATGAGTGGTATAAAAACAATCTTGGTTTTAACACAAACGATTATGGTGCCAGTTTTGAGTGGCGGGAAGAAGAAGATCCTGCCATAAAAGGCAGCACCCAATGGAGTGCATTTGCAGAAACCACCCAATACTTTGCGCCCTCAACCAAGGAATTCATGATCAATTACCGGGTGCATGATTTAGTGGCATTGATAGAACAGCTAAAGGCAGAAGGCGTAACGATCCTTGATGAGATGGAAACCTATGATTATGGCAAATTTGTTCATATCATTGATCCCGAAGGCAATAAAATTGAGCTGTGGGAACCAATAGATAATGGCTAAGTGAACAGGTGTTTAAAACAAATATAAGTGCCTTATTCATTGAGAAAACATCAAGATAAATAAAAAATTATTTTTTTAAAAGCAGTCTATGTTATTACGCATCATCTGCTGTCTTTGGCTCATGTTCGCTTTTACAATACAATCAAAAGCGCAAAGTCCATTACCTGCCGTTGTTAAAGGAAGAATTGTTCGAATAGAAAATTATGCATGCAAATACGTTACAGCCAGGAATATTGACATATGGTTACCTGAAGGTTATTCCGATACAACAAAATATGCGGTTTTATACATGCATGATGGACAGATGTTGTACGACCCAAACCAGGCCTGGAATAAACAATCCTGGAATATAGACGATGTTGCTTCAACATTATTGGCGAACAATACCATCAAAAATTTTCTGGTAGTTGGTATTTGGAATGGAGGTAATACCCGGCACCCGGACTATTTTCCGCAAAAACCATTTGAACAATTGACAGCTGTTGAAAAAGATACCGTAACTGCACAATTGCAAAGAGCTGGTAGAACCAAAGAGATTTTCAAACCGCAATCTGACAATTATTTAAAATTTATTGTAAACGAACTGAAACCTTTGATTGATAAACGATTTTCTGTTTATACCAATAAAGAAAACACCTATATCGCCGGGAGTAGTATGGGTGGCCTTATTTCTATGTATGCCATGTGCGAATACCCGGAAATATTTGGCGGTGCTGCTTGTTTGTCAACGCATTGGATTGGGACATTCTCTCCAGAAAATAACCCGATTCCAAATGCGTTTCTGAATTACCTGAACAAACATTTACCTAACCCTAAGGATCATAAAATTTATTTCGACTGTGGCGATCAAACCCTGGATGCCTTATATCCTGTCATTCAAAAAAAGGCAGATAGTATCATGACTGCAAAAGAATACAAAGAAAAAAATTGGGTCACAAGATATTTTCCCGGTGAAGACCATAGTGAAAGATCATGGAATAAAAGATTGGATGTCCCCTTAACATTTTTGTTATCCAAATGATGCAAAAATTTACATCATAAAATTAGGTAACTAAAGCCTAAGCAATTATTGACAAACTTGAATCAATCGAAATGAACGCAGAAATTCAGGCATATAATCACAAACTAACTGTTACCGACAAATTGATTGGTGACCAGTTAGCAAAAATAATTGACAGTGTTTTAACCAAGGCCGATAGCAAAATCTGGCATGCCCATCCAGTTTGGTTCCTGGATGGCAATCCCATTGTTGGTTATAGCAAACAAAAAGTAGGCTTACGCTTGATGTTTTGGAGTGGTGCCGATTTTGAAGAAGATGCCTTAACTGTAGTTGGAAAAAAATTTAAAGACGCATCCATTTTCTATAACAATGAGTCAGAAATTGTAATTAAAGACCTGAAACGCTGGCTGAAAAAATCAGTCGACATACAATGGGATTATAAAAACATCGTGAAAAGAAAAGGCAGACTGCAAAGGTTGTCTTAATTTGATTAAACAAATTTGAACATATAGCATGAAAACGACTCCTGAACACAATGCAAAAATTGCTAAATTAACTTTTGCATCGGTATATCCACACTATATAAAAAAAGTAGAAACCAAAGGCAGAACAATAGAAGAATTGCACCAGGTGATTGCATGGTTAACCGGATTTGATGAAAAGAAATTACAGAAAATCATTGCAGAAAAGTTAACCTTTGAATTATTCTTTCAGCAAGCTTCATTAAACCCACATGCACACCTTATTACCGGTGTGATCTGTGGTTATAGGGTAGAAGAAATTGAAAATCCATTAACCCAAAAAATCAGGTACTTAGATAAGCTGGTTGATGAATTGGCAAAAGGCAGGAAAATGGAGAAGATCTTGCGTTAGTTTATATGTATTCTAAAATATCTTTTGAATATTGTTTTATTTGAAATATACAAGAAAGAATCATTTAGAAAAAGATAAACATATATCGGTAAAACGAGAAAATAGTTTACCCTAGTTTAGGTGTATTTAATGATTAAACAGTATCCTAAGAAACTTAATCTTTCTGGTAAATGGCATAATTAAGCAGGACTGTAATGATTTTGAACAGCCTCAATTTTAAATTCGTCTCAAAAATAAAAAAACATCTCTCCGACTACTTTTCCGCTAAACATCATTTTCATTGAACATGAATGTTATTAATTAAATCGATACAAAATACTTGAAAGCTTCAAATGCATTATTAAAAAAAATCCAAATGCTGTAATCTTTCGTATATCAGTGCAAAAGATTCATCATGAGAGCATTTAGTTTATTATTCTTAGTCATATTTAGCTTAAGCGCCTGTAATAATGCAATAAAACCAATTGTACCAGAAATATTTATTGATAGTGTTTTAGCTAACACTCAAACAGACCTTGCTTATAAGATTAATGAAACAGATATTAAATTTTGGGAGGAAAGAATCAGTTCCCATACGCCCGATTACACTAATAAATCAAAATATGCAGCTTCTCTGGTAACAAGATTTCATTTAAAGGGTAATATAAAAGACTTACAAATTTCAGATAGTATTTTACGCTCGCTTTTTAAAGAGTTTAATGGCAAAGAAGTTGGGCCGGTAATTTCTTTGGTTAGTCATGCCATTTTACAACACAGGTTTAAAGAAGCTGACTCCTTATTAACAGTTGCAAAATCGATAGGTATCAAAAGATATGAGTCGGAGGCTAACTCATTTGATGTGAATTTTGAACTAGGAAACATTTTATTAGCAAAAACTAATCTCAGGAATTTAAAAAAAGACAACGATTTTGGTTACCAATTTAGAAAAAGTAAGATGATGCATTATAATGGCGAATTGGACTCATCTCTGGTTGCCATGCAAAAAGCAGCAGAAAATGCGGGACAAATGGCAACATTAAAATATTCAGCCATCAGTAATTTAGGCGACCTATATATGCATGCAGGAAGAATGGAAGAGGCATATAACTGTTTTGAAACCTGTGTAAAGGCAAACCCTTCAGACCTGCATAGTTTGATAGGCCTTGGTTGGATTGCTTTGGTATATGACCATCATGAAAAGCTTGCAGATCGTATTTTTAAATTTGCAGCCAGTAAAAATGCCTCCCCAGAGTTGCTTTTAAAAATGATAGCTGTTGCCGAGTATAAAAACGATGCTGTTATGCAAATTAAACTTGCAAAGCAATTTGAAACTATCGTTACAAATAAAGCTTATGGCAATATGTATCATAAATATTTAATTCAACTATATACAGGCGTTTTAGAAAGTCCAGAAAAAGCAGAAACAATTGCTTTAAAAGAATTAGACAACAGGGCTACTCCTCAAACCTATGCTTGGTATGTATGGGCTCTTTTATGTAATGGGAAAAAAGAAAAAGCTTTCGAAGTATATCAACAAAAAGTTTCTGGAAAACTTTTGGAATCTATAGAATTGTATTGGATGGGTAAGCTGATGCAAACATTACAAAAAAGTTATAATGCAAACCAGTATTTTGAAGAGGCCAAGAAAAATATATATGATCTTTCTCCCTCTTTTGCAAAGGATTTAAACCTCCAATTAAGTTCAAACTAAGTAACTGTATTGCTTTTGGGCAACAACTACTTTTTTTTATTTTAATACAATGGAGAAAATATCAGAATGAAATTCTTTCAAATAACCAATAACTTGCTATTAAGCTAATTAAAACAGATAATGGTATCACTATGAGCTTTCGGTAATATATTTTATTGCCAAACCATTTAGCCAATAAAAACCATGCTATCAGTATTACCGTAATTTGACCAAGTTCAACACCCAGGTTAAACATTAACAATGAAACCATATATGCATTAGGTGGCAGACCAATATTTCCTAAAGCTCCTGCAAAACCCATTCCATGAATTAAGCCAAATAAAAAAATGATACCTATCCGGTATGGCTTTAGTTTAGTAGAAAATATATTTTCCAGCGCTACATAGATAATAGACAAAGCAATTAAAGGTTCTACCCAATTGGTAGCAGTTGGGAGTATCTGATACATAGACAATCCTAAGGTTATCGTATGTGCAACCGTAAAAGTAGTTGCCTGCCACAAAATTGATTTTAGCCGGGGATTTAATAAAAATAAACTAAGTACAAATAAAATATGGTCAAGACCAAGTGGTAAAATATGTTTGTAACCAAGTTGAACATACAAAATAGCGGCATCCTTTGCATTCATTTTTTCTATATCCACAATGCCTGCATGTGCAAAAATTGGTTTAGACAGAAAAAAGAATAATATGATTAACCCTGTAACGCGAAATGATCGGGAGTATGTAGAATGATACATGTTGATAGATTGATGTACTCATATCTACGAAAAAGCGATTTCGTTGGATGTACGTATGCCAAAAAAGAATTGTATTTTATCCTTTAAAAGAGCTTCATCAATCTCTTTAATTAGAAATAAAGCGCAAACTTAAGTTTTGCGAAAAGAGGTGTACCTGGTGTAAAATTTAATTCTGTTTGAGACATTGGCTCGTTTTGTAATCTGGATTCAGTGGCAAATTGGGCTTCATTCCATTTAGCGTTAAATACATTTTCAAAACTTAGACCAATTTCATAAGTGGGTTTCGTAAAATTTATAGTGCCATCTAATAAAAAATATCCTTTGGCAACAATAGAATTATCCTCATTTGCCGGTCTGTTTTTGATATACCGGTAACTCAAACCACCATTAAAACCTTGTTGCTTCTTATAATATAACCCTCCTACACTTGTTAATGAAGGTGCTAAAGGAATATAATCTTCCCCTTTCATTTGCTCAATTGATTTTGCACTAGTAAAATTAATATTAGCATTGGCAAAAAGATTTCTTGAGAACTGATACCTAGCCGTAATATCAAGTCCCATTCTCTTAGTTTTACCACTGGGTTCAATATTACCTTCATCCCCAACATACACAAATTCCTGGTTAAGGTATAAGTTCCAAACTGCAATAGATAAGAAAAGGTTTTTTACAGGTTTAATATTAACACCAATATCAGTTCCAAAAGCTGCAGGTAAAATTTCTTCTCCTTTGTTTGCTACAACTACCCTTGTATCATTGCTATGGAAACCTTTTCCGGCTTTTGCAAATAATTGTACTTGCTGATTAAGCGAGTACATCGCATTTAACTTTGGACTGAGAATAGCTTTTTGCTGAGAAGGTAAATTTGTTATGCTTAACTTATCGAGATAATTAAAATTAAAATAATCAAGTCTTAGTCCTGCATTTAGCAACCACTTGCCAGTACTTAGTTCCTGTTGCGTAAACGCATAAACATTGGTTTCATTGATGTTGCCAAGTTTTACATCATTCAACCATATTCGATTTGTAACATTTGACAATCTACTGTCTGTTGTAGCATCGTTTCTAAAGCCTACACCATAACTAGAATTTATCACTTTATCCTCAAGATAATATTTCTTATTAAGTTTAAATCCATAGCCGTACAATACCCTGTCTTCTGCCTGATTTATTCCATCTCCATTTATCGAATCTCTTAAAAAGAAAGAAAAATTTGAATAGAGATTAAACTTATATCTGCTATAAAAGAATTGTTGTTCAATGTTATTACTACTTTTTAATTGATGCTTAAAAACCAGGTTTAGGTTATGCCTTTCGGTATTACCACCTTCAGAAGGATCAATACTCCCGAACCGATCAATAGTGCCTGATTCAACTGCCCGCGTAGGAACTTGTCCGCTTGCATTCCAACTACTTTTAAAAGTGGAAAGAGATAAAATCATTTCAGTAATATTCGAAATTTGCAAATTATATTTTCCGAATATATTTAAACGATTAAAATTTTGAGGATTCAAGGTTGGGCCATCGGTATAATTGTATTCTGCCGCAACATAAGCGCTTTGTTTGTCTTTATTTTTCTTTAATAAGTCTAACATAACCAATGTTCGGAAACTATTAAATCTCCCACCTTCTATTTGAAAGGTGGATTTTGGAATGCTTTTAAAAGTTTTGAATGAAACATATCCAGCTGTATTTAAGTTTCCATGATTTACATCGTAAGGTCCAGGAGCAAAATCGATACTATTCACTGTTTCAGGAATGATAAAATGCGCATCAGCATATCCCTGTCCATGAGCATGACTAACCATATTTACCGGAATACCATCTACACTAACCTGAATATCTGTACCATGATCACAGTCAAATCCCCGTAAAAATATTTGTTCGGCTTTACCACCACCTGCATGTTGCGCAATAAATAATCCCGGAACAATACGTAATAGTTCCTGTGTGTTATTTACAGGTTTTACAGCCAAATCAATTTTACTAATTACATTAAATTTCAAAATTTTGTTTTTTTCCAAAACAAGTTCATTTAAACTAATAACTGCTGGTTCCAGCGCGATGATATTTCCTTCATATTTTTCTACTATTAAACTTGCTGACTTATACCCTATATAAGTCAAAAGTAATTTGTTGCTAGATTTTAATGTAAAATCTCCATTTTGATCTGTTGTGGTAACTAATGATGGACTTTGTGCAGAACTTACAATTACTGATTCAAGAGGTTGTCTGCTTTGGGCGTCTACTACTTTACCCTTAATGAGGTTTTGAGAAAATAGATTTCCGGAAAATAAAAATAATATAATGAAAATAAATATTTTCATATTTAAAAATTACAATTGAGACAATTAAAGGTATGTTATCCTTATTTACGAATTTTCAGTATGGTTGGATTTTAAAAAAGCCGGAAAAATTTCCGGCTTTTTTAAAACACATCTTGGATCTTGGATTCTACCAGGGGCTTGCTAAATAAGGAAAGCTTGTTAAAAATGCTTTATCATTTGCATTTACATTGTCTTTGGTTAAACCAGGATTGCTGGTGCCAGCCGGTCCGCCAAATATGAGTAGTAATTCTACGTCAATAACATCATCAGCCAGCGCTCTTCCCGTTAAGATATTCGTGCCATCAAAAAAAGTGGTTACACCTGTTGTAGATACACCCAATACATCTGTAGCGAGCAGTCCGGTTAAAGTTGCTGCATTCTGACCCAATGCGTTTGTGGTGTAACCAGCGTTCAATGCCAATAACCGGGTTTGAAATTTACTTTGAAACATTCCGCCCATTGCACTTGGGATTGTTGTATTAAATGCATCCTTATCAGTAGGTGCGGTAACAAATACCGTATTAATAGCGGGTCTAGCCATTTGATCCTGTTGTTCATAATAAGTAATTACTTCAGGAGCGGTATCATTTTTTTTACATGAAATGGTAATGATGCTTACAGAAACAAGCAATGCTAAAATTTTATAAGTTGTTTTCATATTTTACTTTTTAAATTTTTTGATAATTAAATTTTCTTCTTCGTTTCTAACCATACATTTATGTTGGCTGTTGCACCTATTAAAGATTTAGGCACTTCCAATACCACACTAAAAACATTGGTGCCTGCGAAAGTATCAGTACCTGTAGAAGAAAAACCTGGTGCAGTGCCTGCCAGTACTGCTTTGTAACGATTTAAATCGAAAAAGAAAGGATCATCTCTTGGTCCGGCAAACACTTTAATGCCACTTGTTCCTGTACCGGATACAGCTGTTGATCCATAGGCGGTAATAGCTACTTCTGCGGTGGCATTACCTTCCAGCTTACTCTTGGTACCTGTTGCAGATGGCGCAATAGGTCCATAAATTTGCATTTTGTTAGATGCTGCATCGTATTTACATTGAATTACCAGATCCTCAATATTATCGCCAGTTTTGTCGATATTAAATTCCAAAATCGTGTTTGCATCAAATTTTAGATTCGTAGAATTTGCTGGACTTGTTAATCCCTGGCTATTTGCTACAAATACAAGGTTTGCAGGATCTGATGCTCTGAATACATAAAGATCAGTTATGTCTGTTGGCTGACTCGTTACGGCTGGTGTATCTATATGGTCTGCTGCATACATAATACCGCCGGTGATCAATGCCGCTGCAACAATAGCGGTTAAAATAATTTTTTTTGGTTTCATTTGAAAAGTTTTTAAAGTGAGGTTTTGTATGTACAACGCATTACCTACGATAAATGCTTTTGGATGGATTGCAGGAACCAAAAAAAAATCTGAAATATTAAAATGTTGGGTAAGGGTAGAAATTTGCTTTTGCCTATGCACTTGAAAGGCAATAGTTTTTCCTGGTATTTTAAATGCCACATCAGTAGCATTGAACGACATTCCCTTTTTAAAAGAAATAAGCGATAATTTAGAGAATAAAGGATAGAGGTGAACGATTAGATTACTTTTCCAAGACTTACTACAACAGTAGGCACTGCATTGCCACCAGTTTTTTCTAAGGAGATAGCAAAAGCCTGTGCTTTGCCAAAGGATTTCATTTTTTGCATCCGGTATTTTGTACCGTCATTGTTGTTTATAATCAGACCACCATCTACGGGTTTGCCATCGATTATTGCCCAAAATTGGTATTGCATCCCAGCGGGTGCCTGGGGTAAATTACTGGCATCAATCATTACTTCACCAGTTTGCTGAAACCAGAATATTTTAGCCGTTGCATTAGGATTGGCTTCAACACCCTTTAATGAAACCGCCGTATTATTGGGGTCTTTAACAATATCCCAGTCGCTCTTTAGCTCATTACTAATTTGTTGCTCCTTTTCTAAAAGTGATCTTGTTTGAGCTAGCTGAGAATTAACGTTATTGTATTTATTGATATATATATAATTAATCACTGCACTTGCCACAAGAAATAAGATAGAAGCAGCAGCCAAAAATTTCATCTTGGAGGAAATGGATACTACGGGATTCGATCTAATGGCTGTTAAATGACTTTCTTGTAATGAATCCCCGCTGGGGGTTTCATTGATTTTAGCAAAAAGCTTATCCTTCACTTCCTTGGGTGGTTCTATGGCATTGGCAGCAGCATACTTTTCTAAAGAAATTTGTATGGCTTCTATCTCTGCATGTACTTCCGGATACAAATTCGCCCAATGCATGATTTCTACATTTTCTTGGGAACTTGTTTGTCCAAGAACATACAGCTCTAAGATGCCTGATGATATGATTTCTTTACTTTCCACTTCTTATTTAACTCATTATTTTTCTTAATTCTATAATAGCCGTTCTCAGTCTGGTTTTTACGGTACCCAAAGGCAATTGTGTTTCTTTTGATATTTCCTCCTGGGTATATCCTTTAAAATATGCAAGATCAATAATATTCTTTAAATCGGGTTTCAATAAGGAAATTTGCTTTTTTAGCCCAATCGTATCATACTTTTCTACCATCCGTCCTTTATCACTAATGTTATTTACGGAATTTTCGTCACTAGAGATTAAATGCTGTTTTTTATAAGTTTTACTTCTTAATGTATCAATGGTAAGGTTGCGTGTGATATTCAGCATCCAGGTAAATAGGCGTCCCTTGCTGCTATCGTAAGAGGAGAAATTATGCCAGATCTTAATAAATGCTTCCTGTAAGATATCTTCTGCCAGACCTGTATCTTCTACCATTCGGTAAATGGTACCATTCAATATAGCAGCATAGTTGTCATACAGATAAGAAAATGCCTGTTGATCCTTATTTTTAAGCATCCTTACAAGTTCTTCCTCACTATATTTCGGTTCAGACATTAATTGATTCCGTCATTATTTGGCTTTGAAAATAACTTTTTTTCCTTGAATTGATTTTTATTGTTCAATATTCTAAACAAATAATCACAACAAAGTGATTTCGGCTTGTTAAAAGTGAGGCGAAATAAAACTCAGCTTTTCTTCATCAGTTTTACCAGCTTATCCGTTATAATTGCATAGCCTTTATCAGAAGGGTGTAATCCATCAAATGTAATGTTACTTGCTTCCACCGGATAAGGATATTCATCCGTATCGGCATTAAATGGTATACCAATAAAGTCTGGGTAGTGATAATTTTGATAAATACCAGTTTGTGGATTCTTCAATCTTTTGAAATTTACAAGACTTTTTAAGTCCATTTTTTTATCGTGGTAAAGATCTACTACTGCCATATTTTCCATCTTCCCAATTTCTATGATAGCATTCGCAAACTGTTCTAGTGTTTGTGCTGCTTTTTCTTTGTATGAACCGTATGCATTGTTTTTGTAATTATTGATATATACAAAATCTACTCTTTGCATAGGTGTGATAAAAATGATTTTTGCGTTTTCATTCAAGCTTCTGATTTTATTTACTATCGTTCTAAAAGCACCATAAACAGTTGCATTTCCTTGATTATTTTGGTAATTACTTAAACTACCAAGTGACTTAGCTCCCCACCAATCATTCGTTCCCAGAAAAATTGTATAGACATCTGCCTTTTGTATTCCTAATTTATCTATCTCAGTTGCAATACGTATGGCTGTCCAACCATTATGGCCCTGATTGATGTAATGGATATTCGGCAGCTTTTCCGTTACGCCTGTTAGAAAGCCCTTGGTAACCCGATTGCCGGTCTCATCCATATGATCGCACAAATAAGTAATGGAATCGCCAATAGCTACCCAGGTAATCTTTTTGGGCTGAAATGCAATTTGAAGAAAGAGAAGAGGGATGATGAGCAA
Organism: Chitinophaga pinensis; assembly: GCA_943371675.1. Classification (GTDB taxonomy): domain Bacteria; phylum Bacteroidota; class Bacteroidia; order Chitinophagales; family Chitinophagaceae; genus Sediminibacterium; species Sediminibacterium pinensis_I. The sequence continues at coordinate 11,517 of CALRVT010000038.1, read as the reverse complement.
TAACTTTTTCATAGGATCATTTTTTGATGCGGGTTAAATAGATCGCTCTTATGGTTGGTTTTTTTCAACATAGAGAGCACAGAGAAGACAGAGTTTCACAGAGAGGTATATTTATGCCAATCCCATAGAACGATATCCCAGCTGATGCCTTCATAGGTTAGGGTATCTATTACCTGGAATCCAGTTTTTTGATGCGCTTTTAAGGAACGTTGATTTGCCTGAGCCACATCGGTGATACAATATTCGTAAGATGCGGATAAGGTGGTTTTGAAATGTCCGTATAATTTTTGCACTAATCCTATTCCCCTATATTGCTTATCAACACATAATTGACCCACCACCACATAGTTACTATTCTTCAGCAATGTATCCTGATAATAAATCTGATCAATAGTATTGAAAAGGTCTGCCAGCAGTGCATGATGGTCTCTGATTTTTTTTACTGCAACCAATGCATAACCTATAACCCGATCGTCCTCTTTGGCAATGATGGATGGACTTTCCGCATGCATATCTCTTAAAAAATCAAGGGTATATTCTGCCATCAAAAAACCTTGCTCAGCTGCCTCTGATGTTGAAATGTTCTTACGCAGGTTTGCAGCCTGTAATTGCTGGATGCCTGTTAGTTCTTCTTCTGTTTCAACAGTTTTGATTTGAATTGCCATAACTACAAATCTATTTTATTATGATTAAGATCCTTTCTATCTGTATAGATTTTTCTTTTTTACTGGTAATGAAAGGTTAACAGAACTGATACATTCTGGTAACAACATGCATCTACCATATTGAAAATTATTACTATGAAAACTTATATGATCTTTCTTTAAACCATCATTACTGATAAAAAGAAAGCGAAGAGGAATCCTTTTTCTTGGTTGAGCCTGACTGCGGCCATTGGTTATATGTGTACTTCGGGAGTCGAAATCGTTTTCGCATTATTATTGTGGTTCACTGGCAAAATAAAATAGCTTTAAAAAAACAATCGATATGCAGCTTGCTAAAAAAATATTAGGCCTAAGCTTCCTTTTTTGTACAGCCCTAACTGCACAGAATAAAAAAGTTCAACCCCAATTGGGTAGTCGTACTGCAAAAATTTTGTCAGTTGAAGGTTACCAATTTAAAGACCTGAATAAAAATGGAAAGCTGGATAAGTATGAAGACTGGCGCCTGCCTGTTGATCAGAGAGCCAAAGACCTTTTATCGAAAATGTCTACGGAAGATAAGGCCGGTTTTATGCTCATTAGTACAGCCAGGTTAAAAAGCGACAGGCCTGCTAATGGGGCAGCTCCAAGTGTAGGCAATATAGAAATATCCAGTGACCTGAATGAGGAAGACCAGGTACAGAATAATAATATGTTTACGCGCAAACCCTTACCCATACCTATGATGTCATCGGTTGGTTCTACCAAGGGTATCACCCAATTTCATTTGCGTCATTTTATTTTTCGTGCCAATGTTAGTGCAAAAGCTACGGCTGAATGGACCAATAAATTGCAAACCTTATGCGAAAGCGATGGATTGGGGATCCCGGCCATCATTGCATCCAACCCCAGAAACCATATTACCAAAGATGCTTCTATTGGATTGAGTGTAGGAAAAACTGTTTTCTCAACCTGGCCTGGTGAACTGGGTTTATCGGCCATGCGCGACCTGAAACTGGTTCGCACATTTGCAGATATAGCTCGCCAGGAATGGGCAGCAGTGGGACTTCGCAAGGGTTATATGTATATGGCCGATCTGGCCACAGAACCACGCTGGCAAAGAATTGAAGGAACTTTTGGAGAAGATGCAGAATGGACTGCCAAAATGATCACTGAGATTGTATTGGGCTTTCAGGGCACCAAACTTTCTTCTACATCTATTGCCATGACCACCAAACATTTTCCCGGTGGTGGTGCTGGTGTTGGCGGACAGGACCCGCATTTTGATTGGGGCAAATACGAACATTTCCCTGGTAATATGTTTGGCAATAACCTGATACCCTTTAAAGCCGCCATCAAAGCCGGTACATCTGCTATCATGCCTTATTATTCCATCCCCTTAAATACAAAATATGAGCAGATAGCCTATGCCTATAATAAAGCGGTGATCAAAGATCTGCTGCGTGATAGTCTTGGATTTAAAGGTATCATCAATTCAGATACTGGTCCGATAGAAATGATGCCTTGGGGTGCTGAAAACCTCAGTATTGTTGAGCGTTACAAGAAAGCTTTAGAATCTGGTGTAAATATTTTCTCTGGTACAGCAGATCCAGCAATGCTTTTGCAAACCATCAGAACCGGTTCGGTTGATATGAGCTTAATTGATAACTCTGTGTATCGTTTATTATTAGAAAAATTTCAATTGGGCTTATTTGAAAACCCCTATGTAGATGAAAATGCAGCAGATAAATTTGTTGGCAATGCGGCATTCCAGGCTAAGGCAGATCTGGCTATGCGTAAATCAATTGTATTGTTAAGGAATGAAAAAAATGCATTGCCGATAAAACCAAGAACAAAATTGTACTTGGAAACTTATTTTCAAAGCAGGGGAGGCAAAGCTAGTACGGTTTATCAGCCTAAAACAAATCAAACCGATTTTGAATTTGTACAAACACCGGAAGCAGCTGATATGATCTTGCTTTGGATCACGCCCGGAGCCAGGTCTTTATTCCAATCGGAAGGGGCACCTATCAAACTAGCTTTGTCGAAAAATTCTGTTGATATTAACTATGTGAATGGACTTATTGCAAAGAAACCAACCATTCTGGCCATCAATTATACCAATCCATGGGTAATTGATGAAATATACCAACCATTAACACCGGGCAATATCAAAGGAGTGATCGCTACTTTTGGCACATCCATGGATGCCTTGCTGGATGTGGTTTCCGGCAAATTTAACCCTACTGGGAAAATGCCATTTACAACACCTGTTTCGGAAGCGGTGGTAGAAAAACAATTATCAGATGTTCCAGGATTTTTAAAAGGAAAGGATTATGCACTCTTTAAATATAATGAGGGTATTAGTTATTCTAAATAAGTTATAGAAGCATTACAAAATAAAAAAACTGTGCCTTAGTGCCTTTGTGTGCAACTATTTTTCACACAAAGGCACTAAGGCACAGTATATTATAATTTAGTATTAAAGGACTATAGATTTTTATTTAATAGAAACCGGTACTTCCAGGTTTTCCCAGCTGAGGGTAAAACCTTTTTTGTTTACAGCATACACTAAACGCTCGTTCATGGTATCTGATTTTTTAGGTTTTACGGTAACGCGCAAAACTTCTTTCTCTGTATCCATGGTTGTTTCGCCGCCTCTTTTTATACCCCATTGTCCGGTTTGGGAATTCAAAATAATTACCCACTCCTTTTCGCCAGGTATGGCATAGAGACTATATTTTCCGGCAGCCAATTCTTTGCCTTCCACTTTTATGCTTTTATCTGTGGTGAAAACTGTTGCCTGATTGGCACCTGCCCTCCATACTTTATCGTAAGGTACCAATGCACCCCAAATCTGTCTGCCTTTTACAGACGGGCTATTGTAACGAATAGAAACGGTGGCATCTTTAATTTGCCCGGAGGTAGAATCTGCCGGACTAGCTTGCGACCAGCCCATGTTAGCAACAAGCACCATACCGAGCATCAGTAAAGCGCTTTTGAAGAATGTCATTTTTTTCATACTTGCAGTTTTATAGTTTTTTACGGGATTAAGATTTAAAGCTACTAATTTCCGATACAGCATTAATCTACAAAAGTTAAGGAGCTTCTTAAAGTTCCTTTTTCTGTATAAGTTTTGATATAAAAGATTAGACATTTACCACTTTAATACCTAATCTCTCTGCGAAAACTCCCCGCTCTCCCCGACTCTGCGGTAAAAAAAGCCTCTATTTAGCACTCATCCACAAAAAACAGAATGTAAGCAAAAGTGAAAAATGAGATTAAATCTTCATGATGTTTGAGAAAATGTGAGGATTAGGGTTACTTTTTTACAAATTTTGTATAAAGCAGTAGAAAAAGTACAGATATGATACAAAAAACATACTTCAAGACAAAAGATTATTGTAAAGTAAAATTTTCCTTTACTGTTGAAAACGCAGAAACCATCGAGATCCTCGGTCTTAACGCAGATTGGGAAAATGCTGTAGTAATGAAAAAGAAAAAAGACGGCAGTTTTGGTTGTGAAGTATCTCTTCCTAAAGATTCTAAACACGAATTTAAATACCGTGTGAATACTACTGAGTGGATCAATGATCCCGAAGCTGATGAGCAAGCCGCCAATGCATTTGGTGGCAATAATAGTGTGATTGCCCTTTAATTTTTAATAGCTAAGGATTATATCGAGGATCAGATAATAAAAGATGGATTGTCTTTTGTTATCTGATCCTGCTTTTGCGTGCAATGAAGTTTAGAAAAAGCATGGGATGCCTTTTTTCCTGTTAAGGCTATTCATAAAATAGATAAAAGATATTTCAGTGCTGCCATTAAAGTTTTTCTGGCGGCTAATATCTCTACTAGTAATATCATAGCTCAAACCGATCTGATAAGCAGGCGTTCTTAAGCCCAGATAAGGAAACAAAGCATCTTTAAATCTTATCCAGGCACCTACATAAAGGGAATTGTCTGTTTCTCCGATGCTTTTACCATAAGCTGCACCCAATACATATTCACTGGCACCTCCTTGTTGCATACCGTTGGCACTCACAAAAGCATTATCTCCATCTCCTATTGCAAAGCTTACGCTACCATGAATTGAAAAACGCGGAGCCAGGGTTAAATTATTGCCACTAAAAAAAGAAACCTTGGGTTTAAGGATATGGTACATCCCCGCACCGAAAGTGAAATGGGTTCCGCTTTCATCCTGGAAATTGTATAATATACCCGCATTAAGATCAACATAATTCACTGTTCTGTTATTGATGGTTTCACCGCTGGGGATAGTGATATCAAAACCTGTTCCATTGAACTGATTACTGAAAGTTAGATTATTGAAATCGATATTGTTCCTTGCCCATGTAGCCTGAATACCAATGCCGATACTCTGCAAACCTTCCGCATCTAGTCCTTTATTGAATCCAGTTGAAAAAGAAACATAGCTATTTTTAAAGATGCCCCCTGCTGACTTGTCGAATAATCCGAGAACACCTATTCCCCATTTATCGCTACTGCCTATGGTGTTGGTCATTACTTTGGTTTCGAATGAAGCAGTTCCGGTGGTATAGGAATCGCCGGCATTGGCCCATTGTGTTCGATAATTCATACCAAACCGCTGTGTGCCATCAAAATATCCAGTGAAAGCAGGATTGAATGTTAGAGGTGAACTAAAATACTGCGAAAAGTGTGGATCCTGCGCCAGCAATGCATCATAGCCTTCCAGAAGGAAGCTTAAGAAAATGATGATATGTATGATTCTCTTTTGCATGATCAATTAATCAATAAAATAGTTCCATTTCTTCTAACCACATTTCCTTCTCCATCTATGCCTTCTGCCATCCAGGTAAAAGCTCCGGAACTTTGCCTGATACCATCCAGTTTTCCGTCCCAGCCATTTTGTGGTGTTGCATCTTTTGTTTGAAAAACAAGGTTGCCCCAGCGATTGATAATTTTAAAATAAGTAAGCGAACGAATGCCCACTAATTGCGGAAAGCATTTGTCGTTTAAACCATCCCCATTAGGTGTAAATGCCTGGGCAACAAATATTTCCGCTAAATTTTCTATTTGCACTGCAACAGTATCTGTTGTGATGCAGCCAAGACCAGCCCTGATTTGTACGGTATACTCGATGTCGTTTAATAAGGTAGCAGTAGGAGCAGCTATCTGAGGATTATTTAAACCAAGGGAAGGCGTCCATGTATAGGCAGTTCCAAAAGTTCTGGCACTGATCACCAAGGGTTTATTTTTCACCGCTTTAAGCGTGGCGTAACGTATGCCAGCAGTGGGTGTTTCTACTTTTATTACAGTAGTAATCTTTTCTGAAAGGGTAGAACAGGATTGGTTATTGGCAGAAAGCACAACCGAGTAAGTGCCTGGTTGTTGGTAGGTATGTGCCGGACTGAAAGCATTAGAAGAAGTTCCATCGCCAAAATCCCATTGCCAGTTTATACTTCCCGACCCGGCAAAACTGGATTGATTGGTAAAATTTATCGGCAAGGATATACACTGAATACCAGCGGATACAAATTGAACTATTGGTTTTGTTAATACATCCAGTCTGATTGTTTTTTCTGCATCTTTAAAACATCCTTTGTCTGTAAAAAACCGGACGGTATAATTTCCTGCAATTGTTGCAGCATAGGTATCATTGTTAGCACCACTAATCAGGGTTTGGTTACGATACCATTGATACGCGAATGCGTTATTGGCCTTCAAATCCCTAGTTTCTGCCTGGCATATAAAATTTGCTATAGGGTCCTGCAGTATGCCATTGGGTAAAGGATGAATGGTAGCTATCACAGCTAAAGAGGAAGCACAGCCATTGCTGCCTATTCCTTTAATATAGTAAGTGCCTGAAGTATTGATAGCGGAAGGATTGATGATGTTAAGGGTGTTGGCTGCATCCTGCCAATAAGAATACAGCAAACCATTAGTACTACCGGCAACAATTGCCTGTGATGTTAGATCTATGGTTGCAGGTGCACAAATAGCAGCAGGGTTTGTAATAGCAAGTGAAGGTGTATTTAAAATTGTTACAATAACAGGTGCCGAATTAAAACACCCGGTAGGTAATACTCCTTTAATATAAAAAGTGCCTGAACTAGTTAAAGCAGATGGGGTATTGAGAGGGATGGTAAGGCTTGCATCATTCCAATAAGTATACTGTGTTCCTGCTGAACTACCCGCCGTAATAGCAGGTAATAGAAGATTAACTGTTGCGGGCGAACAGATGGATGATGGATGATGAATGATCAAATCTGGTTGTGGATTTACCAGTAATGTAACAGGTTTAATATCGCTGCAACCCTTATCTGTTGTGCCTTTTACATAATATGTGCCTGTTTGATTAACAGTCTGGTGATTGGTGAGTGGATTAGTTGCAGCAGCATCTCTCCAATAACTGAAATTATTGGTACCATTGCTACCAGATCTGATAGCAGGGCTTCCCAAATCGATACTTCCGTTTGCACAAATAGCAGGTGGATTGGTGATAGTAACCACAGGAGATTGATTGATAACCACTGTAACAGGCTTAATGGTAGAACATCCTGCAGCAGAAATGGCTTTTATATAAAAAGTATTGCTTTGAGAAATGGCATTGGGTGAATTCAGCGCTAATGTTGCAGGAGCGTTCAGCCAATAAGAATAGGTAAGTCCTGACTCAGTACCCGCCGTAATACCTGCTACGGTTATATCTACAGTACCCGGACTACAAACAGGCAGAGGATCATTGATGGTTACCTGTGGTGGATCAAATAAAGTAATGTTTACCGGAGCAGAAGTGGCGATACAGCCATTGGCATCTGTTACAGTAACCGATCTAATGCCAGCAGTAGTAACATTAATATTTGCCGAAGTAGCACCTGTATTCCACAAATAACTCAAACCACCAGTGGCAGATAGGTTTACTGAGCCACCAGAACAAAATGAGGTAGGACCAGCCGCTACTATATTAGCAGTAGGCAAATTATTTACCACAATATTTGTAATCGAAGAACTGGCAACACATCCATTAGCATCAGTAACTGTAACTGATCTGCTGGTAGTGGTATTTACATTGATAGTGGGTGTGTTTGCACCATTATTCCAAAGATAACTAAGGCCACCAGTTGCCGTTAAATTTACAGATCCGCCGGTACAGAAAGTAAGAGGACCATTGGCAGTAATGGTAGCTATAGGTAAAGCATAAACCACTATATTGGTAGTAACAGAACTGGCCAAACAGCCATTGGCATCAGTAACAGTTACCATTCTGCTGGCGTTACTGTTCACATTAATAGATGCAGTAGTAGCGCCATTATTCCATACATAAGTAACACCACCGCTTGCTGTTAAATTCACTGATCCTCCTAAACAGAAATTGGTGGGACCACTTGCAGTAATACTAGCATTGGGTAAGGGATTTACGGTAACATTTGTTGTAGCTGAAGTACTTGAGCAGCCATTTGCATCAGTAACGGTAACTGATCTGGCAACTGAATTATTTACTGCTATAGTTTGTGAAGTTGATCCATTATTCCAGAGATAACTTACACCACCACCACCTGTTAAATTTACAGACCCTCCCGAACAAAAACTAATAGGCCCGCTTGCACTGATACTTGCAGTAGGTAATGCATTCACTGTAATGGTAATGAAATTAGAAAAAACGATCGCATCGGCACCGGTAAATGCACCCCTTCTGTAATAAGTAGTTTGTGTTAAAACACCAGGTGTATACGTTGCAGATGTTGCGCCCCCAATATTATTGTAACTGATATTATCCGTGCTTTGTTGCCATTGATAAGTGATGCTTCCTAAACCACCCGTAGCATTGGATGAACTTGTTAAAGTTGCAGGAGATGTATTAGCGCAAATAGATTGTGCCGAAGCAATTGTACCTGCTGTTAATACAGGATATACGGTAATGGTAATACTTGCAGAATTAATACATCCTGTTGCAGTTAAGGTTCCTATTACAGTATAGATGGTAGTAAGGGTAGGCGAAGCCGTAACGGTTGCTCCTGTTGCAGAAGACAGGTTGGTTGAAGGTGCCCAGCTATAAGTATTGGCACCACTAGATGTTAAGGATACATTACCGTTTGCTGCAATTGTTGCAGCAGCAGGAGAAATGGCTATACCCGGTAATGTATTTACTGTAACAACTGTTGTTGTAAATACAGAACAACCACTTACACTGGTAACTGTTAATGAATAAGTGCCGCCTACAGCAGTGGTTACCGCACTGATAACCGGATTTTGTATTGCTGAAGCAAAGCCATTTGGTCCAATCCAGCTATAGGTTCCACCACCCGTTGCATTAAGGTTTAAGTTTCCATTGACACAAATGGGACTATTAGTAACAGCAGTAATAACAGGGAATGGATTAACCATTGCAAAAATGGAATTACTATTAAAACTGGAACCATTGTAACTGGCTACCCTTCTATAATAAGTAGTGGCAGTTACCAAACCTGAAGTATATGTAGTGGCAGTTTCACCTACGATATTATTGAAAGTGATATTATCTGTAGAACTTTGCCATTGGTAGGTAATAGGTGTTGCACCACTTGCGGTAATCGTTTCCGTAAATGTAGTAGGTGTGAAGGCACCGCAATTAGTCTGGTCTGATCCAATTACTCCGGGATTAATTGAAGCAATAGTTACGGTTACTGTTCCGGTATTGATACAACCCGTTGCAGTAACTGTTCCTGTAACTATATAAGTTGTTGTGTTTGATAAAGGACCAGCTATTACTGTTGCTGTATTGGTAGCAGACAATCCTATAGACGGGCTCCAGCTGTAGGTACTTGCACCGCTGGCGGTAAGGCTTGCTGTTTGTCCGGCCAAAATGGTGGCCGCATTGGGCGTAATATTAATAGTAGGTAATGTATTCACAACAATCGTAGTTGTTGTAAATGTTGAACATCCGTTGGCAGCAGTAACAGTTAAACCATAGGTTCCTCCTGCTGCTGTGGTTAGAATGGGTATAGCAGGGTTCTGTGTTGCTGATGTAAAACCATTAGGACCAGTCCAGCTATACGTGTTGCCACCTGTTGCATTTAAACCCAATGTGCCATTAACGCAAACTGGACTATTGCTTCCGATAGTTGGTACGGGAATCGTTTTAACAGTAGCAGAAATAATATTACTATTAAAAGAATTTCCATTAAAATTAGCCACTCTTTTGTAATAAGTTGTTACACTGATGCTTGAAGGCGCATAGGTATTAGCAGAGGCGCCAATAATTATGGTAACGCCTGAACTAAAATCAGAACTGGTAGATGTAAGCCACTGATAAGTTATACCCACCGCTCCACTGGCATCTGCAGTGGATAGGAAACTTGCAGGTGTGTAAGTGCCACAGCCTTCCTGGTTATTAGCTATAACACCAGGGTCAATAATGGTTATGCTGATTGAAGCAGTGTTTACACAACCAGTTGCACTTACTGTACCTGTTACAGTATAGGTAGTAGTAACGGTTGGTGAAGCTGTAACGGTTATACCTGTTGCAGAAGATAATGTGGCAGTTGGAATCCATGCATAAGTGTCCGCTCCACTTGCCGTTAAAGTTGCCGTCATACCCAAAGTAATAGCAGTGGCGGATGGCGTGATACTTATTATGGGTAATGCATTTACCGTTATCGTTACTACATTAGAATATACCACAGCATCTACACTTGTAATAGCTCCTCTTTTATAATATGTGGTTTGTGTTAATATGCCTGGAGAATAGGTTATTGCTGTAGCGCCTGGTATATTATTGTAACTGATATTATCTGTACTATGCTCCCATTGGTAAGTAATGGTTCCTGTGCCACCAGATGCAAGTGAGGTAGATGTAATACCAGTAGGAGTTGTATTGATACAGATAGATTGTGAACTGGCAATAACCCCTCCTGTTAATACAGGATTTACTGTAATAGTAACTGATGCTGTATTAATGCATCCTGTTGCACTTACCGTTCCTGTTACAGTGTACATTGTGGTTATAGTTGGCGAAGCTGTTACGGTTGTACCTGTTGCAGATGATAATGTGGCAGTTGGAATCCATGCATATGTGTCCGCTCCACTAGCCGTTAAAGTTGCCGTCATACCTAAAGTGATGGCAGTGGCACTTGGCGTGATACTTATAGTGGGTAAAGGATTAATGATAAAAAATGAAGCTCCTGGATCACTTTCACAGGTAGTCGTAGAATTTTTTACAGTCAAGCTCCCACTATAGTTATTTACTACTGCAGTATTAGGAACTGCAACGTTGATACTTCCTGATACCGGTAAATTGTTTGCTGCAAATGAAACATTTGAAAACCCATCTGCTAATGCAGTAGCACCCCAATCAATTTTATATTGATCAGGACTTTGCGTGGAAGTTAGGGTTATTAAGAAATTGTTTTGACCCAAACATATTTGTGGAGGTGCTGGATTTACACCAGTAACTTTTGGCTTGACATGTATTGTAACAATATTACTATATTCGAATGAACCTGCATTATCAACCCTTCTTCGATAATAAGTTGTTCCTGTTAAAGTAAAATTATCATTTAAACTTATTGTGTTTCCTCCAACTGTTGTAAATGTTCCAAATGAAATATCATTTGATCTCTCCCAAGAATAAACTATTGGCTGAAATCCGTCTTCTCCAGTAATTGTTGCAGTTTGAATAATTTGATGTACTGCATTATCGGTCTGGCAAAGACTTGTAGAAACAGTACCACCGGTAAGCTGAGAAAAAGATAGTAGTGGAAAGAAAATTACTACTGAAAACAAGAAAGGTAAATAATTCTTTTTGCAAGCATTTAAACTTGCTTTGTAGTAGCCAATAAAAGCACCTTCTATGCTATTTAATAATAGACACAGCCAGTTCTCAGCAATTGAGGTGAAACTACGGCGCATCATACAA
>CALRVT010000037.1:0-29337 GCA_943371675.1 Chitinophaga pinensis | reverse complement strand
ATATTTATCTTAAATTCTCAATGCACTAACAAATACCCACACTGGGGACTAAAGTCCCAAAATGACTTTTTTTACTATTTATTCCATGCTCTGAAGAGCATGGCAAAGTTTTTAAGAAAAAAATCAGCTTAGTTTTTTTTACAACGCTTATACCTACCTAACTATCACCAGTCTTTGCAGAGACGCCTTTTTGGATACGGTGCCCAGCGAAGCGCAGGCAGTAAAAATGATGCGCAGCACATTTTTACAGAAGCCAAAGCAGCGTCGGCGCAAAGACGAGGCCATGCGGCCTGAGCAAAATGGGGCTTGCCTTAGCGGAGTGATAGAATAAAGAAAGATGTATTTTAAATTTGTTCCGAACACCTGTGGTCAGGCGACCAACAAAGGCATAATTGACCATCAAAGACGAGAGAGAAAAAAAATAAGACTTGAAAAAATTATAAAGCCCCTAATACTATATTCCGGTAATTAATTGACATCTCATTACCCGGATGTAACTGAATACCCACGGGACCTTCAGCCGGAATGGAATCTGATGTGTAGGTCATCACTTCTACCCCATTTAACCAAACAGTATAGGTTTTATCAACCACTTTAATCTTCATGGTATTCCAATCCTTTTCCTTCAGTATATCTTTTACTTTGGCTTCTACCGGGTATTTTAATTTGGGGATATAAGGGGACGCGGTAAGGTCGCGCTTTAAGGATCCCGAAATACCGATCTGTATCTGGTCATTTTCTGAACGTAGAAAAATACCCGAATCTACCGTGCCATCGATCATCATGAAATCTGCACTGATGATAAAATTGGTGTACTTTTTTTCTGTCCATAAAATACTGCCTTTTTTATCGGCTGTGCTTTTTACATAGAGTATGCCATCCCCTGCCGTCCAGTTACCGTTATCATTTGCCGGCAAAACCCAACCTTTCAGGTTCTTACCATTGAAGATCTTTTTTAATTTGGGTTCCTGTGCACTAGTAATATGGCAGAAACCAATAAAAATAAGGGTGGCAAGCAGTAATCTTTTCATATACTAAATGTAAAAGATTATATTTAAATATGGAAAACAAGAAACCAACATCCCGAAGAGATTTTCTCAGTTCCGCCACCAAAGGCGCTGTTGTTGCAGCCATTGCACCCACTACACTGGCATTTGGTGAAACAGCTTCTGCAAAAATTGATTACCATAAAATTCTAGGCGCCAACGACCGTATCCGTATTGCCATACTTGGTTTAAATGGGCGTGGTAAAACACATGTGGAAGAAGTAATGGCATTGGCCGCCAAATCAAATGTGGAGATCGCTGCTTTATGCGATCCGGATATGGAAGTTTTACAAAAAGCTCAAGCAGATTTTGAAAAAAAATATGGCAAAAAAGTTGCCATTGAACAGGATTTCAGAAAGCTCTACGACAATAAAAATATTGATGCCGTTACATTAGCCACACCCAATCACTGGCATGCTTTGCAAACCATCTGGGCCTGTCAGGCTGGTAAAGATGTATATGTTGAAAAGCCCGCTACCCATAATATTCATGAGGGTAAGAAAATGATTGAAGCTGCTTACAAATACAATCGCATTGTGCAACATGGTGTGCAATTGCGCAGTTCTGTTGCCATACGTGAAGCGGTGAAACACCTGGAGGAAGGCTTAATTGGAAAAGTGTATATGTCGCGCGGACTGGTGTACAGAAGAAGACCCGATATTGGTAACAAAGGCATTTCACAGATACCAGCAGGTTTAAATTATGATCTCTGGTGTGGGCCAGCACCGATGCGTCCCTTTACCAAAAACCTGGTTCACTATAACTGGCATTGGCATTGGAATTATGGCAATGGTGATGTAGGTAACCAGGGCATTCATGAAACAGATCTGTGCATGTGGGGTTTGGGTGTTGACCAGCTTCCAGAAAGGATCACTTCTATGGGTGGTAAATTTTTATGGGATGATTGCAAGGAAGTGCCGGAAATACTCACTTCCATTTATCATTATCCCAAACAGAAAAAAATTATTCAGTTTGAAGTGCGTCACTGGAATACCAATTTAGAAGATGGTGCTGGTGTGGGCAATATTTTTTATGGTGATAAGGGTTATATGGTGGTGAAGGGCTATGGTACTTATGAAACCTATTTGGGTGAGAAGAGAGAAAAAGGACCGAGTAGGAGTGAAAATGGTGAATTGGGTTTACATTTTCAAAACTGGTTTGATGCTATTAGGGCAAGAGATATGAGCATACAGAATGGTCCGGTGCAAACGGGGCACCTGGCTTCTTCCTTGGCACACTTAGGTAATATTTCTTACAGACTGGGGCGTCAGTTGGCATTTGATCCGGTGGCGGAAAGATTTATTGGTGAAGGAGAGAATGAAGCGAATGCTATGCTGAGCAGGGATTATAGGGCGCCTTATTTATTGCCTGAGGTTGTTTAACAACCATAATAATAAGCAGAGGGTTTGATTGAATAGCTTCTACATAGATATAACTACAAGCCCACCAGATTGCTCTGGTGGGCTATTTTGTAGCTTGCTTAATTTAATTAAGCCCCAAACTGAAAAACCGGTATGAACTGCCAACATACCGTAAAACAAGATTGTTGAACCTGAATTAATCTATCAGTTCAAATTTAATTTTTTGATTTTCTATCATTAGGTAAAATTCTCCACTTTCCAAATGTCTTTTTCCATTAGCGTCTGGAAAACTTAGATCACGCATTGGGTTTATCACAAAACGGAAAACTTTTTTTTCGCCAACTTTTATGGCCTGCTTGTCAAAATATTTTAGTTCTTTCATTGGCCTAGAAATAGAAGCAACCGGATCTGATAAAAACCATAGTGCTGTTTCTTTTCCATCCGAATTTCCGGTATTGGATACTTCTACAGTTGCAATTAATTGCTCATTTTTATGAATACGTGTAGATGATAATTTTATCCCATCATATTTGAAACTTGTGTAACTGAGTCCATAACCAAACGAATATTTGGGTTCAGAAGAAATATCCTGGTAGCCTCCTTGTTTAGGCCTAGCAGATTGTCGCATATTATAATATGTAGGTATTTGTCCAGTAGTTAACGGAAAAGTAATAGCTAGTTTTCCTGATGGATTGATTCGCCCAGAAACAATACCTGCTACAGCAGAACCACCTGTAATACCTGGCTGCCATATTTCCAGAATCGCATCACACAATGGCTCCATCCTTCCCATTTCAACTGGTCGGCCACTTGATAAAATTAAAATAATAGGCTTTCCTGTTTTTTTCAATGCGGCCAATAATCGTTCCTGAATGGCAGGCAATGCAATTGTAGAGCGTGATGCATTTTCACCACTCCATTTCTTCATTTCACCCATACAGGCTATAATTACATCCGACTGTTCCGCTGCCTTCAAAGCTTCTGTAAATCCAGATTCATCTTCGCCTTGAAATCCAGAACCTAATGCATAGTGTAGTTTTGTTTTATTATCAAATTCTTTCTGAAATCCTGCCATCAAGGTTTCAACAACTGCAGGAACACCCTGCCCTTCCCATGATCCCATCATATTAATACTATCATGAACCATTGGTCCGATCAATGCAATATGTCTGATATTTCTCGAGAGTGGTAAGGTTTGTTTTTCATTCTTGAGTAATACCATTGACTCTGCAGATAGTTGTGCCGCAATAGCCATGCTTTCAGGTTGATAATAACGTTCATTCTCTGGCAGTTCCGCTACATAAGGTTTATCGAATAAGCCTAGACGAAACTTGACACGAAGGATTCTTTTAACTGCATCATCGATCTGATTTATTGGTATTTTTTTCTCATGCACGAGTGCTTGCAAGTTTTCAACGTAGTTATTATCAACCATATCCATCTCAACCCCCGCCATGAAAGCTTTAAAAGTGGCTTCCTTTTTATCTTTTGCAACACCTTGCGCAATCAGGTTTTCTACAGAACCCCAGTCTGACAACACAAACCCATCATGTTTCCATCGCTTTTTGAGGATTTCTGTTAGTGTGTAGTGATTGGCAGTTGCGGGAATACCGGTGATATCATTAAAGCCACTCATCAAAGTAGCAGCACCCGCTTTTACACCTGCTTCGTAAGGTGGCATAAATGTTTCCCAAAGTGTTTGTGCAGAAACATCGCTGTAGCGATAATCGCGACCACCTTCTGATAAACTATAACCAATATAATGTTTCAAACATGCAGCAATTGAAAAGGGATCTGACAAATTTTTTCCCTGATAGCCTTTCACAGCTGCAACACAGAATTCTGCATTTGCATAAGGATCTTCTCCATAACCTTCTGCAACCCTTCCCCAGCGGGCATCTCGGGCCACATCAATCATGGGTGAGAATGTCCAGTCTATCCCTGATAATTTAGACTCTTTTGCTGCAACCGCTGCAGAAGCTAAAACCAGATCTCTGTTCCATGAACAAGCTTGTGCAAGTGGAATAGGGAAAATGGTTCGATATCCATGAATCACATCAAAACCCATTAGTATAGGTATACCCAATCGTGATTCTTCCATAGCCTTTCGCTGGATCTGGTTACGATAAACAGGATTAATACTTCTGAAAATGAGTGACCCAATTTCGGGACGCACCACTTTAAACTGTGCTTCTATATTATTTTCGTTTGCATTTTTCCCATAAGTCCATTGATTGGTTTGCATAACTTTTTCTTCTAAACTCATACGTTTCAAAAGGTCATTGATACGTAACTCAATGGGTGCATATTTATTTTTATAGATGAAATTAGATGGTTGCGCTATTGATCCTGTAACTAATAATAACATCGTACCCAATAATAAATTTTTCATGCTTTCTTATTAGTCATTTAAAGTGAAAGAGAGGTATTCATAATTCATATTTCCATTTGCAACAGTCTTTAATGTTAACAAGTGTATCCCCTTTTCCATATGGACTGTTGTAAGTTCTTTTAAGAAATTCCAATGGTGCCATTGTCTCCAGGCTATTGTTTCATTGGGATTTTTGGTAGAGGGGATGGTCAATGTATCAGTCATTTTTTTGCCATCAAGGGCCATCATTATACTTCCATCTCCACTTGCTGTATACATTAGTCCAATTTTATAATTGCCCGTCTTTTCAACATTTACAGTATAATTGATCCATTCTCCCGGCACTGTCCAACCTACGTAAAGCTGCTCCATGATGGGTTCTACTAGGTTATAAGGATTATCATCTATTCCCTTTGATTTTGTATAAGAAATATCAACAGCCTCCTTCATTCTAAATTCATTGAGAAAACTGCCGTTAGCAGGATTTAATTTACCACTTCCACTGTTAATGGTATCCTGATCGTGGTACGCAATACCTTCTCCACCCATATCATAAAATTCACATTCCAATTTTCCAGGAATTTTTTGAGGACGACCATTCCATGCGTTTCCAAAAGAATTTTTCTTATCAGTTATATCCTTCAAATCATACGCTTTTATTGGATCTATTCCAGAAGAAAATAACAGCATCGATGAGGAAGCTACAATGATCGTAAAAATAATAAGGGGTAAATAACGTAAGTGCATATATCTTATTTATGGATTACTTTTTTGTATTACTTCAAACCTATCTGATAAATAATCAATTGAATTTTTTCCAACCTGTACTTCAAATACGCCTGGTTCAACTATACGCTTCATATCCAGACCAAAGAATTGTAATTTTTCTGCAGTAATGGTAAAGTGAACCATTCTGGATTCGCCAGCTTTAAGCGATATCCTCGTAAAATCTTTCAGTTCTTGAACCGGTCGGGTAACAGAAGAAACCAAATCCCTGATATAGAGTTGTACAATTTCATCGCCATCAGTATCACCCGTATTCTTAACAGTTACTGATAGCTTCAAATCATTTCCAGCTATCATTTTTTTTGCATTCAGCGTTAGATCAGAATAGGCAAACTGCGTATAACTAAGTCCAAACCCAAAAGGATACAAAGGCGCGTAAATACCAGTTATATAGGGGCTTTCATGAACATAAGGCTTATGATTATAATACACCGGCAATTGCCCAACATTGCGTGGTATAGTTACAGCCAACTTCCCTGATGGATTCACTTTACCAAATAGAATATTGGCCACAGCAGTTCCTTGTTCCTGTCCCATGTACCAGCCTTCGAGTATTGCAGGCGCATTTTCGGCAAGATAATTTATTGATAGCGGTCTTCCATTCATCAGTAAAACAGCTGTTGGTTTCCCCAATGCAAATATGGCTTTAGCCAAATCGTTTTGCCTTCCCAACAAATCAAGGTCAAATCGATCACCTGTATGGCCTTTCCATTCTTCACGGCAAGTGAGTTCGTTTTCGCCCATCAGCAATAAAATAGCATCAGATGTTTGTGCAAGTGAAACAGCCTGTTGTATTCTTTGGTTTTCGGCGTCAATAGTTTTTTCAGCATCAGTTAAGGATGTATCATTCTCATAAATTTTGAATCCTTCCGCAAATACCACTTCAAATTTGTTCTTCCCATAATTCGCTAACCCATCCCTGATACTAATCCCTGGCGTTTTATCATTGGAATAATTTCCATAATGTACTTCGTCAGCATTTGGACCAATGACAGCTAGTCGTTTGATTTTATTTTCATTAAAAGGAAGTGTTTGGTTATTATTTTTCAGTAGGATGATCCCTTTTTCAGCGGCTACTAATGCGAGTTTCCGATTTTTATCCTGCAATAACATTTTTTCAATGGGGGCAAGCGTGGTGATATAAGGATGTTCAAACAGCCCTAGAATAAATTTATTTCGCAATACCCTTATTACAGCTGAATCAAGAACAGCCATACTAATTGAACCTGACTTAATAAGATTGGGCAAGAACCTGAAACAGTATTCATTCCAGTTACTGGGGCATTCAAAATCCATACCTGCCGCAATAGCACGCATAGCCGCTTCTGCCTGATTACTGCTGGCATGTTGGCGCGAAACCATTCTGTTTACTGCATCGTAATCAGAAATAACATATCCGTTAAACCCCCATTCACCTCTCAACACATCGGTTAATAACCATTTATTAGCATGATTGGGTATTCCATCAATTTCATTATAAGAAGCCATTACTGTTCGCACATTGGCTTTTTTTACAGCCATTTCAAAGGGATAAAAATGAGATTCTCTTAATACCCTTTCAGATAAATTACTGGGTGCAAGATTGGTTCCACCTTCTGGTTGTCCATGGCCTGCAAAGTGTTTGGCACAGGCAATTACATGGTTATTATCGATTAATTTCTTTCGTCCCTGTAACCCCAAAATTGCACCAACTCCCATCATCGCTACATGATAAGGGTCTTCTCCTAAAAATTCTTCCGACCTACCAAAACGAGGGTCTCTTAATAGGTCGATCACAGGTGTTGCTGCGTGTGCGATGCCATAACTACGCATTTCTTTGGCAACCGCTTCATACACTGATTCAATCAAAGAGGTATCCCAGGTACTGCCTAATAATGGTGAAACAGGAAATACAGTTGATTTGTTATTGTTACCTACAAAACCATGACAGCCTTCCCCATTTGAAATGGCAGGAATACCTAAACGTGTTTTTTCTACAAAATATTTTTGGATATTATTGAATTGAGGAATGTATTCCTCTTCCTTCATCTGCGTTTTGAATTGTAGAAAACCGATACCGTTTCCGACAGTATCTCCTAAAGCTTTAATGGCATTGTTTAATATCAGCGTATCGCCCATATTATTTTTGGGATGCCAGATATCGATTTGACGACACTTTTCTTCTAATGTCATACGGCTCAATAAATCCTTTGCCCTTAATTCGATTGCTACTGTTGAATCTTTATACAATAATCCCTTACCAGTTTGCGCCATGGGCATACTATGGATAATTAGGCAAATGAGAAACAAATAGGAATTGATGTTTTTCATCATGTATAAATTTTAAGCCAGTTTATTCAATTACAGTTGCAATTTCTTTCGGAATTAATTTACCATTAGGAATCGTTAAAATAGCCTCAGTGAAATTATTTTGTTTATTCAATTCATTACCTGAAAGCAATGATACAGTAGCTGAAATTTGGAATTTCCCTTTACTTGCTACCCAGTTTTTGTTACCTAGTCCCTCAGCGCAGGCCATTACCATACCTCCAGCAGGTATCTCTGTATTTGTTGAATAATAAGAAGCGACCTCTATTCTATCAACATAAAAACGGATCAATATTTTATCCCCTTTTTTAATTGCTTTTGTTCCATTATTAATAAGAGATGACATCCATGTTATTTCTTCCCCTTCTTTCGGAAAAGCTGGCATTGAACGAATATTAACAACCTGCAAATCTGCTTTTTCGATAGATTTTTGTAAGGTAAAAGGAATAGATAATGGCAGTTTATCTGATGCGCCTCCAACTTGTGCTATAAATTCACCAGCTGGAACCAGATATGATTCTGATTTTTCATCATATACATAAAACTCTTCGGGAGTTAAAGTAAAACTGATCGTTTTTGTTTCACCCGGTTGTAATAATATTTTTTTGAAACCACGCAATTGTTTGATTGGCATTGCGAAGTCTGGACGTATTTTATTTGAAGTAAGATATAATTGGGCTACTTCCTCTCCTGCTACCTGTCCTGTATTTTTTAATTTGAAAGTGACAATAATATTATCCCCCACTTTTGCATTGGCATTATTAATACTAATAGCGTCATATTTAAAACTGGTATAACTTAAGCCTGCACCAAAAGCAAATTCAGGTTGCCAATTTTTGGTATCAAACCATCTATACCCTACACCATTACTAACCATATTCCTAAAGTCGGCACTGATAGGTAAGATTTGCGTATCATTTTTAGGAATGGTTGCAGGTAATTTTCCCGATGGGTTATAGACACCAAATAATACATCCGTGATAGCCCTTCCTGCTTCCTGACCGGGGTAAAAAGCATAGATCAACCCCTTTACATTTTTAACAACAGGTGTAACACTGCAAGTGCCACCGGATATTACCACAAGGATAATATTAGGATTTACTTTTGCGATCTCATTAATTAATACATTCTGCAAGCCAGGTAATAGTACAGTTTGGGAAGGTCTATCAGGTCTAGTAACACTTCCGCCACCTTTTTCGTCAGCCTCTTTGTCAAGAAAATATCCTTCTCCTTCTACCGTACTATCCAATCCACCTACAAATATTACATACTCAGATTTTTTGGCTGTTTCTATAGCAGCAGCGAATTGTGATTTGTCGTTATCACTAATGTTACACCCTTTTGAATAAAATACCTTTTCCTCACCTATCATTTTTTTTATAGCAGTCTCTACCGTAATCCGGTAAGAAGGCGAAACCTTTGAACTGCTATTACCATCTAAGGGTAAAACAGCAGCATTGGGTCCAATGAGAGCTATAGAGCTAAGTTTGCTTTTTTGCAATGGCAATATTGATGACTCATTTTTTAATAAAACAAGACCTTTTAATCCGCTTTCATACACTAGTTCGCGATGTTCTTTGCTATCTATTTTGCTTTCCGGTGTAAAAGGAACACCATCTATCATACCTGTTACTATTTTAGTTCGTAAAACATTTTTAGTAGCTCTGTTTATAAGTGCAGTATCGAATGCTGCATTTTTAACTGCTATGGGAAGTTCTTTGATATACAGGTCGTTTCCTTCACAAAAATCAAGTTCAGCCTGTAGTGCTTTTTCAGTTTTACTAAATCCGCCCCAATCACTCATTGTATAATAATTAAACCCCCAGTGATCACGCAATAAGTCTTTGATCAAGTATTTATT
This sequence comes from Chitinophaga pinensis, assembly GCA_943371675.1. GTDB lineage: Bacteria > Bacteroidota > Bacteroidia > Chitinophagales > Chitinophagaceae > Sediminibacterium > Sediminibacterium pinensis_I. Next base: position 19,605 of record CALRVT010000037.1, on the reverse strand, counting down.
TTCTGCGCATTTATCACCATTCACCCAGTTATAGGCACACATAACAGAAAGAGCACCACCAAACTGAATAGTTCTTTTCCAATGCAAGCCCCAGAACTCAACCAGGCTTCTCTTATCAACCAAATAATTGTTTGTCCGTCTATTTATTTCATAGGTATTTAAATTATAATGTTTTATGGTGCCAAATACAGAAGTGGTATTTTGACCAAGTACGAATGCAGCAGAAATTCGTCCACCCAAAAAAGGATCTTCTCCTATTGTTTCTGGTGCACGACCTATCCGAGGGTCAATCAACAAGTCGAGTGTTGGACCTGCTATACGGTCACGCCCACGAGCAGCTTGTTCTTCGGAGATGGCTCTTCCAACTCTTGTGATCAAATCAGGGTCCCAAGTAGCAGCCATTCCGATAGTTACAGGAAAAGATGAAAAGCCTTTTGCCTTATTGCCAATTCCATGTGGACCGTCACTACCTTTAAACTGCGGTATTCCTAAACGTATATTGCCATCTGTTTGATAATATAATTGTTCGATCTTTTCCTGCATGCTCATTTTAGCTATAATAGCGTCGAGCCGAAGTTCTAGCGCATTAATCGTTTGCCTTGATTGGGAAATAGCATTCTTACTTGTTAAAATACATCCCAAAAAGACCAGTAGTAGAAAATAATATGAGGTATTTATTTTCAGCATGTACCAATATTGAACATTTTTTTACAAATAAACTTTCATTTCCTTTACTACTTAGCACCTTCTATGATTGCGGCATAGGCAGGTTTGCGTAAATATCTTGTATTGAAAGGTAAAGGAAAATCGGGTGCATTTTGCCAGCTTGGAATCCACGAATCACCATCACCAACATTCCAGGTAGTAATGCCAAATTGCTGCGTTGCAGGAATAGCCTTATATGTTTTCACCACATATTTATACCTCGCTGCCTGTTGATCAGCAAGAGATGAAGTAAAAGTAAATCCGGGAACAGCGCCTGTATTCAATCTTATATCCAGTTCTGAAATATGCACTTTCAACCCTGTGGAAGCCGCCGCAGTAATGGCTGCACTGATATTGGCATCCGTTTGGGTATAGGTCATATGAAACTGCATCCCAATTCCATGAATAGGTATGCCTCTTGCTTTTAAACCATTAATCATATTTGTAATCGCCGTTCGTTTAGCAGCACTGTATTCGTTGCCATAATCATTATAGAATAAAAGTGCATCAGGGTCTGCCTGATTAGCATATTGGAAACAACGTGCTACATAATCATTCCCAAGTTTTTGTCGCCAGATACTGTTTCTAGGAATTCCAGTGTCTTCGAAGTCTTCATTTACCACATCCCATGATGTCACTTTCCCCTTAAAATGAGTAACCACTGTTTGTATATGTGTTTTTAGTAAATTCTCCCAAGCGGCGGAATCTCCTACAAAACTCGTTACCCATGTAGGAAGTGATGTGTACCAAACCAATGTATGTCCATGAACACGTTTGCTATTGGTTTGTGCATATGAAATCAGATAATCGGCATCTGTCCATGAATAGGAAGTTTCAGTTGGATGTAATGCTTTAAATTTCATTGCATTTTCGGCAGTGATACTATTGTATTCTTTGGTTACTACACCTGAATACTTTGTATTATTCTGCATCAGGCTTACATTCAATGATGCTCCTACAGGAAAAGGCATCATTTTGTACATAGATGTATCAATCAATGATACAGGCGGAGTTACAGGTGTAATTGGTGAGGTAGTAGGATTACTTTTAGAACATGCAAAAAGAAAAACTGCTATTAAAAAAATGAATGATTCACGGAATTTCATAATATACTGTATAAGGGTATAGCTAAATTTTTATTTCGAATAAACAGATTCCTTTGCCTTCTGTAGTTCTTGTAATATCTGAGGCACTAAAGCAAAAGGATCATAAGGAATTCCCCTGACCAATATTGTTTCTACAGGTATATATCCTTTTACATTTTGTTTTTTAAAAATTTTCATGAGTCTTTTAAAGTCGGTAGGTAATGGGTTACCGATTCCAAAAGCACTTTCCTTTACTTGCCAGTTAACAGCATAAGGAGCAACTATTTCAATATCATTATAAGGGTCTGCGGTTTTAAAATTGCCAGTATCTACAATTAAACCGGCCCAAGGAGAGTTCACAGCTTTTAATATTTTCAAACATTGCTCAGCTGTTTGTAACATATCGCCGTGGTTCTGTATGCCAATTTTTACATGATATGTTGCAGCGAAATCTGCACATTCTTTATAACATTCGATCATCCATGCTGCAACTTCATCCCATCTATTTTCATATCCTTTTGGAATTTCACCTGCAAACAAACGAACCACAGGAGCCCCCAATTTCGAAGCCACAATGATCCATTTTTTTGCTAAGGCAATATCAGCGGCCCTTACAACTGGATCGGGAGAAGCAAAATTGTTACGGATTCCAGTACCACTAATCGTGATCTTTAACTGCTTTGCTTTGCTTTTAAGCTTTTCGATAAATTCATCTGAAGGCACCTGTGGATAACCTGGGAAATAATAGCCAGTTAGGTCAACGGCTTCTATTTTTTGACTTGCACACCAATCCAATAAATTAAACATACTGAAAAGTGTTTGGTTATCTCTCTTGTCTTTTGCCAGTAAAATATCATTAAATGAGTAGGCATTTAAAGCAAGGGTAATAGGTGTTTTGATAGGGTTCTTTTTTTTGACTGTTTGTGCATAAACATTCTCCCCGATCCAAGCCATATTTATCAATGCAAAAAGGATTAGAAAACGGGCAGTTAGTTTACTTAGTTGATGAGACTTTACTTTTTTCATTTTCATTTTTTGTTAAAAGTTTCCATTACTAACAAATGCTATTTTTTTACTATCAGGCGACCAGCTAGGAACATTCATCGTTCCCTGTCCGCCATATAAGTAGCTGATTACTTTTGGCTCTCCACCAGAAACTGGCATCAGTCGTAAATAAATACGTTGGTAAAACGGATGTTGATCGGCGGGTAATTCTTTAGGGAAAGAAATAAATACCAACCATTTATTATCTGGCGAAACATGTGGAAACCAGTTATTGTATTCATCAAAAGTAAGTTGTGTTTGATTCTTACCATCAGTATCCATCCGCCATACCTGCATTTTACCTGTTCTTGCAGAGCAGAAATAAATGTATTGCCCGTCGGGGGAATATTCGGAACCATCATCTAGCCCCTTGGCTGAAGTAAGTCTGGTTTCTGTTCCACCATCTTTAGAGATTTTATAAATGTCAAAGTCGCCATTGCGCTGGCCTGTATATAATAAAAACTGGTTATCAGGCGACCAGCCATGAAAATAGGAAGGGCTGTTTGCCGTGATTTGTTTTGGAACTCCACCAGTAATTGGAACTGTATATACAACAGACTGCCCCTTCGTTTCTGATGGATGATGGCTAATCCCTATTTGGGTACCATCAAAAGAAAGTACATGATCATTATTGTTTTTTATAGCGAAATCAGTATTCAAAATCGTTGCCGATCTGGATGCAAGATCAAAATTGTATAATTTTCCAGAAGCATTATATATAAGGGTTTTGCCATCAGGTGTCCAGTTAGGTGCTTGAATCGATCCCACTGCAGCTGACAAAATTTCGCGTTGCCCGGTGGCTATATCCATAGTTTCGAGCAAGCTTCCAAGATATGTTCTGTATTGAATTAAACTATCGGGGGCTGTTGCAAATATTCTTGTATTGGAAAATTCAGCTTCTTCCGAAAATTTATTGGTATGTGAACAGATAAATAATCCTGCTAAGAGGTCTTGTCCTAATTCAATGCTATCTAGTTGTAAAACTTGATATGGGTCACCAAAATGGGCCACCGACATTGTATAGGTACTACCCTTCTTTTCGAGTTGAATCATATCTGGTGCTGAAATTTTGAGTTTGATCTCCTTCATATTAGCACCAGCAGTTGTTCGGTATTGAAAGGAAGTTAATCCATCACCATGAACGGTACAGCTTATAACAGGCGAATTGGTAGCAGCAGAACTTCTGATCATGATTCCTGCTTTGCGGTGTAATTCATGACCTTGTCCAATCAACCTTACCCTAGTTTGCAAAATAAAATCTCCTTGCATCCTTTTACTCAAAAATGAAAATGTATCTCTTCCAAACCAGATGTTGGATCCAGCACCTGATAGAAGATAGGATTGTGAAGGTTCCTGGTAACTAACAGACCCGGGTATTTTGGATGATCCAATATCTAGAAACTGATCAAACATACCCAGTTTTGCATAGGGCATTTGTGCAAATAATTGGAATGAAATTGTAGTAAATAAAAACAAGCAACAAAAATGAATAAAACTTTTCCTGATCATTGTTGATTTTTTTGGTTACAAATGAGAATTGATTTAGTTCTTATCCAGATACTTTATTAATTCATAAACATGCGTATTCAGCATTTTCATATTATTCAGCAATGGGGCATAGGGTATAAATGCACTATTGACGATTCCTTTATTTGAATCTCTGTTAGAAGCATCTGTAGTAAGATCTTGCGGATCATTATCCTGGTAAGTAAACCAATGCCATCCCACACAGGATTTACTCTTTAATAGTTCGATTGTAAAGTTTTGATAAAACAAGCCTCGATCTTCTTGTGTTGGCACATTCCAACCAGCACCTGTTCTATTAGGCAGACCAGAATCTTCTCCTTTGGTGTACCATTCAGTAATGATAAAAGGGCGTCCAGACCAATTCACCCAATTTTTCATAATAGTTGAATCTGGTTGCCATTTACGATAATGATTAATTGAAACGATGTCCATATATTTCCCTGCTACCTTGAAAATTTCCGGGTTTTTTAACTCTTCTGATTCCTGGTTAAACCTGCAACCCAGATAGAGATGATTGGGGTCGTATTTTCGAACAGCAGATGCAACTTTTTTGAGGTATGTTTCAAAATAAAAACCGGTGAAGGCAAGTCTGTCTTGCTCATTAACATCTTCTAGTGAAGCATCTTTCCCTTTACGAAGGTCGAACCATTTTTTTGCTGCGATGTAGCCAGCTTCATTTTTAGATAAGTATTTCAAATGCCTGTCTAGTGCGTCATTTTTCCATGGAAGTTCATTATCTGTAAAATAGCCTAAAAGATTTTTATCTGATGCATATTTTGCGATGCTTGCAATGGCACTTTCTATATAAGTATCAAATTCGGGATCAAATACCATTGCTAAATCATACCTGAATCCCTGCCAGCCTGCTAACTCGTATTTTCCTCCGAATTTTTTTATATGATCTGATTTATAGCTACCCATTGGATTAACTATGATCGTGTAAACAAGGGATGATTTTTCCTCTCGGATCAGATCCACATTAGACCATGCACCTGTTCCATTAAATCCATTGTCTTTAAGGAATTTTGTTTCTTGTTTGATCCAATTTTCAGAAGATCCGTATTTTTCATTGAGTGCATTTTTTTGCGCTGCCGACTTCCCGGCACGAAAAACAGCTACACCTTTATGTATAAATGGATTTCCTTCCGGATCAACTATCCACCAGCGGTCACCTTTTTTTTCTACTCTGAAAAAACCAGTGGCAGTAGATTTATTTATTTTCCATCCTCCATAATCATCTAGTAAAGGATCATTGGTGAAATTAAATCCCGGAAGTTTATCTACTGTTTTGGCTATATGTGTTGTCCAGTTATTGCTGTTAGAATTTGAACGAGCTTTTACCTGTGCAAAAGCAGGAAGATTAGAAATCGGCGCATTATATTGAGCAGACACACTAGTAAAACCTATAATAACAGTTGCAGAAATGTTCGCAATCAGATTTATTTTACGTTTTTTCATGAAAAAAGATAGATTTTAAAATTGTCGATAAAGTACTGCTTGATAGAAATACTATAACAGGTAATGTATTAAACATTACCCATCATACGATACAAATGGCAACTTCTATAGAAACAATCAATTCTTTGAGTTGATGAAAAGTCATCAACTCAAAGAACGACAAATACTATTAATACCCCGGATTCTGAGGAAAATTCGGTGCCATCAAATCAATCTGATCCTGCGGAATTGGCCATCTAACCATATGTGCCTGCATTGGGAATACCGCTTCATTTGTTTTTGCACTGCCAAAAGTATGATATGAATTTACCTGTGAAAATAAAACGCCCATCCTTTTAAGCAAGAACCATCTGCCTCCTTCGAATGCGAGCTCTCTGGCTGATTCTTCCAGAATAGTTTTCTGGTCGATGGTTGTAAGGTTTGGAACACCCGCTCTTGCACGAACCATATTTATATATGCTAATGCTTTAGGATCTGCTGCATTATTGGTTAGTCGCCAGTTGGCTTCTGCTGCCATTAAAAGTGTTTCAGCGTAACGGTAAGCAATTACATCTTTAAAGCTTCCAGCCCTACCATCTGGTTTACTAAAATCGCGATATTTCATAATGCTCCAATGGTATTGTCTGTAATTATCCGGATAAGCCGATTTAGGTAATTTCAAACCATAATACGGCGAACCGGGTTTGTTTCCAATAACAGTATCGGGATAATAGTAATTGGAGAAACGCTTATCAGTTGAAATGCCAGTTACTGGATTTGGACTGTACAGCGATTTTAAATAATTATTAGGTGTTGTCCAAGCGAAACTATTTCCTCCCCAGTTGTTGTCCTCAATCATATGACCACCGGGCATTTCATAATAACGTGCTGTAAAAACGGCACTAAGGATATGCTGGCTACCTCCTGCCAGAACATCTGACCCACCTAAAATCTCATCGTATTGATAGGCATATATGGCTTCTTTATGATTTAGTTCTTGCGCAAATACCTTATCTATTGCTTGTAAACTATAACCTCCTCCAGTTATGATTGCTTCGCATTGTGCAGCCATTGTAGCCCAATCAGCCTGCCAAGAAGCTACCTGTGCTCTGAAATGACGGGCAAGACCCTGATTTACCTGACCAGGTTTTGCAGAATAAGGCAGGTTTGCAATTGCATAATCAAGATCTGAATTTATGAGCGTTAATACTTCTTGTTTGGTTGCAGGCTTATACACAACAGGATCAAATGCATTAGAAACATCTGTAGGGATAGTATCAATGAGAATATTATCAAATAACTGCCAAAGCTTAAAATATGTCATGGCTCTAATTACTTTTGCTTCAGCAATCAGTTTTGCCTTATTTGTGGCAGAAGAGAAGCTAACAGTTGGAGCAGCAGAAATTAAGGCACTGGCTCTATCAATCAATTGATAACCTGAACTCCATTTACCCCTAGGAAATCCGGTAGGTGTCATGCCAGATTTATATATCTGTGCGTCGTTAAAAGTTCTTGTACTTCCCAAGTCATCGGCACAATAAACCCATAAATTATTTTGTGTTAATCCGTTTGCATCACTCAGCCTTTCATATGCACGTTGCAGGTTATAAAGACCACCCAGGCCTACATTCAATCCAGCCTCATCTTTATATATAACATCAGAACCAATTTTGGTAAAATTATCTTCTGTGAGCCATTTCTTACAAGAAGTGCTCAGGAGTATTATTCCAAATAGTAGTGCTAAAATCTTATGTATATTTTTCATGTTATTTTTTTTACCAGCATCACATCACTGGAGTTTGAAAATTAATATCCACTCGGTTACTTAATTAAAGTCCAAGTTTTAATCCAAAAATGAAATTCCTTGTCATAGGATAAGCATACAAATCTTGTTCGGGACTATACGCTTTATAATCAGTTTTTGTAATCAAGTTTTGACCAGTTACATATACTCTCAGTGATGAAAATTTCATTTTCGACAAAAATTTCGTAGGTAATGAATATCCAATAGTCACATTCTGCAATCTCCAAAAAGAAGCATCCTGTAATCCAAGATTCGTCATACCTGGAGGAGAAGTTCCTGCATTAGGCTGAGGAAATACACTTGCCGGATTTTCAGGTGTCCAGTAATCAACTTTGATTCCGTTCCTGTTGCCTCTCAAGTCACCCCCAGCTGTATAATCCCAGAGAAACTGGTTATTTCTAGTGATACCTTGAACAGTGTAGATATCCATTGAGAAATCAAAATTCTTATAATTAGCACTAACATTAAAAGAGCCCATCCATTTAGGATATCTTGAAGTGATATAATTGTCCTCTGCATTAATTTTTCCATCTCCGTTTTTGTCTTCAATTTTACAAGTGCCAGGTATAGGCGCTTTTCCAGTAAATGGATCAATTAAAGGCAGGTTCGTTTTGGGATCTGTAGCTACAGGTGCCTGAACGCCACCTTTTTCCCAAATTCCTTTTGCCGTATTAAAAGTAGAACCTGGATATACTTCAAGTCCCTGCCAAACACCTATGTAATTAGGTTGTCTGTAAATTTCAATAGGCTGTCCAATAAACCAGTTATTGGCGACATCATCATCCTGCACACCATCACCATTCAAATCACCATATAAACTAATGATGGAATTTTTGTTCATGGAAAAAAGTATGCCGGTTTTGATAGTCAGGTCTTTTGTAATAACTGGCGTACCATCTAATTGTACTTCAATTCCTTTGTTCTGTACTTCACCAATATTGTCTGGCTGTGAGGAATAACCTATTGAAGCATTCAATTGGCGATTTACAAGTAAGTTGGTGGTACGTTTGTCATAAAATTCAACTGTACCGGTAAGTCTGTTATTAAATAACCCAAAATCAAGAGCCAAATTCAGTGTAGTAGAAGTTTCCCATTTAAGTTTGGGATTTGCCAAAGCACTACCAGGCGTATACCCGGAAATCCTGTCTACACCATACAGATAATCTCTCTGATCTGCCAAACTAAGGCTTCCATAAGGACCGATAGCTTCATTACCAACACTACCATAGCTAGCCCTTAATTTAAGATTTGTTAACTTTTTGAAATCAGCGAAAAAATTCTCCTTGTGTAAGTTCCATCCAAATGCAACAGCAGGGAAATAGCCCCATTTATTTTCTGAACCAAATACAGAAGATCCGTCTGCTCTTGCACTTACTGTAACATAATACTTTGACAAATAATCATATTGAACCCTACCTACTCCCGATACAAGCCTACGTTGATTTCCACTAATTGTTGGCACATTGATCAAGGCCGCTTGTAGTCCATAAATACCCAGGATATCATTGGGTATTTTCGAAGCTGCGTTTCTGAAATTATAATAGTTCTGCTCTGTAGCACTGGCTACTGCCGTAAAATTTAGGTTATGATTTTGTATGGATGTTTTGTAGGTGATGATATTCTCAATCTGCCATTCAACATTTTCTTGGTAATAAATAAACCCATTAGCAAAACCATTCGCAACGCCACTTTCTGAATTTTTTGTGTTGTAATTCATCTCTTTAAAATTCCATGATCTACGGCTTGCATTAATACGGTTGTTTAACCCTTTCACCGGACTGATATCCAGAAATATATTTAGAATGTCATTCCTGTTGGTAACCTTATTTTGTGTTTCCTGCAAGTTCAATAATGGATTAAAACTTTCCTGGTTACCGCCTGGTCTTACATTGTATGATCCATTTGAATTGTATATATTTCCTAAGGGAGAGGCCGTAACTACCTGACGAACAATTCCGGCAACATCGGGATCACTTGCAGTAGAAGACTGAAAAGAAGTGTTTAACCCGGCTTTCAACCAACTAGTCAATACCTGGTCGAGGTTTACTCGCAACGTTCCTTTATGAATATTGGTAGTAGGAACAATACCTGTCATATTCTGGTAATTGGTTCCTACATATAATCTTGTTTTTTCTGAACCTGCAGAAAAGCTCAGGTCATGGTTTTGAATATTGGCAGGTTGCATTACTTCAGCTGACCAGTCAATATTCCGGTTTGAAGCGATGGCAGCTAATTCATCCGCACTGAAAATAAGTGCATCGGTACGCATAATATTTTTATTAACTGCTCTATCAGCCTCTCTCTTCAATTGCGCAAATTCAGCACCTGTATAAACATCAAAATTTCTTTTGGCTGTTTGGGTTCCATAATAACCGTTGTAGTCAACAGACAGCTTACCAGATTTTCCTCTTTTTGTGGTGATCAATATCACGCCATTAGATGCCCTTGCACCATAAATTGCCTGTGCCGATGCATCTTTTAAAATTTCAATGGAAGCGATATCATTTGGGTTGAGGTCATTGATAGCTCCAATTCTCACACCGTCTGCGATTACTATGGGACTATTACTTGCAGAAATGGAGCTTCTTCCCCTGATCAGTATACTGGATGAACCGCCGGGGCCAGCATCATTGGTTGTAACAAAAACACCTGCAGCTTTACCGCGCAACATTTCTCCTACATCTAATGTGGCATTTCTGGTTGCTTTTTCAGGCTTGATGGTAGCAACAGAACTAATCACATCGCTTTTTTTCTGTGTACCATAACCTATAACAACAATATCATCCAATTGAGAAGTATTTGATTTGAGTACTATTTGGAGGGGGCTATTATCAGAAAATGGGATTTCTGCATTTACAAAACCTACGAATGAAATCTCAAGTATGCCCTTTGTATCTGTTACAGACAATGAAAAATTACCAGCATCATTGGTGCTGGTACCTATGTTGGTCCCTTTTACTTTTACAGATGCTCCATTAAGGGGATTACCCGATTCATCTTTGATAACACCTTTTAAATCGTTAAGTATAATAGGATTTATGGGAGCTTCCGCAACAGAAATGGGTGCATTTAATATTTTCGGCTTAATGCTAACCACTATTGTTTTTTCGATGATTACATATTGAAATGGCTGATCTTTAAATACTTCAACCAAAGCAACATCTAATGGCACATTGTTCAGTTTAATATTGACACGCTTAGCCTTGGCAATATCTTGGTTCCGGTACACGAAAACATAAGGCGTTTGCTTTTCAATAGCTGTAAACATTTTTTCTAGGTTGGCACTCTGTGCTGAAAAAGTAACGTTTTGGGAATATCCCGTAGCATTTACCTGTAACAGTGCCAGAAAAAGTAAGGCAATCGTTAGTTTCATAGCTAGCAAGATTTGGCCAGGGTTCCCTAATAAGGCACCCTTGCGAAGTGGAATTTTCATACTTTTACAATGTTTGGGTGAACAAATAATTGATCTCTACAGTTTTGATTATGAATGACCCCTTACAATTTCGCCGGTAGTGTTAGCGCACTGCCGGTTTTTTTATTTAGGGCATAATGACAACTCTTTTATCCTCTTCAATGCGAAAATGTACGCGCATAACAGATAGTATTTTAAATGTCTGCGCTAGTGTTAAATTCCTTCCCATTTTTCCTGTAAAATCAGGCATATCAGAAACTATCCCTTCATATTTAACTTCTACATTATACCAGCGTGCGATATCTTTCATTACCGTTTGTATATTGGCGTCTTTAAAACTGAATAACCCTTTACGCCAAGCAGTAGCCTCATCAATATCTGCTTTTCCAATAGTACTTTCGTGGTTCTGGTTATTGATGAAAGATGCCTGACCAGCAATTAATAGATGGCTGTTATTGGGCGTAATAATCCTTGCAGATCCTTCAATCATGGATGTTTTGATAGTTGACTCATCGTTGTATGCTTTAATATTGAATTCCGTACCAATATCTTCAATGATGGAATTCCCTACTTTCACACGAAATGGTTTTGTATCATCATGAACTACATTAAAAGCAGCTTCTCCAGTCATTTCAACAATACGCTCAGTGGAGGAAAATTGTAAGGGATATCGCAAACTGGATGAAGCATTTAACCAGGCCATTGTACCATCAGGAAGAATTGCAGACCATTGCCTGCCCCTTTCAGTAGTAATTATATTAAAGATATTTTCATCGGTATTCCCTTTATAAACAATTTTACCAGCTTCTTTATAGATCTTAACTTTTTGGTCTATAGCAACCAACCCATCTTTTATGCTATCAATCAAAATAATTCTTCCATCAGATAAAGTTAGTTTTGCACCGTCTTTTCCTGGTGCCACATCTCCTTTATAAGTGATGGCTTTTTGTGTTTTTGGGGCTTCGTCATTTAAAAATAGGTAGGCGGTACTTGCAAATACAAATAGGATTGCTGCAGCTGCAGCATATCTATACCATAATTTTATTGAACTTTTTGGAGGAATTGTGGGGATTATCTCATTATGAGAACTTAGAATTTTGCTAAGTATAATGTCTGACGTTTCAGTAGGAAGTGAAATAGTGGATTTATAATCATCCCAAAGTGGCTGAACAGAATCATTTATATCCTTGTCAGTTAGATTGTTTAGCAGATCTGCCAACTCTTTCAGTTCGGCTTCAGAAGCAGATTTATCAAACTTCTTTTTCAACAGATAGGTAACCCTCTCTATAGGCATCAGCAATCGTTTTAGAAAATTAAAAAGGTAAAGACCATTTACCTACCTCGTGATAAGGGTAGGCGAAAAGGTATTCCCTTCTTATATAACGTTTGAGAAAACAGAAGTACCCAGCTAAAAAAAAAATAAATGGATTAATTCAATAAAATCAGAAAAAAGTAGAGCAGAGTACTCATATACTCTCTATTAAGAAACATTCGAATACTAGTGAGAGCCCGGCTGAAATGGTTCTCTACTGTTGAAACGGATAGATTCAACCTTTGTGCAATTTCATTGTATTTCAAACACTCTTCCCTATGTAATATATAAATTTCCTTTTGCCTGGGCGGCAAATGATTGATAGCCAAAGCTACTTTCGTTTTTAATTCCTTATAATCCAAGTCCAAGTCAGTAGTCAGACCATTATCAGAAATTTCTAAAGAAATCTCATTTTTAATTCGTGTTTCTCTTACAAAATTTCTGAAATGATCTAAACAAAAATTACGCAACATCGTATATAAATAACCAGCAAAAACTTCTTTACCTGCTAAACTTTCTCTTTGATCCCATATTTTAAAGAAGACATCATGCACCAAATCTGCGGCTTTCTCGTGCGAGCCACTTAATTGTAAAGAGAAACCATACAATTTGTCTTTATGACGATTATATATTTCTGTAAATGCCATACTATCCCCTTGCGAGATAAGTTGTAATAGTAAAGTATCATCTAATATGGCATACTCTTTCACCAAAGCAAGTCAGTTGTGACTTAAAAATAGATAAAAGCTGATATCTAAATCAAAATTATTTTTTGCAATCGGTTGAAATTGATTCCCCATCATTGCAATTTAGCAGCCGGCCTTACTTCATTGCCTACCTGATTAGTCAATCCATCCCCAATTTCTTTTCGGTATTTATCTGCTCTTGAGCTGAGTGCTTTTACAACTTCCGGATATGTATTTTTTACATCTCTATCTTCTCCCGGATCTACTGACAAATCATACAATGCAAGATGTACAGTATCTGTTGCATATTTGCCGGGAAATCCTTCAATACCAATAGTTGCAGGTGAATTATATGTTTGCGATCTGGATGGGAAAACCAACTTCCATCTGCTATCCCTTATAGCTTTCAGGTTGTTTCTATCGTAATAGTAAACAAAATCTTTGCGTGGGTTTATATCTCTTTTTGCTAAGAAAAGTTCCTTTATATTTACACCATCAATTTTTTGCAAAGGCATTTTTGCTTTACAGATGTCTACAATTGTTGGTAATAAATCCAACGTTGTAGTAAGGTTATAACAAATAGTACCGGCAGGCGTTTTACCGGGCCATTTTACCATACAAGGCACTTTCAATCCTCCATCCCAATGCGTTCCCTTACCCTCACGTAAACCACTAGAACTTCCTGCATGATTGCCGAAGGTTAACCAGGGGCCATTGTCGCTGGTAAAAATCACCAATGTATTTTCTGCAATACCGTTTTCTTTTAATGATTTCATTACTTCTCCCAATGACCAATCAACTTCTTCCATTACATCGCCAAATAATCCTGCACCGCTTTTACCTTTAAATTTATCAGACACCGCCAAAGGCACATGTACCATGGAATGTGCGAGATAGAGAAAGAAAGGTTTGGCTTTATTTTCTTTGATAAATTTTTTGGCACGTTCTGTATAGGCAGTGGTTAGGGTAGCCTGATCTTCCAAAGTATTTATTCTTTTCACTACAGTATTCCCTTCATACAAGGGCAGGGGTGGATAAGTAGAGCGGAAATTAGTGGTATCGGTATAAGGCTTGCCATCATAATAAACTGGCCACATATCATTAGAATAAGGCAAACCAAAATACTCGTCAAATCCTTGCTGTAAGGGCATATAAGGCACTTTACTACCAAGATGCCATTTGCCTATAATAGCAGTGCGATAGCCTTTAGCGTGTAACAATTCGGCAATTGTTTCTTCCTCAGGGTTTAAAGCCATTTTGCTTTGATGATTTAATGCACCGCTGATACCTACCCTAGTTGGATAACAGCCGGTAAGCAATCCCGTTCTTGAAGCACTACATACTGCTTGTGCAGCATAAAAGTTTGTGAACCGCATACCTTCAGCGGCCATTTTATTCATGTTGGGCGTATGGTAGGGACCGCCGCCATATACTTCCGGATCTCCATAGCCCATATCATCCATAAAAATGATGATCACATTGGGTTGCCCTTGCTTATTATTTAACTGATCAATGGGCTTGTTTCCACCTAATAAAAAAGCAAATATTATAAGTAGGAAAAAATTTCCACCTACCCTTTTAAATATTTTCATACAGGTAATATTAAAAGTTAGCCTTACATAAATTCAGTGCCATCACCAATGTACACATTTCTTATTGTTCATCCCAATATCACATCTTTTACTTTTACGCGTTTTTGGGGAATAATTGATAAATTGTCTATATGAATCTCTTGCAAATTAATTTTAATGTAATCTCACTAATAAAATGTTTAGTGCTTTCAGGACTATTCTTTTTAAATATTTCTTATTCGCAGGATGACCTTGACCTCAGTGTTAAGATCAAGCCTGTTGATTCAACCAATATGTTTTTACTAGATAGTTTTTATACCTGGTGTGGCAGTGCCGTTAAAGGGGAAGATGGCAAATATCATTTATTTTATTCCAGATGGCCACATGCAGATAAAAAACTAGATGACGATAGCATGAACTATATTTTCAACGGGTTTTCAGGCTGGCAGAAATATTCTGAAATAGCACATGCCGTTTCGGATAAAATTACCGGGCCTTACAAACATGTAAATGTTGTATTGAAAGGAAGTAGAAAAGAAGGTGATTGGAAAAGGTTTTTTATGCACAACCCAATGATCACAAAATTTGACGGGAAATATTATTTATACTTTATATCCAATGCATTCGATTCCAATTATGTTGTGAACAAAACAGTAACCAGACAAAATCTGCGTTGGTTTCAATACAATTGCACACAAAAAATTGGTGTTATCATTGCAGATAAAATAGAAGACTTTGTTACCGGCAATTTTCAATTTCCGGAAAAATTCATTATGGAACCTGATGGTGTTGCACGCCTTGAAATTACCAATAACCCTACCGTTACCAAAGGGCCTGACAATAAATTTTATATGATGTTCAAATCCCGGATTTCGCCATTGGGACATATGACCATGTGGATGGCGAAAGCGGACAAGCCAACAGGACCTTTCGCTGTGATAAGTCCTGTATTTACAGAAAGTGATTATGCTGCGGAGGATGCCTGTATGTGGTATGATAAAAACAGAAAAATATTTTATGCTGTAGTTAAAAATTTCTCAAATAGTAATAAATTAAATAATCAATTTGGCTCTGTTGCTTTAATAAGTTCTGTTGATGGTATAAAATGGAAACCAGCTACCCATTCTATGGTTACACCACGTGAGATTTTATGGAAGGATGGAAGAAAAATTGAATTGGCCAGATTAGAAAGGCCCTTTATTTATCTGGATGAAAAAGGTGAGCCAGCAGTTTTATTCGCTGCCTTTTCAAAACCAACGCCTCAGGGAGTGAATATTTCGAAATTAGGCAAGGAACATAATACAGGAAATATCAGCATCCCTTTAAAGTGAATCCGTAAACTTGAATTATTCTACATAAAAAATAGAAAGATTAAATTAATTCTTACCATTTCTTAATTCGGATATTCCGAAACCTAACCACATCACCATGTCCTAAAAAACCAATATGTCCACTGGTGTTTTTTAAACCGGGATGTTCTTTATGATCCATGGTGCCGTTTTTAGAAGCTTCTGCTATATCACCTTCTACAATAACTTCACCATTCAGTGTCACTTTAATTTTATTTCCTTTGATGTCTATTTCTTCTTTGTTCCATTCTCCAATAGGTTTGAGGAATCCTCTTTTGGCAGGTATCACACCATACACAGATCCATGGTATTGATAGGGCTGTAAATTTTTATACTTATCCGCTTCATTATCCAATACCTGTATTTCCATTCCAACATAAGCGGCATCGCCTTCCTTGGGTGTTCGAATGCCAATGCCATTATTGGAACCGGGTGTTAATTGGAATTCGAAACGGTATGTAAAATCAGCGTACTCATTTTTGGTATACAAATTTCCAGCACTCAATTCGGGATGCACTACAATAGCACCTTCCTCTAATAAATAACCGGCTTTATTGCCAACCCATTGATCCATATTTGTTCCATCAAAAAGTAGTGTGTATCCAGCTTGCTGTTCTTCTTGACTTAATTGATAAGCAATGGGCTTATCCATTTTTTTTAAATAAATATTTCTGTAAGCTACATAGGTACCGTGCGCTTGCAATTCAATCTGCTCTTTGGGAAAGATGGGTTGCTTGCGATCCCAATAATTTTCAAGTGTTACATTATCCGTAACTAAAATACCGTTGAGGTATACCGTAACCTTCTCTCCTTTCATAATAATATGAAAAGTATTCCACTCACCTATCGCATTATCTGCTACCACCAAGGGTTTGCTGGGATTAGTTTGATTATTATACAATCCACCAGAGCCCACTTGTGCACCTACTTCCCTTCTGCTGGTGTCCCATATTTGTACCTGCGGTGTTCCTCTCAAGTAAATACCTGCATCTCCTTTTTCGGTGATCTTCCAGTCAACAAACATCTCCATATCACCATACATTTCATCGGTAGCCAGGTTATCGCCATGACCTGTAAATATGAGTAATCCGTCTTTTACAATCCAGTCGTTCTTTGTTTTTTCGTTTGCAAGCTTTTGTGCTGCGGCTAATTCTTCAGCTGTCATTTTAGACCTACTAATGGGGTTACCCACCAATGCTTTCCAGCCACTGAGGTCCTTGCCGTTAAATAAATTAAGATATCCATTATCGAATGGCATTGCAGTAAGATGTGCTGATAATTTTTTTACCAGAATACTACTGTCTACACCTCTAATTAATGGCCCTGCAGTTTCCAATACAGCTCTTACAGATTTACCACTGATCGAATTATCTGCTAACGCTTGACGAGCAACAATATTTGCCGCTTCATATTTTACTTCCGGATCTATCAGCGATTTTGACACAAACATAAAAGGGGCAATTCCCTTTAACTTAGAAGCCTCCCATAAAATATTTCTTTTCTGCACCGGATTTTTTGCAGCATCCATTCTATTTTGCAATGCCAGCAAATGTTGAACAGGATTGCTATAGGCTATAGGCTTTACTTCAGAAGTACTAGTTTGTGGCAATGGCTTTTCCATATTTTCCAATGCAGAAAGGATCTGTTGTTTCATGGGTTCTTTAGATGAAACAGCTGCCTTTGATAAAGCTGCTTTAGCTGCGGGCGACTTAATGGAAGCCAATGCCAGTGAGGCATTAGCGGCATGTTGTTCATTAGACAAATACTTGACCAATGGTTTCACGGCCATATCATCCCCTAACTGACCAAGGTATTTGATAATGATTTGTTGTGCATAATAGGTATTTACCTGTGAGAGTCCATTGAGTAAATGTGTAGCTGTGGATTTTTTTTCTTTTACATTGTTTGCAAAAAAATCTGTGTAAGCAGCCAAAGCATAAGTTGGTTGTAATTTTAGAGAATCATCATCCAACATTGTATAAAACTGCTTCCATTGATTTTTATCCCATTGATGCATTTGCTGAACTGCTTCCGTAACTGCTGTGGGCTGTTGATACGGAAAAACACGAAGGGTTGCTGCTACCTCATTGGTTTGCGCAATGATGGCATTGCTGCAGCAAACAAATAGCAAAAGGTATATCGAAAACTTTTTCATGATTTTATTTTAGGGTATTAACTATTCCAAGGCGCACGCATGGCAGGATTGATCATTCGGTTGGCTTCATCATCGTTGAGGAAAACCTGGTTTACAGGATCAAAGCGTAATGATCGTCCCAATTGTAAGGCAATCTTTCCCATATTGATAATGGTACAGGAACGGAAACCATTGGATTCATTCAATGCAAATGTTGTGCGGTATTTTACAGATTCGAGAAAATCGGTTACCTGTGGCGCCGGATCTGGCATTAATGCTAATTTCTCTTTCAGATTAGGAATGTCTGATTTAAAGCCGGCATACAATTTACCCTTGGGGCCTACAATATAGGCTGCATCAGGGTCTTTGGCCTCTCCATCTAAAATAATTTTACAACCGTCTTCATAGGTATAGGTAATTTTTCGGAAGGTACCACATGCATCTGGGTGTTGTTGCTCCGCATCCACTTCTACCAAAACCGGACTGGTATCATCCTTGCCTAAAAAATATTGAATGGGATCAATATAATGTTGACCCATATCGCCAAGTCCACCCCCATCATAATCCCAATATCCCCTAAATGTTTGGTGAACCCTGTGTGTATTATAGGGTTTATAAGGTGCGGGACCTAACCACCTGTCGTAATCCAGATTTTCCGGAACAGCCTGCGCTTCCAGTTTGGTTTTTCCTACCCAATAAAATTTCCAATCAAAGCCTGTTGTTTTACTAACCGTTACTGCTAATGGCCAACCCAATAAGCCAGACTCTACTAATTTTTTTATAGGCTTTACAGTAGTATTCATCCCATAAAAATTATCCTCGAAACGGAACCAGGTATTCAGGCGAAACATGCGCCCGTATTGCTTTACAGCTTCTACTACTCTTTTACCTTCGCCAATGGTTCTGGTCATGGGTTTTTCGCACCAGATATCTTTGCCTGCTTTTGCTGCATCAATGGCCATCAATCCATGCCAATGAGGCGGGGTGGCAATATGTACGATATCCACTTCGGGCAAGGCGATCAATTCTTTATGGTCGTGAAATTTTTTAACGCCAGATCCAATCATTTTTTCTGCTTCCAACAAATGGTTTTTATCTACATCGCAGATGGCTACTACCCTTGTACCTGCATAGGGAATATGGCCTCGGCCCATGCCACCTACACCAATGATGCCTTTGGTTAACTGGTCACTGGGTGGTATGAAACCTCTTCCCAATACATATCTGGGAACAATGGTGATTCCTGCGAAAATCGTGGCTGTGTTTTGCAGAAATTTACGTCTGCTGTTTTGGGTGGGTTTGGGCATATATTAAAAATTGGATGCTTTTAAAGGTAAGAAACTATCCCATTCAATTAAGGTGAATATAATTCTATTGAAGGATATTTTTTTTCAACACAGAGGCCTTTAGATTAAAAATAGTTCTTTGACAATTGGAATAGCAGAAAATCAGTATAAATTTTGTGGAAGGAAAGTGGGGTGAACTTAACAGAGGCATAGTCAAGAACTACTTTGTGTATTAGTCCCCACCCTCCAACCA